>CAYOIZ010000028.1:24851-83192 GCA_964404165.1 uncultured Binatia bacterium (SeqCode) | reverse complement strand
GTCGCGCAGCAGCGCGGGCGAGACCTGCGGCGCGTCGGCGCCGAGGAGCAGGCCGCGGCCGTGTCGCGCGACGAGCGTCGCGTGCACGCGCGCCATGCGCTCGCCGAGCCCGCCGTCGCCCTGTTGGATCTGGGGCAGTCCGGGCCAGGTGGCATCGGGTTCCGCCACCGCCCAGTACGCCGTGACGCCGGCATGCACGGCCACCTCCGACACCGCGGCCGCGGCGCGACGGTACCAGTCCGCCGTCCACGCCGCGCCGCGCGCCGCGGCGAGGCGCGTCTTCACCGGCGAGCGGCCCGGCGTCTTCACGAAGATGGCGAGCCCGCTCATCGCGACGCCGCCGGGCGCGCGAATCGTCGCGCCTGCCGCCAGGTCTCGCGCATCGTCCACACGGTCGTCCGCCCCCAGCCGTGCTCGGCGTAGCGGCGTCCACTGGTGTAGAGCGGCGCGCCGATCGCGCGTAGCGGCAGGCCGCGGTGGCGCGCGCGCCAGACGAGGTCGTGATCCTCGCCGCGCTCGAGCCTCGGATCGAAGCCGCCGAGATCGTTGAACGACGCCCGCGGCAGCACGAGCCCCTGATCGCCGAACGGCATGCCCATGCCGCGGCTGCGGATCCAGGCGCCGACGGTGTTGATCGCGAGCAGCGCCGGGCCGTCGTGGAAGCGGAGGTCGAAGAAGCCGAGCGCCGCGACGTCGGCGGCGAGGAACGCGGCCAGCGCGGGCAGGGTGCGCGGCGCCAGTCGCGAGTCGGCGTGGACGAACCACAGCCACGGCCGCGTCGCGGCGGCGGCGCCCACGTTCTGCTGCCGGGCCCGCCCGCGCGGCGCGCCGTGCCGCTGCCAGCGCGCGTCGCACGCGGCGGTCGCGCGCGTCACGTCGTCTCCGTCGGCGCACACGACGTGGAGCTCGGTCGCCGGGGGGAGCGTCGCCAGCTGTGCGCAGAGCGCCGGCGCCACGACGTCGCCCGGGCCCACCGGAACGATCACGGCCATGCGGGCGAGCGGCGCAGTGTCGGTCATCAGCCCCGGCGCCAGGTGAAGAAGCGCTCCGCCCAGCGCAGGGCGCCCTGCGGCGCGTGCGCGCGCTTCCACGCGCCGGCGGCAAATTTGTTGGCCTCGGCCATGGTCGGGTAGGTGTGGATCGTGCCGAGGAGCTTGTTCAGGCCGAGCCCGTGCTTCATGGCGAGGACGAACTCCGCGAGCAGGTCGGCGGCGTGCGCGCCGACGATGGTGGCGCCGAGGATGGTGTCCTTGCCGGGCGGCGTGAGCACCTTGACGAAGCCCGTGTCGGCGCCGTCGGCGATGGCGCGGTCGAGGTCGTCGAGGCCGTAGCGCGTGACCTCGACGTCGATCGTGCGCTCGCGCGCCTCGTCCTCGGAGAGCCCGACGCGGGCCACCTCGGGCTCGGTGAACGTGGCCCACGGGATGACGCGGTAGTCGACCGGGAACGACCAGTACGGCGCGAGGAGCGCGTTCACGGTGGCGAACCACGCCTGGTGCGACGCGACGTGCGTGAACTGGAACGGCCCGGTGGCGTCGCCGCAGACGTGGATGTTGGGGAAGTTCGTGCGCAGCAGGCCGTCGGCCTCGATGGTCCGGCGCTCGGTGAGCCGGACGCCGAGCGTCTCGAGCCCGAAGCCCTCGACGTTGGCCTGACGCCCGAGGGCCACGAGCAGCGCATCGAAGGCGAAGGTGACCTCGGTGTGATCGGCGACACGTTCGCAGACGAGGCGTCCCGGCTCGACGCGCACGGCACGGTGACCGGCGGCCACCGTGACGCCCTCGGCACGGAGCTGCGTCTCGACCGCGGACGCGGCGTCGGCGTCTTCGCGCGGCAGCAGGCGCGGGGCCATCTCGACGACGGTGACGGCGCTCCCGAAGCGCGCGAACGCCTGCGTCAGCTCGCAGCCCACCGGACCCCCGCCGAGCACCACCAGGCGCTGCGGCAGCGCGCGCAGTCCCCAGAGCGTGTCGCTGGTGAGGTAGTCGACCGCGTCGAGCCCCGGCAGCGCCGGCACCAGCGGCCGAGCGCCGGTGGCGAGCACGATGCTGCGTGCCGACAGGCAGCGGCCGTCGACCTCGACCTCCCACGGCGAGACGAGCCGCGCCTCGCCGAGGACGACGTCGACGCCCATGGCGCGATAGCGCTCGACCGAGTCGTGTGGCTCGATGGCGGTGACGACCCGCTGCACGCGCTCCATGGCGTCGGCGAAGTCGAAGTCGGCGGTCATGGCGCGGACGCCGAAGCGTGCGCTGTCGCGTGCCTCGGCGAGGAGACGGGCGGTGCGCAGCAGCGCCTTCGACGGCACGCAGCCCGTGTTGAGGCAGTCGCCCCCCATGCGGTGCTTCTCGATGAGCGCGACGCGCGCCTTCACCGTCGAGGCGATGTATGCCGACACGAGGCCGGCCGAGCCGGCGCCGATCACGATGACGTTGTAGTCGAACCGTCCCGGCTTCGTGAACCGCTCGTAGACGCGTCGTGCGGCGAGCCATCGCGTCACGAAGCGCATCGCGAGCGGCAGCACGCCGAGGACGACGAAGGCGCCGAGCAGCCCCGGCGACAGGACGTCGCGCACCGACGAGATCCGCGCCAGCTGGGTCCCGGCGTAGACGTAGGCGAGCGTGCCGGGGAGCATGCCGAGCTGGCTCACCCAGTAGAACGTGCCGAGCGCGATCGGCGTCAGCCCGGCGAGCAGGTTCACGAGGAAGAACGGGAACACCGGCACGAGGCGCAGCGTGAAGAGATAGAACGCGCCGTCGCGCTCGATGCCGGCGTCGATGCGCTCGAGCCGCTCGCGATAGCGCGCGCGCAGCCCGTCGCGCAGGACGAAGCGGGCGACCAGGAACGCCAGCGAGGCGCCGATGGCGCTCGCGAACGACACCAGCACCAGGCCCTCGACCACCCCGAAGAGCGCGCCCGCCGCCAGCGTCATCACCGCTGCGCCCGGGATCGAGGCGGCGGCGACGGCGACGTAGACCAGGAAGAACAGGCCGGCCGACCACCACGGGTTGGCCGCGACCCACGCCGACAGCTCGGCCTGCCGGGCCTTCAGGTTCTGCAGCGTGAGCGCGTCGGCCGCGCCCGCCTGCAGTGCCCAGACGATGCCGCCGGCGAGCACCAGCAGGAGCACCCAGCGCCACGTGTTGCTCCGCGTCTTGTCGGCCATCTCCCCCTCCGCGCGCCGGGCATTCTGGCAGATGATTGACGTCGGCCGCCACGCGTCCCTATGGGGAGGGCATGACGTCCTTGCCGGTGGCGGTGTACCGTCGGATCGTCCACGCGTCGCTCGAGCGCATCTGGGAGAACGTCCTCGACTGGGAGCACCTGCCGTGGCTGCATCGCGACACGTTCGCGCACGTGCGGCTCCTCGAGCGGCGGCCCGACGGCATGCGCGTCGAGAGCTCGCTGCGGGCGAATCCGCACGCGCGCTTCCACATCGACGTCGCCATCGACCGGGCCGCGCGCGAGTACCACAGCCGCACGGTCGAGGGCGCCGGTGCCGGCACCGACATCGTGACGCGCCTCGTGCCCACCGCCGAGCACGTCACCGACATCGAGGTGACGTTCCTGGTGCCGGACGTGCCGGACGATCGCCGCGAGCGGGTCGGTGATCGCTTCGTCGCGCTCTACACGACGCTCTGGGACGAGGACGAGTGCATGATGGTGCGGCGCCAGGCCCTGCTCGACGGCGTGCTCGAGCCGGCGTTCCGCATCGTGCACGTGGACGGCCGGCCGGTGTGGCATTCCACCGTCTGCCCGCACCTGGGCGGCCCGCTCGACGAGTCGCCCGTGATCGACGGCTGCGTCACGTGCCCCTGGCACGGCTACCGCTTCGACGTCCGCACCGGGTGCAGCGTCGACGGGGGTCGGCTGCGGCTTCCGGCCGCCCCCCTGTCGTGAGGGTCAGTGCTTCGCGGCCGCCCGCTGCTTCCGCTTCTCTTTGATCGTCTCGTGCCGCCGCGCGCGCACACGCTCTCGGCGACGCTTGCGCCGCCGGCGAAGATTCCGCTGTCGTTCCGATGCCATGGGGCGTGGGTGTACACCGGGCCCGCGCGCCGGGGCAACCCGTGTCTCAGCCCGGGGGTAGATTGGTCCCGAGGAAGGCCAGGACGTTCTCGCCCATGATGCGGGCGATCTCGTCGTCGCCGAAGCCCTCCGCCAGGAGCGCGTCGACGACCGCGACCAGCCCGGTGGTGTCGAACGGGGTGGCCACGGAGCCGTCGAAGTCGGAGCCGAGGCCCACGTGCCCGATGCCGGCGACGTCGACGGCGTGGCGGATGGCGCGTGCGACGGCGCGGCCGTCGCGCCCGCAGACGGCGGTCTCCCAGTAGCCGATGCCGATCAGGCCGCCGTTGGCGGCGATCGCCCGCACCTGGTCGTCGGTGAGATTGCGGTTGTTGTCGCACGTCCCGCGGACGCCGGTATGGGAGACGACGACGGGGCGGGTGGCGATCGCGAGGACGTCGGCGATGGTCGCCGCCGAGGCGTGGGCGAGGTCGACGATCATGTGCCGCGCCTCCATGTCGCGCACCATCTGCCGGCCCAGGTCGGTCAGGCCGCGCTTGCTCTCGCCGTGTGCCGAGCCGCCGAGCTCGGTGTCGAAGTAGTGGGTGGGGGCCATCATGCGGAACCCGGCGTCGAAGAGGGTGCCGATGTTGCGGAGATCGCCCTCGAGCACGTGGGCGCCCTCGATGGCGAGAAACCCGCTCGTGAGCGACGGGTCGATCGCGCGCGCGGCGAGGTAGGCCTCGAGATCGGCGCCCGAGCGGATCATCGCGAACCGGCCGTCGGAGCGACGGGCGAGCTCCTGGAAGATGCGCGCCTGGTACAGGGCGCGCTCCGTGAAGCTGCCCCACGTCGCCTGGGGCCAGAGCTGGGCCAGGGCGAGGAGGGTGATGACGTCGGCGGCGTCGTCCTCGTTGCGCTCGATGTCGAGAACCAGCGGGGCCCGCGTCACGACGCCGAAGCCCTGGAGGGTGACGTGACCCTGCACGAGCCGCGGCACGTCGACGTGCCCGCGCGCGTGTCGCTCGAGCAGGTCGCGCCCCCAGAGGAGCGAATCCGCGTGCAGATCGGCCACCCGCAGGCGCCCGACCAGGGCCAGGGCCCGCGCGCTCGGGGCCCCGGTCTCGTCCGCGACGATGCGGTTCTTCAGGCGGTCGGCGGCGTAGGGCGCCCACGAGACCAGGGCGGCGAAGCCGAGGGCCAGGGTGACCGTCGCGATCGTCAGGAGCCGCCTCATCCGGGAATCCCGGTTCCCATGCGCGGGCGATGGGAACCACGGTTCCCACCTCGACATGTCCGCGGGCACCATTTCGTGGGCTCCGCGGGCAGGCACGAAGGTTGCGTTTGGACGCTCGTGGAGGGGCTCACATGGAAGGCTTCACGGACATCTCGAACGATCGACCCGGACGGCACCAGCCGGAGGTCCGCGAGCACGGCGTCGTCCCGGAGTACGCGACCGAGGACTCCTCCCGTGGTGTGCGGCCGAGCCTGCCCCGACACCTCTACGAGCCGAGCGCGCCACACGTGATCGCGCTCGTGCTGCACGCCGCCGGTCTCTTCGTCGGCTGCGGTCTGCTGGCGAGCCTGGTCGCCAGCATGGACGCGCCGCTGGCGCTCCGGATCGTCGGCGTCACCGTCCTCGTCCTGGGCGCCGCCCATGGGGCGCACATGCTCGGGTTCCTCGGTCACGAGGGCATCCACCTGAACCTCCACCCCGACAAGTACGTGAGCGTCGTGATCGGGACCTTCCTGTCCGCGATGACGTCCTTCAGTGCGATCGGCTACGGGATCTCGCACTGGAACCACCACCGGTTCACCAACCAGGCCTCGGATCCCGATGCGCACATCTACCCGCGCTTCCGTACCTTCTGGCGTCGGTTCTTCCTGGCGCGGTTGGCGGGCAACCGCACCCATCAGCAGAACCTGGCACGCATGGCACTCGGGAAGCCGCTGGGACTGGGCTACAAGCTCCCCTTCAGCCCGAAGGCGCAGCGCGTGCTGGCCTGCATGAACGTCGCGATGCTGGTGTTCTGGATCGGCGCGTACATCGCGTTCGGTCTGTGGGCGCCTCGCACGGCGCTGTTCGCCATCGTCCTCCCCCTCGTGCTCCTGATGCCGATGTCCGGCCTGCGCGGGTATCTCGAGCACGCCAGCACCGGTATCGGTCCGTTCCGCGACACCAGAAGCTATGTCCACCCCTTGTACACCGCGCTCTTCTTCGGCAACAACTTCCACCTCGAGCATCATCTCTACCCGGGCATCCCCTGCTACCGGCTGCCCGCCGTCCATCGCCTCCTGCGCGACGCGGGGTACTACGAGCGCTGGAGCTCGCACGTCGATCCGACCCTGCTCGGCCCGCTGATGACGACGACCAGCGCCTACCAGTATCCCGATCCGGTGACGCCGAACTCGGCGGACGACCCGTTCCTCGCCGCGGCGCCGCGCCCGTCGTCGGTTTCCGCCGCCGCCTGACGCGCTCCAGACGGGGCGCCGGCTGGAACTGCGGGAACGATCCGCGCTAGTTCCCGCGAGCAATGCCGCCGGCTGCGTCGACGACGGAGCGGTTTCCCACGACGCCTCGCGCGCCGCGGGCGGTCCGGCTCGGGGCGATCGCCATCGGGCTGCTGGCGGTGGCGCTGGCGACACGGACCACCATCACGAGTGCCGCCTGGGTGGGACGGGTCTTCCCGGGGTTCCTGCTCCTCGACAACCGCGTCGTGGCGTCGATCGGCCTGGCGCACTGGGCCGGGGGGACGGACCTCTACCAGAGCCAGGTCGTCGAGGTGGACGGGCATCCCGTCGCATCGACGCCGGAGATCTACGAGATGGTCGCGGGGCTGACGCCGGGTACGCCGGTGAGCTACCTGCTGCGACGCGACGGGAGCGAGCGCGTCGTCGCGGTGCCGTGCGAGCGCTTCGGGGTGCGCGACTGGATACTGCTCTTCGGCGCGTATCTCCTGAACAGCGCCACGTACCTGGCGCTCGGGCTGATGGTGTGGGTCCTGCGGCCGCGGCTGCCGCTCGGGCGTGCGCTGCTCTCCTTCGGCACGTCGTCCGCGCTGTGGATGGTGACGGCGATGGACCTCTACGGGCCGGCGACGTTCTTCCGCCTCCACGTCGTCGGCGAGTCGGTGTTTCCCGCGGCGGCGTTGCACCTCTCGCTGCTGTTTCCGCAGCCCCATCCGCTGGCGCGCTACATCTGGGTGGCCTACCTGATCTCGGGCCTGATCCTGGTGCCGTACGAGCTGCTGCTCTATCGACCCGCCGCCTACACGCTGATCCATAATGCCGCGACGTTCTACCTGGGGCTCGCGGCGCTGACCTTCGGGGTGCGGCTGATCCAGGAGTACCGGCAGGGTCGCTCCGAGCTCGCGCGCCAGCGCATCCGCGTGATGACGCTCGGCACGCTCGCCGGGTTCGCGCTGCCGGGCGCGATCTTCCTGGCGTCGGCGGCGACGGCGGGCGGCGTGCCGGTGAACACCGGCGCGTTCACCGGCTTCCTGTTCGCGCTGGCGCTCGCCTACGCCATCGTCAAGCACGACCTGTTCGAGATCGACGCCATGGTGAAGCGCGGCGCGTACTACCTGCTGCTCACCGGCGCGGTCGGCGTCGCCTACGTGGGCGCGGTGGTGCTCTTCAACCTGACGCTGCCCGGCGCCATCACCGACTCCGCGGCCTTCCCCGTCGCGTTCACGCTCGCCGTGCTGGTGCTCTTCAACCCGCTGCGCACGCTGCTGCAGGGCGTGGTCGATCGGGTGTTCTTCCGCACCTCGTACGACGGCGCGCAGGTGCTCGAGGCGGTGGGCGCGCAGCTGGCGTCGGCGCTGACGCGCGAGCACATCGCGACGCTCGTGCGCGACGGGGTGCAGGGCGCGATTCCGAACGCGGGCACGCGGCTCTTCTCCGGACAGCCCCTGCGCGAGGTGGGCGGCGACGTCACCGTGCCGGCGTCGCTGGCGCCGTTGCTCGCCGACGGACGCGTGCTCACCGCGTTCGATTCGCCGGAGAGCTATCCCGATCCGGCGGTGCACGAGCGCGTGCGCGACGGGCTCGCCGGGCTCGGCGCCGAAGTCGCGGTGCCGATGGTGCGTCGCGGCGAGGTGGTGGGGCTTCTCACCGCCGGCGCCAAGCGCTCGGGCCTGTTCTACACCGCGGGTGACGCCGCCTTCCTGCGCGCGCTGGCGCACCAGGCGGCGACGGCGCTGCAGAACGCGGCTTCGTACGAGACGGTCGTGGAGCTGAACGCGCGCCTGGAGGAACGCGTCGTCGAGCGCACCGCGCAGCTCGAGGCGTCGAACCGCGATCTCGGCAGCGCGCTGCAGGAGCTCAAGCAGGCGCAGGTGCAGCTCGTGCAGTCGGAGAAGATGGCGTCGCTCGGCCGGCTGGTGGCCGGCGTCGCGCACGAGATCAACAACCCGGTGAGCTTCATCGCCACCAGCGTGCCGCCGCTGCGCCGTCGTCTCGAGCGCGCCGCCGCCGAGGCCGCTCCGCCGGTGCAGGCGATGCTGCGCGAAGCCGGGGACATCGTCGACATCATGGCGCGCGGCGCCGAGCGGACGTCGGCCATCGTGAAGGACCTGCGCAGCTTCTCGCGGCTGGGGGAGGCCGCTCGCAAGGCCGTGGAGCTGCACGAAGGGCTCGAGGTGAGCCTGCGGCTGCTCGAGTCGCGCTGGCGGGAGCGCATCACCGTGCACCGCGACTTCGGGTCGCTGCCGCTGGTGGAGTGCGACCCAGGCCAGATGAATCAGGTCTTCATGAACGTCCTCTCGAACGCCTGCGACGCCATCACCGGCCAGGGCAACATCTGGGTGTCGACGCGGCGGGAGGGCGACGTCGTCGAGGTCGCCATCCGCGACGACGGCGGCGGCATGCCGGCCGACGTGATGGGCCGTATCTTCGACCCCTTCTTCACCACGAAGGACGTGGGCGGTGGCACCGGCCTCGGCCTTGCCATCAGCCATGGCGTGGTGACGGCCCACGGCGGCACGATCGCGGTGGAGAGCAGCCCCGGAAACGGCACCGTCTTCCGCATCCGCCTGCCCGTGGGTGCCGCCGTCGCTTGACAGCGTCGTCGGCGGAAGCCGATAGATTGCGCGCGTGTCGCTCGACTACCGGCAGCATCCGATCCTGGTGGTGGACGACGAGCCGGACATCCTGCGCTCGTTCGCCTTCAACTACGGCGACGAGTTCGACATCGTCACCGCCGACAGTGGTCCCAAGGGTCTCGACGTCCTGCGCGAGCGCGACGTCGCGGTGATCGTCGCCGATCAGCGCATGCCCGGCATGGGTGGCACCGAGTTCCTCGAGCACTCGATGACGGTGCGCCCCGACGCCATCCGTCTCATCCTCACCGGCTACACCGACGTCGACGCGCTGGTCCACGCGGTGAACGCGAGCCGCATCTACCGCTACGTCACCAAGCCGTGGGACACGGAAGAGCTGCGCATGGCGCTCCTGCGCGCGATCGAGGTGTTCCACCTGCAGCGCGAGAACGCCCGCCTGGTCGAGGAGCTGCGCCGTGCCAACGAGCGGCTCGCGGTCGAGAACGCCTACCTGCGCGAGACCACCGTCGCACCGGCGGAGATCGTCGGCGCCAGCGCCGCCATCAAGGACGTGCTCGCCATGGTCGCCAAGGTGGCGCCGTCGCGCAGCACGGTGCTCATCGCGGGTGAGACCGGCACCGGCAAGGAGCTGGTGGCGCGCGCCATCCACGCCGCCAGCCCGCGCTGCAACGACCTCTTCGTCGCGGTGAACTGCGCGTCGCTCTCGGAGGGCATTCTCGAGAGCGAGCTCTTCGGCCACCGGCGCGGCTCGTTCACGGGCGCGGTCGCGGATCGCAAAGGCCTGTTCGAGGTCGCCGACGGCGGCACGCTGTTCCTCGACGAGATCTCCGAGACGACGCGCGATCTGCAGGCGAAGCTGCTGCGCGTCCTGCAGGAGGGCGAGATCCGCCCCGTCGGCGACAATCGCTCGCACCCGGTCGACGTCCGCGTCATCGCCGCCACCAACCGTCGGCTCGACGAGGACGCGCGCGCCGGCCGCTTCCGCGAGGACCTCTACTACCGGCTGGCGGTGTTCCCGATCACGATCCCACCGCTGCGCGAGCGTCCCGAGGACATCGCCGTCATCGCGTCGCATCTCGTGACGCGGCTCTCGGGGCAGCTCCGCAAACCCGTCGGCGAGCTCACGCCCGAGGCGGTGTCGCTGCTGCAGCGCTACCCGTGGCGCGGCAACGTGCGCGAGCTGGCGAACGAGATCGAGCGCGCCATCCTGATGGCCGAGACGGGCGCGGCGCTCACCGACGACCTGCTCTCGGCCCACGTCCACGAGGCCGCCGCCGCGGAGGGTCCGCCGGGGGCGCTGCAGGGCAAGACCGACGAGTTCGAGCGCATGCAGATCATCCAGGCGCTCGAGCGCGCCAACGGCGTGAAGGCTCGCGTCGCCGAGGAGCTCGGTCTCAGCTACCGCGGCCTGATGAAGAAGATGCGCCGACTGGGGCTGTAAGGCGACCCAAGACCATGTCTTGGGTCGGGGGGGACGCGAGCGTGGGGCGGCACGTCGCGTGCGACCAGTATGGTGCGGCCGGCGAAGCCGGCGCACCATACTGCTCCGATCGCTGACGCCGGCTCGCCGCGTGCTCCGTTCCCATGCGTGCTTCCCATGGAGCGCCGGCTTCGCCGGCCGCGACACCGAGGTCGCGCGGATATCGTCGCTCCACGCTCGCGGTCTTTTCCGGCCCAAGACATGGTCTTGGGCCGAGTCAGAGTCTTCGCGCGATCACCGCCGTGGTGCTGCCACCGAAGCCGTGGGCGGTGGCGAGCGCGGTGGCGACGCGGGCGAGACGGGGGGCGCGTCGCACGACGTCGAGATCGCACTCCAGGTCGAGGTCGTCGCAGTTGCGCGTCACCGGGACGATGCCGTGCGACAGGGTCAGCAGGGCCGCCGCGAGCTGCAGCACGCCGGCAGCCGCCAGCGGATGGCCGAGCGCGCCCTTGATCGACGTCACCGGCACGCTGCCCCGTCGCGAGCCGAGCAGCGTGCGCAGCGCGCGGATCTCCGCGAGGTCGGTGCTGCGCAGCCCGTTGGCGTGGGCGCTCACGAGCTCCAGGTCGAACGGGGCCAGGTGGCTCGCTTCGAGGGCGCCCAGCGCGGCGGCGAGGATGCCCTCGCCGGTGGGGTTGGCCGTCGGCACGAACGTCGGTCGGTCGCGTCCGTAGCCGAAGCCCGCCAGCTCGCCATAGATGCGCGCGCCGCGGGCACGCGCATGCTCGAGGCTCTCGAGGGCCAGCAGCGCGCCCGCCTCGCCCAGGACGAAGCCGCTGCGACGGCGGTCGAACGGCCGCCCGCAGGCGTCGGGCGGCCCGACGTCGGTGGCGAGCACGCCGGCGCGCGCATAGCCGGTGAAGAGCACGGGGGAGAGCGGTGCGTCCGCGCCGCCGGCGAGCGCGACGTCGAGCTCGCCGCTGCGCAGGCGACCCCAGGCGGTGGCGACGGCGTCGAGCCCGGCAGGGCATTCGGAGCACAGGCTCGCCACCGGTCCGCCGATGGCGTAGTCGCTGGCGGCAAGGGTCGCCGCGGAGTGCGGCGACGCGCAGAAGGGAAAGCTGCGGTCGATGGAGCGGGCGCCGCGCTCGTGGAAGTCGGCAGACTGCTCCTCGCTGACGCCGACCGCACCCATGGCCGTGCCGACGAAGAATCCGGCGCGCGGCGAGGCGAGTGAGGACAGCGGCATACGCGCGTCCTCCACGGCGAGGCGGGCGGCGGCGATCGTGAGCTGGCTGAACCGGCCGGCGCTGCGCGCCTTCGCGGCCGTCATGAAGTCGCGCGGCCTGAAGTCGGGGACCTCGACGGCGATCTGGACGCCGTGGTCGGAGACCTCGAAGCGGCTCAGCGGACGCGACGCGGAGCGACCATCGATCAGGTGCGCCCAGAGCGCGTCGGGCCCGGCACCCGAGCCGGCGATGATGCCGAGCCCGGTGACCACGACCCGCCGGGGGGCGGTATCGGCGACCGAAGCGACACGGTCCTGCTCGACGATCTGCGACAATCCGGTGTTCATCGTGGTGCTGCTCGCGGCCAGTGCCGATATAGCAACTGCCATACCGGCGGTGGGTGCACGGACGGACTGACGAATCACCGTGGGTTACGCCGAACGCCGGTTCCCACCGGGGCAGCGCAGGGCCCCGCCGTTCCCGGCGTCAGGTGCCGGTGCGCCGCAGCGGCGACGTCTCGGCGAGCGGCAGCGAGACGTGGAAGGTGGTGCCGCGCCCGGGATCGCTGTCGACCGTGATCTCGCCGCCGTGCTCGACGACCATCTGGTGGACGAGCGGCAGGCCGAGCCCGGTCCCCGCCTCCTTGGTGGTGAAGAACGGCTCGAAGATGTTCTCGAGGTGCTCGGCCGGGATGCCGCCGCCGTCGTCGTGGAACTCGAGCGAGGCCATCGCGCCGTCGCGGGCGTGCGCGGTGAGCGAGACCGTACTGCCGGGTGGACCGGCGTCGATGGCATTCAGCAGCAGGTTGAGCGCGATCTGCTTCAGCTGATCCGGATCGGCCCACACCGACGGGAGGGCCGGGTCGATGTCGATGGCGATCTCGATCTGGCGCTTGCGGGCCGGCGCCTCCATGAGGCGGACGACGGGCTCGAGCGTGCCGGCGAGGTCGATGGCGCGTCGCTGCGCCGTCGTCGACTTGCCGAGCGCCAGCAGGTCGCTGATGAGGTCGTTCACGCGCCGCAGCTCGCTCTGACTGAGCTCGCGGAACTCGCCGAGGAACTCGGCGTCGTGGAGACGCTGTGGCAGGAGGTCGAGGAACGTCTTCACGGCGACCAGCGGGTTGCGGATCTCGTGCGCGATGCCGGCGGCCAGCATGCCGAGCGACGACAGCCGATTGGCGCGCTGGAGCACCACCTCGGAGCGGCGCAGCTCGCGCGACAGCCGGCTGTTCTCGAGCGCGACGCTGGCGCCACCCGCCACCGTCGAGAGCAGCGTGATGTCCTCCCCCGAGTAGATGCGGTACTCGCGGTTCGCGCCGAGGAGGATGACGCCGGTGAGGCGGCTCTCGATCCGCAACGGTACCGCCAGCTCGACGCCACGCAGCCGCAATGGCGTGGCCGCGTCGGGCCAGCCGCTCTCGAGCTCGGCCGTGAGCACCGGCTCGCCGATGGCTTCGAGTGCCTCCGCGACCGCATCGGGCAGCAGATCGTCGCCGTCGCCATTGGACGGATGGACGCGCAGCAGGTGGCGGGTCTGATCGTCACGCAGGAAGATCTCGCACGGCTCGGCGTCGATGATGTCGGTGAGGCCGTCACCGAGACGCGTCACCAGCGTGGGCTCGTCGAGGATGTGCACGAGCTCGCTCGCCAGCTCACGCAGGCGCCGTCGCGCGTCGAAGCGCCGCGCGAAGAAGGCGCGCTGCACGCGCGTCTCGAGCCCCGCCTGCAGCGCGGGCACGACGAGCAGCCCGACCACCATCAGGAGCTCGGCGGCGACCACCTGCACCAGCGGCGGCAGTGCCGGCGTGGCGCTGGCGACGGCATAGAGCGCCACGCCGCCCGGCACGAGGACGACGCTCAACGCCAGCGAGAAGCTCACGAGCTTGCGGACGACGTAGTCGACGTCCATCAGGCGGTGGCGGGCGATGGCGTAGCCGATGATGCCGACGTAGAGGACGTTGCCGACGTTGCCGAGCGGGTACACGTCGATGCCGTAGACCGGCAGGAGGTTGGTGAGGCCGAACGGAATCTGCACGCCGCCCGCCAGCAGCCAGAACTTCGCCTGCACGCGGCTGCGCGGCGACGCCGAGTGCCGGAAGGCGTACCAGACGCGCTCGACGGTGAGCAGCAGGAAGACGACGATCAGCGTCGACAGCACGCCGTAGAGCGGCGTGGGCTCGATGTACCAGCCCCACGGGTGCGGCGAGACGCCGCGCACGAGCCAGCCCGCCATGTTGGCCATGGCGAGCAGCGCGGCGAGCGCGTAGCCCGCGCCGAGGAGCAGGCGCCAGCCGCGTCCCCATGAGCCCACCAGGACGAGCGCGCCGTGCAGCGACGCCACCGGGGCGAAGCAGATGCCGATGCGGAACACCCGGCTCCACCACTCGGCCGCCGCAGGGTCGGCGAAGTGGTACAGCGCGAAGATGTCGAGGTTCCAGCTGACCATGCAGACGGTCATCCAGGCGAACGCCATGGTCATCCGGGAGCGGCCCCGTCGAACCACGGAGCCGCAGATGACCAGGTTCGCCACCGCCGCAAGGAGCGGGACGGCCGCGTGATACTGCATCGCTGATCTCGATTGTCCGGTGTACCGCCGCACTCACAAGCCGAGCATGTGGGGTGCATGCGAACCGTGGGTCCCATTCGATATCGGTTGGGAACCGCGGTTCCCACCTGGCGGCGTGCGGGCCGAATGCGGTGCACACCGGGACGGCGGCATGGGGGTTGCTCTGCCGTCTCGAGGGGAACTGCAGGAATGACACCGCACCTGGACCAACGCCCGGTTCGCGCCAGGTCCGTCCGGCGCGACGGCCATCTGCGTGGACTGCTGCGTGGCTACCGGTTCCGGGTGTGCGAATCCCCAGAGGACGTCCGCCGTGCGCTCGACGTGCGCCGCCGGGTGTATCGCGACGAGTGCGGCTACGACGTGGCGATCCCGGACGCCTACGACGCGCACTCCTGGATGCTGCTGGCGGAGGATGCGGCCACCGGCGAGGCCGTGGGCTCGCTCCGGATGACGCCCCAGGCTGCGGGTCCGCTCGAGGCCACCCAGTACTTCCTGCTGCCCCCATCACTGACGAGCGGTCGCGTCGTCGAGGTGACGCGCTTCGCGATCCTGCCGTCCCATCGCACCGGTCCGCGCTTCCTGCCGGCGGTCGCCCTCGGCCTCTTCAAGCTCTGTATCCGCTACGTGGTCCGGCTCGGTATCGACACGGTCGTCGTGTGCGCCAAGCCGGAGCGCGTCTCGACCTACGAGTGGATCGGCTTCGAGCGCACCGGACGCAGCGCCCCGTACCGGGCGCTCGACGGCGCGCTCCACGAGCTCCTCGTGAGCCGGGTGGGAAGTGCCATCGAGAACTCCCGCGGACGCCACCGCTTCTGGGAGTTCTTCATGGAGTCCGACGATCCGGAGATCGTCGTGCCTCCGCCCGTCGTCGCGCGTACCGGCTGAGCGGCGCTCAGGTCCCGGTCGGGCGCAGCGCGTCCACGTCGGCGGCCGGCAGCGCGACACGGAACACCGTACCGCGGCCGACCTCGCTCTCGACGGTGATCTCACCGCCGTGCTCCACCACCATCTGGTGGACGAGCGGCAGGCCGAGGCCGGTCCCCGATTCCTTCGTCGTGAAGAAGGGCTCGAAGATGCTCTCGAGGTTCTCCGGCGAGATGCCGCAGCCCTCGTCGCGGATCTCGAGCACGACGGTGCCGGCGACCGAAGCCCGTCCCTCGAGGCGGACCACGCGCCCGTTCGGGCTGGCCTCGATGGCGTTCAGCAGCAGGTTGAGCACGATCTGCTTCACCTGGTCGGCGTCGGCCCAGATCGGCGGCAGGCCGCGCGCCAGGTCGACGATCATGTGCACCTCGCGCTTGCGCGCCGCCGTCTCCATGAGCCCGAGCACCGGCTCGAGCGACGACTCGAGGTCGACCGTGCGTCGTTCGGCGGTGCTCGACTTGCCGAGGGCGAGGAGGCCGGAGATCAGGTCGGTCACGCGGCGCAGCTCGCTCTGGCTGAGCTCGCGGAACTTGAGCACGAACTCGCGGTCGTCGAGCCGCTGCGGCAGCAGATCGAGGAACGTCTTCACCGCCACCAGCGGGTTGCGGATCTCGTGCGCGATGCCGGCGGCCAGCGTCCCCAGGGACGACAGCTTGCTGGCCCGCTGCAGCACGACCTCCGAACGTCGCAGCTCGCGGGAGAGGCGGCTGTTCTCGAGCGCCACGCTGGCGCCCGCGGCGACGGTGGCGAGGAGCTGCAGGTCCTCGGCCGACGCGATGCGCATGTCCTTGTTGGGCCCGAGGGCCACCAGGCCGATCAGGCGGTCGTTCACGCGCAGTGGCATCACCACTTCCCAGCGCCGCGCCTGCAGGATCGCGCCGGCCGCGGGGCTCACGACCTCCATCTCGCCCGCGAGGAGCGGGCCGTGCAGCGGCTCGAGGACGTCGACGAGCTCGTCGTCCAGCCACTGCGGCGACGCCGGGACCGGGTAGGCGAGCGCCAGGTGCCCACCCTGTTCGTCGCGCGCGAAGACGTAGGCATGCTCGAGGTCGAGGATCTCCGTGAGCGTGTCGCCGAGCCGGCGGAGCAGCTGCCCCTCGTCGAGCTCGTGGACGAGCGTGGTGGCGAACTGGCGGAGGCGGCGGCGATAGTCGAAGCGCTGTGGGAAGAAGGCCCGCTGGATGCGCGTCTCGAGGGCGCGCTGGAGCGTGGGCACCAGGACCGCGGCGATCAGGGCCAGCGTGGCGGCGGTCAGCCCGAGCAGCAACGGGTCGTTGGCCTCGACGCGCCGGGCGAGCAGCGTCACCACGACGGTGCCGGGGCCCAGCACGACGGTCGACGCGAGCGAGAAGCTGACCACCTTGCGCACCAGGTAGTCGAGGTCCATGAACCGGTGTCGCACGATCGCGTAGGCGATGATGCTGACGTAGATCACCGAGCCGAGGCTGCCGAGCGGATAGATCTCGATGCCGTAGACCGGCAGCAGGTTGGTGAGGCCGAAGGGCACCTGGACCAGGCCCGCCACGCACAGGAACTTGATCTGCACGCGCTGGCGCGCCGAGGCCGGGTGGCGGTAGCCGTACGTCATCAGGACCACCGTCAGCAGCAGGTAGCCGACGATGAGCGCGGTCAGGACGCCGTAGAGCGGTGTGGGCTCGGGATAGAACCCCCACTGGTGCGGCTTGACGCCCTGGACGAGCAGCCCGGCGAGATTGGCGATGGCCACCAGGGTGGCCGCGACGTAGCCGCCGACGAGCAGGACGCGCCAGACGCGGTGCTCGTAGGCCCCGATCGAGAGGGTCGCGTGGTACGACGCGACCGGGGCGAAGCAGAGCCCGGTGCGCGCCATCCGGCTCCAGAACTCGGCCTCGGCCGGGGTCGGGAAGTAGTAGAGCGCGAACAGGCACAGGTTCCACGCCACGATGCAGTCCATCATCCCGGCGAAGATCCAGGACGTGCGATCGCGGTGGCTCCGCCACAGGACCGAAGCGGAGATCATCAGGTTGGCCACCGCAGCGGCCAATGGAACGAGCCAGTCGTATCCCATGGAGAGCCCAACCGATTCTGCGGAGCCTCGCCGGGACTCACAAGCAGTGTCTCCTGGGAACGCGGGGGCCCATGAGGGGTCGGTGGGAACGGCCGTTCCTCCCGGAAACGCGTGAATCCGCGCGATTCCAACCATAAGGAAGGGCACGTCAGTTGCACTGGAGCATGGCAGGAGGACCCACATGGCCACGCTCACAGATACCGCCGCCCGACTCGAGGACGACCAGGACGCCGGGCTGCCCCTCGATCTGCTCGACGGGTTCCGGTTCACGGTCTGCCAGACCCCGTCCGAGATCGCCGAGGCCATGGACATCCGCAACCGGGTCTACAACGAGGGGAACGGCTACGGCGTCCCCGTCCCGGACCAGTACGACGGCCGGTCGTGGCTCCTCCTGGCGCGCGACCTCGAGACCGGAAAGGCGTGCGGCAGCCTGCGCATGACCCCCAGGTCGGGGGGCCCCCTCGAAGCCGAGGAGTACTTCCGCCTGCCCCTCCCCCTGCAGACCAATCACGCCGTCGAGATCTCGCGGTTCGCGATCCTCCCCGAGTACCGCAAGAGCAAGACCTTCATCCCGGTGGTGTCCTTCGGCCTCTTCCACCTCTGCCGGCAGATGCTGGACGTCGTCGGGTCGCACTACATGGTCATCTGCGCCAAGCCCGAGCGCATCTGGACCTTCGAGTGGATCCGCTTCCGTCGCACCGGGCTCACGGCGCGCTACGAGAAGCTCGGCAACGCCGAGCACGAGCTGCTCTCGTTCGACGTGCGCGGCGCGACGGAGATCATGGACGGGCATCCGTTCCGGGGGCTCTTCATGGGGCCCGCCATGCCGCAGCTCGAGGTGCCGCGTGTGGCGCCGCCGCTCGCGGCGCCGGTGCGCTCGGTGCGGCGGCTGGCCGTCGGGTCCTGAGCCATGTCCGCCATCGAGATCTACGCTCGGTGGGTGATCCGGCATCGCTGGGCCGTCCTGGGCGGCGTCCTCGTCGCCACCGCATTGCTCACCGTCGCTGCCACCCGCCTCCACGTCGAAGTCGACCCCGACGCGCAGGTGCCGCAGGCGCATCCCTACATCCAGACGCTCAACGAGGTGCACCGGCTCTTCGGCGACAAGAACCTGGTGGTGGTCGGGCTCTTCCCGCACGACCGCAACGTCTTCACGCCGGCGTTCCTGACCAAGCTCGCGCGCATCACCGAGCGGCTGCGCAAGGTGCCGGGCGCGAATCCCGCCCTGGTGCAGAGCCTGGCCGCCCCGCAGGTGAAGGACATCCGGGGCACGGCCGACGGTCTCGAGGTGACGCGCATCATGGCCGAGCCCCCGACCGACGCCGCGGGCGCCGCGGCGGTGCGCGAGCGCGCCTTCGCCAACGACGCCTACGTCGGCACGCTGGTGGCCGAGGACGGCTCGGCGGCGGCGGTGCAGGCGAGCTTCGAGCTCACGCCACAGACGCCGGGCTATCGTCAGCTCCACGCGGCGGTGCTGCAGGCGTTGGCCGAGGAGCAGGACGGCACGTTCGACGTCCGCCTCTCCGGCCTGGTCGTCTTCCTGGCGCAGCTCAGCGACTACGCCAGCCGCATGGTCTATTTCTTCCCGCTCGCGCTGGTCGTCATCGGGCTGGTGCACTACGACGCGTTCCGCACGTTGCAGGCGCTGTTCCTGCCGCTGGCGACCGGCCTCATGTCGGTGTTCTGGGCGCTCGGCCTGATGGGGCTGATGCACGTCTCGCTCGACCCGTTCAACACCACGACGCCGATCCTGATCCTGGCGGTGGCCGCGGGCCACGCGGTGCAGGTGCTGAAGCGCTTCTACGAGGAGTTCGATCGCGTCGGCGACGTGCACGAGGCGGTGGTGGCGAGCCTGGTCCGGGTGGGGCCCGTGATGCTCGCCGCCGGCAGCGTGGCGGCGCTGTCGTTCTGCTCGCTCGTGACCTTCGGGACGGCGACGGTGCGGACGTTCGGGCTCTTCACCGGCTTCGGCATCCTGTCGGCGATGGTGATCGAGATGACGCTGATCCCGGCCGTCCGCGCCATGCTGCCCGCACCCCGCCGGCACGAGCGCGAGCGCGAGGCGGCGGCGCATCCCCTCCTCGATCGCCTGATCGACGGCGCATCGTCCGCCGCGCGCACGCGGCCGGTGGCCGTCGTCGGCGGGAGCGTGCTGCTCGTCCTCCTCTGCGCGGCGCTCGCGGCGCGGGTGCAGGTCGGCCAGAGCGTCAAGGGGCAGTTCCGGCCGACCGACCCGGTACGGGTCGAGGATTCCGCCATCAACCGGCACTTCTCGGGCACCAACACGCTGATCCTCCTCGTCGAGGGACAGGGCGAGGGGTCCATGGAGGAGCCCGCGATCCTGCGCGCCATCTCGGTGGTGCAGAAACGGCTCGCCGCCGAGCCCGGTGTCGGCAAGGTGACGTCGTACGTCGACTTCATCGCCAAGATGCACGCCGCGATGAACGCCGACCGGCCCGACGCCGGCGCGCTGCCCGACACGCGCGAGCTCACGGCGCAGTACCTGCTGCTCTACTCGATGTCGGGGGGCGGTGAGGACTTCGACACCATCATCGATCCCGCGCACCGCATCGCCAAGGTCCGTCTCCTGGTGCACGACGACGACACGCGGTTCGGCGAGCGGCTCATCGCCACCGCCGACCACCTCGTGCACAGCATCTTCCCGCCCGGCTACGTCGTGCGCTACACGGGCACGCTCGCGTCGACGGCGGCGACGAACGAGGTGATGGTGCAGGGCAAGCTGCGCAACATCGTCCAGATCGCCGTCATCACGGTGGTGATCTCGGCGATCCTGCTGCGCTCGCTGCTTGCCGGGCTGCTGGTGGCGGTGCCGCTGGCGCTGGCCGTCGCCGTCAACTTCGGAGTGATGGGGCTGTTCGGCATCCCGCTCGACAGCATGACGGCGGTGATCTCGGCGATGGCCGTCGGCATCGGCGCCGACTACGCCATGTACCTGCTCTTCCGGATTCGCGAGGAGCGGGCCGCGACGACGGACCTGGGCGAGGCGGTGGGGCACGCCCTGGCGACGTCCGGCAAGGCGATCCTGTTCGTGTCGTCCGCGATCGCGTTCGGCTACGCGACGCTGTGCTTCTCGGGCTTCGCCGTCCACGTGCGGCTGGGGTCGCTGGTGGCGCTGGCGATGCTGGTCTCGTCGGCGGGCGCGCTGGTGGTGCTGCCGGCCATCGTCATGTTGCTGCGCCCGGTGTTTCTAGCGCGTGGCGCGGCGAAATCGGTGGTGGTGACGGCCGACGGAGGCAAGCACCTGCACGTCATCGCCTGAGGGACGCCCGCGTCGGAGCCCGTCCGGGGAAACGTGCCGCCCCCGGCCCGTTCTCTCACCCGATTCGACCCTGGACGGGCTCCGACGCGGGCGTCACGCCGGCGGCAGGTGGGCGAGGAGCAGGTCGCGCAACGCCTGGGCGCGCGAGGGCTTCGCGAAGAATCCCTGGGCCCCGGCGTCGAGCGCGGCGCGACGATCGGCGTCCCACTCCGACTGGCTCATCACGATGACGCGCACGTCGCGCAGCGTGGGAAGCGCACGCAGGCGCCGGAGCACCTCGGGCGCGGTGAGATCGGGCAGGTGGAAGTCGAGGAAGACCACCGCCGGCAGGGCGTCGGGCGGACGGTCGCGCAGGAGGGCGACCGCCGCGGTGCCGGTCTCGGCGACCTCCATGTCGATGCCGTGCTCGTCGTCGCGGAGGATGGTGCGGATGACGTCGAGATAGCCGGGGTTGTCGTCGACGACGAGGACGCGGCGGCGCGTTGCGCTCATGGCCGCGGCCCGTGCGGCAGGCGGACGTGGAACGTGCTGCCCGCGCCGGCGGCCGACTCGACGACGACGCTGCCGCCGTGCGCGCGCGCGATCTGCTGCACGATGGCGAGGCCGACGCCCGAGCCTGCCACCTCGTGGCCGTCGACCAGCTGCTGCGGGCCGGGCACGCGACCGAACGGCTCGAAGATGCGGCGGTGGTACACCGGGTCGATGCCGATGCCGTTGTCGCGCACCGTCAGGACCGCCTGCCCGTCACGGAGCTCGCCCGAGACCGTCACCCGGCCCTGCTGCGCGGACACGTATTTGACCGCGTTGCCGAGCAGGTTGGCGAGGAGGTGGCCGAGCTTGCTGGGCTCGCCCCAGACCTGCGGCAGCGGCGCGAGGTCGACGTGGATGCCCTTCGCGTCGAGCTGCGGGCGCAGCGTCTCGAGGGTGGTGTGCGCCAGCGTGTCGAGATCGACCCAGGTGGGGGGCTCGGCACGCGACGTCACGCGGAAGAGCCCGAGCAGGTCGCGGATCATGTCCTCGGTGTGCTCCGCGGTGCGGAGCACGCGCTCGAGGCGGCCGCGCGCCTCGGGCCCGAGCCGCGCGCCGTCCTCCTCGAGGACGAGGTCGGTGAGCATCACGATGGCGTTCAGCGGATTCTTGACGTCGTGCGTGACCGTGTAGACGAAGGACTGCACCTCCTCCTGCTTGGTCTCGAGCGCCGCCGCGGTGGCGGTGAGCTCTCGGTTGGTGCGCTCGAGGTCGGCGGTGCGGTCGGTGACCATCTGCTCGAGCCGCGATGCCATGCGACGCAGCTGCGTGCCGTGACGGCTGGCGTAGAGGGCGAGGAAGTTGAACGAGATCGTCGCGAACGACACGACGGCGAGCCGGTTCCCGGCGGTGAAGGGCACCTGCAGGCCGTAGCGGCTCTCGACCCACCCGAAGTGCTCGAGCGTCGCCAGCACGGCGTAGCAGAGCGCGCAGAGGTTGGCGGTGACGTACACCGAGGCGTCGGGTCGCAGCACCTCGGTGTGCACGACCAGGAACGAGTACACGACCACGAAGACGCCGAGCGACATGCCGCCGAAGAAGTAGACGACGACGGTGAGCGCGGCGGCGTGGAAGCCTTCATACGCCCACGCCGTCCACGCCGGGCCGGCCCAGACGTCGGCGAAGCGTGCCAGCACGACGTTGACGAGTGCCAGGGTGGCGAAGATGGCGAGCACCGGCAGCAACGGGAAGGTGATCCAGCCCGAGGCGTCGATCGCGGTGACGTAGAGACCGAAGCCGACGAAGGCCCACGCCGCGGCCAGCACCGCGCTGCGCACGTCGGCGGTCGTGGGCGTCGCGCGGATCACGACGTCGGCTCGCCGGGAACGATGCCGCGCTCGCGCGCGTAGTGGGCGATCAGTGCCTCGGCGCTCGCGAAGGGCGGGCTGGTCCGGATGAAGAGGACGTAGTCGTTGATGGCGGCCAGCGTCTCGGGCTGCGCGTGGCGGGCGGGTTTGTCGAGGAGGTCGTCGATGCAGGCGCGGAGCCCGAGGTCGGCGTAGACGTGCTGCGGCTGGAGGAAGTCGAGCGCGTCCTGTCGTCCGTCCCACTCGATGAGCTGGGTCTGGCGGCAGTAGTGCGCGGTCTTCGACGCGATCTCGCGGTCGGTGGAGGGATCGCAGCGCACCCAGGCGTCGTCGAGACGGGCGGCGGCATAGACGTGCAGCGAGCGATCCGACACGAACGGCTTCAGGTAGGGCGGGGCGACGACGCCGTAGTACTCGCGCGGGTTGACCTGGAGCAGCCCGAAGGCGGCGGGGATGCCGGTGGCGCGGAAGAGCGCGACGAGGAGGTTCGCCTTGTTGGTGCACACGCCCTCGCGCCGCCGCAGCGTCTCGGTGGCGGGGATGCCCCACGGGCCGAAGGTGTAGCGCACGTCGTCGCGGACGAAGCGGAACAGCGCGATGGCCCGGTCGATCGGCGTCGCCAGGCCGGCCGTCACCTCGCGTGCGCAAGCCAGGATCGCCGCGTCGCGCCAGTCGCAGTAGCGTCCGTCGGCGAGGAACTGGTCGCGCGTCATCGCACGGCCCTCGCGTGCGCCGCATGCGACGGCGCGGACACCACGTCGCCCGGACCGAACGGCTCGAGCCAGAGGACGAGGGCGGGGGTGAGGAAGAGGTTCGCCGCCAGCGCCGCGAGCATCGTCCAGCTGGCCAGGAGGCCGACGTCGTGGAACGACTGGAACTCGGGCACCTGGTAGGCGCAGAACCCCACCACCAGCGCGAGCGTGGAAGACGTCATGCCCCAGCCCGTGCCGATGAGCGCGCGGCGGACGGCGCCGCGGTAGTCGTGGTCGGCGAGCCACTCCTCGCGCACCCGGGTGAGGAAGTGGGTCGTGGTGTCGACGGCGATGCCAAGCGACACCGGCAGGACGATCGACGTGCTGGTGCGCAGCGGGATGCCGGCGAAGCCCATCAGGCCGAGGGTGGCGAGCAGCGGGAGGACGTTCGGCGGGATGCAGATCATCGTGAGACGCCCGGAGCGCAGGAAGATGCCGACCAGGGGCAGGATCAACAGGAGCGAGCCCACCAGGCTCACCGCCTGATCGCGCGCCACCATGTCGTTGCCGCGCGACACCTCCCAGTAGTCGCCCACGAAGCGGACGTCGAGATCGTCGCCGAGTCGATCGCGGACGAACGCGTCGGTCTCGTGTCGTAGGACACGGAGCCGGTCGGTGCCGAGGTCCGTCGTGCCGAGCGCCACCGCGGCGTAGCGCTCGCTCGGATCGAGCAGGCTCTCGAGGTCGGAGCCGTCGGGGCTCAGCGACAGCAGGAGCAGATACTGCGACACCAGGTCGTGCCCCGCCGGGAGGGGTGGATCGGGGGCGACGCCGCCGTGCGCCGCGCGATGGATGGCGGTGACGTAGTCCACCACCGACCACGCCCGCACCACCTCGGGTCGCGCCGCCAGGAACTCCTGCAGCGTGGCGAGCTGGCGCATGACCTCCGGGCGGGTCATCGGTCCGCCGTCGCGCGCCCGGACGCCGACGTAGGTCTGGAAGACGCCGCTCAGCGTGTCGTCGACGATCGCCTGCGTCACCAGCAGCGGATGATCGCGCGGCAGCTCGCGCGTGGCGTACTGCTCGACGGTGATCCGGGTGGCGCCGAACGCACCGATCGCGGCCGTGACGAGCGACACCGCCAGCACCAGGCGCGGTCGCCGCACCGTGAACGACGCGACGTGCTCGAGCACCCGACGCAGCGGCCCCGTCTGCGCCCAGCGGAGCGCGCGCTCGGGGGGCGGGCCGATCGCCGCGAGCGCGCCCGGCATCACGATGGCGGCGACGAAGAAGGAGGCGAGCCCGGCGACGGCCATGTTGAAGCCGAAGTCGCGTGTCAGCTCGAGGTGGCTCGCGCCGAGGGCGATGAAGCCGGCGCTCGTCGTGCCGGCGGCGACCAGCGCCGGCCACAGCGCGTCGGCCATGGCCTGGGCGGTGACGTCTGCAGACCAGCCGTGGCGTCCGACCTCTTCGTAATGCCGTGCGATGAAGAACGACACCTCGGCGACCCCGATGACGAGCATCATGAGAGGGACGGTGGCGTTGGTGAACGTCAGCCGCTGGCCCCAGAGCTCCATCAGGCCGAGCACGAGGATGGTGGCGATGCCGACGGTGAGGAGCGGCAGCACCACGGCGGCGAGCGTCCGGAACGAGAACCAGAGCGTCAGCGCCATCAGGGCGAGCCCCACCACCTGCGCCAGTGCGAAGCCGCGCACGACCAGGCGGGCGTACTCCGCCTCGGTGACGGGGTAGCCCGTGAACCGCACCGTGACCCCGGCGGGCAGCGGCTCGCGGACGGCCGCCTCGAAGGCCGCGATGGTCTCGGCGCGTGCGGCGAGACCACGATGCTCGCGACCGAGGAGGGCCACGATCACCGTCGTCGTGCCGTCGGGCGACAGGAGGCGTCGCGCATAGAGCGGGTCGGCGAGGACGGCGGCGCGGAGCGTCGCGGCGTCGGGGCGCTGCGTGACCGGCGTCAGCGACAGGGTGTCGCCGTCGCCCTGCACGAAGGGGGCGGTGGAGAGGCTCAGGACCTGACGGACGTGGGGGAGGGCGTCGGCGCGGGCGCTGGCGTGCGCGATGGCGGCGAGCACGTCGGGGCGCAGCACGTCGTCGGCCTGCACGACGGCCACCAGCGACGAGCCCGCGGTGTCGCCGAACTGCGCCGCCATGCGGGCGGCGAGTGGATCTTCGGGGGCGTCGAGGAAGAACGTCCGGAAGGACAGATCGAACTCGAGGTGCAACGCCCGCCAGGCCGCGAGCAGCGTGAGCACGGCGAGCCCGATGCCGAACGACACACGTCGTCGGATGAGGAGCCGCGCGAGCGCCGTCACATCAGGGGCATAGCACCCCGGCCGGGGCCGGGGTCAAGGCGCCGCCCGGTGTCGGACGTCACACCGCCGGCTTCCGGACTGTCAAGAAACTTTGGGGCGCGGCGTGGAACGATCGGCGCAGCATTCGCCCCGGGGCTCGACGGCCGTGCCGAAGCGGCCGTCCTCGGCGCGCACCATGACGCGGGTGGCCGCGCAGCCATAGGCGATCTCGACCTCGAACTTGGCGGTGCCGCGCTGCCGGACGTCGGTCGTGGTCTGGCCGTCGCGGGTCCGGATCGTCTCGCAGTCGAGGTCGGCGAGAATGACGTGGGCCACCTCGCCGGCCTCCGGGGAGAACGTCTCGGCGTCGAGATGCACCAGCTGGAAGAATGCCCACACACAGGTGACGATGAGCGTCACCGGCACCAGGGTGCCGAGGCGGCCGACCAGCGGGCGGGTGATGCGCAGGGGCCGCCACCAGTCCTCGGTCAGCACGAAGGCGTTGAAGGTGTTCCAGGCGCCGCGCCCGAGGAAGACGAAGCCGAAGAGGCCGATCTTCACGGTGGGGCCCCAGTCGAAGAGCAGGTAGACGTAGCGCGCCGGCGTGACCGCCATCCAGGCCGGCCCGACCACCACGAAGGTGAGCAGGAAGAGGTATGCGCCCAGGGTCTTGGCGATGGCCACCCAGGGCATCCAGCGGTTGCCACGGACGAAGACGACGAGAAACCAGAGCTGGATTGCCAGGTAGCCCAGGACGAACGGCAGGGCGTCGCCGTAGTGGGTGCGGTACCCCGCCACGAACAGATCGGACCAGAGGACGGCGATGGCGCTGGCGAGCGTCACCAGCGTCACCAGGACGTTCAACCATCGCAGCGTCGGGCGCACCGGCGGAGGTCATATCGGAGCCCGGAACGGGCGCCAAACGCGCCTTGACAAGGCCTTTGGGCGTGGGGCAGACACTTCGGGTTGTCCACAATCAAAGGAGGCGTTCCGATGCTGCTCGAAGGTAAGGTTGCAATCGTCACCGGCTCTGGCCGGGGTATCGGCAGGGAAGAAGCCCTGCTCATGGCCAAGCTCGGTGCGAAGGTCGTCGTGAACGACCTGGGTGCACACTTCGACGGCACGGGCGGCGCCACCGCCACGCCCGCGCAGGACGTGGTCTCCGAGATCAAGAAGATGGGCGGCGAGGCGATCGCCAACGGCGAGAGCGTCACCGACTTCAAGGCGGCGAAGCGCATCGTCGAGTGCGCCATCGACACCTTCGGCAAGCTCAACATCGTCGTCAACAACGCCGGCATCCTCCGCGATCGCATGATCTTCAACATGGACGAGGAGAGCTGGGACGCCGTCGTGGCGGTGCACCTGAAGGGCACCTTCGCCATGTCGCGTCATGCCTGCGAGTACTGGCGCGAGGAGCACAAGAAGGGGAACGTGCTGAACGGGCGCATCATCAATACCGCGTCCGACGCCGGCCTCCTCGGCAACGTCGGCCAGAGCAACTACGGCGCCTGCAAGGCCGCCGTCGCCACCATGGCCCTCATCATCGGCCAGGAGATGAAGAAGTACGGCGTCACGGCGAACGCCATCGCGCCGGTCGCGCGCACCCGTCTCACCGTCGACGCCACCCCGTCCACCGCGGCCCTCATGGGCGGCGAGGTCGCGCCGGGCGAGTTCGACATCTGGGGCCCGCAGAACGTGGCGCCGCTCGTCGCCTGGCTCGCCAGCGACGACGCCGCGGGCGTCAACCAGCAGGTGTTCCGCGTCGGTGGCCGCACCGTGTGGCCGATGAAGGGCTGGCACTCGGCCGCCCGCATCCAGAACGAGAAGGCCGCCACCTGGGACGCCGCCGCGCTCGGCACCGTCCTCAAGGCGGAGCTCGCCAAGGGCATCACCAAGCCCGAGACGATGAACGACATCTTCTCCGGGGGGCTGTGAGCACTGCACCCGCCGCGCCCGCGCCGCGGCGGGTGTTGATCGTCTGTCATGCGAACACGAGCCGCAGCATCATCGCCGAGGCGGTGCTGTTGCGGCTCGTTCGCGAGCGCGGATTGGCCGATACGCTGCACGTGAGCTCCGGCGGCATCGCCCCGTTCGCCCGTGACGGCAGCCTGGTGTCCCTGGACGCCAAGTTCGTCCTCCGCGACATCGGCATCCCCGAGCCGCCAAAGCCCGGGGCCACCGACCTGAAGCGCAACGGTCACCTCCTGGCCGCGGCCGACCTGATCCTGGTCATGACGGATCAGCAGCGCCGGATGCTGGAGGGGTTCCCCGAGGCGGCGGGCAAGCCCGTCCTCACCCTCCGGGAGCTGGCGGGCGATGTGGGTGACATCGACGACCCGGCCATGCAGAGTGAGGATGTGTTCCGGCAGTGCCGGGACGAGATCGTCGATTGCCTGGAGCGCGGCTTCCCGCGCTTGTTGGAGGGTTGAGGGATGCTGGGTCTGTTCAAGAAGACGCCGAAGCTCGAGGCGACGTTCACCCCGACGCTCGCCATCGCGCGCGAGCTGGCGAAGGAGGTCGAGGTCAACGGCGAGCTCGTCGTCAAGAACGTCGGCAAGGACGTCGATCTCACCGACCTGGAGGTGGTCCTGATCGCCGGCGGTACGCGGCGCATCGACCTCGAGCTGCCCGCCGCCTGGCGCGGTCCGCAGCATCTGAAGGCCGGGGGCGAGCTGCGCCAGACCGTGGCGTGGAAGGTGAAGCTGGCCGCGCCCATGCGCGCGCCCCACGGTCAGATCCAGGTGAACACCGCCTCCGGTGGCAACCGCGCACCGCTGGCGCACAGCAACAAGTTCCCGCTCGGCAACGAGTAGTTCCCGACGGATCGTCCGCGTACTACGCGACGTTCTGTCCGCTCGACGATTGAGGTCGCTTCACGGCGCGACGGCGTAGCCCTGCAGGTTGCACATCGCGTCGACGGCGCGCCCGCCGTAGACGAGCGGACACGGTGTGCCATCGTCGCAACGGAACACCGGGCGGTCGACGCCGTTGTCGTAGACGCACTCGACGCGCAGCCGGGTGCCGGCGGGGAGAATCTCCGGCGTCGGGTAGCGGACCTCCCTCGGATGCCGCCAGTCGCGCTGCTCGTAGACCAGGACGTCGTCGCGGTACGCGCGCAGCACCACGCCGCGATCGTGCATGTGTCCGCCGAACGTGAGCAGCCGGAGCGGGGCGTCCAACGTCGACGTGTTGCCGACCACAGCGGTCGTGAAGGGCGCCACGACGATGTCCTTGGTGCGGACCGCCCACCGGGTCGCGATGTGGGTCCCCGCCGCCGCGCGGCGTAGCCGGAGCTTCACCCGCGTCCGCACGGTGACAGGGCGCGACGTGGGATTCACGACGTGCATGTTCATCACGAGCGGCTGTGACGTGCTCCAGGGCAGGCGGACGTCGTCGGGCAGGCGGAGCGAGGCTGTGGGTCCGACGGTCGCGACCAGGCGTGCCATGCCGGGATCGGGCACGCAGGCGGACGGGAGGCCGTCGCGCTGCTCCCGGGTGAAGGGAACGACGCCGCTGGCGTCGTACAGGTTGAAGTGGTGCGACTGGCCTCGAACCCGTACGTTCCATCCGGCGAGCATGTCGCCGGGGCGGCCGACGTTGGTCTCGAAGTACTGGCACACCTCCCGCTCGGAGTTCGGGGGCACGACCACCGTCGGGACGCGGATCGTGACGGCGGTGGCAACGGACGGCGCGAGCAGGACGACGAACCAGACGAAGCGACGCATCGATCCGATCGGCGCTATTTCGCGGCCGGCGTCTCGACGATGGTCACTCGGTAGGTCTTGAACGGCGGGGTCTCTTCCTCGAGGAAGCTGCCGCGGAAGCGTTCGGTGGCGCCGGGGGGGAGGGGCTTCACCTTGGCCAGGTATTCGGCCTGGGGGACGTCGGGGACGCCGAGGCCTTCGGCGCTCTCGTTCCAGGTGTCGGTGGTGGCGACGACCTTGCCGGACTCGTCGAGGACCTCGATGCGCAGCTTCACGAAGCGCAGCGCGTGGTCGCTGGTGTTCTGGAGCTTGCCGACGACGTTGTAGAACTTGGCGCCGTAACCCGACTCCCAGCGGCCGGCGTCCTCGAGCACCTTCGCGTCCGGCCCACCTGCCCGCGCCAGGGGCGCGAGCAGGAGAGCCAGGACGAGGAGTGCGGTGCGGCGCATGGCGCCGCGATCAGTCGGTCAGGCGGGTGAGCGTGCGGAGCGAGAAATAGCCGGGGTCCCACTTCCGCTCGACGAACGAGCTCTGGTAGCGGCCACCGAGCGCGGCGCGGTTCGTCTTGTCGTTCACGCCGATCACCAGGTTCGGGTAGACCGACGAGTAGGTCTCGCCGTCCTTCACGAAGTGGTAGCCGCACGCCGCAGTGTAGAAATACTCACCCGCGCGGTTGTGCACGAGCTTCCAGTAGATGCGGTACAGGTCCTTGTCGAAGTACATGATGACCTTGCCGAAGTTGTAGTACGGGTCGCTCGACTCGCCTTCGACGATCCACACTGGCCGCGGCACGAACACCAGGTTGTCCTGGATCCACCACGGCGCGCCCTTGCTGCCGGGCTTCTCGTAGCCGGCCTCCATGTAGGGCGTGTCGACCGTGTAGCGGGTGGCGCTCGCCTGCTTCATCGGGAACGGCTCGGGGCGCAGCACCGGGGCGAGGATCTTGCCCTCACCGACCAGCTTCCACTTGTAGTACTCGATCTTGCCCGCGTAGCAGTTGAGGTCGTCGGAGAAGATGTCCATGCCGGCGACGGGGTCGGAGCGGGTGGCGGCGTTCACGCGGCGGGCGCGGCGGGTGGACGGCACGAATGCCCAGATGGCGTCCTGGCTCTCCCAGTCCCAGTAGCGCTTGGTGAGCGTCGACACGCCCTCGACGTCCTGCGGCTCGATGGCGGCACCGATGGCCTGCAGCGTCAGGTTCTCGGGGTTGTCCTCGATCCTGCCGTCGATCCGGCCCTGGTAGCCCATGGCGTGGATGAACGCCTTGACGCGGCGGAACTGGCCGTTGGTGTCGATGCCGTTCAGCGTGAAGGTGGCGCCGCCGCCGCCGCCCATGTAGCCGGCGAAGGCGAAATTCTGCGCGATCTTGCAGGCGACGTTGGGGTCGTTCTTGTCGATGTTGGGGAAGGGGAAGCCGATCAGGAACTCGGGGATCTTGCCGGTGGCCTTGTCCTTCAGGCCGCAGGTGGCGGGATCGAGGTCGTACTTGCCTTCGTTCGCCGCCGTCGCGTCCCAGAACTTCTGGGCGTAGTTCTTCTTGAACTCGGCGGGGTCCACGGGGACGACCTTGAACCAGTACTCGCCCGCCTGCAGGCGCTTCAGGACCGGATCGGGCAGCAGATCCTTTCCCTCCTGCCAGTTGTTGGCGTCGAGGATCATGGGCTTGTCCTCGGAGACTGCGGTGCTGGCGACGGAGAGCACGAGCGCCGCCAGGATTGCGGCGATCGGGAATCGAGCCGTCTTGGTCATGGAACCTCCCCTTGCGATCACAAATGAAATGGCGAACCTCGTTCGCTCGTTTGGGTTACGGTTGTCAAGGCTTCACGGACTGGATCGCGCACGCGCGGTGTTGCGCAGCTTGTCGATCTCCCACTGCAGGAGCGCGCCCACCAGAAACACCCCGGGGTTGCCGTCGCGCCGCGCGTACAGCCCCGTCCAGGCCGGGTTGCGTGCGCCGATTTCGAGGTCGAGGACCGGCCGGTCGGTGCCGGCGACGAGATGGAGCCGCGTGGCGTCGTCCCCCAGACCGTAGTCGGCTATAGCACCGGGCGCGTCGTCGACCATCGTGATGGGCCGAAGCGTCGCCAATGCGTCCAAGAGGTCGGTGACGATGCCCGATGGCAGCGTGCGGTCCGCCCCCTCGCGCCATCCGTTCGGGGTGCGCACGAGGCTCAGACGTCCCGCGGCGTGGGTCAATTCGAGAGCGGTCACGTCGCTGGTGGGAACGGCGAGGAGCGGTGGTCCCGATGCGACCGCGACCTCGGGCGTGTGCGTCGCCGGTGCCGACAACGCGAGGTAGGTCACGAGGATTGCGAGCACGAGCGCCAGCACGGCGGTGCCGCGCAGAGTCATGCGCCACGTCTCCGACGCACTGCGACGAGCGCAGTCGCGGCGAGCAGCACGCTCGGGACGACCACCGCGGACCAGAACACGACGCGCGACTGCTGCTGCGTCAGTGCCAGCCCCGAGAACGTGCCGCGGGCGGGCCCGGGACGCCGCGGCGCGGCGAGCACGTCGTCGCGCGCCACCAGTTGCGCCATGGTGACGAGCAGATCGCGGTTCCCGACCAGATTCAGATGCAGGTTGCCGACGAAGTCGGCGTCGCCGACGACCCCGACCCGTCCCTCGTGCCCGTCGCCCGCGGGCACCGTCATCAGCACGGCGACGGGCAGCGGCCCGTGACGATCGGTGCCGGGCCGGAACACGGCGTCCTCCCCAGCGAGTGCGCGGCGATCGACGTCGGCCCACGTGGCCTCACCCGTGACGGCGAGGTAGTCGCCGTCGACACCCGGACGATCGACGAGGCGCAGCGACTGCGCCAACGGCAGCAGCGCGCCGGCGGTCGGGGGCGACGGCACCATCGCCTGGTTCAGCCGTGCTATCCGCGCCGACAGACCGTCGGTTCCGAAGAGACGCGCCTGCTCGTCGACGACGAGGTCGGCGCCGGGCTCGATGCCGAAGCGCGCGAGCAACCCGGTGAGCGACGCCGGCGTCCCCGGGTCGGTGAGCACCAGCAGGCGGCCGCCGCGTCGCACCCAGGCGTCGAGCGCGTCGACCTCGCCGGCGCCGAAGTCGCGCGTCGGCCCGGCGAGGACGACGAGGCCCGCGTCTGCCGGAATGTGCGCGGCGCCGTCGAGCGTCCGCACCACGAAGCCGTCCGCGACCAGTGCGGCGGCAGCGTCGCCCGCGCCGCGGCGCTCGTCGACGTCCCGCGGATCGCGCTCGCCGTGTCCCTGGACGAAGTACGCCACCGTGCTCGGCACGCCCGCGACGCGGAGGAACGCCGCCGTCAGTGCGTCCTCGTTGACGAGATCGACGCGCTCGCGGCGGACGCCGCCCTCGCTGCGCTGTTCGATCACCGCGACGTTGTAGTTGTTGACGCCGAGGCGCTCGGCCGCGCCGGGGTTGCGATCGAGGTCGAGCATCCGGACGTGGACGTCCGGGTCGGCGTCGGTGTAGCGGGCCAGCAGGTTCTCCATGTCGCGTCGCAGCTCGCCTTCCTGGCTCGAGTAGAAGACGGTCACGTCGACCGGCCCGTGCAGCCGCTCCAGCACCTCGTACGTGTGCGGCGCGAGCGTGTACCGCTGCTCCGGCGTCAGGTCGATCCGCCAGGGGTGTCGCGCCACCACCAGCACCAGGCACCCCAGGATCGCGGCGACGAGCGCGGTCTGCACGACGGCGAGCAGCAGCGGGTGCCTCATGCGATGCCCCGCCACGTGCGCGCCCCGAGCGTGCGCAGCGCCACGAAGAGGAAGAGCGTGGTGAAGGCCACGAACGCGGCCACGTCGCGCGCGTCGATGACGCCCTGGGCGAAGCCGTAGAAGCGGTCGAAGAACGACAGGGCCAGCAACAACGGGGCGACGCGCTCGCTGAGCGCGGCCTCGTTCCACGACACGAACCAGAGGAGCACGAGCACGCCGTAGGTGAGCATGGCGCTCACCACCTGGTTCTCGGTGGCCGCCGACGCCGCCAGCCCGACGGCGATGAACGTCGAGCCGAGGAGCAGGAGGCCCAGGTAGCCCGGCAGCAGCGGGCGCAGGGGAAAATCGTGCAGCGCATGCAGCACGAGCGGGCCGACGAGCGTCGTCGCGAGCATCACGACGTAGACGAGGACGCCCGCCAGGTACTTGCCGGCGAGCAGCTCGTGGTCGCGCACCGGCAGCGTCCAGAGCAGCTCGAGCGTCCCGAGCTTCCGCTCTTCGGCGAACATCCGCATCGTCACGAGCGGCAGCACCAGCTGGGCGACGAGCCGCCAGTCGAGGAAGGCATAGCGCCAGAGCCCCGCCGACAGGTTGGCGCCGCCGAAGACGACGTAGAACGTGAGGTCGCTGTAGAAGAAGTAGTTCGCGAGCAGCGCGAAGACGGCACACAGGACCCAGGCGAGTGGACCACCGAAGAGCAGGCTCAGCTCGCGCCGGCAGACGAGGAGCGACTTCCTCACTCCGGGTCCTCTGCGCTCCCCACGAGCGCCAGGAAGGCCTCCTCGAGCGAGGCTTCGACGGGCGTCAGCGCGAGCAGGTCCCATCCCGCGCCCAGCACGGCCGCCGCGAGCGCCGGACGACAATCGGTGCCGGGCTCGACCTCGACGCGGCAGCGCGCCGGGCCCGTGTCGCTGCCGGGGCGTGCCTCGACGCGGCGGACGCCGGCGACGGCGGCGAGCCTCGTGCGCAGCGCGGCCGCTGGCGCGATCGCCTCGACGTCCACCTGATGCGCGGGACGCAACCGCTCGGCGAGCCGCTCCGGCGTGTCGGCGGCGAGGATGCGCCCCTGATGCAGGATGACGACGCGGTCACACATGGTCTCGACCTCGCCGAGGACGTGGCTCGAGACGAAGACGGCGTGCTGCGTGCGGAGCGTGCCGACCAGGGCCCGTGTCTCGGCGGCCTGCCGCGGATCGAGGCCGGCGGTGGGCTCGTCGAGCAGCAGCGCCGGGGGATCGCCCACCAGCGCCAGCGCGATGCCGACGCGCTGGCGATAGCCACGCGAGAGCGCGCCGAGGCGTCGCCGGCGGACGTCGGTGATGCCGGTCCGCTCGAGCGCGCCGTCGACGCTGGCGCGTCGCGCGGCGCCGGCAGGAACGTCGCGCATCGCGGCCACGAACTCGAGTTGCGCCGCGACCGTCATGTCGAGCTGGAGCGCGGGCCGCTCGGGCGCGTAGCCGAGGCGACGTCGCGCCGCCAGGGGCGCGGTCGCGAGGTCGTGCCCGTCGATCAGGGCCCGGCCGGCGGTGGGCGGAAAGACGCCGGCCAGGATCCGCAGCGTCGTGGTCTTCCCCGCACCGTTCGGCCCGAGGAACCCCACGACCTCACCGCGATCGACGCGCAACGACACGCCGTCGATCGCGGTGCGCCCACCGAACCGCTTGGTGAGCTCGTGGGCTTCGATCACCCGACGGCCAGTTGCACCGGTGCTTGCTTGGTCGCGTCCTCGCGTCGCTTGGTGAGGAACTTCGGACGGATGACCTTCATCCACGCCGGCACGAGCACGAGACCGCCGAAGGTGTTGAAGACCATGAGGAGCGCAAGCAGCAGGCCCATCTCGGCCTGGAACTTGAGGTCCGAGAACCACCAGAAGAGCGTGCCCGCGAGCATCGTCGTGGCGGTGAAGATGATCGCCTTGCCGGTGGTGGCGGTGGCGTAGTCGACGGCCTCGTCGAGGTCGCGGCCTTCGTCGACGGCGTCGATCATGCGACTGAAGTGGTAGATGCCGTAGTCGACGCCGACGCCCGCGCCGGCGGCGGCGATGGGCAGCGAGTTGACGTTGAGATCGATGCCCCAGACGTACATGAAGCACTCACAGGCCAGCTGGGAGAGCACCACCGGGATCATCAAGAGCAGCGTCGCCACGATCGAGCCGTACGTGAAGTACAGGCAGAGCGAGACGGCGACCATCACGAGGCCGAGTGTCATCCAGTACGAATCGTCGACGGCCTCGTTGACGGCGGCGAGTACGCCGAAGAGCCCGCCGGCGAACAGGAACTTCACGTTTTCGTCGCTGTGGTCGGCGGCCCACGCCTTTCCTGCCGCGATCGAGTTCATGATGATGTCGTGCGAGTAGCCCTTGTAGAGCGTGATGACCGTGCTGTACCGCATGTCGGGCGACATGAAGCGGTCGAGGTCGCCGGCCGAGCCCGTTTGCGTGAACTGGTAGAACAGCTCGGCGATGTACTTCTGCTTGTCGGGGACGAAGGCCCATTTGGGTTCGCCCTCGTGGAAGAGGCGCGCCAGCTGCTTCACGATGTCGATCACGGTCACCGAGGCGCCGGCGCCAGGCGTGGCCTCCATGTGATCGGCGAATTCCTCCATCGTGGTGAGCGGCGCGACGTCTTTCATGCCGTCTTCCTTGCCGGTGTCGGCGATGATGACGAGCTGGTTCGCGCCGAGGAACTTCTCGTTCAGCTTGGTGTAGGCGACGTTGTAGGGGTGATCGGGGAAGAGCAGCGCCGCGCCCGGCGTCATGTCGCCGACCTGCAGTCGCCAGCCCCAGTAGGGGCAGAGGATGTAGAGCGCGACCGTGAGCAGCACGCCGGCCCAGCGGCGCCAGCCATTGCTGGCGGCGATCGTCCAGTCGGTGAGCGTCTGGTAGATGATCTCGTGCCAGAAATACAGAATGACGCAGATCGCGACCACGACCCCCGTGCCGGTCAGGCCGAGGAGGCCGGTGCTCAGGTAGAGCGCGTAGCCGAAGAACACCGCGCCGGTGATCGCGAGCGTGGCGTGACCGAGCTGGCGGGCCCAGTTCGGGAAGTTGCCGTGCACGCCCGGCGGGCTCGTCGCCGACAGGATGATCGGATGCAGCGTGACGACGCTGATGATGATCGACGCGATCCAGAAGCTCGAGAACACGGCGCACTTCTGGATGAGCGGAATCGGTGCGATGGCGACGAGCAGGATGCCGATGCCGTCGGACATGACGGACGCGATCGCCGGCGGGAAGAGGTGGGAGTACGACTCGACGATCGCCGTGTGCTTGTCGCCGGTGCGATGGTACTCCTCGTGGTAGCGGTCCATCGACTGCACGGAATGTGAGAGCGCACGCGCCGACAGGAAGATGGGGATGACGAGGACCAGCGGGTCGAGGTTGAGCCCCAGCAGCGGCACCATGCCGAGTGCCCAGATGCTGGAGAGGATGCCCGAGAAGATCGGCACCCACACGCCCGGCCAGCTGCGGAAGTAGTTCCAGAGCAGGAACGTCAGCGCGGCGACGGTGATGACGAACACCTCGCCGACCTCGGGCACGAAGCGCTGGATCGACGTGTACAGCCACGGGAAGCCCGTGATGTAGACGTTGTGGTTCTCGTCCTCGACCTGCGCCTTCAGCGTGTTCAGGCGGTCGTAGAGATAGTTGAAGTCGAGCTCTTCTTCCCAGAAGCCGGCGGTGACGAGCGCCGCCGTGTCATCCTGCGACACGTAGAGTCCGCGAATGCCCTTCGTGGAGTAGACGGCGAACTTCACCCGGTCGGCGTCGGCCTGCGTCTTCGGGACGCCGGGGAAGAACACCTCGCGGATCTGGATGGCGCCGTCGACATTGTTGATGCTCTTCATCTTCGGATGCGCGATGGAGAGGATCTGGTACGGGACGACACCCTTCGTCTCGACCAGCGCCTTCGTGATCTGATCGACCTTGGCGAGCGTCGTGGGGTTGTAGATGTCCCCCTTCTTCGTCTCGACGATCATCGTGAGGACGTTGGCGCTGCCGAACATGCGGCGGAAGTCGTTGTAGATCTTGATGTAGGGGTGACCCTCGCGAACGGTCTTCCCCATGATGGTGAGCGGACCCGGGTAGAAGTCGAGGAACTGCGGCAGCACCTTGATCTTGGTGCACTCGACCGCGAAGAACGCCGTCATCAGGGCGATGACGATCGACACCGCCATGCGGTTGCGGAGGAGGAAACGAAGGTAGGCTTCGACCATGCGCTTAGAAATCATGACTTGCCCTCGGCGGCGGCCTTCGCAGCGGCGGTGTCGGTGTCGTCGGGTTCGAGGCGCTGGAAGCGCGCGCCGTCGGTGCGGAACACGAGGCCTTCGGCACCCACGGCCAGGCCCTTGCCGCCCGGTCCGATCGAGACGGCGCGGATCCAGTTGGCGGCGAGCTGGATGGGCAGCGGCTCGACGGCCCAGGTGGTGCCGCCGTCGGCAGTCTTGAGCACGGTGCCCTGGTCACCGACGATCCATCCCTGGTTGCCGCGCACGAAGATGTCGTAGAGCGAGCGACCGGTCACCGGCGACGTAAGGGGTGTCCAGGTGGCGCCGCCGTCCTGGGTGGCAATGATCACGGAGTCGATGCCGACGGCCCATCCGCGCTGGGCGTCGATGAAGCGTACGCCAAAGAGCGTGCTCTCGACGGGCGCATGCTGCTGGTGCCACGTCAGCCCGCCATCGGAGCTCGCCATGATGATCCCGAACTCACCGACCACCCAGACGTGGTCGGCATCGCCGTATGACATCCCGTACAGGTTGACGTCGCCGGGCTCGACGCCGGTGTCGAGCGCGCTCTCCGGGAGCTTCACCTGGTCGGGCACCTGCTGCTTGGTCCAGGTGGCGCCGCCGTCCTCGGTATGGACCATGGCGCCGTAGTCGCCGGCGCCGTGGCCGCGCAGCGGCGTGACGAACTGCAGGGCGAAGACGTGGCGATTCGATCCCGTCGTCTGGAGCTTCCAGGAGGCGCCACCGTCCTTGGTGGCATAGACGATGCCTTCCTTGCCCGCGATCCAGGCAGTCTTCGGATCGAGGCAGGTCATGGCCAGGAAGGGTCGCTTCGTACCTGCGTCCTGGCGATTCCAGGAGGCGCCGCCGTCATCCGTCCGGAATATCCGACCGAGCTCGCCGACCATCCAGCCTTCCTGATCCGTGGGGAAGCAGGTGGCGAAGAGGTTCTGCCTGACCTCACCGAGCGGGACGGGATCGGCAAAGACAGGCGCCGCGCTCAACAGGGCGAGCGCGACCACTACGGGCTTCATCGAGAACCTCCTAGGGCCGGTACGGCATGGGGTTGCGTGCACGCGCGCGAACGGCGCGCACCATGACCTTGCGCGTTTACCGCCGCCCCGCGCGAAGTGTCAACGCTGCAGTGCAGCGCCGAGGGCCGCTTCAGGTCGGCGCGTGGACTTACGTGCGGGTGGGACGGCCGGTGGCACGCATATGGTGTTTGCCACTGTCGCAACGGCCATGGTCCATTCGTACCCGTGTGCCGCGCTGGCTTCGCCGGCCGCGGCATGCCGGTCGCGCGAGGTGGACTGCTCCACGCTCGCGCCCGGCCCAAGCTGTAGCTTGGGCCGGCTCCTAGAACACGAATTCGACCTGGGCGCGGACGTTGTCGCGGTCGCGGACGGCGCCGAACTGACCGGTCGGCGGGCCCATGACGTTGGTGTAGTCGACAGTGATGCGGAAGGGATCGCGCACCAACGACACGCCCGGCTGGACGACGATGCCGCCCTGCCAGTCGTAGAACATGCCGTAGAAGGGCACCACCTGACCGGAGAAGTAGGACGTGGTGATGAGCAGGGTGTGCAGGAACTTGTCGTCGTCGAGGTGGTAGAAGCGCGGCCGGATGGCGCATCCGCGGGTGCGGTTGTAGCAGCCGGGGTTGCCGACGGCGATCGAGGCCCTGTCGGCAGGCAGGTTGCGGAACGGTGTCGGCAGCACCAGGTCGCCCGGCGAGTCGAAGACGTGCTTGTAGAAGAATTGCGTCGAGATGAAGAACGTCTGCTGCGGGTTCAGCCAGCGGATGAACCGGTTGACGTCGAGACCGAGCGACATGTTGAAGGTGTCGCGGCGGAGCACCGTGCCCCACACCGGCTTGGCGCGGGTGGGGAAGAACAGACCCGGATACACTGTCGGATCGACGCCGCCCTCGAGGTTGCCGCGCAGGCGGCGCGCCTGCGGGGTACCGATGGCGAAGTTGGCGTCGGCCGGATCGCCCTGACCCTGGCGGCTCATCGGCTCACCCTGGAAGTAGGCCGCTTCCGACCGCACGATCGAGTACAGCTTCTCGAGCGGGAAGGTCATGGAGGCGCCCGTCACCGGGACGCGCGGGTACCGCACGAACGCGAGGATCTCGTTGCCGAAGACCGGCAGCGACGTGCCGTTCTGACCGACGGCCGGCAGCTTGAACTGCGAGCCGGGGATGTCGAAGTAGGTGTAGTAGTGCGCCACCGTCCAGGTGACGTCGGCGGCCGTGAAGACGAAGCGCGCGCCGCCACGGACGTCGTCCTTGTCGGGCACCTTGACGATCTGCCGGATCGACGTGTTGGGACGGCCGATGCCGCCCGGGCTCCACGGTGAGCCTGCGGGGGTGCCGGGAAGCTGCGTGACGGTGTCACCGGCGGCGACGAAGCCTTCGAGGAAGGCGTCGGAAAAGGGTCCGAACGACCCGAAGTTGTAGTTCGAGCGGATCATGTCGAGCGGCACACGCCGCTCGTCGAGCGCAATGAAGAAGCCGCCGAAGCTGTCGTCGAGCGGGTTGATGTTGTCGAGGAGGCGGAAGACGTCGGTTTCACCCCACGCCAGCACCTGGCGACCGATACGAAAGAAGACCGGTCCCTTCTGGACGTCGAGGTAGGCCAGGAACAGGCGGTTCCGCTGGCGCGCAACGCGGTTGATCTTGCTGACGCGCCGGTCGATGTACGCTTCGGGCAGCTTGCGTTCGACCAGTGGTGGGAGGTTCGGGAGGTCCGCCCGAAACGCGCGGAGCTTGTCGCCAGGGTTGCGGTACTGCGAGGGGCCCCAGTTGTAGATGCCTTCGCCCTCGTACCGGTACTGCACCGTGTACTTGAGCTCGTCCGGGTCGAGGAGCCGGAACGGCGCCGCGATGCCCCAGCTGGTGGTGGCCAGACGCTTGATGTCGTGGTCGAAGTCGAGCTGCAGGAAGTAGCGGTTCTGCCGCATCTGCCCGGCGGCGGAGTGCGGCCAGTTGAGCGGGTTCTCCTCGCCGCCGATGGTGTTGGTGCCGATGCGGATCGCGGTGTAGGCGCGCAACCCGAGTCGCATTTCGCCACGGTCGTCGATCGGAATGGCGGACGCCGCGCTGCTCAGCAGGAGGACACCGAGGCCCGCCACACCCAGAGCCCGTCGCACGCCATGCCGCCTCGTTGTGGTCGTCATCCGTCCCCCTTCCGACGAAGACAAAAGGCCAGGGACCCCTTAGGGCCGCGCGGTTATAAGAAAGCCTCGTCGAAGGTGTCAAGGATTTCGCCACAGCGGATGCGTCATTATGGGCCAAACGGTACCTACCACTCGCGCGTCTCGCCGACCGGCGGCGTCCAGAGGCGATCGCGCGCGATGCCACGACGCGTTCCTTCGGCGTGGAAACGTCGCGGCGGCTCGTCGAGCGGCTCGAGCGTGAGGTCGAATGTTCCATAGTGTACGCCGAGCAGCCGCGTCGCCTGCAGGTCGAGGCCGGCCTGCACCGCCTCTTCGGGATTCATGTGCATGGGCTGCATCATCGCGGGTGGGTCGTAGGCGCCGATGGGGAGTGCGACGAGATCGAACGGACCGAGCCGCGTACCGATGTCCGTGAAGCTGCCCGTGTAGCCGGTGTCGCCGGCGAAGTAGAAGCGTCGCGTCGGTCCGACGACGGCCCAACCTCCCCACAGCATCTCGTCGCGGTCGGTGAGGGTGCGCTGGCTCCAGTGTCGCGCCGGCACACAGGTCACCTGCACGTCGCCCACGGTGCGCGACTCCCACCAGTCGAGCTCCTCGACGGGCCCGATGCCCTCGTCGCGCAGCAGCGCGCCATTACCGAGCGGGACGACGAACCGCGTGCCGCGCGCGGCGAGCTGCTTCAGGGTGGCGAGGTCGAGATGGTCGTAGTGGTTGTGGGATACCAGCACGACGTCGATCGGCGGCAGCGCCTCGATCGGCATGGGCGGTGGTACGAAGCGACGTGGGCCGGCGAACGACAGCGGGCTCGCGCGGTCGGACCAGATGGGATCGGTGATCACGGTGACGCCGTCCATCTGCACGAGGACGGTGGCATGGCCGATCCAGGTCGCGGTGGGCGTCGTGGGTGCTCGCAGTGCGGCGCCGTCGTTCGGCACCGACGTCGGGGCGCCGCCGGGCGAGCGGAACTGGCCGACGATCTTCTGCAGGAAGAACGGCAGCGTGACGTCGAGCGTGGCATGCTCGAACGGCTCGAGGTTCCGGAACCCGTCGTCGGTGTGGTGCGGGGGACGGTCCATGGCGGACGCGCCGAGCGCGATCAGGCCGATCAGCGCCGCGGTCGCGCCCATCGGCCCGGGCGGGCTCAGCCGAGGAGCGCCGGAGCCAGGGTACGCCACTGGGGCATCGGCAGGCCGCGCACGTCGGGATCGAGCACCTGTACGCAGACGTGATCGGCGCCGGCGTCGTGGTGGGCGCGCACGCGCGCCACGATGGCGTCGACGTCGCCCCATGCGACGATGGCGTCCACCAGCCGATCGCTGCCGCCGTCGGCGAGATCGGCGTCGCCGAAGCCGAGGCGGTTCAGGTTGCGCGCGTAGTTCGGCAGCCCGAGGTAGGTCGCCATGTGCACGCGCGCGATCTGGCGCGCCACCGACGGGTCGGTCTCGAGCACCACCGCCTGCTCGGGCGCCAGCAGCGGACCGCTGCCGAGGATGCCGCGCGCCCACGCGGTGTGCTCGGGGGTGACGAAGTAGGGATGCGCACCCCACGCCCGCTCGGCGGAGAGCTTCAGCATCTTCGGGTGCAGGGCGCCGATCACCCGCTTCGGCTCGGTGGTGGGCCCGACGGCCATGAACGGGGCCCGATCCATCGCGTCGAGATACGTGCTCATGAACGAGTACGGCTTGTCGTAGTCGTGGCCGCGCAGCCCGGCCACGAGCGGCGCGTGGCTGACGCCGATGCCGAGCAGGAAGCGCTCGGGATACGCCTCGGCCAGCGTCTTCTGGGCCGAGGCCATCGCCATCGCGTCGCGTCCCCAGATGTTGGCGATGCCGGTGGCGATCACGATGCGGCGCGTGCCGGCGAGCAGGATGCCGGAGCTGGTGAAGGCCTCGCGACCGAGCGCCTCGGGGATCCAGATGGCGCCGTAGCCGAGCTCTTCGATCTCGGCGGCGGCCTGCTGCGCTTTCGTCGCGGGCTGGAGGTCGAGCTGAAAGGTCCAGAGACCGACGCGTCCGATGTCCATGCGGCGTGGTTAGCGTGATCGCACGGCCGTGTCACCCTGCTCGGTGTCGAGCCCGCGGGCGATGAAGCAGCGCGCGCCGGCGTCGTTCTTCAGATAGGCGTCGAAGAACGCGGTCGCGACGAGCCGGGTGAGCTCGTGGTGCCGCGCGGCGCCCATTCCGGGATCGACGGGCTCCTCCGTGCACGGCAGCGGGCAGCGACCCGGGTCGACGTCGACGCCGGCGCGCGCGTTCCCGAGCGACTGGAAGATCGTGCCGTCGTCGAGGGCGCTGCCGAGCCCGGCGAGCAGCCCCTGACAGCCGATGCGATCGAAGTGCTGCCCGGGCGGGAAGAGGTCGGCGAAGCCCGTGAAGCCGGTGTGCGAGCCGTCGGCGAGCGTCACCAGATGACGGTGCCCGCGGGCGTTGCGGAACGTGCGCTGGCCATTCTCGCGGTAGGCGACGAGCGCATCGCTCGTGCCGTGCATGACGAGCAGCGGCGCGTTGGTGGTCTTGAAGAAGCGCTTCGTGAAGAAGCAGCTCGGTGCGGCCATCGGCAGCGCGGCGCGGATGCGCGGGTCGCGCAGATCGCGGTGGTAGGTGAGGAGCAGCGTGGTCAGACCGCCGAGCGACAGGCCGCTGGCGCCGATGCGCTCCGCATCGATCTTGCCCGACAGCGGACCGCCGGGGGCAGCCGACATCGCCAGCACCTGATCGATGATGAAGCGCGCGTCGCCGGGCTGGTTGGCGACGTCGTCGATGGTGGCGCCGCCGGGTGCGCCGCCGTTGCTCAGCGGATAGTCGGCGGAGACGACGACGTAGCCGTGGCTGGCGAGGTGATCGAGCACGTAGCTCTCGCCCGAGCGCGCGTCGAGGAAGCCGTGGCTGTGGATCACGAGCGGGTAGGGGGCGCCGTCGAGCAGCGCGCCGTCGGCCGAGCCCGGGTAGTAGACGTCGGTGACGAGGGTGCGCTGCGGCGCACCCGGATACGTCTTGTTGGGCGGCGTGACCCGGCTGGTGTCGACGAAGGTGAAGGTCGTCTTCGTCACCGGATGGGGGCCGCGCGCTTCGAAGTCGGCGCTGGTGGCCTTGGCGCCGCCGGCGCAGGGCTTGGAGGCTGCGGCGGCCAGTGCGGGCAGGAGGAGGAGGGCGGCGAGGAGGCGCATCGTGGTGGGCTAACACGCCGATGTCCGGTTGCGGAAGGCCGCGATGCGTCAGCGACCCACGTCGTGAACGTCGCCGCCGTCACCCCACGAGTCGATTGCCCGCCGGGACGCGTTACGCGTTATTCGTTGACATGACGTCGGGCGGTTCACTACAGGATGAACGACCGGCCGGGCCACCTCCCTTTCCCGAAGGCTCGATGCCGTTCTGTGCAGCAAGGAGAAGGTGACCATGAGAAAGCTCGTCTGGTTCGTCGTTGCGCTGAGCCTGCTGGCCGCGCCTCCCATCGTCGGAGCAGCCGACATCCCAGTGGCCGCCAAGAAGCTGGCGATCGTCGACACGATGTTCGCGACCGGCCGGGCCAAAGCGGTCTACCTGGCCAAGGACGCCGCCATCACCAAGGGCGCCGGCACGGATGCCTCCCAGATCGAGGCCCAGCTCGAGATCTCGTACGACGCCGCGAGCGGGATCTTCCTGGCGCCGCAGGGCGCCGACTGGCTGATCAACAGCTCCGTCGTTGCGACCTACCGCAACAGCAGCGCCCCCACGGACGGGTCCACCACGATCACGTCGATCAAGCCCGGGAAGATCATCAAGCTGGTCGCGAGGAGCCTCGGCGACACGCCGATCGACATCTCGTCCCCCCCGACCGGCGGCGTCCTCGCCGTGTACACGGTGACGAACGACGGCGAGACGAACAGGCTGTGCAGCAGCTTCTCGGTCTGTACCCACAAGCTGATCGCGCGCGGTACCGGCTACAAGCTCACCTGCAAGGCGGGCGTCCCGGCGGCGTGCCCGCTGCCTCCCACGACCAGCACGACGTCCTCCACCTCCACCTCGTCGACGAGCACGTCGACCAGCTCGTCGACGTCGACGAGCAGCTCCACGTCGTCGACGAGCTCCTCGACCTCGACGAGCACGTCGACCAGCTCGTCGACCAGCACCAGCAGCTCGTCGACCACGTCCAGCAGCTCGACGACCACGTCGACCAGCTCGAGCACGACCACGACGGCACCGCCGCCCCTCACGGGCCCGGCGGTCCCGCCGAACGACGGCACCGTGACCGTCACGATCACGGGCGCGCCCAGCCCGGGCTCTGCGGGCGGCACGAACACCAACTTCACGAATTTCATCCCCGATACGTCCTGGTCGCAGCTCTACTGGGGGCCCAGCTCGATCGCCCCACCGCGGGCGGGCCTCGACGGCACCCTGCATTCCATGCCGTTCAATGGAATCTCCGGGACCACCGCGACCTGGGCGGGCCTGACGAGCTGGACCGATCCCGCGACCGGCACCACCCACTCGAACGTCCCGATCGCGCTGCGGATCACGATCACCGGTCTCGGGGCCACGCCGTGGGCGCTGTCGACCAACATCCCGGGCCTCGACCCGGGCCCTGGCACCGGCATCGGTGCGGTCGTGGACGACACGGCCTCGCAGGTCGACTTCTCCGCCAACATCCAGTTCCTGGCGGACATCCCGACGGACGGCGCGGGCAACTTCATCGCGCTCAACAGCGTGCAGGTCGGGGGCGGATTGACGAGAAGCTCCTTCACCGGAGCGTTCTACTCGGCCGCACCGTAACGGTCGGATCGCGCGGGCGGGGACTGGGCACGAGCCCGTCCACGCCCGCGACGGTCGGCTCCCGAGCGACCCGCCTACGGGGTCGGCTCGAGGTTGGCGAACAGCGACATGAAGTCGCCGTTGCGCGACACCTCGACACCGTCGAGGTGCAGGCCGAGGAAGTCGGGCAGCGGGAAGCCCGCCAGCGAGCCCGCCAGGTCGGGAAGCAACGTGGCCACGAGCGGCGGGAGGACGTTGTTCTCGAGGTTGGCCTCGTCGACGCCGAGCGGGTTGTAGAGGATCGCCACGCGGATCTCCGACGGGTCGGGCGGCGTGAGCCCGATGCCGAGCCCACCGGGCGCGAAGCTCAGGTCGAGTCCGATGTTGGCGTCGACCGCCGCCACCAGCGCGACCGTGCCGGGGCCGCCGTCGTCCTTCACCACCGAGATCAGGATCTGCGCGACCTTGAGCTCCGCCAGCTCGCCGTTCGGTCCCGGCTCGCCGCTGACGATGGGGCCGACCGTGGGTCGCACGTCGATCCGGAACGGCGTCGTGGGGGGGTAGACCGAAAATTGGGGTAGCAGCGCGGACAGCAGGAGCGCGTTCAGCGGCAGGCCGTACAGCTCGTCGATGCTCGTCACCAGGAGCCCGCACTCGGTCTGCGCCTTCAGCAGCTGATTGAAGCCCGCCGACGAGATGGAGATGCCGAGATCGAACGGCACGTGCCCCACGGGCGTCGTCGCGCCGAAGGTCGGGAACGTGGTGTTGGTCGCGTAGGTGCGGGTCAGGTTCGGCGCACCCGGCGGCGGCACGCACTGCCCCGGGCCGCTGCCGTATTCGGTGGTGAAGCGCGAGTCGGAGCCGAGCGTGATGCCGATGTTGTCCTCGGTCACCGCGAACAGCGGTGCGTCGAGGTTCGCGCCGAGTCCCGCACCGATCGGCCCGGTGATCTGGATGCCGGCCAGCGCCGTCTCGATGGCGTCGGCGGTGGGGCTGTCGAGCGGGCCGCCGCCGTCGGGGTCGGCCAGGAAGCCGGCGATCCCGCCGATGGCGAGCGCCTGCACGTCGGGCATGAACGCCTGGATGATGTCCCCGATGACCGGCACGTCGCAGATGCCGCCGTAGCTCACGTTGAAGCCGCTGAAGGAGACCTGCTGTGCGCCGAGCTGGTTCACGTCGAGCGACGTTGGGTCCGAGGCGTTGGGCTCGAGGCTGTAGTCGCCGTTGAAGAACGCCGCGTTGGCCTGGATGTTGATGTCGCAGCTGGGCACGAGGCCGCTGCCGTCCAGATGCGTGTTGACGCGGATGTCGTGGACCGTGATGTCGCCGGCCACGAAGTTGGTCATCGAGTCGATGGCGAGGCCGAAGCTCGAGAACGACGGCGACGGGTTCGCCACCCGCACCGTGCCGCGCCCGAGACAGCCGAAGACGCTGTCGATGAAGCACCGGTTGTCGACGATCATGGTGCCGACCGGCACGAGGTCGGCGAGGTCGAGCCCGGACCCCGCCAGGTCGGCAACCAGCGGCTCGACCTGATCGAGGCCGCTGTCGTTCAGACGGAGCGCGACGCTCTCGTCCGAGAACGCGCCGTCGGTCACCGAGTCGCCCGCGATCACCGTCACCCGGTCGTGCACCGTCGAGCCCGTGCCCGTGTGGGTGACCGTGGCACGGATGGGATTGAAGATCTCGTCGAAGTCGAGCGTCACCGAGGTGGAGAACGTGCCGTTCGGGGCCACCGGTACCGACACGCCGTTGATGCGGAGCGACGCCTGGGCCGGGAGCAGTGAGACGACGACACCCTGGACCTCGACCGGGCTGGCTTCGAAGAACTGCCCGTTCTCAGGGGAGGTGATGACCACGTGGAACGCCGAGCACGTGCTCGGCACCCCGGCGCAGACGAATCCCGGCTCGATCCTGCAGAGCGCGCTGCAGCCGTCCATGCCGACGGCGTTGCCGTCGTCACAGGTCTCGGAGCCCAGAACGACGCGGTCACCGCAGACGGGTGTGCACGCGCTCGGGTGCCCCGTGCAGGCGTAACCGCTCTCCGTGCGGCAGAGGTCGTTGCAGCCATCGCCGGGGGTCAGGTCGCCGTCGTCACAGGTCTCGCTGCCGACGATCAGACCGTCGCTGCAGATGCTGACGCAGCCACTCGGCGCACCGGCGCAGATGAAGCCCGCCTCGATCCGGCACGCGCCGTCGCAGCCGTCGCCTGGGGTCAGGTCGCCGTCGTCACAGGTCTCGTCGCCGGAGACGAGGCCGTCGCCGCAGATGGCCGTGCAGACGCTCGGCTGGCCGCTGCAGCCCCATCCGACCTCGATCTGGCAGCTCGTATCGCAGCCATCGCCCGGGGCGGGGAACGCGCCGCCCGTGCTGCCGCAGCCGCCGGGGAACGCGCCGCCCGCGCTGCCACAGCCGTCGTCGCAATTCTCGGCGCCGAGGATGAGCCCGTCGCCGCAGTTGGCGGAACAGACGCTCGGCTGGCCGCTGCAGGTGTAGCCGGTCTCCGGATGGCAGGTGGCGTCACAGCCGTCGCCCGGCGTGGTGCCGCCGTCGTCACAGGTCTCGGTGGCGCGAACGAGCCCGTCGCCGCACACGGCCGTGCACGCGCTCGGCGCCCCGCCGCAGGTCCAGCCGGGTTCGACGGCACAGCTCGCGCTGCAGCCGTCGCCCGCCGCCGTCCCGTGGTCGTCGCAGGTCTCGGCGCCGCGGACGAGCCCGTCGCCGCAGGTCGCCGCGCACGTGCTCGGCGTGCCGCTGCAGGTCCAACCCGCCTCGGTGTGGCAGGTCGCGTCGCAACCGTCCCCCGCCGTCGTGCCGTCGTCGTCGCACGTCTCGGCACCGACGACCCGGCCGTCCCCGCAGATGGACTGGCAGACGGTCGGCGCGCCGGCGCTGCAGCTCCACCCGGCCTCGAGCTGACAGCTCGCGCTGCACCCGTCCCCGGACGCCGCGTCGCCGTCGTCGCAGGCCTCGGTACCGTCGACGCTGCCGTCACCGCAGGTGGTCGTGGTCTCGCCGCAGCTCTGGTTGCCGTCGTTGCCGTCGTCGAGGAGGTCGCAGTCGCGGGTGAGCCCGTCGACGGCGTTCAGCATCTCGCAGGTCCGGCAGGCGATGCGCTGGTCGAAGCAGGTGGTCATGCCGGCGGTGTTCGTGGCACCGCAGCCCGGGAAGGCCTGCGCGATCGACACGCCCTGGTTCTGACACTGCGCAGCGATCACCGACCTCGCCTTGTCGACGCAGCTCTTGGCGATCATGCCGATCGGGTCGGGCTGCGCGCTGCCGGTGCCGAGACACGCGTCGCGCAGGGTGTCGGCGTCGCGGACGGCGCCGCTCAGCATGCCCATCTTCTTGCACGTGTTGAACTCGCGGAGCCGGGTCGTCTGACACTTGGCCGCCGCCTTCAGCACGACCTTCTGGCACGCGCGGGCGGCGGACTGGGTCGAGAGCCCCTGTTCGACGGGGAGTCCGAAGAAGTCGCCGAGCAGCGCCGTGGTCCCGGCCAGCGCATGGTCCGGGTGCCCGACGAGGTTCGGGGGGCCGAACGGCGGCGTCCCCGCCGCGCAACGGTCCGCGGCCTTGTCGAGGGCCTTCTCGACCGCCTTCTCGACCTTCACCGAGGCCGCCGGTCCCGCACACTCGGCGACCGTGGGCGTGGCCAGCGTGCCCTTGCCGAAGTCGCCGACGCACGCGCCGATCTCCCGGTGCACGACGAGGACCAGCTTGCGGGTCTCGGCGTTGATCGCCTCGATGCATCGGCGGTCGTTGCTCGAAACCTGCGCGGCAGCGGTGGCGGCGAGTGCCATGACCGTCGACAGCGACACCAACGCGACACGGAGAGACGATCGCGACCGCGACTTCATGACGCCCCCTTGCCGTGGCCCCAATACGACCAGGACCGCCCGACGCTCCGGGCTAGCATCGCCGCGTCGCAGGGGTCAAGAAAAAGTGGTTGACGGGTGGGGGGCGGGACGCACCTCGCTCCCACGTAGCCTGTCCAAGCCGAGGTCGGGTTGCGTCTCCCGCCCCTTCCTGCGACATCGCCCGCATCCCGCCCGAGCGCCGGCACATCGTCGCGGCGTACTTCGCCGTCTTCCTCTGCACCGGCGTCTGGGTGCCCTACCTGCCGCTCTGGCTCGCCTCGCTCGGCTTCGACGGCTGGCAGGTGGGCGTGACGATCGGCATGCAGCCGGCGCTGCGCTGGCTCTCGGCCATCGCGGTCGCCGCCGCCGCCGACCGCTGGCGGACGCGGCACGTCCTGCTCGTCGGCACGGCGTTGCTCGGGAGTCTCTGCTTCCTGCCGCTCCTCGTGGTGCATGCGTTCCCGGCGGTGCTGCTGGTGCTGGCGGCCATCGCCGTGCTGCACGGGTCGCTGATTCCGCTGCTCGACGCCGTCGTGCTCGACGCGCTGGCGCGCTCGGGCGGCGACTACGGTCGACTGCGCATGGCGGGGTCGGTGGCGTTCGTGGTGGGTGCGTTCGGGAGCGCGCCGCTGCTCGCGGAGACGTCGCCGGCGCTCGTGCCCGTCCTCCTCCTGGTGCCGCAACTCGTCCTCGTCCCCGCCCTGCTGCGCCTGCCACGCGAGCAGCCCGGTCATGCACACGACGCGCGGCCGCCGTGGACGCTGCTCACGCCACCGTTGCGCGCGTTCCTCGCCACCGCGTTCCTGCTGCAGCTGAGCTGCGGTGCGTGGGGCGGCTTCTTCGCCATCCACACCAAGGCGCTCGGCCTGTCGGACGCGGTGCCCGGCATGGCGTGGGGCCTCGCCGTCGTCGCCGAGATCGTGCTCTTCGGGTGGGGACGTCGCCTCGTCGGCCGGGTCGAGCCCGCCGACCTGATCCTCGGCGTGCTCGTGGTGACGGTCGTGCGCTGGCTGCTGACGGCGGTGGTGACGAGCGAGCCGCTCGTGGTCGCGGTGCAGCTCGGGCACGCGGTGACGTTCTCGGTGTTCCACCTGGCGACGATGATGCTGCTGGTGCGCCTCGTGCCGCCCGCCAACAGCACGAGCGGCCAGGGACTCTACGGCATGGTGGCGTTCGGGCTCGGCGGCAGCGCCGGTCTCGTGTTGGCGGGGGCGCTGGTCGATCGGTTGGGCACCGGCGGGCTCTTCGTCGTCGAGGCGGCGATCGCGTCGCTCGCGTTGCTGCCGGCCTGGCGCCTGCGGCAGCTGCTGCGCGGCGCGCCGCCGCAGTTTGCGCCGGCGACGGGCGCCCGATAGCCGGGGACGGCCATGAGCGATCCGCACGCCGAGTACACGAGCCGCCTGGCCGCGCGGCGTGACACCGTGACCCGGCTCGAGCGCATCGAGGAGCGGCTCGGCCTCCTGCGCCTCGCCTGCATGCTGGCGGCAGGCGTGGTCGCGTGGTTGGCGATCCGTGACGGCGCGTTCTCGCCGGGCTGGACGGTGGTGCCGCTGGCGGTGTTCGCGGTGCTGGTCGCGCGACACTGGGACACGACGGCAGCGCGCCAGCGCGCCGAGCGCGCCGTCGCCTTCTACCAGCGCGGGCTCTCGCGGCTCGACGGCACGTGGATGGGCGGCGGCGAGCACGGCCTGCGGTTCGTCGACCCGCTGCACCCGTACGCCGACGACCTCGACCTGTTCGGGAAGGGCTCGCTGTTCGAGCTCCTCTGCACGGCGCGCACGCGCGCGGGCGAGGACGCGCTGGCGGCGTGGCTGCGTGCACCGGCCGCACCGGACGACGTGCGCTCGCGCCAGGCCGCCGTGGACGAGCTGCGCCCGCGTCTCGACCTGCGCGAGGACCTGGCGCTGCTCGGTGGCGACGTGCGCGCCGGCGTCGACCCGGACGCGTTGCGCGCCTGGGCGCAGGCGCCGATCGTGCTGACGGCGCCGTGGGCACGCTGGCTGGCGCCGCTGCTCGCCGTGCTCGGGGCGTGTGCCGGCGTGGCGTGGGCACTCGGCGACTGGATGCCGATCGTGGTCGTCGGCGCGGTGGAATCGATCGTGGCGCTGGTGCTGCGGCGGCGCGTGCAGCACGTGGTGCGCGCGGTCGAGAAGCCCGGACGCGATCTGCGTCTGCTCGCGGACATGCTGGCGCGGCTCGAGGCCGAGCGGTTCACGTCGCCGCGGCTCGTGGCCCTGCGCGCCATGCTCGACACCGACGGGCTGCCGCCGTCGACGCAGATCGCGCGGCTCCGCCGTCGCATCGATCTGCTCGATGCGCGTCGCAACCAGCTCTTCGCGCCGATCGGCTGGCTGCTCTTGTGGACGACGCAGGTGGCGTTGTCGCTTGAGGCGTGGCGCGCGGCGTGCGGTCCGTCGGTGGCGGGGTGGCTCGCGGCCGTCGGCGAGGTCGAGGCGCTGTGCGCGCTCGCGGCGTACGCGTGGGAGCACCCCGAGCAGCCGTTCCCGACGATGATCGACGGCGCGCCGTCGCTCGACGGTCGCGGCCTGGCGCATCCGCTGTTGCCGCCGGGGAAGTGCATCCGCAACGACGTGCGTCTCGGCGGCGCCGCGCCGCACGTGCTGGTCGTGAGCGGCTCGAACATGTCGGGGAAGAGCACGCTGCTGCGCACCGTCGGGCTGAATGCGGTGCTGGCGCAGGCGGGCGCGCCGGTGCCGGCCGAGGCGCTGTCGCTGACGCCGCTCACCGTCGGCGCGTCGATCCGGGTGCAGGATTCGCTGCAGGCGGGGACGTCGCGCTTCTACGCCGAGGTGACGCGCATCAAGCAGCTCGTCGACCTCGCCGGCGGCACGCCGCCGCTGGTCTTCCTGCTCGACGAGATCTTCCACGGCACCAACTCGCACGACCGTCGCATCGGCGCCGAGGCCATCGTGCGCGGCCTCGTCGAGCGCGGCGCCATCGGCTTCGTCACCACCCACGACCTGGCCGTGGCCCACATCGGCGACGAGCTCGGCCCGAAGGCCACGAACGTCCACTTCGAAGATCAGCTCGTCGACGGTCGCATGACCTTCGACTACCGCATGCGCCCGGGCGTCGTGACGAAGAGCAACGCCCTGGCGCTCATGCGCGCCGTGGGTCTCGACGTCTAGCGGAAGTCTGCCCAGACCGGCGCGTGATCGCTCGGCTGCTTGCCCTTGCGGGCGTTGCGGTCGACGCCCGCGGCGACGGCGCGCGCCGCGAGCGGCGGCGTGACGAAGACGTGGTCGATGCGGAGCCCGCGCCCCTTCGGGAAGGACAGCATGCGGTAGTCCCACCACGAGTACATGGGCTCCGTGGGGTTCAGCTGGCGCACGAGATCGACGAAGCCCGTCGCGCGCACCTCCTCGAGCGCCTCGCGCGCCGCCGGTGCGAACAGCACCGTCGTCTCCCATAGCGCTGGGTCGTGGACGTCGATCGGCGCCGGCGCGACGTTGAAGTCGCCGCACAGGACCGTGGGCGCGGTCATGTCGAGATGGACCCGGAGCCACGTCGTCAGGCGCTGCATCCACTCGAGCTTGTACGCGAACTTCGGCGAGGTGGTGGTCTCGCCGTTCGGCACGTACGCACACAGCACGCGCACGCCCGCGGTGGTGCCGGCGAGGAAGCGCGACTGCGCATCGTCGCCGGCGTCGCCGAAGCCACGCTCGACGTCGGTGATGGGCGTGCGCGAGAGGATGGCGACGCCGTTGTAGGTGCGCTGGCCGTGGATCACCGCTTCGTAGCCGAGGGTGGCGAACTCGGCGGCGGGGAAGGCGGTGTCCTCGACCTTCGTCTCCTGCAGGCAGAGAACGTCGGGCCGATGCTCGGCGGTCCAGGCCAGCACGCGATCGTGCCGGGCGCGGATGCTGTTCACGTTCCAGGTGACGAGCTTCATGCGGCGTCCTCTGTAGCTCAGCGTGGCGTGGCGCGCAGCAGGAGCGCGCGTTCGCGCCGCTCGGTCTGGTCGATGAAGGCCTTCGCCGCGACGGCGTACCCGATGCGCGTCTCGTCGGTGCCGGCGAAGCGCGAGCCCACGAACCAGATACGCGGCGCACCTGCGACCGCACGATCGATCGCCTGCGGGTAGTTGGCACCGTCGATCACGATCACGGCGGGGTCGTCGAGCCGCGGTACGAAGCCGACCGTGACGGCGTCGTTCGGATCGAGCACGGGCGTCTTCGCCTGGTAGTAGCCCCAGACGAACGCCGTGCGGGCGTAGAGCAGCACGCGGTCGTCCGGCGTGCGCGCGGCTTCGAGCTCCTGGATCAACGGCCCGACGTCCTCGGGACGCTCCACCGACGCCATCGCGGTCCACGGTCGATCGCGTGCGACGACGACGGCCAACGCGACCAGCCCGGCCACCGCCACGGGGCGGAGAAGCGGACGCGTCCAGAGCGCGATGGCCGCGCGCGCGGCCGCGGCGCCCGTCAGGACCAGCAGCGCCGTGATCAGGAACAGACTGGTGCGCACGATGCCGAGCGGCACGACCTGCAGCGCCGACAAGACGACGATCTCGAGCACGAGCAACGCGACGGCGAGGGCGATGGCCCGTGTTCGCGAGGCCATGGCGAGGCCCACGACGGCGGCGCCGGCGATCCAGACCCCGTACGCGCCGAGCCCGGGGACGAGCAGGCGATCGAAGGCCGCGCGCGCCGCGGTGGCCATCACCGCGAGGCTGCCCGTCGGCAGGTAGCCTTCGGCGTAGTAGGCGTGCAGCGACGCGGGCATGCCGGGGCGGAGGACCAGCGCATACCACCCGACGTCGAAGAGGCCGACGCCGAGCGTGAGCAGCGCCACCCGGCGCGCCGCGAGACCATCCCCGCGAACCGCGGCCATCAGGAACACGGTGGCGAGGATCGGCGGGGCGGCGAGCAGCTGCGCGTTCGACGCGGTGGCACCGCCGGCGAGCAACAGGCCGAGCCACCGCAGCCCGTGCCCGTCGCGCATGACGACGTCGGCCGCGAGGAGCGTGGCGAGGATCAGCGCCGCCTCGGCGCTGTACTGCTTCAGCTGCTTGGCCCACTGGATCGACGCGGGGTCGAGCGCCACGAGTGTCACGGCGACCAGGCCGCCGAGCGCGTGTCCTGCGAGGCGCGATCCGAGCCGCCAGGCGAGCCCGAGGGTGAGGACGCTGCAGGCGAACGGCAGCAGGCGCAGCGAGAGCTCGGGATGCGGCAGCAGGGCCAGGGGGCGAAGGAGCGCTCCCCAGGCGATGGGCGTCGTCGCCATCGACAGGAGGAACTGCGAGAACCCCTCGACCCGCGTCGAGATCGCCACCCAGGCCTCGTCGTTCCAGAAGCCCCAGCGCGAGAGATCGTGCCAACGGTAGCCCGCGCCGACGACCGCCGCGACACCGGCGCCGACAGCCGCGACGCGCTCCGCACGAGTGGACACGCGAGTCCCGTACAACGACATGCCGTGACCGCCTAGTCCGATCTTGTGCCTGCACGGCGACTGCAATAAGTTTCGGGCCGCCATGGCCGCCCCCGCCCGCCGCCTCGACGGCCGCATCGCCCGCAGCGTGCGCGCCCGCGCCGCCATCGTGCAGGCGTTGCTCGACCTCATCGAAGGCGGCGATCTGCGGCCGAGCGCGGCGCGGGTGGCCGAGCGGGCCGGCGTCTCGCTGCGCTCGGTCTTCCAGCACTTCAGCGACGTCGAGTCGTTGTTCGCGGCGGCGGCTGACGTGCAGACCGAGCGCCTGCTGCCGCTCCTCCGCCCGCTGCCCGTCGACGGGGCGCTCGCGACGCGGATCGCCGCGTTCGTAACGCAGCGCACGCGGGTGCTCGAGATGATCTCGCCGGCGCGGCGCGCGGCCCTGATGTACGAGCCGTTCTCGCGCGAGATCCAGACCCGCCTGCGGCGCTTTCGCGGCGACAAGGCCGCGGCGGTGCGTCACCTGTTCGCGCCCGAGTTGGCGGCGCGTCCCGCCGCCGAGCGACGTCGGCTGGCCGCGGCGCTGGTGGCCGCCGGCAGCTGGTCGTTCTGGCAGGCGCTGCGCGAGCATCAGGGCCTGTCGCGCGCCCAGGCCACGCAGGTGCTACACCACACGTTCACCGCACTGCTGGAGGGCCGTTCATGACCGTGCTGCGTACCCCCGACGAGCGCTTCGCCACCCTGCCGGGCTATCCCTTCGCGCCCCACTACCTCGACGTCGACGGCTTGCGCGTCCACTACGTCGACGAGGGCCCGCGCGACGCGCGACCCGTCCTCATGCTGCACGGCGAGCCGTCGTGGTCGTACCTCTACCGCAAGATGATCCCGATCGTGACGGCGGCGGGCCATCGCGTGATCGCGCCCGACCTGATCGGCTTCGGTCGCTCGGACAAGCCCGCGGCACGCGAGGACTACACCTACCAGCGCCACGTCGACTGGATGCGCGCCGTGCTGCTGGGCCTCGATCTGCGCGACGTCACGCTCGTGTGTCAGGATTGGGGCGGCCTCCTCGGGCTGCGACTCGTCGCCGAGCATCCCGAGCGGTTCGCGCGCGTCGTCGCCGCGAACACGTTCCTGCCGACGGGCGACACGCCCGCCGGTCCCGCGTTCCTGGCGTGGCGCAGGTATTCGCAGGAGACGCCGACGTTCCACGTCGGTGGCATCCTGCAGGGTGGATCCGCCACGACGCTGCCGCCCGAGGTGGTCGCCGCCTACGACGCGCCTTTCCCGGACGACACCTACACGGCGGGTGCGCGCCAGTTCCCGGTGTTGGTGCCGATCACGCCCGACGATCCGGCGGCGCCGGCGAATCGGGCGGCGTGGGAGGTGCTGCGCCGCTTCGACAAGCCGTTCCTCACGGCGTTCAGCGATCGGGACCCCGTCACGGCGGGGGGCGACGTGCTGTTGCAGCGGGAGATACCGGGCGCCAAGGGGCAGCCGCACACCACGATCGCGGGCGGGGGTCACTTCCTGCAGGAGGACTGCGGAGAGGAACTGGCGCGCGTGGTCGTCGAGTTCATCGGTCGGACCTGAGCGGTCGGGGGTGGCGGTGTGGCGCGGTCCAGGGTGCCGCCGGCTCGCTCGACACTCGCACGGCACCACCCCGCCCCTTTCCCCTCCGCGCGTGCTCCTGACTCGCTCTCTCGGCGGCACCCTGGCCCACGCCACGCCGCCACCCCCATGTGACGGTCTTGGTTGCGTCGATTTCTCTGACCGGCGCCGATCCGGTACGACGTCCTGCGCATGGCTGATCCTTCGCTCGTTCGGCGGCCGATCAAGGCGCGGGAGTCGTCGTGGGCGGCTGCGATCGCGTCGTCACTGGCGCGCTCCGGCGTGGCGCCGAACCACATCTCGATCGCGAGCGTCGTCGCGGGTGCGCTCGCCGGGTCGTGCTTCGTGATCGCGGGGCACTCATCGTCCGTCGCCGTGCGCGTCGTGGCGTTCGTCGGGGCGGCGGCGGGGATCCAGCTGCGGCTGCTCTGCAACCTGTTCGACGGAATGGTGGCCGTCGAAGGGGGACGACGCACGAAGTCGGGCGAGGTGTTCAACGATCTGCCGGATCGGATCGCGGATCCGTTGATCCTCGTCGGCGCAGGGTATGCGGTGTCGTCGACGTCGTGGGGCGTCGATCTCGGGTGGGCGGCCGGATTGCTCGCGGTGCTGACGGCGTATGTGCGGGTGCTCGGTGGCTCGACGGGGATTCCGCAGTCGTTCATGGGGCCGATGGCGAAGCAGCATCGCATGGCCGTCATGACGGGCGCCGCGCTGCTGTCCGCCGTCGAGACCGTCGCGTTCGGGAGCGATCGCGTGCTGCTGGCGGCGCTCGTCGTCGTCGTCGTCGGGTGCGTCGTCACCGTGGTGCGGCGCACCCGGCTGGTCATCGCGTCGTTGGAGGCGCGGTGAGGAATCATCCGTTGGCGAGCGCGCTCGCGTCCACGGCGCGGTTGGTGAGCGGCGTGAAGCCGATGTGGATGGGGTGCGAGCCGAGCGACACGCGCCGGGTCTACTTCGCGAACCACACGAGTCACCTCGACGCCGTCGTGCTGTGGGCGTGTCTGCCGCCGGTGCTGCGTGCGAACACGCGACCCGTGGCCGCGCGCGACTACTGGCAGCATGGGCGCGTGCGACCGTATCTCGCGGCGCGCGTCTTCCGCGCGCTGCTCATCGATCGCGTGCCGCCCGCCGACGCGCCGCGCGGGCCGTCGGCGGTCGACGTCATGCTGGAGGCGCTCGACGAGTCGTCCCTGATCCTGTTCCCGGAGGGCACGCGCGGGCGCGGCGACGTCGTCGGGCCGTTTCGTGCCGGGCTCTACAAGCTGGCGTCGGCGCGGCCCGACGTGGAGTTCGTGCCGGTCCACCTCGAGAACCTGAATCGCATCCTGCCGAAGGGCGAGGTGCTGCCGGTGCCGCTGTTGAGCCGGGCCAACTTCGGGACGCCGATGCGTCTCGCGCCGGACGAGTCGCGCGACGCCTTCCTCGAACGCGCCCGCGCTGCGGTCGAGGCGCTGGGAGCTTCATGAGCCTCGTGATCGACGACGACCTGAAGTGGCTCTTCGGCGGCGTGCTCGGCCTGCTGGTCGTGTCGAGCGCCATCGGCTTCGTGCTCGCCAGGACCGTCAAGAGCGAGGGCGGCCGCGCCACCGTCGAGAACCTGAACGCGCGTGTGAAGGCGTGGTGGGGCATGTGCGCCGTCTTCGCGGTGGCGCTGGCGACGGGCGGGCTCGGATCGGTGGTGCTCTTCGGGCTGGTGTCGTTCCTGGCCCTGCGCGAGTTCGTCACGCTGACGCCGACCCGTCCCGGCGATCATCGCGCGCTGTTCGCTGCGTTCTTCGTCTTCGCGCCGCTGCAGTACGTGCTGGTGGGCATGCAGTGGTACGGGCTCTTCACCGTCCTGATCCCCGTCTACGGCTTCCTGTTCATCCCGAGCCGCATCGTCGTCACCGGCGACGTCGAGCAGTTCCTCACGCGCGCTGCCACGATCCAGTGGGGTCTCATGGTGTGCGTGTACTGCGTGAGCCATGCGCCTGCCCTGCTGATGCTGCACATCCCGGGCTACGAGGGGCAGAACGCGAAGCTGCTCTTCTTCCTGGTGCTGGTCGTGCAGGTGAGCGACGTGCTGCAGTACGTCTGGGGCAAGACGCTCGGCCGCACGCCGATCGCGCCCAAGGTGAGCCCGAACAAGACATGGGAGGGCTTCGTCGGCGGCGTGGCGTCGGCGACGCTGATCGGCGGCCTCCTCTGGTGGGTGACGCCCTTCACGCCGTTCCAGGCGGCGGGCATGTCGCTCGCGATCACGCTGATGGGCTTCGCCGGTGGCCTCACGATGTCGGCGGTGAAGCGCGACCGTGGCGTGAAGGACTTCGGCACGATGATCGAAGGTCACGGCGGCATCATGGACCGCATCGACTCGATCTGCTTCTCCGCCCCCGTATTCTTCCACCTGACGCGCTACTTCTTCACCTGACGCCCGCGCCAGCGAGCACCTCGCGGCGGAGATCCACGGTCGGCCGCTCGCAGCCGCGCGAGCGTGGACGACGGGTCGTGCGGGTGGGGGGATTGGTGGGGGGGGGGGCCCCCGAAGAGCGGGCGGCGGGAGCCCGGGGCACCCCCCCCCCCACAAACCCC
>CAYOIZ010000028.1:0-24841 GCA_964404165.1 uncultured Binatia bacterium (SeqCode) | reverse complement strand
TTTTCCCCATGGCCGCGAGGCTTAAGGGGGGGGGGGGGGGGGGGGGGGGGGGGTTTGGGGGGGGGGGGGCACCGTCAATGCAGGGTCGCGCGCACTCGGGGCCCCACGCCCACCCATCACCCCACCCGCGCACCGACGTGTTCACCTCGCCGCCGCCAGCTGCCCCTGCCGCGCGTAGTCGATCGACTCCGCGAGGATGCGAGCCAGCTCCTGGGGCGCATGGAAGCCCATCGAATTCTCCGCCGCGACGAAATCCAGACGCCACTGCGCCTTGCGGTGCAGCGCGCGCGCGGTGGCGAGCTGGTCGTCGGTCGCGCCGGCGTTCTTCGCCGCGACGATCGCGTCCAGCATGTCGGTGTTCGCGGTGGCGGCGCGCTCGAGCAGGGCGTGGTGGCGGTCCTGGATGCGCGCGACGCGCGCCCGGAGCTCCGTCTCCTCCACCGGATGACACGGCTGGCACGCGCGGCTGACGTTCAGCAGCGGACTGCGCACCCAGTGATCGCTCACCTTCATCGCGCCGACGCGCTCGTACGCCATGTGGCAGTCGGCGCACGCCACGCCGGCGCGGGCGTGCACGCCCTGGTTCCACACCTCGAACTCGGGATGCTGCGCCTTCAGCACGCGCGCGCCGGTTTCGGCGTGCGTCCAGTCGGCGAAGCCCGCCGCGTCGTAGTAGGCCTCGATCTGCTCCACCGCGAGACCGTTCGCCCATGGATACGTGACGATCTTGCCGTCGCCCTTGAAGTAGTACTCGACGTGACACTGCCCGCACACGAACGAGCGCATCTCCTGGCGTGACGCGTCGCGGTTGGGATCGTAGTCGGCGACGCCCTGGCTGGCCTTCAGCGCCTTGATGCCGGCGAGGAAGCCCGGCCGGGTGACGCGGAGCGCGAGCGTCTCCGGATCGTGACAGTCGAGGCAGGCCACCGGATGCTCCACGAGCGGCGCGCCGGCGTCGTTCGTCAGGTGACGCGCCTCCGCCCACGGCATGCCGCACACGGTCTCGAAGCCGCGCTGCACGTCACCCTTCCCGACGCTGCGGTAGAGCGGAAGGATCGAGGCGTGGCACTGCAGGCACGCGCCCGGCTGCGGGCGCTCGGTGACGCGCCGGGTGCTGTCCTGGTCGAGCAGCGCGAAGGCGTGGCCGCGCCGGTCGCGGTAGTCGAGCGAGAAGGCGTAGCCGGCGAAGATGCGTCGCAGCCACGGATTCTCGTCGAGCTTCTGTTCGGCGAGCGCGTCGCTCGCGCCGGCGCCGCGCCCGCCGTACATCGTCGTCGTGGGCTCGGCGGTGCGCCGGTACGAGTCGTACTGGAACGGCCAGTTCCTCCCCCAGACCGCCGGGTCGACCGTCTCCTCGGTCACCTCGACGACGCGCACGAACGGTTGCCGGGCCTCCTGCTTGCGCTCGAAGATGTTGGTGAGGAGCGCCAGCAGCAGCACGGTGATCGCAGCGATCCCGGCCGCTCCGAAGAGCGCCGTCAGCCACGCGCGTCCGGTCGTCGCCATGCGGGAGCCTCCTTCAGCGGGCCGAGTGTCCGGCGCCGGCGTGACAATGCATGCAGTCGGTGTCGGGTGCGTCGCCGTGGATGGCCTCGACGACGTCGCCGTGGCAGCGGACGCAGTTCTCCTGCACGAGCGCGCGATCGTGCGGCGTGATCTCGATCGGCTCCTTGAAGTTCTGCAGGGTGAACGCAGCCGAGTGACGGAAGCCGTGATCGGCCTTGGCGATCCACTTGGCGAGGCCGGCGTGCGGCAGGTGACACTCGACGCAGGTGGCCGTATGCCGGTGCCCGCTCTTCGTCCACGCGTCGTACTGCTCGTTCATGACGTGGCAGTTCACGCAGGCCTTCGGGTCCGTCGAGAGGTACGAGAACCCCTTCGCGTAGACGAACGTGAACGTTCCCACGCCGACCGGCACGGCGAGCGCGTAGAGGATGAGGAACAGGCGGCGCCTCGTGGGCATGGTCGAGCGAGAAGGTTCGATCGCCTCCTAGCCCGAATGCATCACGACGCGCCAGCAGCGGGCGGCTCACGTCGATGCGCGAGCCGCCCACCGTGCTTGGACGGAAGGGTCCTAGCGAGCGGGTGAGAAGACGGCGACGGTGCGCTGCGTGCGCGAGCCGCCGATCCACTGGATCATCGGGCGCAGCGCGTCGTTGGAGGTGCGCGTCGAACCAGTGAGCGAGTAGGGGGCCTCCGCGTTGCGGCCCTGGTCGCTGAACGTGGCGACGGGGCCGTAGGGGAAGGATCGCATGTCCCCGGGCCCGGCGATGGCGGCGGTGGCGAGGGCCATGGTGGTGGCGAGCGTCAGGGTCGTGAGTACGGCTTTCATGGGCGAGTCCTCCTGTGGGGTCTGGGGGTCCGCATGTCCCTTGGACACCGTTCTAGGCTGCCCGATTCAGATGCCTAGCCCCCTTCGGCGTTTCAGCGAGTGCCCTCCAGATGGGCAGCAGCGCCCTCGCGACTGGCAGCGCCTCGGGCCAAAGGCCGCGCGATTCCATCGTCCGGCATGGGCATGGGCGTTGCTGTGAGTGGCGTGCGTCTCGCCGTCCTCGCCTCCTGTGCGCTGCTCGCTGCCTGTCAGGGGCCGGTGCGCATCCCGGACACCGCCGTCGATGCCCGCCTCGAGCGCGTCGCCCGTATCGGCGCCACGCTCGCGCCGGCCGGGGCAGCCATCCATCCGGGATTGTCCGCTCGTCGTGGGCTCGCCGCCTTTGCCTGGCCCGATGGATCCGTCCTCGTGACGCGCGACCTCGTCGACCTGCTCGACGACGAGCAGCTCGCCGCCGCCATCGCGCACGAGATCGGCCACCTGCTCGACGACGGCCACCTCGCCGCCCCCGCCGCACTGGCGGACGCGCCCGCCGACGACGAACCCGAGCGACGCGCCGATCGCACCGGCTGCCGCCTGCTGGCCGAGGCGGGCCGCTCGCCCGACGCCATGCCGCGCATGCTCGTCGCGGTGAACGCGGCGCTCGGCACCGACGTCCTGCGCGAGCGCATCGTCGCCGCCACCGACGCCTGCAAGCCTTGACGAGCACGGCTCCGCCGGGGCACGGACAGGCATGCCCTATCGTGTCGTCCAGTGGAGTACCGGCAACGTCGGCCGTCAGGCCCTGCACGGGATCATCAAGCATCCCGACCTCGAGCTCGTCGGCCTGTGGGTGCACGGCCAGAACAAGGTGGGGAAGGACGCCGGCGAGCTCGTCGGTCTGCCGCCCACCGGGGTGAAGGCGACGAACGACGTCGACGCGCTGCTGGCGCTCAAGCCGGACTGCGTCTGCTACACCGCCACGGCCGACCTGCGGCCGGGCGACGCCATCGAGGACATCGCCCGCATCCTGGCGTCGGGCGCGAACGTGGTGTCGTCGTCGGTGGTGCCGCTCGTCTACCCGCAGGCGCCGCGCAACGCCGCCCTCGCCGAGCGTATCGCGGCGGCGTGCGAGGAGGGCCGGTCGTCGTTCTACACGTCCGGTATCGATCCGGGCTTCGCGAACGACATCCTGCCGCTCACGCTGCTGAGCGCGTGCGAGCGCGTCGACTCGGTGCGCGTCATGGAGATCGTCAACTACGCCACCTACGACCAGGGCGAGGTGCTCTTCCACACGATGGGCTTCGGCCAGGCGCTCGACGCCACGCCGCTGCTCCTCACACCCGGCGTGCTGACGCTGGCGTGGGGGCCGACGGTCGAGATGATCGCCGCCGGGCTCGGCGTCGAGCTCGACGAGATCCGCGAGGTGCACTCGCGCCTGCCCGCGCCCGACGAGGTGACGGTGTCGGCGGGTACGGTCGCCAAGGGCACCACCGCGGCGATGCGCTTCGAGATCCAGGGCATGGTGCGCGGTCGGCCGGCGGTCATCGTCGAGCACGTGACCCGTCTGCGCGACGACCTGGCGCCCGACTGGCCGCAGCCGACGGGCTCGGGCTGCTACCGCATCCTCATCGAGGGCTCGCCGTCGATGACGTGCGAGCTGACGCTCTCGGGCGACGACGGCGACCACAACACGGGTGGGCTGGTGGCGACGGCGATGCGCCTGCTGAACGCGATCCCGGCGGTGTGTGCGGCGAAGCCCGGCATGCTCTCGCCGCTCGATCTGCCGATGTACACGGCGAAGCACCTGGTGGCCTGAGCCGGGCGGACTCCGAACGGGTTGACCAAAGTGCGAACATGGTTCACAAAGTGAACATGACTCGCACTGCTGCTCCCCGGGTCCGCCGCGGCCGCGACACCGCGGTAGGCCTCGAGTTCATCCCGCATGCGCGGCGTCGCGATGCGAAGACGGACGCCATCGTCCGCGCCGCCCTCCGGGTGCTGGAAGCCGACGGGGTCGACGGGCTCACCCTGCACCGGGTCGCGCGGGAGCTCGGCATCACCACGACGGCGCTCTACCGCTACTTCGCGTCCAAGGACGCGTTGCTGGCGGCGTTGCAGCGCGAGGCCGTCACCGAGGTGCACCGTGCGCTCACCGCCACGCTCGCGAAGCTCGATGCGCAGCTGCGTGCGCAGGAGCCGCCGGTCGCGGGGCTCGCCCGGGTCCTGGCGTTGGCGCGCTTCCATCGGGAATTGCCGCGCACCCACCCCGACGCCCATCGTCTGATCGCGGTCCTGTTGGGTGATCCCCGCCACCTGATCGCCGACGACCACGCCGTGGCCACCGTGCCCCTCCTGCTCGCACTCCTGGGCGACGTGCGCGCGCTGCTCGAGGCCGCCGTGGCAACGGGCGCCTGCGAGCCCGGAGATGCGCACGCCCGCGCCATCGCCTTGTGGGCCACGCTCCACGGGCTCGGACAGCTCACGAAGCTCGCGCGCCTGGCGCCGCGAACGCCGGCTGCAACCGACGTCGAACGCGTCGCCATCGAGACGATCCTGCGTGGCTTCGGCGCCGATCCGTCTCTCGTGCGTCGTGCGGAGCGCGCGCTCGACCGGCCCGGAGACCGAGCATGACGGCGGCCCTCGTCCCGGCGTTCCTGCTCGGCGGGCTCGGCTGGACCGCCGTCGAGTACCTGCTGCATCGATTCGTCGGCCATGGCCCGCGCCGGCCGGTGCCGCGATCACGGTGGGCCCGACTCACGCCGCGGGGTTTCCTGGGCGCCTTCAACGACGAGCACCTGCGCCACCACGCCGACGCGCGCTACTTCGCGCCCACGTCGCAGAAGGTGTTCGCGGCTCTCGCCGCGACGATCGTGCTCACCGGCATCGGCACGCTCGTCGTCGGTGTCGCGACGGGTTTCGCGTTCGCCGTCGGCTTCGGCCTCACGTACGCGAGCTACGAGGTGCTCCACCGGCGCATCCACACGCATCCGCCGCGCGGACGGTATGGACGCTGGCTGCGCCGGCACCACCTCCACCACCACTTCAAGACGCCGCGCATGAACCACGGCGTCACCTCGTCGCTGTGGGACAAGGTCGCGCGCACGGAGCGCCGGCCGGACGCCGACGAGCCGCTGCGGGTTCCACGCCACCTGGCGCCGCCGTGGATGATCGACGGACGGGGTGCGGTGCGGCGCGAGTTGGCGCACGAATACGTGATCCCCGCTCACGGACACGGGGCGTCCGCGGTGTGATGCCGTCGAGTGGCCCGCCTGCGCGATGGCTGCGGGGCACGTCGAAGCGTGCAGGAAGCTGCAGGCTCGGTGGTCGGGGCGCGCGAGGCACTGCAGGCACGGATGCCGATTGCGCGGCGGGGCGATCGCCGCGGCTTCCCACGGCTGCGACGCATCGCCGGGGAACCGTCTCCAGGCGTGCGAACGACGACCGCTCGACGCACAGGAGATCGTTGCGCGATCCGCCGGGCACGTGGCCATCGCGGATGGCATGCGTGATGCTCTCTGCACGGCATGGGTTCACCACGCGTTCGCTCGCTCGTCGTCGCCGTCACGTTCGCCTCCGCGATGACCGCGGGGGGAGCGCCCGTCGCGGACGGGGTGCTCCTGCAGGTCACCACGCCGCACGCGAAGACGCTGCGGTCGCTTCCGCTCGGCAGCGTGGTCACGGCGGTCAACCTGCCGGACGTCGGCGGGGATGCCGCGGCCGGGGTACGAGTGGCGACCGACGATGGTGATGCGCCGCAAGCGGTGATCGTCCAGTTGCGCGGCGCGCCGCTCGCGACCGCGATGACGGGTCGGGGCGTGGCGGCGCGACGAGCCGCGCGGCGCTCGCTCGAGAGCGAGCACCAGCGGGTCATCGACGAGGTCGCCCGCCTCGAGAGCCTGCGCGGCCGTGCCGCGTCGAGCGCACCGGTGCGCCGGGAGTTCTTCACGGTCTTCGACGGCGTGGCCATGACCATGAGCCCCGCGACCGTCGCTGCCCTGCGCGCCCACCCGGACGTGGCCGCCATCCACCCCGACCGCGTCGTCAACGCGATCCTCGACACCAGCGTCGCGTACGTTCGCGCGCCGCAGTTCTGGTCCTCCCACGGCGGCTTTCGCGGTGCCGGCCAGGTGATCGCGGTCATAGACACCGGGATCGACTACACGCACGCGGACCTCGGCAGCTGCGCCGCCGTCGGGAGCGGCTGCAAAGTCGTCGGCGGGTACGACTTCCAGAACGACGACGCCGACCCGGTCGACGACCACGGCCATGGCACGCACGTCGCGGCGACGGCGGCCGGTAACGGCAGCCTCCTCGGCGTGGCGCCGGATGCGACGCTCCTCGCGTACAAGGTGCTCGACGCCGGCGGGTCGGGCCTCACCTCGAACGTCATTGCCGGGATCGAAGCCGCGGTGGACCCGAACGGCGATCTCGACACGAGCGATCACGCCGACGTCGTCAACCTGAGCCTCGGCGGTCCCGGCGGTCCGGACGATCCGTCGGCCCAGGCGGTCGACGCTGCGACGGCCGCCGGTGTCATCGTGGTCGCGGCCGCAGGCAACTCCGCCGCGTACTTCACGGTGGGATCGCCGGGCGCGGCACGGACCGCGATCACCGTCGCGTCCATCAGCGAGGACGGCATCCCGGCGTGGACCAATTCTGCGGGCCCGGTCGCCGGCACGCTCGATCTGAAGCCCGAGGTCGCCGCTCCCGGGGTGTCGATCTGCGCCGCGCGCGCTGCCGGGACGGGTCTCGGCCCCGAGTGCATCGACGCGACCCACATCGAGATCAGCGGGACCTCCATGGCGACCCCCCACGTCGCAGGCGCGGCAGCGCTGCTGCACGGTGTGCTGCCCGCGCTCCCGCCGGAGGACATCAAATCGCTGATCGTGCAGAACGGAAATCCGGCGACCTCGGACTTCCTGCAGGGCGGTGCGACCATCCTGGACATCAATGCGTCGGCGGCGGCGCACACCGTCGTCTCCCCGCAGACGCTGAGCTTCGGCATCGATCCCATCGCGGTGCCCGTGTGGCAGGCGTCGAAGACATTGACGGTGCGCAACATCGGCGCGACGACCCGCTCCTACACGCTCGCGGCCGAGGGCAACTACTGGGGGCTTCCGGTGGGAGCGACCGTCACGTTCGCTCCGCCGTCGTTCTCGCTGGCTCCCGGCGCGGCGCGGGCGGTGGAGGTGCAGCTCGCCGTCGACAATGCCCGGGTGCCGACCCCGGCAATGGCGCCCTGGACCTACGACGCGCGGATCACCCTCACGTCGGCCGGCGAGGACCAGATCATCCCCGCGATCTTCCTGAAGGCGGGGCTCCTCCGCGTGCACACAGACGTGCAGGCGTCGCTCCTCTACCTGCACGACCGGACCAGCCTCTACTCGGCGCAGGTGGCGTCGCCGACCGGGACGACCACGGAGTTCCTGGTGGCCCCCGGGACCTACGACGTGACGGCGATGTTCCCCGGCGACCTGCCGTCGCTCGTCGTGCACGAGGCCGTGGTCGTCGCCGGCGAGACGGACGAAACGATCCCGCTCGCCGACGCCGTGCACACCGTCACGCTCGCCGGCCGCGACGAGACCGGAGCCCCGCTCGACCACACCATCCGCGAGCTGTCGCTCTATCATCGGGCGTCGGGCCTGGGCCTGTCGATCTTCAGCAGCTTCACGTTCGGGGCGTTCACGATCCCGGTGAGCCGGATCAGCGACGCCTACGACCTCGATGTCGCGGTCCTCGCGGAGGCACCGGGCAACAGCTACCTCGTCACCAAGGCGCTCGCGGGCGTCTCGGCCAGCGCGGTGCTGGACAACACGCCCGCAGAGCTCACCCGCGGCACCCAGCGCTATTTCGCGGATCCGGGGGCGCCGGCCCGAGACGTCACCGAGTTCCTGTCGGTCATGATCGGCTCGGCTGCCGGCGTCGGCCTCGGAGGCTATCCGCCGGTATCGCCGGTCGACCGCGACCTTTGGTTCACGCCGTCGCCGCGCGAGGACAACGGGGTGTTCCTCCAGTCGTGGGTCGGGCTCGACGGGAGCACGCCCGGGGCCCACTACTGTCCCTGGTACCAGGGGTCGACCGCGGCGGGTGTGATCGAGGCGTGCAACCCGCTCGACCGCTTCCACCCGGCCTATCGGACCTCCACCGGCGAGCTGCCCCTCGACCTCGGACCGGCGTCGTTCTTCCTCAAGATGATCGACTACGGCGGTGCCGCGGTGCTGCAGCCGGTGGTGGCCGCGTGGACCTGGGCGTTCCACTCGCCTGGCGGCGACGGGCCGGAGGCGCCCGACCGCACCGTCGGCTATCGGCTGCTGTCCGGTGCGAACGTCAAGGCGTCGGGCGTGCTGGCGCAGTCGGGATTCGGTGGGCCGAGCCCGCCCTACTTCGATCTCGCAGCGGCCGGGCCCTACACCTTCGAGACCGATCCGCTCGACTACTGGATCGGCGGTCTGCGCGCGACGTCGCGCGTCGCGCTGTCCTTCGACACCACCCCGGCCATCGGTGACGCGACCCCACCCTGGTTGCAGCGCGTCGAGGTACGCAGCAACGGGGCGCTCGACGAAGTCGTGCCGACCGGCGGCATCGCGACGCTCGACGTCGAGGTGCACGACGATTTCGAGCCGGGGCTGTCGCTGACGCTCGCCCGGATCGAGGACGGGATCGAGGTCCCCGTGCCGGTCGTCGACCTGGGTGGCGGCGTCTTCCGCGCCGTGATGCCGCACGCCTGCGACCAGGCCGGGCCGTTCAATGCGCTCCTCACCGCGACCAACGCGGCCGGCAATCAGCTGCGCGAGTGGCTCACTCCCGCCTTCGTGTGCCGTCCAGTGACGTGTGGCAACGGCGTCGTGGAGGCGGGCGAGGCCTGCGACGACGGCAACCTGCTGCCCGGAGACCATTGCAACGCGGCGTGTTCCGGCACCGAGACCTGCGGCGACGGGGTACTGGACGTGGGTGAAGCCTGCGACGACGGCAACACGGCCGGCGGCGATTGTTGCTCGGCGACCTGCCAGGCCGAGGCTGCCGGCGGGACCTGCGACGACGGCTCGTTCTGCAACGGCAACGATCGGTGCGACGGCGCGGGATCGTGTGGCCGCCACGTCGGCAGTCCGTGTGCCGGCCGGGCCGAGTGCAACCGGGGATGCGACGAGACCGCCGATGCCTGCACGGTGTCGCCTCCCGGCCCCTGTCGTCCGGATGCGAGTGCGTGCACCGACGACGTCTGTGACGGGGCAGGGACGTGCACGCATCCGCCCAACACGGGACCATGCGACGACGGCGTCTTCTGCAACGGGCCGGACACGTGCAGCGGCGGCGCGTGCAGCGAGCACGCGGGTGATCCATGCACGGCCGTCGGCGAGTGTGTCGGTGCCTGCAACGAGCCCGCACGGTCCTGCTTCTCGCCGTGGGGAACGCCCTGCACCGTCGACGACTCCGTCTGCACCTGGGATACCTGCAACGGGGCGGGCGAGTGCGCCCACGTGCCGTCGAACCCCGGCGTCGTCTGCCGCGACAGCGTCGAGCCCTGCGACGTTCCGGAGGTCTGCACCGGCGTTGACGTCGCCTGCCCGGGGGACACGGGCATCGTCGATACCGACGCGGATACGCTCTGCGACGGTCTCGATCCCTGCACCAACGTCGCCCATGCGCAGGACTTCGCCAGCCCGCCCGTCGGCAGTCTGGAGCTGGGGCGCATGTTCGCGGAGACGGTGCCGCACAACGACATGCTCGCCGTGCACGGGGAGTTCGCGCTGCCGCCCTCGGTGACATTCCGCCAGCTCTTCCCACGCGGCAGCCTGGCGCGTGTGGTGCTCAGGACGGCCGACGGGACCCCCGCGGTGGACATCGCGTTGCCGAACGAAGGCTACTCGGGCTCGACCCGGCGCGGATGGGTGCAGAGTCGTGATGGACGGAAGTGGACCTGGCGCGATCGCAGTCGCGCGCCCGTCGGTGGGATCACGCAGCTCGCGCTGCGGGCGATCGGGGCGTCTGCCGACGAGCCCGGGACACGGGTCCGTGTCGCCGTGTCGGCCAAGCATGGCGACTTCCCGTTCACCGCGGCCACCGTGTCCGTCAACGTCTCGATCACGCTCGGTGATGCGGCAGCCGCCGCGGCGGGCTGGTGCGTCGAGTCGGTGTTCGTGCCGGCCGACTGCACGATCGGATCCCATGGCACCAAGCTGACCTGCCGGCGCTGACGCCGGCGTGGCGAACGGGAGTCCTCGCTGGCGTTGCCGCGCCTGCTCTGGTGTACGGATGCGCCGTGCGTGCGCGTCTCTACGACCTGCTCATCGTGCCCCTCACGTCGTCCTGGTACGGCGCGGTGCTGGATCGTCTGTCCCCCGGCAGTCGGCTGCTCGACGTCGGCATCGGCACCGGCGGCGCGTTGCTGGCCCATGCGGAGCTGCTGCGCCGGAAGGACATCTCCGTGGTCGGCGTCGACATCGATGCCGACTACGTCGCGCACTGCGCCCGCGAGATCGACCGCCACGGCGTCGCGGACCGGGTCGCGGTGCGTCTCGAGTCGATCTACGACCACCGCGGCGGGCCGTACGACGCGGCGTATTTCAGCGGCAGCTTCATGCTGCTGCCCGATCCGCCCGCAGCGATACGCCACGTCGCGACGCTGCTCGCGCCGAACGGTCGCATCTACTTCACGCAAACGTTCGAGCACGAGCGATCACGCATGATGGAGATCGTGAAGCCGATGCTGCGACGGATCACGACCGTCGACTTCGGCCGCGTTACGTACGAAGCGGAGTTCGAGCGGGCGCTGGCGGCGGCGGGCGCGGTGTGTGACGAGCGCGTCGTCCTCCATGCGGGGCGCAGCCGATCGGCGCTGTTGCTGGTGGTGCGTGTGGCAGCGGATATGCTGGCATCGTGACGCTGCCCGTCGCCTCCGATCTCCCGACGCTGCTGACGCGACTCCGCGCCGAGGAGCGTGAACGACAGGCGGAGCTGGCGACCCTCGAAGCGCGGCTGCGCGAGTTCGAGGACGTCGAGCGTCCCGCGTACGCGCACTGGCTGCGGTGCGAGCTCGGCCCCGTTCTCGCCACCCTCGACGCGCGCCGGGAGGAGCTGCGTGCGCGTCGCGCCTCCGCCGAGCGGGTGATGGCCCTGGCCGACCAGGAAGGATGGCACCCGCGTGAAGCCCTCTACGTGGTGTTGAACCCACGCGGTGAGGCGCCGGCAGCGCGACGCGACCGGATGGATCCAGACGAGGTCGCGGCGCGACGGCGCGCCAAGGTCGAGCGCAAGCGCGCCGAGCGGAAGGCCGCGCGCCGGGCGACGCCGGACGTCGCCGGACCGGGTGACGGGGCCGCGCCCTCCAACGCCGCGCCGCGCTCCCGCCGGATCGCCGTCTACCGTGCCATCGCACGCCGCCTGCATCCGGACTCGCCCACCGTCGTCCAGTTCCTCGAGCCGTCGCGCGCGAAAGCGCTGTGGGTCGAAGCGACCCTGGCGTACGCGGCCGGCAACCTCGATCGCCTGCTCGCCATCGCCACCTGGCTCGACGCCTCGGAGGACGGTGACGCAGACCCCATCGTGCCGTCCTCACTGAGCGAGCGGTACGAGCGCCTGCGTGCGCTCGCCCGCTCGACGCGCGCGCTGGAACGTCGGCTCGCATCCGTCGCCACCGATCCGGCGTGGGAGTTCCCGCTCCGGACGCCGCGCGATCGACGGCGCATGCGCACGGCCGCCGCCGAGATCGTCGACGAAGAGATGGCGCGGGTCGAGTCGGCGCTCGACGCGGCCGCCGCGTTTCTCGCCGCGATCGGATCGCCGCGCCCGCCCCGCGGGAGGCGCTAGCCGCTTCAAGCCATCCGGCGAAGCGGCCGAAACACCACCATGGATGCGATGCTGAGCTCGATCGCGGACTGGTTCACCGGCCTGGGGGTCCACCCCGTGCTGGGGGGCGTCGGGGTGGGCCTGGTGGTCGGGCTGCTGCTCCGTCGATCCAACGCGACGGTGGCGGCCGGGACCGGCCCACTCTCGCCGGGCATGGTCCAGCGCGCCGAGGTGCGGCTGAGCCAGCCGTCGTCGAGCATCAGCATCAATGGCCGGACCCTGGATCTGGCGCCCGGCGTCCTCGATCAGGTGCTGGCGCACGTCCGCAACGGGCAGCCGATCGACGCCATCAAGCTGCTGCGGGAGCATGCCGGCCTCGGCCTGGCCGAGGCGAAGCAGCTCGTCGACACCATCGGCGCCGGCGTCGCGCGCTGAACCGTCTCAGAACCCGACGGTGGCGAGCGCCTTCGCGATGCGCCGGCGCGTGCGTGGGTCGGCGAAGGGGAACGAGCGGAAGAAGTCGGCCCCGGTGATCGCGCTGTTGCGTTCGCGGACGTTGGTCGCCCACGCGGCCGCACGTCCGCGATCGCCGTTCAGGGAATGTGCCACGCTCGCGATCGCGGCGATGAGCACGTGGGCACCGGGGGACCGCGCCGCTCGCTCCGCCCAGACCGCCGCGGCCCCGTCTTCGCCGTCGACGATGTGCGACAGCGCCCGTGTCGCCGCCATCGCGTAGTGCAGCGGGTCGAGCGGGCTCAGCGCCATCGCGGTGTCGGCGTCGGTTCGTCCCGCCTCGCCCCGACCGGAGAGCGTATGCGTCCACGCGCGCGCGTAGACGCCCTGGGCGTAGTTGGGGCTGAGCGCCGTCGCACGGTCGAGCCACCCGAGGCTCGCGTCGAGCTCACCGGCGAGCCAGAAGCTGCGGCCCATGGTGAGATTCGCGAAGGGGTCGAGCGGATCGAGCTCGACGCTGCGCTCGGCGGCGCGGCGTGCGTTGCGGACCTCGGCGGGCAGGTCCTGCGTGTAGCGCAGGAAGGCGTTCTGGAAGTGCACGAAGGACAAGCCGGCGTGCGCGCGCGCGAAGCCGGCATCCTCGGCAATGGCACGCTCGAACAGGTGTCCCGCCGCGGCGTTGTCGTTGCGATTGAAGCGGAACATGTGTTCCAGCCCGAGGTGGTACGCCGACCAGGCGTCGAGGTTCTCCGGCGCGACCAGCCGTGCCGCGCGCGCCTCGTTGAGTGGAATCTGCAGCTCGAGGGCGCTGACGACCCGTGCCAGGATCGTGGTGCGGGTGGCGTGGACGTCGGCGATGCGCGACACGAAGCGATCACCCCACACCACGCGGCAGTCGCGCGTGTCGACGAGGCGTACCGTCACGGTGAGGGTCGAGCCCGTCGTCTCGACGGTTCCGGACAGGCCGTAGCGCACGCGGAGCAGCGTGCCGACCTCGGTCAGATCGGGTGACGCCGAGCGAAAGCGGAACGACGACCCCCGGTCGATGACGAAGAGCCAGCGCATGCGCGAGAGCTCGGCGATCACCTCGTCGGGCAGCGCGTCGGCGATCGCGGCGTAGGGCCCGGCGTCACCGACCAGGCGGAAGGGCAGCACCGCGATCGACGGCTTCGTGATGTCGTCGTCGGGCGCCGGGCGCGACGCGTCGGTTCCGCTCGTCTCCCGCACCTCGGCGACGAAGCGGAAGCCCTGGCCGTGGACGGTGCGGATGAAGCGCTGCGCCTTGCCGTCGTCGCCAAGGGCGCGGCGGGCGGTCTTGATGCGACTGTCGAGGGCCGAGTCGGAGACGACGCGACCGTCCCAGACCTTCTCGATGATCTCGTCCCGGGTGACGAGGCGCTCGTGGTTCTCGGCCAGCAGGGCGAGCAGGGCGAACACCTGGGGCTCCAGGGGGATGACCTCGCCGTCGCGGCGCAGCTCGACCTTGGAGCGATCGAGCTCGAAGCCGTCGAAGCGATGGATCATCGGGTCCGACTCTACGCCGTCGCCACGCTCATTCTCCAGCCCGTCTCCAGGTGTTCTCCAAGCAGCCCGGCCCGGGCGACGCTACGACCTGGCCCACGGTCGCCGGAACGGTTCCCGACACCGAACCCGCAAAGGAGAGACACCATGCCGCTCATCACGATCGATGTGATCAAGGACGTCTTCAGCCCGACCCAGAAGCAGGACCTCATCGACCGGATCACCGAGGCGGCGATCGCCGTCGAAGGCGAGAGCCTCCGCCCGGTCACCTGGGTACGGATCAACGAGTTCGAGCAGGGCGACTGGGCCATCGGCGGCAAGCGCCTGGGGGCGGCGGACGTGCATGCGATGCAGGCGAGCAAGGTGGCGTAGGTGCCATCGCGGCCGCGGGCGAGGGCGGGTATCGCGCTGCGCCCGCGGTCGCGCATGCAATAGACCAGACGCTCCCGCGCATCCTCTGCTGCAGGGAGGACATCATGCGAACGGGAAACTGTGAGACACGAACTCTCGGGCGCCGACTGGCCGGCTGGAGCGCCGTGGCCTGGGCGCTCGCCGTCGCCACCACGGCTCTCCCGCTGGCGACCGCGCTCGTCCCCGACGCCAGCGCCGCGGTGCTGTGCCAGCGGAAGAACAAGGTGAAGCTCCGGGCGACCGCCTGCAAAGGCAAGGAGGTGCTCGTCGAGGACCTGCAGCAGCTCGGGGCGAACGTCCAGCAGCTCGGCACGAACGTGCAACAGCTCGGCACGAACGTACAGCAGCTCGGCACCGACCTCGGGACACAGGGCGGCATCCTCGGGACGGAAGGCGCACGCGTCGACGGCATCGTGGATCAGCTGCGTCTCGAATGCTCGAACGCGCCCGAGCTCGCGAAAGCGGAGTCGAGCGATTCGTTCTACTACGACAACATCGAATGCGACGGTGGATGCCGCACGCACGACGGCAACCAGACGGCCTGCGAGTCGGCGTGGGCGCTCAGCGAGGACGGCGCGACGTCGTGTTACTTCTTCAAGGACTTCTGCCTGCCCTGCAGCGGGTGCGGTGAAGACCAGGGGGTGTGCACGAACGCCTGCCGCGAGCAGGTCGTGGTCACGTGCCCGAACGACCCGACGCGCACGATCTTCGCCGGTGGCCCCCAGACGGAGGCGTGTCAGCACCTCAAGACGCAGGTCGACTGTGAGCACGCATTCCACGCCAGCCGGAACCTCGCGCCGACGAGCTGTTTCTGGGACGGCGACGAATGCCGGGGGTGCGGGCCACGCAACGAGAACGACCAGGACTGCACGAACACCTGCCGGACGATCGGCTGCTCGGACGCGTCGCGCACGACGCTCAGGCGATGCGAGAGCGTGGGCAACGATGCCGTCGCCTGCGACCAGACCTGGCACCTGAGTGGCAACGGCGGCGACCCGGCCTCCTGTTTCTTCGACGCCGGTGCGACGCAGTGTCGTGGGTGCGGGCTCCCGAACGAGATCCAGGGCCTGTGCGACAACGAATGCCGCTAGGGACGTCGCGCAGCCGGCACGCGTCGGAGCGCGGGTGTGTCCGCAGCCCCGACGCTGCGGCGGCAGAAGCGTACCAGCGTCGCGACGATCTCCTCTTCCGAGGTCATCTGACCGGCGATGGGAGACAGTGGACCCACCAGCGCCTCGGCGATGGCCCCGACCACCGCCGCGGCGCTGAACTCCACGTTCTGCTCCGGGATCTCGCCGGCGGCGATGGCCTGGCGCAGCAGCCCCGCCATGTTCCGACAGTAGGTTCGCCGGTAGACGAGCCGTTCGGCGTCCACCAGCGGATCGACGGGCTCGTGCAGCAGCGCCCAGGCCAGTCGTCGATGACGGAGCGCGCCCCGTGCATGCGCCGCCACGGCCGCCTCGAGGCGCGCGATGCAGCTCTGCGACGACGCGGCCTCCTCCACGGCGGCGAGGTCGCGCCGGGCCGCATCGCGGAAGACTTCGACGAACAGCTCGGCCTTGGACGGGAAATGCCGATACATCGCCCCCGCTGCGACGCCGGTGCGGTCGGCGATGGCCTGGACGGAGGCGGCCGCGTAACCGCCCTCCTCGAGCAGCTCGCGCGCTGCGTCCACGAGACGCTGGCGAGTGGCGACCAGCGGCTTCGCCGTCGATCGGGCGGCACGCGGACGGCGGCGTGGCTTCGCGCGACGTGTCGTCATGCGGCGACTCCCGTCGCCGCGAGCTGCGCGTGCAGGGTGCGATGGAAGTGGACGATGGCGCTCTCGAAGCGCCCGAACGTGAACGCCTCGTTGGCGCCGCTCGCGAGCCCACGCTGGACGGCGCAGAGCACCTCCTGATCCTCGAGCGCGCCGGCATCGACGAGGGCCGTCGCCTGCTCGATGAACGCCTGGGCCGGCGCGTCGTTCGGGTCGTGATCGCTCAGCATGTAGGTGACGAAGCGGGTGCGATCGATGGCGAGCGGTTCGAGCGCCACCATGAAGATGCGGCGCGGGAACGTCGCCACGATGGCGTTCGGGAAGAGGTGGTAGACGTAGGTCAGCGTGCCGTCGGCCGATCGCTCCGCAGGCGGTAGCTCGCGCTGCTTCTTGATGGCGCGGAACGGGAACGCGACGCGGTTGTTGCGGCCGAAGCGCTCGACCACGTTCAGGTTGTCGAACTGCAGCGGATAGAAGGTGTCGGGGTGGGTCGAGCGGATGTGGTAGCCCTCGAGGAACCCCTCGATGACCACCTTCCAGTTGGCCGGTACGTCACGCTCGTTGACCGTGACGAGATGGAAGCCCGGCCCGACGAGTGGCGGCAGCGCGTCCAGGTCGGCGTCCGTGATGGCCGGCGCGTCCTGCGTCACGAAGACGAGACCCTGGCGCTCGACGGCGTCGACCGGCACCAGGCCCATCGTGCTGGTGTCGAGCCCTGGGAAGCCGTGCGCGCCGGGAACGTGCCGCAGGCGTCCGTCGAGCTCGTAGGTCCAGCCGTGGTAGCGGCAGACGAGCGCGCGCTCGCAGCCGATGCCGTCGACGACCTGCGTCCCGCGGTGGCGGCAGGCGTTGCGGAACGCGCGCACGCGACCGTCGGCACCGCGGACCGCGACGAGCGGGGTGCCCGCGGCGTCGCGCGCCACCCACGAGCCAGTTTCGGGCAACGCTGCCGACGGGCAGAAGGGCGTCGGGTAGCGGCGCAGCACCAGGTCGCGCTCCGCCGCGAAGCGCGTCTCGGAGCGATAGTTGGCGACCGGCTCCGTCCACGTCGTGTCGCCGAGGTCGGTGGTACGGTTGTCGATGTGATCGAGGATGCGCTGGACGACCGTCGCATCGTCGGCCAGTGGGCTCGTCGCCGTCATGACGGTGCTCCCTGCCCGCTCACGCGCGCCAGCTGCCCGAGGCGTAGTGCTCGAGCCCGCCGAACAGCTCGCCGGTGTCGATCGTGGCCATGCCGTGGCGATACTCGCCGGCCAGCGCCTCGTCGAGTCCGAGCGACCACTGCTCGTACGACGAGCGCCGATCGCTGCGCAGCGCCGCCTGCGGCCGGCTCGCGATGTCGCGCGCGAGCGCGATGGCTTCGGGCAGTGCGCGTCCCGGCGGGACGAGGCGGTTGGCGAGCCCCATCCGCAGTGCCTCCTCGCCCGAGACGCCGCGTCCGGTGAGGATCAGGTCGAGCGCGTGCGAATGCCCGAGGAGCCGCGGCAGGCGCACGGTGCCGCCATCCATCAGCGGGATGCCCCAGCGCCGGCAGTAGACGCCGAACACCGCGTCCTCGGCCGCGACGCGGAGGTCGCACCATGCCGCCAGCTCGAGCCCGCCTGCGACCGCATGCCCTTCGACGGCGGCGATGACCGGTTTGCCGAGCAGCATCCGCGTCGGGCCCACGGGACCGTCGCCGTCGGGCGCAACGCGCGTGATGCGGGTGCCGTCGCCGCTGCGCATGGCCTTCAGGTCGGCGCCGCAGCAGAACGTGCCGTTCGCGCCGGTGAGCACCGCGACGCGGAGCGCCGGGTCGGCGTCGAAGCGACGAAAGGCATCGGCGAGCGCGTCGGCGGTGGGACGATCGATGGCGTTCGCCACCTCCGGCCGATCGAGCGTGACGACGACGACGGCGCCGTCGGGTTCGTAGTGCACGGGCATGGCGACCTCCGCAGGGTTGGTGGGTGAATCCGAATTCACGCTGGTAGTGAATCGGGATTCACGAGTCAACCGGGGTCGCACCTGCCCGCTACAGCACGACGGTCATCCCGCCGTCGACGACGATCGCTGCGCCGTGCACGTACGCCGCGTCGTCCGACAGCAGGAACCGCACCACCTTCGCGATGTCCGAGGGCTGGGCGATGCGCTTCAGCGGGATGCGTCCTTCGAGCTGGCGCCTCGCGTCCGGCATCGCCAGCACCGGCGCCAGCATCGGCGTGTCGACGGCGCCCGGGCACACGGCGTTCACGCGGATGCCTTCGAGCCCGAGGCGATGCGCCAGCGAGCGCGTCAGCCCGAGGAGCCCCGCCTTCGAGGCGCAGTACGCCGGGATCATGCCGTTGCCGACGATCGCCTCCACCGACGCGATGCCGACGACGGCCGCGCCCGGCATGCCCTCGCGCAGGGTGTCGACGAACGCGCGCACCAGCATGGCCTCGGCACGCAGGTTGACGTCGAGCACGGCGTCCCAGGCGTCGTCGGTCATGAGGTCGATGGGCATGGCGCCCGACACGCCGGCGGCGTGGACGAGACCGCCGATCGGTCCGAGCGCCGCGCGCGCCGCCGACACCGCGGCGTCGAAGCCGTCCGCCACCCGCACGTCGAGGCCGAGATGGTGCGTGGCGACGCCGAACTGCTCGCGGCACAGCGTCGCCGTCTCGCGGGCGCCGTCGCCGTCGAGGTCCCATGCCGCGACGGCACGTCCCGCCTCCGCGAGGGCGAGGCAGGTGGCGCGGCCGATGCCGGAGCCGCCGCCGGTCACGACGACGCCGGTGGTGGGGTTCGTGGGAAGCTGGGCCATGCGTCGAGGCTACGTCGGCCGCGACGGCTGGAGCAACGAACGAGGCGGGCGATCAGCGGCCGGTTCCGACCGTTCAGCGCAGGCCGGCGTGACGCAGGAGCGCATCGGTCGTCGGCGGACGACCGCGGAACGCCGTGAACACCTCCATCGGCGGCCGGCTGCCGCCGAGCGCCAGCACCGTCTCGCGATAGCGTCGTCCCGTCGACGCGACGGCCTCGGGGTCGTCGAGCCCGGCCTCCTCGAACGCGCCGAAGGCGTCGGCCGACAGCACTTCGGCCCACTTGTAGCTGTAGTAGCCGGCCGCGTAGCCGCCCGCGAAGATGTGCGTGAAGCCGCAGAGGAAGCGGTCTTCCGGCAACGGCGGCACGACGGTGGTGCGCGCGGCGATGCGATGCTGCACGTCGAAGGCGCTCTCGGGACCCGCGGGGTCGAACCGGTGGTGGAGCTCCAGGTCGAGCGACGCGAAGTATATCTGCCGCAGCATGTCCGAGCCGGCGCGGAAGGTGCGCGCGGCGGTGAGCTTCTCGAACAGCGCGTCGGGCAGCGGCGCGCCGGTGTCGACGTGCGACGACAGCCCGAGCAGCGTCGGACGGTGGTAGCACCAGTTCTCCATGAACTGGCTCGGCAGCTCGACGGCGTCCCACTCGACGTTGCGGATGCCCGACGCGAGCCCGTGCTCCACCGTCGTCAGCATGTGCTGCAGGCCGTGGCCGAACTCGTGGAACAGCGTGTGGACCTCGTCGAAGCTCATGAGCGACGGCCGGTTGCCGACGGGGGGCGCCTGGTTGCAGACCAGGTACGCCACGGGCTTGCGGCCGTGCAGGCGGCCGACGCACTCGTCCATCCACGCGCCGCCGCGCTTCTCGGCGGGGCGGCTGTAGGGGTCGAGGTAGAAGGCGGCGATCTCGTCGCCGTGCTCGTCGGAGACGCGGAAGAAGCGTACGTCGGGATTCCACACCGGCACCTCGCCGTCGGCGGCGCGCACGGTGACGCCGAGCAGTCGGCCGGCGAGGGCGAACAGCCCGTCGAGCACGCGCGGCAGCGGGAAGTAGGGCCGCAGCGCCTCCTCGCTGTAGGCGTAGCGCTCCTCGCGCAGCCGCTCGGCCCAGAAGGCGACGTCCCAGTTCATGAGCTGCGCCGCCTCGGGAGCGCCGGCACGCGCCGCCAGCTCGCGCAGCTCGCGATGGTCGTTCTGTGCCGGGGCGAACGCCGCGGTGCGCAGCTCTTCGAGCAGCGTCTCGACGGTGGCGACGTCGGGCGCCATCTTGGTGGCGAGGCTCAGCGCGGCGAAGCTGTCGAAGCCGAGCAGCGCCGCCAGCTCCCGGCGCAGACCGAGGATGCGGCCGATGAGCTCGGTGTTGTCCTCGGCGCCGCTGCTGGCTCGCGTCACGTAGGCGCGGTAGAGGCGCTCGCGCAGGTCGCGCCGGCGGCCGTGCTGCATGAAGGGTCCGTAGCTCGGGAAGTCGAGCGTGATGCGCCAGGGACCCTTCTCCGCGCTCGCGTCCGCGGCCCCCGCCTGCCGGGCGGCCTGTGCGGCCAGCTCGAGCGCGCTCGGCGGCAGGCCGGCGACCTCGTCGGGGTCCGTCAGGGTGACGGCGAACAGCTTGGTGGCGTCGAGCACGTGGTTCGTGAAGCGCGTGGAGATCTCGGCGAGCTCGGTCTGGATGGCGTTGAAGCGCGCCTGCTTCGTGCCCGAGAGCCCGACGCCGGACAGCTCGGCGTCGCGGACCAGCGACGTGACGATGCGACGCTGGGTGTGGTCGAGCGTGCTCCACGCCGGCCCGTCCTTCAGCTGCTTCAGGGCCTGGAAGATCGGTCGGCTCTGACCGAGGCGCATCGAGAACGCGACCACCTCCGGCTGCACGGTCTCCTGGGCCGCCCGCAGTGCGTCGCTGTTCTTCACGCCCATCAGATGACCCACGAGCCCCCACGCCACCGACAACCGATCGCCGAGCCGCTCGATGGGCTCGACGACGCCCTCCCACGACGGCGACGCGGCCTCCTCGATGCGACCGAGCTGGTCGCCGAGCTCGCCGAGGAGCGCCCGGATGCCCGGCACGACGTGCTCGGGGCCGATGTGATCGAAACGGGGCGGACCTGACCGATCGAGGAGCGGGTTCTCTTCCTGGGACGCCATGACGCGCCCCCAGACCATGTGGCCGTCAGGTCGTCAAATGGTACGAAGGGGCCATGCCGAGTCCGTCGCCGTGGTGGAAGCGCGCCGTCGTCTACCAGATCTATCCACGTTCCTTCGCGGACGGGAACGGCGACGGTGTGGGCGACCTCGCCGGTATCCGCCGCCGGCTCGATCACCTCGTATGGCTCGGCGTCGACGCGCTCTGGCTGTCACCCGTCTACCCCTCGCCGATGGCCGACTTCGGCTACGACGTGTCGGACTTCTGCGACGTCGATCCGTGCTTCGGCACGCTGGCCGAGCTCGACGGGCTCATCGCCGACGCGCATGCGCGCGGGCTCCGCGTCCTGCTCGACTGGGTGCCGAACCACACCTCCGACCAGCATCCCTGGTTCGTGGCGTCGCGGTCGCAGCGCACCGATCCGAAGCGCGACTGGTACGTGTGGCGCGATCCGGCACCGGGCGGCGGCCCGCCGAACAACTGGGTGGCGGCGTTCGATCGCACCGCACCGGCGTGGACGCTCGACACCGCCAGCGGCCAGTACTACCTGCACTCGTTCCTGCCGCAGCAACCCGACCTCGACTGGTCGAATCCCGCCGTGGTCGCCGCCATGCACGACGTGCTGCGCTTCTGGATGGACCGCGGCGTCGACGGCTTCCGCATCGACGTCGTGCACTGCCTCGGCAAGGACCCGGCGCTGCCCGACGATCCGGCAGAGCTGGCGGGCATTCCGCACGCCGTGCTGAACCACCACCCCTCAACGCAGGCGATCGTGCGCGGGCTGCGACGCCTCGTGGACGGGTGTCCCGGCGATCGCATGCTCGTCGGCGAGGTGTTCCTGCTCTTCGTGCGCGAGGTGGCGGACTACTACGCCGACGGTGGCGGGCTGCACCTCGCGTTCGATCTGCCGGCGACGCTCTACACGCCGTGGGACGCGGCCGCATGGCGCGAGCGCACCGAGACCATCGCGCGCACGCTGCGCGGGTGGCCGACGCTGGTGCTCTCGAACCACGACACCCCCCGCCACCGCACGCGGCTCGGGGGCACGGAGGCGCGCGCTCGCGCGGCGGCGGTGCTGCTGCTGACGCTGCCGGGGACGCCGTTCCTCTACGCCGGCGAGGAGCTCGGCCTCGAGGACGCGGAGATTCCCGCCGACCGCGTCGTCGATCCGGGCGGCCGCGACGGCTGCCGCGCACCGGTGCCGTGGGATGCGTCGGCGGGGCACGGCTGGGGCCCGTCGCCGTGGCTGCCGTGGGCGCCGGAGCCGGAACGGCGCAACGTCGCCACGCTGCGCGACGACCCGTCGTCGATCCTGCAACTGTACCGGCGACTGCTGGCAGCGCGACGCGCGTCGCCGGCGTTGTCGGAGGGCGAGTGGACGGCGCTCGATGCACCGGACGGCGTGCTCGCCTACGTGCGCACGCACGACGGCGATCGGCGCGTCGTCGCCGTCAACTTCACCGACGACGCGGTGGCGTGGGACGGGCAGGGCGTGGTCGAGGTGGCGAGTGACGGCAGCGGCGAGGGGTCGCCGTTCGGCGGCACGCTCGGACCGTCGCAGGGTGTGGTGCTAGTGGACGTCGGGCCGTGACCATGATCGTCGACACCCACGTCCACCTCCTCCCCGACCGTCTCGCGGCCGCGATTCGCGGCTTCTTCCAGAAGCATCTGCCCGACGCGATGCTGTACCCGTTCCAGCTCGCCGAGGCGCGTGCGGCGATCGCGGCGGCCGGCGTCGGGCGGTGCTGGAGCCTGCCCTACGCGCACAAGCCCGGCATGGCGTCGGCGCTGAACCGCTGGATGGCGGAGACGTTCGCCGGCGACCCGCTCGTCGAGCCCGGGGCCACGGTGCATCCGGGCGACGACGTGCCCGCCGTGGTGGCCGAGGCCATCGACGATCTCGGCCTGCGGCTCTTCAAGCTGCACTGCTCGGTCGGCAGGTTCGGTCCCGACGATCCGCGCCTCGATCCACTCTGGCAGCGCGTTGCGGCGACGGGGCATCCCGTCGTCGTGCACGCCGGGCATTCGATCGACGGCACGACGTCGTCGGCCGAGGTGGCGCCGATCGCGCGCGTGGCGCGACGCTGGCCCGACGCGTGCATCATCGTCGCGCACTGTGGTGCGCCCGCGGTGCATGCGACGCTGGCGCTGCTGCGCGAGACGCGATCGGTGTACGCCGACCTGACGCCGGTGCTCGACGCGCCGGCGCCGGTGGTGCCACGCGCGTTCCACGGCTTCGAGCGTCGCCTGCTGTTCGGCAGCGACGCGCCGAACACCGGCGTCCGCATCGAGGACGCGATCGCGCACGTGCGTTCCCTCGGCTTTGCTCGGGCCGACGAGGAGGCCGTCCTCGGCGGCACGGCCACCGCCCTCCTCGCCCGCTGAGCACGCCTGGGGCATGATGCCCGGCATGTCGTCCGCATGGATCGTCGGCGCCGCGCGCACGCCCATCGGTGGGCTGGCCGGCTCGTTGTCGGAGCTCACCGCCCCACAGCTCGGCGCGCACGCGCTGCGTGCGGCCATCGAGCGATCGGGGGTGCCGTTCGACGTCGTCGAGCAGGTGATCATGGGCAACGTGCTCGGCGCCGGCCTCGGCCAGGCACCGGCGCGCCAGGCCGGCCTCGGCGCCGGCGTGCCGCGCACGCACGGCGCGCTGACGGTGAACAAGGTGTGCGGCTCGGGGCTCATGGCCGTGATGCTGGCATCGCAGTCGATCCGTCTCGGCGAGGCCGACGTCGTCGCCGCCGGCGGCATGGAGAGCATGAGCCGCGCGCCGCACCTGCTGCCCGGCCTGCGTCGCGGCTACCGCATGGGCCACGCTCCCGTCGTCGACGCCATGATCCACGACGGCCTCTGGGACCCCTACAACGACTTCCACATGGGCAGCGCCGCCGAGCAGTGTGCGCGCAGCGAGGACGTCTCGCGCGCCGATCAGGACGCCTTCGCGGCGACCAGCTACCGTCGCGCGCAGGCGGCGGTGGCCGCGGGCTGGTTCGCCGACGAGATCGCGCCGGTCTCGGTGCCGGGACGGAAGGGCCCCACGATCGTCGACACCGACGACGAGCCGTCACGCGTCGACTTCGACCGCATCGCGACCCTGCGTCCGAGCTTCGCTACGGACGGCACCATCACCGCCGCGAACGCCTCGACGATCGCCGACGGCGCCGCGGCGCTCGTGGTGACGAGCGAGGCAGCGATCGCGAAGCACGGACTCCGCAAACGCGCGCGCATCGTCGCCGCCACCGCCGCCGGCCGCGCGCCCGAGGAGTTCCCGATCGCGCCCATCGACGCCAGTCGGAAGGTGCTGGCGATGGCGGGCCTGACGGTCGCCGACATCGACCTCTGGGAGATCAACGAGGCGTTCGCCGTCGTCGCGTTGGCGACGATGCGCGCGCTGAAGATCGACCCGGAGCGGGTGAACGTCCACGGCGGCGCCATCGCACTCGGCCACCCGATCGGCGCAAGCGGCGCCAGAGTACTGGTGACGCTGCTCAACGCGCTCGAACGCCGAAACCTGAAGCGCGGCCTCGCAACGCTGTGTCTGGGCGGCGGCGAAGCCGTGGCCATGGTGATCGAACGCTAGACGAGCCCCGTCCCGCGGTGGGTGGCCGTGGCGCGCGGTGCCGTCGAGCGAGCGCGTCGGGAGCACGCGCGGCGGGGAAAGGGGGCGGAGTGGTGCC
>CAYOIZ010000027.1:49071-84641 GCA_964404165.1 uncultured Binatia bacterium (SeqCode) | reverse complement strand
GCGGCCGCGTCGGGGACGCGCCCCGTCGGCCCGCTGAGCCCGTCGGTACGCAACCTCATCGAGGAACACGGCCTCGATCCGGCCGCCATCCCGGCGTCGGGCAAGGGCGGGCGTCTCACGAAGGGCGATGTGCTGGTGCACATCGAGCGGCGCGCCTCCGGCGCGCCCACGGCCCCCACGCCCCCGATGCCCGCGGTGGCGAAGATCGCGCCCGCACCGGCGGCTCCCGCGGTGCCCACCGCGCCGCGTCCCGCGCGTGAGGGCGAGGAACGCGTGGCCATGGGTCGCATCCGCAGGCGCATCGCGGAACGGCTGGTGGCGGCGCAGCAGACCGCCGCCATCCTCACGACCTTCAACGAGGTCGACATGACCGCCGTCATGGGGCTGCGGTCGCAGTACAAGGACCGCTTCGCGAAGGCCCACGGCGTCGGGCTCGGTTTCATGTCCTTCTTCGGTCGCGCCTGCATCGCGGCGCTCGAGGAGCTCCCGGTCGTCAACGCCGAGATCGACGGCGAGGACGTGGTCTACAAGCACTACGTCAACCTGGGCGTCGCGGTCGGTACCGAGCGCGGTCTCGTCGTGCCGGTGGTGAAACACGCGGAGCGGATGGGCTTCGCCGACCTCGAGCGCGAGATCGGGCGACTCGCCGGCCTCGCGCGCGACGGCAAGCTGACGCTCGACGACCTGCAGGGCGGCACGTTCACCATCTCGAACGGCGGCGTCTACGGGTCGCTGCTGTCGACGCCCATCCTCACGCCGCCCCAGGTCGCGATCCTCGGCATGCACAAGATCGAGAAGCGCCCGGTCGTGATCGACGACCAGATCGTGATCCGACCCATGATGTACCTGGCGCTGTCCTACGATCACCGTCTCGTCGACGGCGAGCAGGCCGTCACGTTCCTGGTGCGCGTCAAGGAGCGCCTCGAGGATCCGTCGCGGCTCCTCCTGGACGTCTGATGGCCGACGACCGCTACGACCTCGTCATCATCGGCTCCGGGCCTGCAGGCTACACCGGCGCCATCCGTGCCGGACAGCTCGGCCTCAAGGTGGCGTGCGTCGAGAAGGAGGTGCCGCTCGGCGGCACGTGCCTGAACGTCGGCTGCATTCCCAGCAAGGCGCTCCTCGACTCGAGCGAGCTCTACCTGCAGGCGCGCACGCACATGGCCGTGCACGGCATCCGCGCCGAGGGCGTCTCGCTCGACCTGCCCGCCATGATGGCGCGCAAGGACAAGGTCGTGCGCGGCCTCACGCAGGGCATCGCCGGCCTGTTCAAGAAGTACAAGGTGACGCGTATCGCCGGGAAGGCACGGCTCACCAGCCCGACTGTGGTCGTCGTGCAAGGCGAGGGCGGCGAGCAGACGCTCGAGACCGCCCGCGTGATGATCGCCACCGGCAGCGAGCCGACGCCGCTCGCGAAGCTGCCGTTCGACGGCGAGCGCGTGCTGAGCTCCACCGAGGCGCTGGCGCTGCCGTCGGTGCCGAAGCGGTTGCTCGTCGTGGGTGGTGGCGCCATCGGCCTCGAGTTGGGGTCGGTGTGGCGACGGCTCGGCGCCGAGGTGACGGTGGTCGAGTTCCTCGATCGCATCGTGCCGTGGGCCGACGGCACCATGGGGAAGGCGCTGCAGCGCGCGCTCACCAAGCAGGGCATGACGTTCCGGTTGGAGACGTCCGCGTCGGCGGTCGAGCGCACGGCCGACGGCGTGCGCGTCACGCTGACCGGCAAGACCGAGACCACGCAGGTCGACGCCGACGTCGTGCTGGTGGCCATCGGCCGCCGGCCCTACGCCGACGGGCTCGGCGCACGCGAGATCGGCGTCGCCTTCGACGATCGCGGTCGCATCACGGTGAACGGGCGCTTCGAGACGAACGTCCCCGGCGTGTTCGCCGTCGGCGACGTCATCGCCGGCCCCATGCTCGCGCACAAGGGCGAGGAGGAGGGCGTCGCCGCCGTGGAAGGCATGGCCGGGCATCCGGTGCACGTCGACTACGACGTCATCCCGAACGTGGTCTACACCTGGCCCGAGCTGGCGAGCGTCGGCATCACCGAGGAGGACGCGCGTGGCCGCGGCCTGGCCATCAACGTCGGCACCTTCCCCTTCACCGCCAACGCGCGCGCGCGTTGCATGGACGAAACCGAGGGCAGTGCGAAGGTCATCGCCGACGCGAAGACCGACCGCGTGCTCGGCGTCCACATCCTCGGACCGCGCGCGTCCGACATGATCGCCGAGGCGGTCGTCGCGATGACGTTCGGGGCGTCGGCGGAGGACATCGCCCGCACCGTCCACGCGCATCCGACACTGCCCGAGGCCGTCAGGGAAGCCGCGCTCGGCGTCGCCAAGCGCACGCTGAACATCTGACGCTCGCGGCCGCCTCGGGATCGGCCGGCGCCCTCGCACGCTGGCTCGGTCGCACCTATCTGACCGTCTGCGGATGGCGCACGGAGGGCGTGCTGCCGGTGACGACGCGTGCCGTGCTGATCGCCGCACCGCACACGTCGAACTGGGATCTGCCGTTCATGCTCGCCGTCGGCTGGGCGTACGGCGTGCGCCCGTCGTGGCTCGGGAAGCACGAGCTGTTCCGCTGGCCGTTCGGTGGCCTGATGCGGTGGCTCGGCGGCATTCCCGTCGATCGGCGGAGCCGCCAGAACCTGGTGCAGCAGGCGGTGGCGGTGCTCGACGCGGCGTCCTCGCTGACGCTGGTGATCCCGCCGTCGGGCACGCGCAGCCGCGCGCCGTACTGGAAGTCGGGTTTCTACCACATCGCGCGTGGCGCGCGGGTGCCGATCATCTGCGGCTTCCTCGACTATGCGCGCCGCGTGGGCGGCATCGGGCCGGTGTTCCAGCCGACCGGCGACATCGGCGCCGACATGCAGGTGATCCGCGACTTCTACGAGGGCATCCAGGGCAAGTTCCCGGAGCGGACCTCGCCGGTGCGGCTCAGGGACGAGGACGAGTGACCGGTGGGGTCCGGCGGTCGGCGCCGGACCCCACCGGGATGCTCAGGGCTTCTTCGGGGCGGGCGCGCCGCCCGCACCCGCGCCGGGCGCACCGGCGCCGGGCGGCATGCCCGGAGGCGGCGTCGCGTCCTTCACGATCTCGAGCAGCTCGACGTCGAAGACGAGCGTCGCGCCGGGCTTGATCTTCGGCGGCGAGCCGCGATCGCCGTACGCGGTGTCCGACGGGCAGACGAGCTTCGCCGTGCCGCCGACCTTCATCATGCCGACGCCTTCCGTCCAGCACTTGATGACGCCGTTCAGCGGGAAGGTGGCGGGCTGACCGCGCTCCTTCGAGCTGTCGAACACGGTGCCGTCGGTGAGCGTGCCGTGGTAGTGCACCTTCACCTTGTCGGTGGGCTTCGGCGCCTCACCGGTGCCGGCCTTGGTCTCCTGGTAGATCGCGCCGGACGCCGTCTTCTTGGCGCCCTTCTCGGCGGCGGCCTTGTCGAGGAAGCCCGCGCTGGCCTTCTTCTCGACCTCGGCGGCGGCCTTGGCGCGACCCTGCGCGAGCTCCTGGATCTTGGGGCCGAACTTCTCGAGGTCGACCTTCTTCTCCTTCGAGAAGAGTCCGTCCTTGAGGCCGGCTTCGACGATCTCGAGCTCCGCGGGCGTCAGGTTGAACGGCGCGAGGTTGCGGCTCAGGGCGAGCCCGATGGAGTAGATGGTCTTCTGCTCGTCGGTGTCGAGCGCGGGATCGGCGGCGTGCACCATGGGCACGACGACGAGGGCCGCGCACAGCGCGGCGAGAGCGACGGATCGCATGAGGCCTCCTTAGCAAGTACGGGTCCGGCGGGTGTATCCGCCTTCCCCCTGGGAGGCAAGCCACTCAGCGACAGGTGATCTTGCGACCGCTGCGCGACGCCTGACAGCGTCCCACAGCGAAATCGTAGCGTCCACACGCGCCCGCGTCGCCCGCGGCGGCGTCGCCGAGGAGCAGCGTCACGACGACCGGCAGATCGCCGGCGCCGATGTCGTACGTGCCCTTGCCGGTGATCTTGACGTCGATCTCGTTGATGCCGCCGCCCGGGTGCTGGCGCAGCGAGACGTTGCGGATGCCGCCGGCGACCGAGCCGCTGGCGCGATAGCGCATCTTGGTGCCGCGCTCGGACCAGCCGCCGCCGCCGGGGAGCGTGGCGTCAAGGCGGAGCTGGCCGGCGGCGTTCTGCAGCAGGAGGCGGATGCCCGTGGTGTCGGCGCTCACGGGGCTCGTGTCGTCGATGCCGAAGCTGCCGCGCAACAGCAGGCGATCGCCGTTCGCGCCGCGCACGATGACGAGACGCGCGGGTGCCCACAATGCCTGGTGCGGCGCCAGCACGGTGCAGGGCTCGGGCGCGCAGCCCGCCGAGCAGCCGTCGCCGCTGCTGGTGTTGCCGTCGTCGCACGACTCACCCGGGTCGACGGTGCCGTCGCCGCAGCGTGGCTCGCGGATGCAGGCGGCCGAGCAGCCGTCGCCGTCCGTGGTGTTGCCGTCGTCGCAGGTCTCGGTGGGGTCGACCCAGCCGCTGCCGCACACCTCGACGCGGCAGACCGGGGCGCAGCCGTCGCCGGCGGTGGTGTTGCCGTCGTCGCAATTCTCGTTGCCCTCGATGACGGAGTCGCCGCAGACGGCCTCGATCTGGCAGGTGGACGAGCAGTGGTCGCCGCTCGTCGTGTTGCCGTCGTCGCACTGCTCGCCGGCGTCGAGGGCCCCGTTGCCGCAGTTGGTCGGCACGACCTCGAGGCACGACGCCGCCTCCACGGTGCCGCGGATCTGCGCGCTCACGACGTCGCCGAAGAGCAGGTGCACGTTCGAGAGCCCGGGTGGGTTCAGATGGCAGTAGCTCATGAGGGTGCCGTTCGACGTGACGACCACGGGACCCGAGTAGCAGCCGGGCTCCAGGTTGAAGCAGCGGTCGACCGGCGGGTCGTAGCAGTGCGTGTGCGGCGACCCCAGGTTGTGGCCGAGCTCGTGGGTGAACACGATGACGTCCCAGGTGTCCTGCGGGTCGGCGGTGTCGAAGCTGCCGAACACCTGCGAGACGCCGAAGCCGTAGTCCTGGTCGCAGACGGCGGAGAGATACGCGACGCCGCCCTCGACGTCCTTGCCCGACACGAGATGCACGACGTCGTGCGGACCCGCGATGGCGTCCATGTTGTGCGACGGATCGACCCAGTACGCCTGCAGCTCGTCGAGCGATTCGCCGACGACGTCGCTCGGCGACGGCGTCCACGGGTCGGTGGTGTCCCAGATGCGGACGAACGAGAACTCGAGGCGTACGGAGACGTCCTGCTCGTAGATCACGTTGGCGGCGGCGAGCAGCGTCATGAGGTAGTCGAGCGTCGCCTGGTTCGACGGGAACTTGGCGCGCAGCTCCTGGTCGGTGTCGACGGCGACGTCGACCTGAAGCAGCGTGCCGTTCGCGCGCGGGGTGAGCGGCGGCGGCGCGAAGCCGAGACGCGCCAGCGCCTGGTCCCGCGCGGCGGGCGCGTCGACCTTGTCGTGCATCAGGTCGTTCTTGCAGAAGTCTCCCGGCGGCGGGTTCACGGCCGGGTCGACGTTCGAGATCGCGTAGCTGCGATGGCGCCCGTTGGCGTCCGGGCCGAAGGGGAAGACGTCGCCGCCGGAGGCGACGAAACCGTGCACGCTGTCGGGCGCGGCGACGAGGAGCACGAGCGACGTCGGGTCGCCACGCACGGCGCCGGCGAAGTAGGTGCGGTCGGGCAGGGCGATCTCGCGCGCGCCGCCCGGCTCCATCACGATGGCGCGCGTGGCGGCGAACGGATCGATGCGGTGCAGCTCGAGCGTGGCGGTGCGGACGCGACCGAGCGGGAAGTCCTCGACGACCGCGGTGCGCTGCCCGCGCAGCGACGCGAGCGCCGGCGCGTCGAGGGCCAGCGGCTGCACGCCGCGTACGCCGCGCATCGCGGCGGCGCCGGTGCGGCTCGTGGGAGCGAGGAGTCGGCCGGCGTGTGCAGCGGATGCCATGGCGCACAGCACGGCGAGGGTGAGGCCCGCGAATCGTGTCGACAGCACGGCGCTCTGGAGAGCAATCCATATGCCCCTCCAAAGCGCCTACGCGCGCGAACTCCGCGTCGACGCGAGCGCCGAAACGGTAACGGACGGTCGGGTTAGCGCCGCTCCTGCAACTTGGCGAGGAGGCGCAGCAGCTCGAGGTAGAGCCACACGAGCGTGACCAGCAACCCGAAGGCGCCGTACCACTCCATATAGCGAGGCGCACCGCGTTCCGCACCCTGCTCGATGAAGTCGAAGTCGAGCACGAGGTTCAGCGCGGCGACGCCGACCACCACCAGGCTGAAGATGATGCCGATGGTGCCGCTGCCGTGGATCAGCGGGATGGAGACGCCGAAGAACGAGAGCACGAAGCCGACGAGATAGACGAGGGCGATGCCGCCCGTCGCCGCGAACACGCCCATCTTGAAACGCTCGGTGGCCTGGACCAGGCCCGAGCGGTAGGCGAGCAGCATCGCGCCGAGCGTGCCGAAGGTGAGGAACACGGCCTGGCTCACCATGCCGGGGTACATCGTCTCGAAGGTGAGCGAGACCGCGCCGAGCCCGAGGCCCTCGAGCACGGCGTAGAGCGGCGTGGTGACGCCGGCCCACTCCTTCTTGAAGATGGTGACCATGGCGACCACGAAGCCGCCGAGGAAACCGACGGGGACGAGTACACCGGCCAGAGCCGGGTTGTTCCAGCTGTAGGCCGCGGCGGCCATGACGAGGACGAGGGCGAGCCCGGTCTTGTTGACCGTGCCGCCGATGGTCATGGCGTCGGTGCCCATGCCAACCCGCGGGACCCCGCGGAAGGTGTCGGCCGAGAGGGCCGGGTTGCCGGAGCGCATCGCAAGCTGTGCCATGGGCACATGAAGCGCCGGGCCGGCGCGATCGTCAAGCAGGCGTGCTATGGCTCGAGGGCCGCATGCGGACCCTCCTCGTCGCCCTGGCGTTCCTGCTCGTCGTTCCAGCGCATGGCGGTGCCGCGCCCGACGACGCCACGTCGCACCGCTCGTTCGCCGACGTGCCGTACTGGAGCGGCGTGTTCGACGACCCGGCGCGCGACGCCTGGCAGAAGCCCGACGCACTCGTCGCGGCACTCCACCTCCAACCGGGCATGTGCGTCGCCGACGTCGGCGCCGGCACCGGCTACTTCAGCCGGCGACTCTCCCAGGCCGTCGGGCCGACGGGGACGGTGCTCGCGGTCGAGGTCGAGCCCAACCTGGTGACGCATCTACGCGCGCGCGCCGAGAAGGAAGGGACGGCCAACGTGGTGCCGGTGCTCGGCTCGCTCGACAACCCGCGGCTTCCCGCGGGCGCGGTCGACGTGCTGCTCATCGTCGACACGTACCACCACATCGACGGTCGCGTGGCGTACATGCGTGCGCAGCGGCGCGCGTTGCGGCCCGGTGGACGCGTCGTCATCGTCGACTGGGAGAAGCGGCCGCTGCCGGTCGGTCCCGAGATGGATCACAAGCTCGCGCGCGAGCAGGTCGTCGAGGAGATGCAGCGTGCGGGCTACCGCCTCGACGGCCAGCCCGACGTGCTGCCGCACCAGTACGTCCTGATCTTCGTCCCGGCCTGACGATGCTGCTCGTCGTCGCGATCGCGTTCTTCTTCCTGCTGCAGGTGTCGGCGCTGGTGATGATCCCGATCGGCCTGCCCGGGACGTTCCTGCAGGTGGCCGCGGCGGCCGCAGTGGCGATGCTGTCCGACGGCACGCGCATGAGCTGGACGTGGGTTGCGGTGTTCCTAGTGCTCGCCGTTGCGGCCGAGGTCGTGGAGTTCCTCTGCGGTCAGTGGGGGGCGCGACGCTTCGGGGGCTCGCGCGCGGCCGGGTGGGGCGCGCTCATCGGCGGCATCGCGGGCGCCTTCGTCGGCGGCATTCCGCTGCCCATTGTCGGTGCCATCCTGATGTCGTTCGTCGGCACGTTCGTCGGTGCCATCGCCGGCGAGATGTGGCAGCGTGGACAGATGGGACCCGACCTGCGCGTTGGGACGGGCGCGCTCGTCGGTCGCATCCTCGGCGTCGGGACGAAGCTCTGCGTCGCCTTCGTGATCCTCATCCTGTCCGGCGTCGTCGTGCTGTCGCAGGGCTGATGCGCGAATGGAGTGCCCTCAACGGAGAGCGGTGCTCACCCGGCTTGCCGCGTCGGCGTAGTCGGCAGCGAGGGCCGTCACACACTCCGGCGTCAGCACCCGCCGCGCGGGTTTCTTGCCGACGAGCCCCGTCGCCAGCTGCCACTTGATGCGCGCCATCTTGAGTTTCTTCGCGCGCCGCTTGTCGGTCGACGCCGCCGCGGCTGCGTTCAGCAGCTCGCACGCCTTGGCCGCCTGCTTCAGGACCTTCGGCGGAGGAGTTTGGTTCGCGCACACGGAGGGGGCCGTGCGCTGGCAGGCACAGGTTGCGCCGTCGAGGCCGACCATGTCCTGCGTGACGCATGAGCCTTGGTCGCCGCACGCCTTCGGGCGGCACGGATCGGTGGTCACGCACGCTGCGTCGCAGGCTGCGGGCGGTAGCGTCGTAGACGTCGTCGTGGTCGTCGGCACCACGGCCCCGAACTCGGTCGCGCCCACGTCGCACGAGGCGCCGAACGGTCGCGGTGCGCCGCGCTGGTCGGTGGCTGGGCAGCCGGTCAGCGTCCCGGCATCGACGGTTGGGCTGTCCGCGTCGAAGAGGAATGTCTGCGTGGGTCCGCCGTTGTCCGTCAAGGCGAGACCGGGTGATGGGACGTTGTCTCTCGAGGGACCGAATGCGCACGTGTCGTCCGTCGAGAGGTTGGAGTCCCTCACTGGTGTTCCGACAGGGGAAACGAAATCACAGTCGTCGGTGAAGTTGGCGAGCAGAACGTTCCTCAGTCCGACGCTGCTGTTGAAGCTGGCAATCCCGCCACCGTCACCTGGGGTCGCTTGATTGTTGGCGAAGGTGACGTTCGTCAGGTCGATGGCTCCGTTGTTGACAAAGATTCCGCCGCCCCCGAGGCCCGCGACGTTACTCGCGAGGGTGACGTTGACGAGCGTACTCGACGGAAGTGGGTTGGTGAGATACAGCCCGCCGCCCCGGTTGGTGGCGCTATTGGTCTGGAGCGTCGATCGCTCGAGCGTGAGCTCGCACCCGTCGCAATGGATGGCGCCGCCGGTCGGGAACGCCAACAAGCCACCCTCGGCGGTGTTCCCGGACAGCGTGACGTCGGTGAGTGTTGCGCTCACGTTCGAACCCGGGCCCTCGCCGATCCGAATGGCCCCACCGGGGCCGTTGCGCGCTTTGTTGTCGCGAATGACGGTCCCGTGGACCGCCAGGCTCGACACTTCCCAGCCCACGATGGCCCCGCCCGTGCGCGCTTCGTTGTCTCGGATCTCCCCGCCCTCGATGGACGCTTCCGTGCCCAACAACAGGATGGCCCCCCCCCAGCCAGCGGTCGCCTCGTCGCCGATCGTCCCGTTGTCACTGAACACGCTGTTGGTGATGGTCAGCGGGGAGAACGTGTTATCCGCAAAGATCGCCCCCCCGCTGCCGGCGAAGTTGCCGGTGAATCGACTGTTGGTGATCGTGAGGATGCTGGAAAACCCAGTATAGATGGCTCCGCCTCTCCCGACCGGCGACGTCCCGCCGTCCGAGATGTCGACGTCCTCGAGGGTGAGTGCACCTTCGTTGGATATCGCTCCGCCGTAGAGGCTACCCGAGCATCCTTTCGTCAGTTTGATGTGCCGCAGGGTGAGATTGCCCGTGAAATCGACCTCGAAGATCTGGTACCCGACACAGCGTCCATCCAGCGTGACGGTACCGCCCCCGTCGATCGTTGTCGGCTGAAAGATCTCGGGCAGGAGGCCGCCCGTCAGCTCGATCTTGGTGGGCGCACCACAGGCGAACGTGAGCGTGCCGCCATCGCTGGACTGCATGCTGGTGAGCTTTGCGCGCAGCTCGGTGTCGGTGGTGCAGTCGCCGACGACCTGGTCTGCGCCCTGGCTGGTGACCGGACACGTGAGCAGGACGAGTGCAACGAGCCATCGAACGTTTCGGCGAATCATGGAGCGTCTCCTTCTGCGGACTTCATCTCGTGCTGCAACGCGCCCGGCGGGCTGACCCTCGGCGCGATTGTTACGCCGGCGTCTCCGCGCCTCACAAGGAGCCACTTTCCCTGCCGCAGGAGGGAGCCACTTTCTGGCAAGGTTGGAAGAGTCGGCCGCCGCGCTCGATGCCGCACGCGCCGTTGCATGGGCGGTCGAACGGTCGCGCGGCGCCGGGACGGGGGCAGCGACGCCTGGACCGCTCGCGGGACGCGGCCATCGCTGGACACAGGCCACGACACCGGACGTGGTGCGCCGCAGCCTGGACGCCCCCACGCGAGAGCGCTGCTGAACTCCGCACTTGCGAGGATCAATGCGCACTAGACTGATGGGCCATGCCGCGGTATGGCCCCACGTGACGACTCTCCGGGGGGCGCCATGCGTCCGCGCGCGCAGGAACAGAATCAGATGAAGTCAATTCGCCATCGCTTCCCCTCCTGGCTGCTGCTGGTGCTCGCGGTGATGGCATGGCCTGGATCCTCGCCTGCAGAGGAATGCGTCTGCGATGGTAAGACCGCGCATTTCGTCGAACGGTTCCCGGGGTACCTCTGCAGAGACGAGCACGTCCCCGACGACCTCTGCTGCAGCGAGTCCTCCACGTCGAATTTGCGTGGAGAGGGCTGCGAGTGGGTTTGCGATGCCGGCGACGGGTATTGCCCCGAAGATCACATCTGCGGAGGCGTGCAGTGCGAGCCGCTGGACGATTGCCACGACATCGGCACCTGCGACGAGTACGAGAATTGCACGAACCCCCCAAAGGGCGACGGCGCCAGTTGCGAGGCCGACAATTGGTGCATGTTGAGCAGCTGTCGTGCCGGCGTCTGTTCGATCACCGGACCGGTCCCTTTCGAATGTTGCGGTAACGGCGTCATCGAGGCCGATGAGGAGTGTGACGACGGCAACCAGGTGGGAACCCCGGGACACGAGGGGCTGCAAGACGGCTGCGCCTCCGACTGCACGGTCAATGACCTCTGGCACTGCTCGGGCGCGCCGTCGAAATGCGCCATCGGAGCCCCGACGACCACCAGCACCACCCTGACGACGTCCAGCACAGCCCCGACGACCACGAATCCTGGCGGCGCGTCGACCACGACGACGACCGTGACGCCGCAGGGAGCATGCAGCGACGTCACCGGCATCGCGCGGGCGCGCTGCCTCATCGCCGCCGCGCTGGCGAGCGACCTGTGTGACGGCGAGACGGTTCCGACGAAGGTCGACCGTGCCCTGCGCGCACAGCTCGCAAAGGCCGGCGATCGCCTGACGGCAGCCGCAACGAGTGAAGGACGCAAGCGCGCCCGCATGCTGAAGACGGCGGGCAGCGTGCTCGGCGCGGCGAACCGCAAAGCGGCAGCTGCCGCGAAGTCGAAGAAGGCCGCCCGCCGCATCTCGTCGGATTGCCGGCTGCGGATCGGCGAGCTCGTGAGTGCGATCGAGGCGGACGCGTCGTGACGGCAGCGATCGTGGCGTAGCCTCAGCGCCGTGCCTGCACTCGGCGTCGTTCGCAGGCGTCGTCTACGACGATCCCCCGGCGCGGCACTCCGACACGCACGCCTGTGGCCCCCGACAGCAGGTGCGGCACGCGTCGGGACCGACGATCAGCGTCCAGCACGTCGCGCCGAAGACCGTCAGCGGCTCGGGCGTGCCGGCGCGGATGTCCTCCGGCAGGATCGAGTTGACGCCGCTCGGCAGCGGCGAGGCGCTGCCCGAGATGCTGGCGCCGCCGGTGTCCGGCTTGTGGAAGTGGACGACCTCCGACTTCTGCACGTAGACGAACTCGACGTCCTTCGGATTGGCCACCAGGACGAAATCGGGATCGCCCTCGCGCGCGACCCAGGCGCGGATGGTGGGGTCGGACGCCGCCAGCCGCGTCACCTCGCCGGCGCCGAGATCGCGCGCGTTCAGCAGGATGCCCTGATAGCGGGTGCTGGGGCTCTTGATGGCGCCGGAGCCGCACGCCACGAACGCGACTGCGAGGGCCAGGAGGGGGATCGTCCGCATGGCGGTGCCCCTACCACAGCACGCGACGAACCGGGAACGTTGACACGCGCCGCGTCGTGACATTGAAACGAGCGCTTATGGCACCTCCGTTCATTTTCACGATGAAGGACCTCCGGAAGCTCACCCCGCAGGGGAAGGAGATTCTGAAGGGCATCTACCTGTCCTTTTACTACGGCGCGAAGATCGGCGTGCTCGGGCACAACGGCGCCGGCAAGAGCACGCTGCTCCGGATCATGGCCGGCGAGGATCACGACTTCAACGGCGACGCCGTCCTCGCCGACGGTCGCACCATCGGCTTCCTGCCCCAGGAGCCGAAGCTCGACCCGGCGAAGACCGTGCTCGAGCAGGTCGAGGAGGCGGTCGCCGGCACGCGCGCGCTCCTGACGCGGTTCGAGGAGCTGTCGATGCAACTCGGCGAGCCGATGTCCGACGAGGCGATGGAGAAGCTCCTCGGCGAGCAGGGTCGGCTGCAGGACGAGATCGACGCGGCCAACGCCTGGGAGCTGGATCGTCAGCTCGAGATCGCGATGGACGCGCTCCGCCTGCCGCCGCCCGACGCCGACGTGACGAAGCTGTCCGGCGGCGAGCGCCGCCGCGTCGCGCTGTGTCGCGTCCTGCTGCAGCAGCCCGATCTCCTCCTGCTCGACGAGCCCACGAACCATCTCGACGCCGAGTCGGTGGCGTGGCTCGAGCGTCACCTGCAGGAGTACAAGGGGACGATCGTCGCGGTGACGCACGATCGCTACTTCCTCGACAACGTCGCGGGCTGGATCCTCGAGCTCGATCGCGGCGCCGGCATTCCCTGGGAGGGCAACTACTCGTCCTGGCTCGACCAGAAGGAGAAGCGGCTCGGCCAGGAGGAGAAGGAGACGTCGTCGCGTCGCCGCACCCTGCAGCGCGAGCTCGAGTGGGTGCGCCTCGCCCCCCGCGCGCGCCAGGCGAAGGGCAAGGCGCGTCTGGCCCAGTACGAGGAGCTGCTCGCCGCCGACCAGGCCGCGGAGCAGCGGCAGGAGCGCGCCCAGATCACCATTCCGCCCGGTCCGCGCCTCGGCGATCTCGTCGTCGAGGCGAAGGGTGTGCGCAAGGCGTACGGCGACAACCTGCTGTTCGACGACCTGACCTTCACGCTGCCGCGCAGCGGCATCGTCGGCGTCATCGGGCCGAACGGCGCCGGCAAGACGACCCTGTTCAAGCTGATCACGGGCCAGGAACAGGCCGATGCCGGCACGCTGCGGCTCGGCGAGACGGTGACGCCGGCGTACGTCGATCAGAGCCGCGACACGCTGAACGGTGATCGCACCCTGTGGGAGGAGATATCCGACGGCGGCCACGAGCTCATCATGGTGGGCAAGCGCGAGGTGAACTCGCGCGCCTACGCCGCGTCGTTCAACTTCAAGGGCCCCGACCAGCAGAAGAAGGTGAAGGATCTCTCGGGCGGCGAGCGCAACCGGCTCCACCTCGCCAAGTTGCTGAAGAGCGGTGGCAACCTGCTGCTCCTCGACGAGCCGACGAACGATCTCGACGTCGACACCCTGCGTGCGCTCGAGGAGGCGCTGCTGGCGTTCGCCGGCAGCGCGGTGGTGATCAGCCACGATCGGTGGTTCCTCGATCGCATCGCCACCCACATGCTCGCGTTCGAGGGCGACAGCCGCGTGGTGTGGTTCGAGGGCAACTACCAGGACTACGAGGCCGATCGGCACAAGCGGCTCGGCACCGACGCGGACCAGCCGCACCGGCTCAAGTATCGGAAGCTGACGGCCTAGAAGGAGAACGTCATGCGGTACCTGATGTTGATCATGGAAGGGCGCGATCGGCGGCGGAACCGGCCGCCGGAGCAGGCCGACGACGAATTCCAGCGCATGATGCGCTTCGCCGAGGACCTCGGGCGGCGCGGTGTCTCGAAGGGCAGCGAGTCGCTCAAGACCCTGCAGGGCGGCGTGCGGATCGAGGTCCGCAACGGCAAGCGGGCCGTGTTCGACGGTCCGTTCGCGGAGACCAAGGAGGTCGTCGGCGGCTACTTCCTGCTCGAGTGCGACACGAAGGAGCAGGCAATGGCCGTCGCCGCCGAATGTCCCGCGGCCGAGTGGGCCACCATCGAGCTGCGCGAGACGGGACCATGTCACAGCGACTGAACGCCCCGCGCACCTGACGGCGATGGTCACCATCGTCCCCTTCGAGCCGCGCCACGCGGACGGGGTGCGGGCGGTCATCCTGCCCATCCAGCAGGTCGAGTTCGGGATTCCGGTGACCCTGGAGGCGCAGCCCGATCTGCTGCGCATCCCGAGCGTCCATCAGCGCGGGGTGGGCAACTTCTGGGTGGCGGAGGCCGACGGCGAAGTCGTCGGGACCGTCGGTCTCCTGGACATCGGCGGGCACCAGGCGGCCGTCAGGAAGATGTTCGTCCGCTCGGGGCATCGCGGGCCGACGCATGGGGTCGGGCGGCGGCTGCTCGACACCCTCGTCGGCTGGTGCCGAACGCATGCCGTGCGCGACGTGTATCTCGGCACCACCCGCACGTTCGTGGCGGCGCATCGCTTCTACGAGAAGCATGGATTCCGCCCGGTGGCACCGTCGGCGCTGCCGTCGAGCTTCCCGCGGATGGCCGTGGACGACACGTTCTACCACCGGGCCCTCTGAGCCTCGCATCCGCCGGGGCGCGGCGGGCGTAGGACGCGTGTGAACGCGATCCGACTCCCCCGCCTGCGGCGTCTCGCCGTGGACGACCTCGCCGCCGTCGTCGCGCTGCACGACCTCGTGGCCGCACCGTTGCCCGTCGGCTTCGTGCGTTCGAGAAGCGCCAGCGATCTGCTGGCGTATCTCGACGGCCGGCTCGGCGTCGCGTACGGCATCGTCGGGCGCGGCGTGCTGCTGGCGGTGTCGCTGCTCCGCCTCCCCGTCGCCGCCCACCCGAACGAGGGTCCCGCGTTCCCGCTCGTGCCCGCGGCGGACTGGCCGCTCCATGCCTGCTTCCTCGAGAACGCGATGGTGCGCCCCGACGCGCGCGGCCGGGGATACCAGCGCATGCTGTTCGACGTCCGCCTCGCGCATGCGACGGCGGCGGGGATGCGATGGCTGTGTGGCGGCGTCCGGCTGCAGAACACCGTGAGCTGGCGGAACCTGCTCGCCAAAGGGATGGTGATCGCGGGGATGCGGGTCGATCCCGGGTTTCCGGTCATCGGGGTTCTGCGCTCGACCGACGGCCTGGCGCCGGCGTCCGATCCGGGCGAGCGTGTCGTGGTGGGGGCGACGGATGCGGTGCGACATCGGGTGGCCCTGCAGAGCGGGTACGTGGGCGTGCGCGCGACCGCCGCGGGCACCGTGGTCTACCAACGGCGGATCGCACCACCCGGCCGGTGCGCGGCAAGGAGGTGCTCGTCGTCGGGGCGTGACTTGTAACCCGCCCGGGCCGATGGGACTCTTTGCCGGACGGGTGGGGTGCGGATGACGTCGGACAGATCCCTGACGTTCACGGGGCGCGTGCGGAGCTTCGGCTTCGCGATCCGCGGCATCGGCATCATGTTGCGGTCGCAGCAGAACGCGTGGATCCACGCGGCGGCCACCGTCGCCATCGTCGTCGCCGGCGTGCTCTGCGAGCTGTCGCGCACCGAGTGGTGCTGGATCGTGCTGGCGATCGTCGCCGTGTGGACGGCGGAGGCGCTCAACACCGCGTTGGAGTTCCTGACCGACGTGGCGTCACCGGAGTTCCATCCCATCGCCGGGCACGCGAAGGACGTCGCCGCCGGCGCCGTCCTCATCGCGGCCGTCGGTGCCACGATCATCGGAGCGCTGGTGCTCGGCCCGCACGTGTCGCGCTGGCTCGCAGGGCCATGACGCGACTGCTCGCCGTCCTGGCGGGTCTCGCACTCGTCGTCGCGGGTGTGGTGGGAGTCGTGCTCAGCATCATGGCCATCGTCAACCGGGTCGGGACGCAGGTGGCCGACGCCGATCCGTTCGGCGCGCCGCCCACGATCGTGGGCGCATCGCTGGCGCTATTGGTGTGCCTTGCGATGGCTGCCGCCGGCGTCTGGCTCGGCCGGCGCGGGAAGCTGCGGCGATGACGGAACGGCAGGCCAGCCGCACTGCCGCGTCCCCGGCTGAGGCTGGACCGCGGGCGGCGGGTGTGGTGAATCTCCCGTCATGGGGCTCCCGAACGGTGTCCATCACCTCGCCATCGCCACCGGCGACATCAAGGCGCAGATCGAGTTCTTCACCCAGGTCGTCGGCATGGAGCTGCTGGCGCTCTACTGGATGCACGGTGCACCGGGCGCGTTCCACTGCTTCCTCCGTCTGAACGACGGCTGCTCGCTGGCCTTCGTCCAGATGCCGGCCATCACGGCGATCGCGCCGCAGCCCGGTGTCACGCACGCGGACTCGGCGGCGGGGCCGGTCGCGCCGGGGGCGATGCAGCACGTGGCGCTGCGCGTGGCGTCGGACGCCGACCTGCTGGCGTTGCGCGATCGGCTGCGATCGCACGGCGTGTGGGTGCTCGGCCCGATCGACCACGGCATGTGCAGGTCGATGTACCTGTCGGCGCCCGAGGGGATCGTACTCGAGTTCGCGACGTCGACGACGCCGATCGACCCCGACCAGTGGCTCGACCCCGAGGTGATCGCGCTGTGCGGCATCGACGCCGACGAGCTCGCGCGCTACCGGCGTCCCGCCGACGCCCCGTCGCACGGCGGTGCGGTGCCGCAGCCCGATCCGCAGCGGCGACCCGACCTCCACTTCTCACCCATGATGGCGCCGCTGCGCACCATGAGCGACGCCGACATCTCCGCGCGCTTCGATTTCACGACGCCGCCCGTGCCGCGACGGTCAGCCTAGCCGCCGGCCATCGCGCCGACGACGAGGAACGGCTCCGCCCCAGCCGCGATCGCGTCGGCCAGGGGGGCGTCCGGCGACTCCTGCGACACGTCCTCCCCGCAGGCGAAGAATCGCACCAGCGGCCGGCGCCGGAGGGTGACGTGGTCGCGGATCGTCCCGCACAGCACCGGATGGCGCGCCTCGAGCGCGTCGAGGATGGTCTGCTGCGTGACGGGGCCGGTGACGTCGAGCAGGACCTCGCCGTCGACGCGCGCCAGCGTGCGCAGATGCGCCGGCAGGACGACGCGGATCATGGCAGCGTCTGCACCTCGACCGACAGCACGGGTGGCAGGTCGCGGACGATGGGCGTCCACCGGTCGCCGGCGTCGGCCGACGCGTACACCTGGCCGCCGGTGGTGCCGAAGTAGATGCCGCACGGGTCGAGCGCGTCGACGCACATCGCGTCGCGCAGGACGTTCACGTAGCAGTCGCGCTGGGGCAGCCCGTCGATGAGCGCCTCCCATTCGTTGCCGCCGCTGCGGCTGCGGTAGACGCGGAGCTTGCCCTCCGGCGGGAAGTGCTCGGAGTCGCTCTTGATCGGGACGACGTAGATCGTCTCGGGCTCGTGCGCGTGGACGTCGATCGGGAAGCCGAAGTCGGAGGGCAGATTGCCGCTGACCTCGCGCCACGAGTCGCCGCCGTCGTCGCTGCGCATGACGTCCCAGTGCTTCTGCATGAAGAGCACGTTCGGGCGCGTGCGGTGCATGGCGATGCGATGCACGCAGTGCCCCACCTCCGCGTGCGGATCGGGAATGCCCTCGGACGTGAGGCCGCGGTTGATGGGCCGCCACGTCGTGCCACCGTCGTCGCTGCGGAACGCGCCGGCGGACGAGATCGCGATGACGATGCGCCCCGGCGTCTCGGGGTCGAGGAGGATCGTGTGCAGGCACATGCCGCCCGCGCCGGGCTGCCAGGCGGGAGCGGAGGGGTGGGTGCGGAGGCCGGACAGCTCGTGCCAGCTCCGGCCGCCGTCGGTGGTGCGGAAGAGGGCGGCGTCCTCGACGCCGGCGTAGACCGTGTCGGGATCGGTGAGCGACGGCTCGAGGTGCCAGACGCGTGCGAATTCCCAGGGGTGCGGCGTGCCGTCGTACCAGAGGTGCGTGCCGGGGGCGCCGTCGTAGACGAACTTGTTGCCGACCGGTTCCCAGGTGACGCCGCCGTCGTCGGAGCGCTGGATGAGCTGCCCGAACCAGCCCGTGCCCTGCGAGGCGTAGAGGCGCTGCGGCGCCGCCGGCGATCCCTTCAGATGGTAGACCTCCCAGCCCGCGAAGTGCGGACCGCTCACGCTCCACCGGTCGCGCGTCCCGTCCGACGTGAGGACGAATGCGCCCTTCCGTGTGCCCACCAGTACCCGTACTCCGCTCATCGTTCACACTCCTCCCCTGTACCGGCGTGTCGAACGGCGCGCCCCAGGATCGACAATCCCGATCTCGTAAATTTTTCGTCGCCTGGCTGGACGCAGCATCGGCGAGGGACCAGCGTGCCCCCCATGGGACGACTCGACGGACGCATTGCCCTGGTGACGGGCGGGAACAGCGGCATCGGCTTGGCGACGGCGAAGCGGTTCGTCGCCGAGGGGGCGCGGGTGTTCGTCACCGGCCGGCGCGCAGCGGAGCTGGAGAAGGCCGCGGCGGAGATCGGCGGCGGCACCGTCGGCGTGCAGGGCGACATCTCCAAGCTCGCCGACCTCGACCGGCTGTACGACACCATCGCGAAGGAGGCCGGGCGTCTCGACGTGCTCTTCGCCAACGCCGGCCTCGGCGAGTTCGCGCCGATGGGACAGGTCACCGAGGCGCACTTCGACAAGACGTTCGGCATCAACGTGAAGGGGACGCTCTTCACCGTGCAGAAGGCGCTGCCGCTCATGCCCGACGGAGCGGCGATCGTCATGAACGGCTCGATGGTGTCGCTGAAGGGCTTCCCGGCGTTCGGCGTCTACGCCGCCACCAAGGCGGCAATCCGGTCCTTCGCGCGCACATGGTCGGTCGATCTGCGCAACCGCCGCATCCGTGTCAACGTCGTGAGCCCGGGAACCGTCGTCACGCCCGGCTACAGGAACGAGCTCGGCTTGTCCGACGCGCAGATCGTGGAGATGGAGGCGCAGGCGGCGGCCACCGCGCCGCTCGGGCGGACGGGTACGCCGGACGAGATCGCCAAGGCGGTCGTGTTCCTGGCGTCGGACGACGCCAGCTACATCACCGGCGTCGAGCTGTTCGTCGACGGCGGCGCGGCGCAGATATAGACGTCGCGGCGACGCATGCTGCTCGCCTGGTGATCGGGATACTGACCGGACTGCGCTCGCTCGCGCCGCTCGCGATCGTGGCGTGGGCCGCGCACGCCGGCTGGCTGACGCTGCCGTCGGGTCTGTCGTGGATCGGTGGCACCGCAGCGACCATCATCGTGGGCGTGCTCGCGCTCGGTGAGCTCGTCGTCGACAAGCTGCCGACGACCCCGAGCCGCACGGCAACGCCACCGCTCGTCGCGCGCGCGATCATGGGGGGATTCGCTGGCGCGAGCATCGCGGCCGCCGGCGGAGCGGGTGCCGTGACGGGCGCCGGGGTCGGCGTCCTCGGAGCCCTGCTGGGCGCGTTCGCTGGCTACCGGGCGCGCATGGGGCTCACGACGGCGATGGGTGGCCCCGATCTCGTCGTTGCGCTCCTGGAAGACCTCGTCACCATCGCCGGGGCGCTCTGGGTGGTGTCTCGCTTCTGAGACATGAATCCCCACCGCGCCAGACCAATTGCAATGCCCGGCGCCGTGGGCGACATCGGAGGCACCGCGGCCCACGTCGGCGTCGCGTGTCACACGGGAGGAGCTCTCATGGACGTTCAGGGTGGATGCTACTGCGGCGCGGTACGCTACAAGGCCACGGGCGACCCGCTCTTCAAGGGGCAGTGCCATTGTCGAGAGTGTCAGTACATCTCGGGCGGGCACCCCAACGTCGTGATGGGCATGCTCGACGAAGGATTCTCGTACAGCAAGGGCGCGCCGAAGGGGTACAGCCGCACCGACATCGAGAATCCGGTGACGCGCGAGTTCTGCGGCGAGTGCGGCACGCATCTGCTGACGCGCACGTCCAGGGTGCCCGGTGCGGTGCTCCTCAAGGTGGGCACGTTCGACGATCCGAGCGTCTTCGGCAGCCCGCAGATGGTGATCTACACCGCCGACAAGCAGCCCTTCCATCACGTGCCCGACGGCGTGCCGGCCTTCGAGCGCGCCCCCGGCTGACGTGGGCACGCAGTACGACGAGATCGGGCCGGAGCTCGCCGCCTGGCTCGGCGAGCAACGGCTCTTCTTCGTCGCGACGGCGCCGCTCGCGGCCGACGGGCTCATCAACTGCTCGCCGAAGGGCATGGACAGCTTCCGTGTCCTCGGGCCGCGGGCGGTCGCCTACCTGGACCTGACCGGCAGCGGCGTCGAGACCATCGCGCACCTGCGCGAGAACGGTCGCATCGTCGTGACGTTCTGCGCGCTGGCCGGCCCGCCGCGCATCGTGCGGCTGCATGGGACGGGCGAAGCGCTGCTGCCGGACACGGCCGACTACGCGGTCCTGCGCCCGCGCTTCCCGGACCATCCCGGCGCGCGCGCCGTCATTCGCGTGCAGGTCGCGCGGGTCGGCGACTCCTGCGGCTATTCGATCCCGCGCTACGACTACGTCGGCGAGCGCGACACGCTGGTGCGCTGGGCCGAGAAGCGGGGGCCCGAGGGCCTCGATCGCTATCGAGACGAGCGCAACGCGCACAGCCTCGACGGCCTGCCGGCGTTGCGGAAGGACTGACATGACGGAACCGCTGGGTGGATCGTGCCTCTGCGGCGCGGTCCGATACGAGCTGCGGGGCACGCCCCGACTCATGTATCACTGCCACTGTGGCACGTGCCGGAAGGCGAACGGGGCCAGCGTCGCCACCAACCTGATGCTCGGCGTGGACGACTTCGTCATCGTCGCGGGGCGCGACCGACTGACGGCGTTCGAGTCGAGCCCGAACAAGCATCGCCACTTCTGCTCGGCGTGCGGCTCGCCGATCTACAGCCAGTCGGCCGCGACGCCCGACGTCGTCTCGCTGCGCATCGGCACCCTCGACGGCGATCCCGGCGTGCGACCGGCAGCGCACATCTGGGTCGACTCGCGGGCGCCGTGGGACGAGGTCTGCGACGGCCTGCCGCAGATGCCGCGGGGCTTCGGCTGACGCCCACGGACAACGCCGCCCACCGCTTCCCGGTGTCGATCAAGGGCGTGCTGCTGCGCGACGGACGCGTCGTCCTGCTGCGCAACGCCCGCGACGAGTGGGAACTGCCGGGCGGCAAGCTCGAGCCCGGCGAGACGCCGGCACAGTGCCTCGCGCGCGAGATCGCGGAGGAGCTCGGCATCGCCGTGACGGTCGGGCCCATTCTCGACAGCTGGGTCTACGAGATCACCCCCGAGGTTCGCGTCCTGATCAACACGTTCGGTTGCACCGAGGACGGCCGCGCGCCGGCGATCCTGAGCGACGAGCACGCGGCGGTGGCGTGGTTCGACGTCGGCGCGCTCGGCGCGCTGCCGATGCCGGACGGGTACCGGCAGGCCATCGCCGCGTGGGTCCGCGCCGGCTCGTGAGCCGCGGCGCCGTCCTCGCCGTCCTGCTGGTGCTCGGGAGCGACGCCGTCGCGGCGTGCCCGGCGTTCGTGACGGTGCGCGGACGGCTGCCCGGGGTGCGCGCGCAGCAGGAGCAGGTGGCGTACTGGCTGCGCCGGCGGACGGACGCCGACACGTCGCTGCTCTCCGTCGCCGACATCACCGCCATCGACGCGCGCGGCGAGTCGCTGCTCGATCCGGTCGACGTGGCGAAGGTCCGACGCCAGGTGGCGTCGCTGGAGACGCTGGCCCGTGCGCGTCTCTCCGAGCAGAAATGGCTCGACGCCGGCGGACGACCGATCGATCCCGCCACGCTTCCGGAGCTCGCGTGGGAGCCGCCGGCGCTCGATCCGCACCTCCGCGTCGTGCTGGCGCCCGTCCAGCTGCGCTGCCTGCCGCTCGCACGGCCGCTGCGCGCCGCCGACGACGCGGAGCGGCTCGACGACGCCAACGCCTGCAGCACGCTCCGTCCGCAGGACGTGGTGCAGGTGCTCGCCGTCGGTCCGGGGACGCAGCGGCTCGTCCGCACGCGGTACGCGCTCGGCTGGATCGGCGGTGCCGCGCCGTTGTCGCCGCGGGCACCCGAGGCCTTCGCGACGGCACTCGTCAGGGGCGAGCGCGTCATGGCCCCGCGCGGGGTGCGACTCGGACCGATCGAGCTTCCCGCCCGCACGTCGGTGCCGCTGGTGCCCGATCGTGCGGACCGCGTCCTGGTCGGGACGAGGGCGGGGGTCGTCGAGGCGCGACGCGACGCCGCGCTGGTGACGGTGCGCCGTCCGCTCACGCGTCGCGCGGTCTTCGAGGCCGTCTTCCCGCTCCTCGGGCGGCCGTACGGTCTCGGTGGCACGGCCGGCGGCATCGACTGCTCGGCGCTCGTCCTCGACGCGTTCGCGAGCGTCGGGCTCGACGTGCCGCGCCACAGCAGCGACCAGGCGCGCGCCGGCACGTCGACCGTCGACCTGCGCGGGATCGACGACGTCGCCGTCCGCCTGGCCCGTCTCGATGCCGCAGATCGCCAGGGCGTCGTCGTGCTGTATCTCCCCGGGCACGTGGCGCTCTACCTCGGACGGGACGCGAACGGGGTCCCGAGGGCGTTGCATGCGCTCGGCTCGTACCGCACGTCGTGCGGGGACGGCTCGGGCGAGACGAAGCACGTCGTTCGCCGCGTCGTCGTGAGCGGCCTCGATCTCGGTGCCGGGACGCGCGAGGGCTCGTTGCTGCAACGGCTGGAGACGCTGGCGGTGTTCGGGCCGCCTCGTTGACCCACAGTGACAGTGTGGCATTGCTCGACGATGCTCACGCTCCATCACGCCCCTACGTCGCGATCCTCGCGCATCGTCTGGCTGCTCGAGGAGCTCGGCGCGGACTACGAGATCCGCATCACGAACATCCCGCGCATGGACGGATCCGGCGCCTCCGATGCCGCGAACCCGCACCCGGACAAGAAGGTGCCGGCGTTGGTGCACGACGGCGTGCTCGTCACCGAATCGGCGGCGATCGTGCTGTACCTCACCGACCTGTTCCCGGCGGCCGGATGCGGCCCGATCGTGGGTGACCCGCTGCGGGGACCGTACCTCACCTGGCTCGCGTACTACGCCGGTGTGGTCGAGCCGGTGGTGAACCTGGCCTTCTCGGGGCTGTCGGACCATGCCGGCATGCAGCGGACGTTCACGTCGCGCGCGGCGGTCGACCGACGCATCCTGGGCGCGCTCGAGGGCGGGCCGTATCTCCTCGGCGAGCGGTTCTCGGGGGCCGACGTCCTCATCGCCAGCCTCGGGCAGTGGGCCCGCGACATGATGCCGGCGGGGCCGGTCGTCGATGCGTATCTGCAGCGCTGTCTCGCGCGGCCCGCGCTGGCGCGCGCCACGGCCAGAGACGCGGGCTGAGGCGAGGGATGGAGCGGCCGATCATCGGCTTCCGGCGCGACGACGCCGGCGACTGGGTCGCCATGCTCGACTGCGGCCACGGCCAGCACGTCCGCCACCAGCCGCCGTTCGTCGAGCGGCCGTGGGTGACGACCGAGGACGGGCGCGCCGGCAAGCTCGGGCTGCCCCTCGACTGCGTGCGCTGCGATCGGTTCGAGCTGCCGCCGCACTTCGTCGTCTACAAGCAGACGCCGGAATTCACCGAGACGACGGTCCCGGCGGCGCTGCTCGCGGACCACGCCACGAAGGCGGGCGTGTGGGCGAAGATCCTCGTCGACGAGGGCACCCTGCGCTATCACGTCGACGCGCTCGGGACGGTGACGACCCTGACGCCGTCCGCGCCGGGTATCGTCGTGCCGCAGCTCCGGCACCACGTCGAGCCGCTCGGACGGGTGCGCTTCCGCGTCGAGTTCCATCGGGCGCCGGAGCCGGCATGAGCGACGCCCCGGCGGTGCGGCGTGCCGACAAGGTGATGACGGACGAGCGGGCGCGCGCGATGCTCCTCGGCGGGCACACCGGCCGCCTCGCCACGGTCGGGGTCGACGGCGCCCCGTACGTCGTGCCGCTGCTCTACGTCTGCATCGACGGCGAGGTGTGGGTGCACAACACCAGCGCGCGCGGCCACCTCCGCTCCAACGTCGCGCACGAGGCGCGGGTCTGCTTCGAGGTCGACGAGCCGGGCGAGGTGTATCCGTACGGGCGCTTCGCGTGCGACACGACCATCGCGTACCGCAGCGTGGTCGCGTTCGGGCGCATCCGCATCGTCGACGAGCCGGCGCGGAAGGCGGCGTTCTTCGACGCGCTGATGCAGAAGTACGGCGCCCCCGGCTGGGAGCGTCCGGACGGCTTCTATCCGCGCCTGGGCGAGGTCACCGTCTACGCCGTGTCCATCGAACGGCTGACCGGGAAGGAGACGGCGCTGCCGCCGCTCGCCGCGCGATGGCCGACCGTCGACGGCACCAAGACGCCGCACGCGGTGCCGCCCGTCGAGCACTTCATGCGCCTCGCGCTGGCGGCGGGACGTCGCGCCCTTCCGGCATGCCTGCCGAATCCGCCCGTCGGATGCGTGCTGGTGTCGGACGGCGCCGTCGTCGCGACCGGATTCACCAACCCGCCGGGACAGCCGCACGCCGAAGCGGAGGCGCTGCGGCAGCTGCCGATCGGCATCGGCGACGTCACGGCCTTCGTCACGCTCGAGCCGTGCGCGTTCCACGGCCGCACGCCGTCGTGCGCCGACGCGCTCGTCGCGGCGGGCATCCGGCGCGTCGTGGTTGCCATCGTCGACCCGGATCCGCGCAACGACGGTGCCGGCATCGCGCGGCTGCGCGACGCGGGGGTCGAGGTCTCGGTCGGCGTGCTCGCCGACGAGGCCCGGCGCGATCTCGGTCCCCACCTCGCACTCGCCGCCAACAGGAGCATCCCATGACGTCCATCGCCGAACCCTGGCCGAGCCTGCCCCTCGCCGGATGGGCCGACACCTACGCCACGCTGCACCTGTGGCTGCAGATCGTCGGCAAGGTGCGCCTCGTGCAGAGCCCGTGGCTCAACCACTCCTGGCACGTCACGCTCTACGTCACGGCGCGCGGACTGACGACGTCCCCCATCCCGCACGGCACACGGACGTTCACGATCGACGTCGATTTCGTGGCGCATCGTCTGCTGGTGCGGACGAGCGACGGCGGAGAGGGCGGCTTCGCACTGGCGCCGATCTCGGTGGCCGACTTCTACGGTCGTCTCATGGCCGAGCTGACGCGCCTCGGCGTCCCGGTGCGCATCTCGCGCCGCCCGTGCGAGATCGCCGACGCCATTCCCTTCGATCAGGACGAGACGCATCGCGCCTACGATCCCGAGCAGGCGCAGCGCTTCTGGCGCATCCTGGTGCAGACGGACCGGGTGTTCGCGAAGTTCCGCGCACGCTTCCGGGGCAAGAGCAGCCCGGTGCACTTCTTCTGGGGCGCGCCCGATCTCGCCGTCACGCGGTTCTCGGGCCGCACCGCACCCCAGCATCCGGGCGGCGTGCCGGCGCTGCCGGACTGGGTCGCGCGCGAGGCCTACTCGCACGAGGTGGCGAGCGCCGGCTTCTGGCCGGGCGGCGGTCCGGTGCCGTACGCGGCGTTCTACGCGTACGCGTATCCGGAGCCCCCGGGGTACCCGATGGCGACGGTCGCACCCGCGGAAGCGTTCTACAGCAACGACCTGCACGAGTTCCTGCTGCCCTACGACGCGGTTCGTCAGTCCTCGTCGCCCGACGACACCCTGCTCGCGTTCCTGCAGAGCACCTACGAGGCGGCGGCGACGCTCGCGACGTGGGATCGCGCGGCGCTCGAGTGGGAGCCACCGCGGACGGCGGGATGAGCGTCGACACCCGACCGTATTCGCCCGCGGACCATGACGCGGTCGTGGCGCTGTGGTCCGAGGTCTTCGCCGGCGATCCGCCGCGGAACGCGCCGCCGGCGATGATCCGCCGGAAGCTCGGGGTGCAGCCCGAGCTGTTCCTGGTGGCCACGCAGGAGGGGCGGGTGATCGGCACCGTGCTGGCGGGCTTCGACGGCGTGCGCGGCTGGATCCATCATCTCGCCGTCGATCCGTCGGCGCGGCGTGCGGGGGTGGCCACGCGGCTGATGGCGCACGCGGAGCGCGCGCTGGCGGCGGTCGGGTGTCCGAAGGTCAATCTGCAGGTACGCGCCACCAATGCCGGCGTCGTCGCCTTCTATCGGCGGCTCGGCTACGTCGTGGAGGAGCGCGTGAGCATGGGCAAAGCGCTGGGAGGCGAGCACGATGACTGACGACCTCGAGGGTGGGTGTCAGTGCGGGGCCGTGCGCTACCGCATCACGGGAGCGCCGATCGTCGTCGCCGTGTGCCACTGCACCATGTGCCGGCGGGCGCATGCCGCCCCGGCGGTGACGTGGGCGATGTTCACGGACGGGCAGGTGGTCTTCACCCGGGGAACGCCGGCGGCGTACGCGTCGTCGCCCGGGGCGAAACGCGGCTTCTGCTCGGGCTGCGGCACCCAGCTGAGCTTCACCGCGACGTACATTCCCGGGCTGATCGACGTCACCGTCGGCAGCCTCGACCGGCCCGACGCGCTGACGCCGACACTGCACTACTGGCACTCCGTGCGGCTGCCGTGGGTGCAGTTCGCGGACGACCTGCCGAAGTATCCGGAGTTCCCGCCGATCGCCGACGAGTGACGGAGGTCCGATGCGGATCGAACAGATCAGGATCACGCCCGACCCGTACGCGCCGTTCCGGCTGGCCCAGGGGTACCGCGTCGGCGACATGCTCTACGTCTCGGGACAGGCGGCGATCGGGCCCGACGGCGCGCTCGTCGGCGTCGGGGATTTCGACGCGCAGGCGGAGCAGGCGTTCGCGAATCTCGAGCGTGTCCTGCGCGCCGGCGGCTCGAGCCTGGCGAACGTCGTCAAGGTCACGATCTTCCTGCGCGACATGGGCAACTTCGCGAAGATCGTCGCCCTCCGCGGGCGGTGGTTCACGCCGCCGTATCCCGCCGACACGATCGTCGAGGTGTCGAGCCTCTACTCGCCGGACGCGCTGATCGAGATCGAGGCCGTCGCGGTGGCCGACGACGCGGCGGAGCGGGTATGACGACCCACCACGCCGTGACCGTGAGCGTCGCCATCGCCCGTTCGCCGGCGTCCGTGTACGCATTCGTCGCAGATCCGACCAACCTGCCGCGCTGGGCGGCGGGCTTCGCGCACTCCGTCGAGCGCGCGGGCGACGACTGGATCGTGCACACGGCCGACGGCGCCATGCGCCTGCGCTTCGCCGACCGCAACCCGTACGGGGTGCTCGACCACGACGTCACCGCCGCCGACGGCACCACGTTCCACAATCCGATGCGCGTCGTTCCGAACGGGGCCGGGAGCGAGGTCCTGTTCACGCTGTTCCGGCTCGACGGGACCTCGGCCGAGCGCTTCGCGGAGGACCGCCGTCTGGTCGAGGCGGATCTGCGGACGCTGCAGCGGATCCTGGAGGAGCAGGGCGATCCGCGCTAGACGGCCGCCGAGGAGGCCGCATCGTGTCGGACACCAGGACCCCCGTCGCCATCGTCGCCGCCGAAGCTGCGCTGCGTACGACGCCCACGAACTACCCCGAGCCGTTCGCGTCGCGCATGGCCGGCCGCGCGAAGCGGCCGCTCGGCAACGTGTTCGGGCTCACCAACTTCGGCGTCAACCTGACGCGGCTCGCGCCCGGTGCCGTGTCGGCGCTGCGGCACGCCCACTCGAAGCAGGACGAGCTGATCTACGTCCTCGAGGGACGACCCACGCTGCGCACGGATGCGGGCGAGACGCAGCTCGTGCCGGGCATGTGTGCCGGCTTCAAGGCCGGCACCGGCGACGGGCACCACTTGGTCAATCGCACCGCCGAGGACGTCGTCTTCCTGGAGGTGGGCGATCGGACCACCGGCGACGAGGGAAGCTACCCGGACGACGACATCCGGGCGATGCTCGGTCCCGACGGCACGTGGCGCTTCACACACAAGGACGGCTCGCCCTACTGAGCCTGCATGATCCTGTACGTCCTCGATCTGCTCGGCGTCGCCGTCTTCGCGCTGAGCGGCGCGCTGGCGGCGGGGCGTGCGGGGCTCGATCTGCTCGGGGTCGTCGTGATCGCGTCCATCACCGCCATCGGCGGCGGCACGCTGCGCGATCTGCTGCTGAATCGGCACCCGATCTTCTGGATCGAGAACCCGACCTACCTGGTGGTGATCTTCACGACGGCGCTCTGCACGGTGGCCTACGTCGGCGTGTGGCCACCGCCCGGCGATGCGCTGCTCGTCGCCGACGCGCTCGGGCTGGCGTTGTTCGCCATCTCGGGCGCACAGATCGCCGAGGACGACCAGCTGTCGCCCATCATCGTCGTGCTGATGGGAACCATGACCGGCGTCGCCGGGGGGGTATTGCGCGACGTGCTGACGGCGCGCATCCCGCTCCTGCTGCGCGGCGACATCTACGCCACCGCGGCGATCGCCGGCGTGTCGCTCTATCTGCTGCTGCAGGCGCTCGGTGCGTCGCGCGCGTGGGCGTTCGGCGTCGGTCTGGTGTCGGTGGTGGCGCTGCGGCTGGCGTCGATCGTGTGGGGGTGGCAGCTACCCGTATTCCACCTGCCTACGTGAGCCGGTATGTCGGCGACATGCCGACAATGCGCGTCGTTCAGGTCTCCTCCCCGAACGGTCCGCTCGAGCTCGTCGAGCGCGAGCGACCGGAGCCCCGTCCCAACACGGTCCGCGTCGCCGTCGACGCCTGCGGCGTCTGTCACAGCGACGTCCTGACCCGGTCCGCCGCGTTTCCCGGCATCGTCCTGCCGCGCGTCCCGGGGCACGAGGTGATCGGTCGTATCGATGCGGTCGGCCCCGGCGTCGACGGTTGGACCGTCGGCCAGCGCGTTGGCGTCGGCTGGCACGGCGGCTACTGCGGGCGCTGCGAGCCGTGCCGTCGCGGCCAGTTCTTCGCGTGCGTCACCGGGCCGCCCGTCACCGGCATCGCGCACGACGGCGGCTACGGCGAGTACATGATCGCGCCGGTGACGTCGCTGGCGCGGGTACCCGACGAGCTGTCGGCGACGGACGGCGCGCCGCTCATGTGCGCCGGCGTCACCACGTTCAACGCGCTTCGCAACAGCGGCGCGCGCTCGGGAGACCTCGTGGCCGTGTTCGGCCTCGGCGGCCTCGGGCATCTCGGCGTGCAGTTCGCGGCGAAGATGGGGTTCCACACCGTCGCCATCGCGCGCGGGGCCGACAAGGCGGCGCTGGCGACGAAGCTCGGCGCCGACCGCTACATCGACAGCGCGGCGGAAGACCCGGCGGTCGCGCTCACGAAGATGGGTGGGGCGCGCATCGTGCTGGCGACGGTCACCGACGGCCCCGCCATGAGTGGCATGGTGGGCGGACTCGGGATCGAGGGCGCGCTCCTGGTGCTCGGGGCGCCGCCCCAGCCCCTCGTGGTGCCGGCATTGCCGCTCATCCTTGGCCGTCGCGCGGTCGTGGGCTGCTACTCGGGGGTGTCGATCGACTCGGAGGACACGCTGCGATTCGCCGTGCGGACGGGCGTGCGGTCGATGAACGAGGTGATGCCGCTGGCGAAGGCGAGCGAGGGCTACGATCGCATGTTGAGCGGCAAGGCGCGCTTCCGCGTGGTGCTGGAGATGGCGCGATAAGGGCGACCCAAGACCATGTCTTGGGTCGGAAAGCACCGAGCGTGAGGCGACACGTCGCGGGTGACCACCATGGCCCGGCCGGCGAAGCCGGCGCGCCATACTGCTCCGATCGCCTCGGGCCGACCCCTCGCTGAGTCCCGGCACCCGCGGCGCGGTCCGGATCAAGCGTGCCTCCCGTGTCGCGCCGGCTTCGCCGGCCGCGACATGCTGGTCGCGCGGGAGCGGCGGCGCCACACTCGCGCTTCCCCCGACCCAAGACATGGTCTTGGGTCGGGTTCTACAGCAGCTCGAGGACGCGCTCGGACGGGCGTGCGATGACGGCACGACCACCACGAATGACCACCGGCCGCTCCATCAGCTCGGGGTGCTTCAGCAGCACGTCGACGACCTGCTCGCGCGTGACGTAGTCGCCGGCGTCGAGCCCGAGCTCCTTGAAACGCTTGTCCTTGCGCACCAGCTCAGCGGGCGGTCCGCCCAGGAGGCCGAGGATGCGCTCGAGCCCGGCGCGGTCGAGCGGCTGCTTCAGGTACTCGATGACGTCGGCGTCGACCTTGCGCTCCGCGAGGATCTCGAGCGCGCCACGCGACTTGCCGCACACCGGGTTGTGGTACACCGTCAACCGTTCCATCGCGCGACGGCGTACCGCGCGCGCTGGCGGCGTGCAAGTCAGGCGCGCGGGCCGATGCGCATGCGGCCGTCGACGACCACGCAGCCGGCGCCCGGCGCCAGCACCTTCACGGGGTTGAGATCGAGCTCGCGCAGCTCGGGGACGACGTCGACGAGCGCCGACACCCGCTGGACGACGTCGACCAGCGCGGCACGATCGCCGGCGGGGCCGCCGCGCCAGCCGTCGAGCAGCCGGGTCGCGCGCAGCCGGGCCAGCAGGTCCGCGGCGTCCACGTCGGTGACGGGCGGCAGGCGGTAGCCGACGTCGCGCAGCAGCTCGACGAGCACGCCGCCGAGGCCGCACACGACGAGCGGTCCGAAGGTGTCGTCGGTGGTGACGCCGACGAGGGCCTCGATGCCGCCCGACACCTCGCGCTGCAGCAGCACGGTCTCGAAGGCGTGTCCGGCGGCGATCATGCGGGTCTCGAGCATGGCGAGACCCGCGGCCAGGGCCTCCGGCGAGGTCAGGCCGAGGAGGACGCCGCCGACGTCGCTCTTGTGCAGCAGCCCCGGCACGACGGCCTTCGCGACCAGCGGGTAGCCGAGCCGCGGCGCGACGTCGAGGGCGCGGGCGGGCGTCGTCGTGATCGTCTCCGCGAACTCGATGCCGGCGGCGCGGAGGATGCTGGCGAGGTCGTCGACGTCGAGCCACACGGGTCCGGGGCTGCGCTCGAGTACGCGGTCGACGACGGCGCGGATGGCGTCACGCGCGAAGCGTTCGACCGTGATCGCCGTGCCGCGCGGCCGTTGCCGCCATCGTCCCCAACCCTCGGCGGCGGCCAGCGCGCGCGCCGCGTTCTCCGGGAAGCTGTACGAGGGCAGGGGGCCGCGCGGTCCGTCGCCGAGCACCGCCGGCGCCCCGCGCGCCGACAGGAACACGGTGAGGACGGGTTTCTCCGCCGGCACCGCCGCCGCGCCGCGCGCGATCGCAGCGGCGATGGTCTCGGGGCGCGTCACGATCGGCGGCACGTACAGCACCACGACCGAATCGACCGCCGCATCCGCGCCGACGGCGGCGATCGCCTGCTCGTACTGCGCCGCCGTCGCGAGCGGTGTCAGGTCGACGGGATTCGCGAGCCCGCCGCCGAGCCCCGGCAGCGTCAGCCCACGCGCCTCGCAGGCGTCGGCGAGGAGCACGCCCGGGCCGCCGGCGTTGGTGACGACGCCGACGCGCGACCCCGGCGGCACCGGCTGCGTCGAGAGCAGGATGGCGACGTCGAACATGTCCTCGAGCGTCTCGGTGCGGATGACGCCGGCGTGCTCGAAGAGCGCGTCGACGGCGACGTCGAGGTCGGCGAGCGCCGCCGAATGGCTGCGCGCCGCACGCGTGCCGGCGGCCGATCGGCCGGACTTCACGGCGACGATCGGCTTGTCGCGCGACACCTCGGGCGCGATCCGCGCGAACTTGCCGGGGTTCCCGAAGCTCTCGAGGTACAACAGGATGACGCGCGTGCGCTCGTCGCCGGCCCAGTAGGCGAGCAGATCGTTGCTCGACACGTCGGCCTTGTTGCCGACCGAGACGAAGCTCGAGATGCCGAGGTCGAGCGCGCGCACGTGATCGAGGATGGCGAGGCCGAGGGCGCCGCTCTGCGACAGCATGGCGACGTGGCCCGCGGGCGGCCGGGTGGGCGCGAACGTCGCGTGCAGCGACACGGCGGGATCCGTGTTGATCACCCCCATGCAGTTCGGGCCGACGAGACGCATGCCCGAGCCGCGTACGAGGGCGACCAACCGGTCCTGGACCTCGCGGCCCGCCTCGGATGCCTCTCCGAAGCCGGCCGAGACGACGACGACGGCGCGCACGCCGGCGTCGGCACAGTCGCGCACCACGGCCTCGACCTGCGCCGCCGGCACCGCGATCACGGCGAGGTCGACGGGCGTGCCGATGGCGCGCACCGTCGGATGGCTGGGCAGGCCCTGCAGCTCGTCGGCGGCGGGATTGACCGGATGGATCGTGCCCGAGAACCCGCTGGTGCGCAGGTTGGCGAGCAGCGCGTGGCCGAGCGAGCCGGGACGCCGCGAGGCGCCGACCACGGCCACCGACCGCGGCGCCAGGATGGGACGCACGCTCTCGGCGGCGGCGGTGCGCTCGCGGCGGTCGTTCGCCTCCTGGTGGGCCGGCGTCTCTTCGGTCGGGAACGAGACGTGGAACACGCCGGCGTCGAGGGCGCGCGTCACGCGGAACCCGCTGTGCGCGAACATGCGCAGCATGCGGTTGTTCTCGCCGAGCACCTCGGCCTCGAACTCGGTGATGCCGTTGTGGCGGGCGATCAGCACCAGGTGCTCGAGCAGCAGCGTACCGACGCCGCGTCCCTGGAATGCATCCCCGACGGTGAACGCGACCTCGGCGCGCGTCGGGGGATCACCGGCGGCGTAGCGGGCGACGCCGACGATGCGCTCGTCGCCGTCGTGCCGGAGCGTGGCGAACAGGCCCACCCGGTGACGGAAGTCGAGCTCGGTGAAGCTCGTCAGCTCGAGCTCCGTGAGGCGTTGCTTGGCGCGGAAGAAGCGCAGGTACACCGACTCGGGACTGAGCTGCGCGAAGGCGGTGGCCAGGCGCTCGCGGTCGTCGGGCCGGATGGCGCGGAGATGGACGGAGGTGCCGTCGCGGAGAATGCCCTCGGCGGCGTAGTCCCTCCAGTCACGAGCCATGCGGGATGCGATGATAGGGGAGCCGGCATTCCGGTGCGAGGTGCGGTATACAGTCCCGCCGTGACGTCTCGGCGGATCCGATGGCTCGCCGTCCCACTGCTCGCGCTGCTCGCGAGCTGCAGCAGCGTGCCGTCGACGGGAGTCCTCACGATCGACGCCGCGCGCATGCTGCCCGGGGTGCGCGATGCCCCGCCGTCAGCGGACACGACCGGGTGGGAGACGCGGCAGCTCCCCGACGTGTGGACCTACTGGCGCCGCCAGCTCGCCACCGAGGCGTGGTACCGCGCCGACGTGACGCTGCCGCAGGCGCCGGACGAGCTGTGGTCGCTCTACCTGCCGCGCGCGGCGATGGCCGTCGAGGCCTGGGTGAACGGGCACCTCGTGGGGGCCACGGGTCCCTTCACCGAGCCGTTGGTCCGCGGCTGGAACCAGCCGCAGCTCTACAGCATCCCGACGGGGCTGCTGCATCCGGGAGCCAACGTGCTCGATCTGCGGCTGCGGATGAACGCCAGCTCCCCCGGGCTCCTGGCCCCGTTCCACGTCGGCCCGGAGCGGTTGCTGCGGCCGGCGTACACGTCGCGCGTCTTCGCCCAGGTGACGCTCGTGCAGATCGCCTCGATGATGACGCTCGGCATGGCGCTGCTCATCGCCGGCATCTATCTGCGCCGCGATCAGTTCGGGGCCTACCGCTGGATGGTGCCGGCGGTGGCGGCGTGGGCCGCGACCAGCGTCGACGCCTACGTCGTCCACGTCCCGATGCCGACGGCGATCTGGGAGTGGCTCCAGGCCGCATCCCAGAACGCCTGCGTGTGCTGCTTCGTCGTCGCGTTCCATCGCATGCTCGGCCTGCGGCGGTCGCGGGTCGAGGCCGGGCTCGTCCTGCAGGCGGTGCTGTTCACGGCCATCTTCTTCCTGGCGCCGCCGATCCACCGCTTCTCGGTGGTGGTGGTCTGGGGCATCGCGACGATCGCCCTCGCGATCTACCTGATGACGTTGGTCATGCCCGCGAGCCGTCTCGGCCGGCTGCGGAGCGCGCGCGGGACGCTCGTCCCCGGCCTGATCGCCATCGGGTGCGGCGTGCACGACGTGGCGTCGGTCATGACGGGCCATCTGCTCTTCGGTGTCCTGCTGACGCCGTACCTGCCCGCGCTGGGCATGCTGGCCGGCGGCTGGAGCGTGCTGACGCACCTCTCCGACGGCCTCACCGAGGCGGAGACGCTCAACAGCGAGCTCGAGCGCCGCGTACGTGAGAAGGCGTCCGAGCTCGAGCGCAACTACGATCGGTTGCGCCAGCTCGAGGGCGAGCGCGCGGTCGCGCAGGAACGCGATCGCATCATGCGCGACATGCACGACGGCATGGGCGGGCAGCTCGTCTCGACGCTGGCGCTGGTGGAGAGCGGTCGCGCCACCCCGGACGGCATCGCCGATGCGCTGCGCGACGCGCTCGACGATCTGCGGCTCGTCATCGACTCGCTCGATCCGGTCGAGGAGGACCTGCTCGCGGTCCTCGGCGTCATCCGCGGACGTCTCGAGCCGCGGCTGCGCCGCAACGGCATCGACTTCGCCTGGCAGGTGACGGACCTGCCCGCGATCCCGGGCTTCGGCCCCGATCGTGTGCTACAGGCGCTGCGGATCGTGCAGGAGGCCATCACCAACGTGATCAAGCACGCGGGGGCGCACACCATCACCGTTCGTACCGGGCGCGAAGCCAACGGCGGCGGCCCCGGCGTGTTCGTCGAGATCTCCGACGACGGGGCCGGCATCGACCCGGCGCGACCGGAGGGGCGGGGGTTGCGCAACATGCGCCGGCGCGCCGCCTCGCTGGGCGGCCAGGTGACGATCGCCTCGACGGGCGTCGGCACGGCGGTGCGCCTCTGGTTGCCGCTCGCCGCCTGACGCATGTGGTACTTCGCCTACGGCTCGAACATGCAGCGCGACACCCTCGAGGGGCGCCGCCGCATCGCCTTCCAGCGCGCCGTGCCGGTCCGCGTCCCCGGCTGGCGCGTCGTCTTCGACAAACCGCCGCTGCTCCCGATCGGCGAAGCCTTCGCCAACCTGGTCCCCGACGCCGCCACCGCGGCGCTCGGCGTGGCATTCGAGGTCAGCTCCGACGACCTCGAGCACATCGAGCTCACCGAAGGCGTCCTGATCGGCAACTACCAGCGCGTCGTCGTGCCCGTCGAACCGCTGGTCGTCGTCGCCGACCCGCCCGTCGAAGCCTGCTCCCTGAGCTCCGACCGCCGCGACGAGAACCTGCGTCCCTCGACGCGCTACATGTCGATCATCGTCGCCGGCGCCATCGAGCACGGCTTACCAGACGACTACGTCGAGATCCTCCGCACGGTCGCGACGTGCGAGGAAAGCATGGTCTCGCGCACGTTCCGACCATTGCTGGACACGGTGATGCGCGCGCGCAGGCGATAGCCGACGCGAGGGCTGCAGTGTGGCGATCGGAGTCGCGACGGTCGAGCGGCGTGGGGGTGGTGGGGGCATAGCGCCCCCGCAGGTGTTAGCACGCGCCACGATCTACGAGAGCGGGATCGGTTCCATGACGGCGTGCTTACACCGAGGACCGGGGCGCGTAGCCCCCCCCCCCCCCCCCCCCCCCCCCCCACAAGAGGGGG
>CAYOIZ010000027.1:0-49061 GCA_964404165.1 uncultured Binatia bacterium (SeqCode) | reverse complement strand
ATTTCTATTTTTGGGTTTGGTTTTCCTTCCGGGGTTTATTACCCTTTTTCGGGGGGGGTTTCCCCCCCCTAACCCCCGCGCCGCCCCCCGATCAGTCGTCGATCTTGACGAGCCCCAACTGCAGCGCCTCGTACACGGCTTCCCCGCGCGAGTGCACCTCCAGCTTCCGGTAGATGTTCCGCACGTGCGTCGTGACGGTGTGCGCCGACACGCCGATCAGTCGCGCGATCTCGGCGTAGGAGAACCCCTTCACGATGAGCGTCAGGACCTCGTGCTCGCGCACCGAGAGCCGCGGCGGCGCGGCGTCGTCGTCGCCGGCGTCGGGCGGGCGGAAGCGACGCAGGAGATAGCGTGCGATGGGCGGGCTGATCGGGGAGCCGCCGGCCATCATCTCGAGGACGGAGCTGCCGATGTACTCGGCGGGACCGTCCTTCAGGAGATAGCCCATCGCGCCGGCCTCGATGGCGGCCACCACGTGCTGTTCGTCGCCGAAGATGGTGACGACCATGGCCTCGGTCGGCAGCTTGCGGCGGCGCACCTCGCGGATCAGCTCGACGCCGTCGCCGTCGGGCAGCCCGAGGTCGGTGAGGAGGACGTCGGGCGTGTCGGCGTCGAGCACGGCGCGGGCGTCGGCACACGATCCGACGGCCGCCAACAACAGCAGCTGCGGGTGATCGGCGACCGCCTTGGCGAGGCGCTCGCGGGTGTTCGCGTCGTCTTCGACCAGCAGGATGCGGTAGGGCGGCTCGGCCATGCGTGTCGCCACTCTACCGCGTCGTCCGGCGATTCGTGCTCCCCTGAACAGGGGAGGGGTCAGCGCAGGCCGTCCACCCAGGCGCGCAGCGCGGGCAGCGTGCGTCCCGACCACGACGAGGCGCCGCGCAGGCGGCAGAAGTCGGCGAACAGGCGGTCGAGGACGGTGACCGCGTCCTCGATGTCGGCGAGGCGCAGGAAGAGGTCGTTCTCGAACGACGCCCGGGGGTCGTCCTGCGACGACTTGTCGTTGTCGCCGAGGGTGGGGCAGCGGAGCCCGTCGTAGGTGAGCATGCCGCCGTCGAGGACCAGCTCCCAGCGTCGCTCGCCGCGCGTCAGCGAGATGCGGGCGCGGTCCATGAGCTTGCCGCCGCGCAGGCCGGCGCCCATCTCGGGGCGCACGTCGCCCTCGCCGGTGACGGTGAGGCGGGCCTTGTCGAGGCCGCCGCCCTCGAGCACGACGCGATCGCCGAGCGCCAGCTCGAGGACGTCGCCCTCGAACTCGACCTTGCCGCCGCCCTCCTCGAGGCGATGCACCAGCCAGGTGAGGAACTCGCGGCCGAGGAAGCGCTTGGTCTCGACGACGCTCAGGAAGTCTTCGTTCATGCCGACACCTCGGGCTGCACGAGACCGAGATGCGGCACGCCGGCGTGCGCCGGCTCCTGCGCCGCGGGCACCAGATTGGCGGGCTCGACCGCACGCACCGCCTCGACCGCCTGCGCCGACAGCCCGACGTACTCGGCGGCGAGGTAGGGGATCAGCGGCATCGGCGTGATGCCGAACGTCTCGCGGAACAGGTCGACGAAGCAGTCGCGCGCCGCCTTCTGCTTGCCGGTGAAGAAGACGCGGCCGGTCTCGAGGTTCCACGCGCAGTCGAAGAGGCTCGGCGTGGGGAGCGCGCGCAGCATGAGGCGCGCCTCGATCTCCTCCTTGATCTCGCGACGGGTGGCGGCGCCGAGGCGCGGTACGCCGCGCTCGGCCTTGCGCTGCTCCTCGACGCGCCGGCGCTCGAGCCACAGCAGCTTGGCCGGAATGGCCCAGCGGTCGAAGCGGAAGCCGACGACGAGATACTGCTGGAAGAACAGATCGGCGGTGGTGAGGGCGACGGCGAGCGGGTCGTGGATACCGACCCAGCCGAACGCCTGCTTGTTGCCGGCGAGGCCGGCCTCGATCTCGCGGAAGGTGCGTCGCGCGACGGCGTCGGCGAACGCCTCGCGGTCGAGCCGTGCCGGTGGCGGGGCGATGAAGCGTACGACGGTGCTGCTGGCCTGGAGAAATCCCACCGAGGAGTCCTTTCCGTGAGGGGCGGTCCAGGTACCATCCCGGCGGCGCGCAGCGCAAGAACGGAATCAGCCGCCGTCGAGCGCGCGCTCCCACGCGGCGCGTTCCGCCGGATCGCGCGGCGCGGTCGGCGGTGTGTCGTCGTCGCGATCGGCGAGGTAGCCGTCGGGGAGATGGACGCGCTTCTGCACGCGACCGTCCTTGACGCGGTTGCCGCGCACCGTGTGCATCGGAAACGGCTCCTCGGCGTCGAGGCGTGCGAGCACCTCCATCATCTCGTCGATGCCGGTGATGCGCACGAGGGCCGCCCGCGCCGCCGCCGAGCGCTGGAAGCCGGTGGTGTACCAGCCGCACCACTTGCGCATCTGCCGCATGCCGTTCACCGGACCGAAGAAGTCGACCAGCAGCTCGGCATGCCGGCGCATCAGCGTGATGATCTCGCCGAGGCGGGGCTGCGGCGCCGGCTCGCGCCCGTCGAACACCGCGGCCAGCTCGGCGAACAGCCATGGCCGCCGCAGACAACCGCGACCGATGATGACGCCGTCGCAGCCGGTGGCGCGCAGCAGGCGGAGCGCGTCCCAGCACTCCCAGACGTCGCCGTTGCCGAGGACGGGGATGCGCACCGCGGCCTTCAACTCGGCGATGGCGCTCCAGTCGGCCTCGCCGGCGTAGAGCTGTGCGGCGGTGCGGGCGTGCAGGCCGATGGCGCGCGCGCCCTCGTTCTCGGCGACGGTGCCGGCGTCGCGGAACGTGGGCAGGTCGTCGTCGATGCCCTTGCGCACTTTGATGGTGACGGGCACGGCACCGGCGCCGCGGACTGCGGCGCGCACCAGGCGCGCCATGAGCCGCGGTCGGAGCGGGATGGCGCTGCCGCCGCCGTGCCGCGTGACCTTCGGCACCGGGCAGCCGAAGTTCATGTCGATGTGGTGCACGCCCTCGCCGGCGAGGATGCGTGCCGCCTCCTCCACGTCGAGCGGGTCGCTGCCGTATATCTGCACCGAGCGCGGCCGCTCGTCGGCGCTGCTGCTGGCGAGCAGATGCGTCATCGCATTGCCCTCGACGAAGCCGCGCGTGGTGATCATCTCGGAGACGTAGAGGCCGGCGCCGAACTCGCGGCAGAGGGTGCGGAAGGGCAGGTTGGTGACGCCGGCCATCGGCGCCAGCACCACCGGCGGCCAGACCGCCAGCGGGCCCAGGGTCAGCGGGCGGAACTCGCCCGGCCGGGCCACCGGGACGTCGAGATTCAGTGGGGTCGCGTCGCGCACCGGCCCCAGAGACGCGAACTCGCGGGGGCAGGTCAAGCGCGAGCGCTTTACTTCTGGCGGTGCGGCGCGCGAAAGGGGGGCGGGCCGGTAACCATCGGCATGCATCGACGTAATGGACGGAAAGGACGCCGAGGCTGCGGCGCGCAGCCGCCGACGCACCGAATGGATGGCGGCAGCCCAGCACGGAGATCGGGACGCCTATCGCGCCCTGCTCGAGGACGTGAGCCCGGTGCTCACGGCCTACCTGCGCCGCCGGATCGCCGATCCGGCCGAGGTCGCCGACGTCCATCAGGAGACGCTCGTGCATCTGCATCGCGCCCGCCACACCTACGATCCGCGCCGTCCGTTCGAGCCGTGGTTCTTCGCCATCGCACGCCATACGGCGATCGACCACGGGCGACGGCGCACCGCGCGCCTGTCGTGGGAGGTGCTCGTCGACGAGCCGCCCGATCAGGTCGCCGAGGCGCCGGCGGCCGACGGTCGCCGGCTCGAGCAGGCGCTCGCCGATCTGCCGCCGGCGCAGCGCGAGGCCTTCGAGATGCTGCAGGTGGAGGGGCTCTCCGTCGACGCCGCGGCGGCTCGGGCCGGGGTCTCGAAGGGGGCGCTCAAGGTACGTGCCCATCGCGCCTATAAAGTGCTGCGTGCTTTGTTCGGGGCGGACGGATGAGCATGACCCCGCAGAAGCCCGACCTGATCTCGCAGCTGGTGGCCGAGGCGTACCCGGTCCGGCGGCTGTGGTCTCCGACGCAGCGGTTGCTGGCGTGGGTCGGGTTCGCGGCGATGCTGGCGGTCGGTGTCGTCGCCATCGGTGCGCGCCCCGATCTGGCCCTCCGGTTGCGCGATCCGGCCTTCCTCCTCGAGGTCGGGACGCTGGCGCTCGCGGGCGTGTGGATGGCGTCGCAGGCGTTGCGTCACGCCGTTCCGGGGATGGCGCCGGATCGGTTCCGGGGTATCGTCGGCCTGGGCGGTGTGGCCGGCATGCTCCTGCTGCGCGAACCCATCCAGACGGCGTTGTCGCTCGACGCGTTCGTCACCCTGGGGGCGCCGTGCGCGAGCACGGCGGTGGGCTTGGCGGCGGGCCCGTGGGCCGCGCTCGTGATCGCGCTCCGGCGCGGCGCACCGCTGTCGGCGGCACGCGCGGGTGCGCTCGCCGGTGGCGCGGCGGCGGTGCTGGCGTTCCTGCTGCTCCGCCTGCGGTGTCCGGTGGACGATCTGCTGCACGTGCTCGTCTGGCACGCGCTGCCCGTCGTCGTCACCGGGGTCGCGTGTACGGCGGTCGGATCGTGGTGGCTGCGCCGCTGGCGGCAGGTACACAGACCCCGCACGTAACCGAAGACCCCTCTCGTTCGTATTGGTCGTCAGGACCCCATGGGACGACCGATGGAATACGCCGCACTGCGTCTCGACGACGTACCGGCGCTCGAGACGGATGCGGTAGCGCAGGTCCTGACACGTCGGCGCGACCGCATGCGCGCCGTCGCACACCGCGTCTGCCGCGACCTCGCCGACGCGGACGATGCGGTGCAGGACGCCTGCGTCGCGGCGCTGCGCGCCCGCAGTGGCTTCGAGGCGCGCTCGCAGGCGTCGACGTGGGTGCATCGCATCGTCGTCAATGCGGCGCTGATGCGCCTGCGGACCCGCCGCCGGCGTGCCGAAGAGCCGATCGAGGCGCTCCCCGAGCACGAACCCGACACCGAGCCGTCGGCGGAGGAGCGTGTCGGCAGCGGCGAGCTGCGGACGCTGGTGCGCGCGTGCATCGACGCGCTGCCCGAGCCGCACCGCACCGTGCTGGTGCTGCGGGACCTCGAGGAGCACGACACCGCCGAGACGGCCGCGCGGCTCGGCGTCACCGTGAACGCAGTCAAGATCCGCTTGCACCGCGCCCGGCATGCGCTTCGACGCCGGCTGGTGGGTGCGCGACTGGAGGAGGCGTTGGCATGATCGGCATTCGTCGGCAACGCGGGCAGGTGCCCGGCGAGTCACGGCGGAGTCGCATTCCGGTGGAGCTCGAGGGCCAGCCCCTCACGGGCGAGATGCAGCTGATGCTCGCCGTGCTGGAGGACGTGCTGCGATCGCTCGTCGGCGAGCCCGACACCACCGTGCGCTCGCGGAAGCGGGTGCGCGATCTCGCCTGGGTTCGCAGCCGCAATCGCGAGAGCCCGTTCGCATTCGAGAACGTCTGCGAGGTCCTCGGCATCGATGCCGAGCGGCTGCGCCGTCGCGTCCTGACGTCGGTGGCCGACGCCGAGTAGCCAGGTCGGGGCGCGTGTGGTAACCGCGCCCGAGATGTCTGGTGCCGGCGCAGAGGGCGAGCTCGCGCGCAAGCTGCGCGAGCTCGAGGCGCTCAACGAGACCATCCGGGCGCTCACGTCCACGCTCGAGCTGCCCGAGGTGCTGCGCGCCGGCCTCGAACGCATCAAGACGCTGGCCTCGGCCGAGGCCCTGTCGTTGTTGCTCTACGACCCGCAGCGCGACGAGCTGGTGTTCGCTGCGAGCGAGACGTTGCGCGAGAACACGCTCGTCGGCGGCACGGCGCCCCTGCCGGCGGCGCCCGGCGGCGTCAGCACCGGCGACACGCTCGCCGTGCCGCTGTCGTGTGCGGGACGCGTCGTCGGCACGCTCGAGCTGCGCCGTCGCTACGACGGACGACCCTTCGACGACGACGACCGCGGGCGCCTCGAAGCGGCCGTGCTGGCGTTCGCCGACACGCTCCAGCCCGACACGCTGTCGCACGACGCCGGCGCGCTCGATCGCGTCTTCGCGCGGATCGCGGCGGCGGTGCCGAGCCAGGCCGCCGTCCTGCTGCTCTACGACCCGAAGGGCCGCGAGCTGGCGTTCACGGCGTCGCGGGCGCTGCAGCCCGGCGTCATCGACGGCGTGCGCCTCCCCGCCGACCGTGGCATCGCGGGCTGGGTGGCGCGGCATCGTCAGGCGGTGCGGCTCACCGATGCCAGCGCCGATCCGCGCCACGACCCGTCGCTGGCGCAGCGGACGGGGCTCGTGCCGCACACGATGCTGTGCGTCCCCCTGGTGCACAAGGACGCGCTCCTCGGCGTCATCCAGGTCATCAACAAGCTCGACGGCTCGGCCTTCAGCGACGACGAGGAGCGCCTGGTGCGCACGTTCGCCGACCATGCGGCCATCGCCATCGCGCACGCATCGCTCTACCGGCAGGTCGAGATGGCGTCGCTGACCGACGATCTGACCGGGCTCTCGAACACGCGGCACTTCAATCGCATGCTCCCCGTGCTGCTCGCTCGCGGCGGCCCGCTGTCGCTCCTGCTGCTCGACCTCGACGCGCTGAAGGCCGTCGTCGACCGCGACGGGCATCTGGTGGGCAGCCGCACCATCAGCACGGTCGGGCGTCTGATCACGGAGTGCGTGCGTCCCGGCGACCTCGCCGCCCGCTTCGGCGGCGACGAGTTCGTGGTCGTGCTCCCGGGCACCGACACGCCGGTGGCGGCCGAGATCGCCGAGCGCATCCGCGCCGCCATCGCCGGCGTGCGCCGGCCCGACGGCATGGACGTCGACATCGGCGAGATCACGGCGAGCGTGGGCGTGGCGACCTACCCCCGTCACGCTGCCGACGCCGAGCAGCTCTTCCGTGCCGCCGATACCGCGATGTACGCGGTCAAGCGGACGACGAAGAACGGCGTGCAGGTGGCCCACCCGCCGCCCTGAGCGGGCTCACGACGGCGGCGGGCTGATCAGCAGGCGTGCGCGCCGCCGGTGCACCTGGCCGAGCAGCCGGCGCGCGCGCGTGCGCTGGCTCGGGGTGGCGGCGAGGGCCAGGGCGCGCTCGAACAGCGCGCCGGCGCGGACGTCGGCGGTGAGCTGCAGGTAGAGGGTGCCGAGCGCGCAGTGCAGGCCGAAGTCGGTGGTGCGGGTCGACAGCGCCGCCTCGAGATCGGCGATGGTCTCGCCGAGGCTGGGGGGCGGGGGATGGAATGACACGGGTGCGGGCGTCATCGGGGCGTCTCCGGCCTCCGATACTAGATTCGTATCGATGGCGTCCAGGGATCCGGATGGGGCGGTGATCTCGGGCCGACGGGGCCGAGGTCAATGCGCCGGATCGTCTGCGGGACGTGACGACGCCGGACGGAGGCGTCGGGGGTGCGTGCGGTGCGACCGCGAGTCGGTCCGCACGGTCGAGCGGGGAAGGGCGTGCACGACGCCGTCGACCTGCGCCAGGCTGACGAAGGTCGGCTCGACGTCGGGGATCCTCGTCGGATCGTCCGGGAGGGCCAGGGGGCGCGTGCCGACGGACTGGGCCACCGGCAGGTGGTGGCGTCCGGTCCGAGGGGGCGTCGTCGCCGGGCAGCGGCCCGGCGACGACATCAGCACCACACCCAAGACCAGGAGGGCTACGAACACCCGATGCACACGCACCATCAGCATCGGCCATGCCAGCGCGGAGGCGACCGTGGGCGGGGCGTCTCGGGGGCCGATCGCCCCGGCTGCTGCCCGATCATGCATGACGATGCCCGCGACGTCGGCAGCCGCATTGGGCCGGCGCAGGCCATGTGCTAGTCGCCGGTGGGTCGCATGCTGAACCTCGCCGAACCGACCGATCCACGCTGGCTCGCCCGCGCCCTGGCCCACATCGACGAGATCCTGGTCGACCACGCCCACTGTGAGAAGAAAGCTGCCTCGACCGCCGTCAGTCTGCTCTTCCGCTACACCGATCAGACCGCGCTCCTGCCGCCGCTGTCCCGGCTGGCGCGCGAGGAGCTGGCGCACTTCGAGGAGGTCCTGGCGCACATCACCGCCCGGGGCATCCGGTTCGGCCACCAGAAACCGAGCCCCTACGCCGGCGAGCTGCTCTCCGCGGTCCGCCCGACGGAGCCCGAGCGGCTGCTCGATACGCTGCTCTGCCTGGCGCTGATCGAGGCACGCAGCTGTGAGCGCATGCGGCTCCTGGCGGACGCCCTGGACGACCCGTCGCTGGCCGCCCTCTACCGGGGGCTCCTGGTCAGCGAGGCGCGCCACCACCAGGGCTACGTCGACCTCGCCCGGACGGTGATGCCGGCGGAGGCGGTCCGCGCCCGGCTCGAGGCCCTGGCCCGCCACGAGGCGGACGTCATCGCCCGGGCCCCGGACCTGCCGCGGATGCACACTTGACGTCGCAAACCCGGGAAAACCGCGCTATAGAACCAAGATGACCACCCTCGCCAAGCCCACCCGCGCCACCGCCCCGCAGGAGCATCCGCTCGCGGGCACCAGGATGAGCGGGGCCGACATGATCGTACAGGTGTTGGCCGACGAGGGGGTCGACACGGTCTTCGGGTACAGCGGCGGCGCCATCCTCCCCACCTACGACGCCGTCTTCCGCTACAACGAGACCAACAAGGGCAAGAACGAGGTCCGGCTCATCGTGCCGGCGACGGAGCAGGGCGCCGGGTTCATGGCCGCCGGCTACGCGCGCTCGAGCGGTCGCGTTGGCGTCTTCCTGGTCACGTCCGGCCCCGGCGCCACCAACTCGGTGACGCCCATCCGCGACTGCCAGGCCGACTCCGTGCCCGTCGTGCTCATCTGCGGTCAGGTGCCGCGCGCGGCGATGGGCACCGACGCCTTCCAGGAGGCGCCCATCTTCAACATCATGGCCGCCTGCGCGAAGCACGTCTTCCTGCTCACCGACGAGAGCAAGATCGAGGAGACGATCCGCACCGCGTTCGACATCGCGCGCCACGGTCGTCCCGGCCCGGTGGTCATCGACATCCCGAAGGACGTCCAGCTCGCCGAGGGCGTCTTCAAGGGCCACGGCCTGCTCACGCTGCACGGCTACAAGGAGCGCGTCGACAAGATCGAGAACGCCGCCATGACCGCTCCCGAGGCGGAGGCGTTCTTCAAGCTCCTGGCCGCGTCCGAGCGCCCGCTCATCTACGCGGGCGGTGGGGTCATCAACGGCGACGCGGCCACCGAGCTGCGCACGTTCGCGCAGCGCTTCGGCATTCCCGTCGTCACCACGCTGATGGGCATCGGCGCCGTCGACACCACCAGCGACCTCTCGCTGGCGATGCTCGGCATGCACGGCATGGCCTACGCCAACTACGCGGTGGAAGACTGCGACTTCCTGATCGCCATCGGCTCGCGCTTCGACGATCGCGTCGCCGGCAAGGTGAAGGAGTTCGCGCCGAACGCGAAGTTCGCGCACATCGACATCGACGCCTCCGAGATCGACAAGGTGAAGCACGTCGACTGGGCGCACGTCGCCGACTGCAAGCCCGGCCTGCAGCAGTTGATGGAGTTCGGTGCGGGCTTCAAGAAGACGTTCGGTGCCTGGCGCGCGTATGCCGCCGATCTCAAGAAGCGGCACGGACGCAACTACAACCGCGCCTCCGATCGCATCCAGGCGGAGTTCGTCATGGAGGAGCTGGCCAAGATCACCGACGGCCAGGCGATCGTGTCCACCGGCGTCGGCCAGCATCAGATGTGGGCGGCGCAGTATCTCGACTTCCGCCATCCGCGCACGTGGCTCACGTCGGGCAGCATGGGCACCATGGGCTTCGGGTTGCCGGCCGCCATCGGCGCGCAGTTCGCCAACCCGGGCAAGCTCGTCATCGACGTCGACGGCGACGGCAGCATCCGCATGAACCTGGGCGAGCTCGAGACGCTCACCAACTACGACGTCCCGGTGAAGGTGCTGCTGCTCAACAACCAGGGCGACGGCATGGTCCGCCAGTGGCAGGACCTGTTCTACGCCAACCGCTACTCCGGCACCGACAAGACGCTGCACAAGAAGGACTTCGTGAAGGCTGCCGAGGCCGACGGCTTCCGCTTCGCGCAACGGGTGACGGATCCCGCCGAGGTGCGGCGCGTGCTCGAGGCGTTCGTGACGTTCGAGGGGCCCGCGTTCCTCGAGGTCATGGTCGATCCCACCGAACACGTCTACCCGATGGTGGGTCCGGGCATGGGCTACAAGGACATGATCACCGGGAAGTACATCCCGGGCCGCGACACGCCGGGCAGCGGCGGCGGGACGGTCGACCCCACGGGCATGTTTTAGCGCCGACCCGAGCTACAGCTCGGGTCGGGGGCGAGAGTTCGGCGGTACGGTTCTCGCCCCCACCTTGGTGTCGCGGCCGGCGAAGCCGGCGCTCCAAGGGGGACACGTCCGCTCAGTTGCCGATCACTACGCGTTTGGCGCCGTGGGCGGTGAGCCAGGTGGCGGTGCGGGTCGTCAGGTCGCCTTGGAGCAATATCGTGTCGCCGTCGACGGTGGTGCCGCAGCCGAGGGCGCGGCGGAGGGCTTTCGCCAGCTGCTCCAGATCGCGCTCGCGCATGGCGAGGCCGGCGATGACCGTTGCGGTCTTGCCGCCGCGGCCTTTGCGTTCGCGGCGGAGGACGAGCTTGGGGCAGCGCGTGAGGTCGGGGCCGCCGGGCGGCGGCGGGGCGGCGGGCGTGGGGGCTGGATCGGGGGTGGTCGATACCGATACGCCCTGTCGGGCCAGCAGATCGCCGAGGGTGCCGCGGGGCTTCTCCATCCGGAGCGTTCCTAGCGCACGAGCCGGCGACGGAGGAAGTCCATCACGGCGGTGCGCTCCTCGGTGCCGAGGCCGCTCGTGCGGCCGTCGAGACGGAGCTGACGGAAGTGGTCGGGGACGCCCGCCGCGGCGTACGCCGGAGCCAGGACGCGTGCGCTGTCGTCGGCACAGGCGATCGGCACGGCCGGATCGTCGATGCGGTTCACCAGGAGCAGCGGTGCGGGGACGACGCGCTCGGGATGGTGCACGACCTCCTGCGCGGTGAGCCATGTGTCGTACGACGCATCGAGCGTCATGGGGCCGCCCGCGGCGCCGAGGGACGAGTCGCGCAGGAAGCGGTGGTAGTCGCCGCACGCGCCGACGATGACGCCCGCGGCGAGGCGCTCGTCGTGGGCCAGCGCCTGCAGTGCGACGAAGCCGTCGGTGAAGGTGCCGCCGATCGCGATGCGGTCGCGGTCGATCATGGGCAGCGTCTCCAGGTAGTCGATGATGCGCGGGATGGCGATGTCGGCCATGGCGACGATCGAGCGCAGGTAGCGCTCGCCGAGCCGGCCCGGCGACGGCGACGCCAGGAGCCATCGCCCCGTGCCCGACGGGAACGGCGTCATCAGGAGCGGAGCGTCCTGCCGCGACGTCCAGTCGATGCGGTAGGAGAGCGACACGATCCCGGCGGCGAACAGCTCGGTGCCGAGGGCGGGCAGCCCGATGAGCGTGGGTTTGGGCCCGGGCGACTCCAGGGGTATGACGATCTCCAGGGCGATCAACCCGTTCTCGAGCTCGACCGAGCGTCGCTCGATGCGTGGCGCGGGAATCGGGAGGGGCCCAACCGGCGTGCGACGACACCCACCATCGAGAGCCAGCAGCGCGAGCAGGAGCCCCAGGAGCGGCCGTCTCACGGCCGTCGTGCTCGTCGTGGTCGGCCTCTGCACCGGGTGCGCCTCGGGGCCGCTGGTCGATCGCGCCATCCGTGCCCGCGGCGGGCCCATGCCGAGCGTCGTGCGCCAGGTCCAGACGGAAGTGTATGCCGGGTTTCCCGGGACGTGGCGCTTCCGCATGGGGTTCCTGGCTCCGGACAAGTACGCGTGGACGATCTACACCTCGGGGCAGCCCGACCACTACCTCTTCGACGGCACGGCGGCCCGTGTGTTCGTCAACGGGCAGGAAGTGGCCTCGGAAACGGCCGCGACGGCCCCCCTGCGGTCGCATGCCCGCTTCATGGCGGTCATCAATCTCGACGCGCTGCTGCTCCCGGGCGTCCAGCTGACGCCGCTGCCGCCGTCCGACCTCCCCGAAGGCGCCAGCGAGGGCCTCGAGGTCGTGCTCGCCGACGACGGCACGCGCTATCGCCTGGCGTTCGACCGCAGCGGACGGCTCGTCCAGGCGACGGGTCCGCTCGACCTGCCGCCGTTCGGGAGCGGCGAGGTGACGGCGCGCTTCGAGGACTTCCGCACCGTGTCGGGTCGCGTGCTGCCACACAAGGTGCACTACACGTTCGCGGGCGCACCCTTCGCCGACGAGACGCTGCTCTCGGCCTGCCTCGACGATCCGCGCTTCACCGCCGCCGCGTTCCAGCGGCCGAGCCTCATTCCGGAGTGTTCCCCTCCGTGAGCATCGGAATGCCGGTGCGCTGGATGCGGAACGCGTTGTCGCCGTCCTCGTAGCGCGGCAGCCGGCCCTCGGTGCGCCACAGGCGATAGGCGAGGGCGGCCGACAGGACGCGGATCGGATAGTCGCGCGGCAGGTTCTGGAGGTAGGGCTGCACGGTGACGAAGTCGCGCGCGCCGTACTGCTCCATGATCGAGAGCAGCCCGCCGTTGCGCGGGCCGATGTTGTAGGCGAGCAGCCCGAGGAACGGGTCGCCGCGCATCTGGGCGAGGTAGAGCTTCAGCGTCGCGGCGGCGACGAAGGCGTTGTGGCGCTGGTTCAGCAGGTCGATGCTGTCGACGCCGAGCCGCGTGCGCACGTCGGTCATCGCCGCCGCCGGCGGCGCCGTGATCTGGAAGAGGCCGCGGCCGCCGTCAGCGGAGTCGCGCGGGTTGAACGACGATTCCGCCGACGCCACGCCCATCAGCACTTCGGGGTCGACGCCGTAGGCCGCGGCCGCCTCGAGCACGACGGGCTCGTAGACGCGCGAGCGCTCCAGCATGCGCGTGAGCGACTTGAGGTCGGTGCGGCGGTAGGCGGCGAATACCTGATGCGCCAGCGTCAGGCGGTGTGCCTCCGCCGGCCCGCCGACGAGGCGTCGTACGCTGGAGACGTCGTCGTGGAATGCCGGTCGCGTCGCCACGGTGAGCATGGCGGCGGCCGCCACGAGTGCGATCGCCGCCGGCACGCGCGGCCCGCGCAGGGCGAGCCACCGGCGCGCCACCAGCCACCCACGCATGAGGGCCGTCGTGCCGACGCCGACGACGAGCACGGTGACCGCGAAGGGCACGAGGTTCGACCAGAAGCCCGCGCCGACGAGCCGCGGCGCGAGGCGTCCGAGCACGACGATGACGCCGATCAACGCCACGACGACGAGCGCCCCGATCTCGACGCCGTACCACGCCCAGATGCGACGATCGCCGGGACGCGACCGACGGCGGCTCGGACGTCGCGGGCGCGCGGGACGCTCCAGCGCGCGACCGGCCGTGGAGCGGGAAGCAGGAGGCATGGTCCGGCGTCGTAGTAGTCTCGCCTCCGCACAGCGTCAAACCGGTGGGGGTCGTTGACGCGGCCCGGCGCGCGCGGCTACCTGGGAGCGTGAGCGAAGAACACGAGGACGATTTCGCCGCCATGTTCGCGGCCTCGGAGAAGACCGAGGCCAAGCGTCGCAAGGTGGCGGCCGGGGACCGCGTCAGCGGGCGCGTCGTGGCCGTCGGTGCCGACCGCGCCTTCGTCGACATCGGCGCCAAGGCCGAAGCGGCGATCGATCTGGTCGAGTTCCGCGATCCCGGCACGGGGGAGCTGCGCATCGCCGTCGGCGATCAGCTCGAGGCCACCGTCACCGACGACGGCACGCGCTCCGGCACGATCGTCCTGAAACGCACGCTCGGCCGCGGCGGACAGACCCCCGGCGAGCTCGAGCAGGCCTTCCAGCACGGCCTCGCGGTCGAGGGCGTGGTGACGGGCCAGAACAAGGGCGGCTACGACGTGCAGGTGGCGGGCGTGCGCGCTTTCTGCCCCGGGTCGCAGATCGACCTCCGTCGTGGCGCCGACCCGGCGTCCTATGTCGGGCAGCGGCTGCGCTTCCGCGTCACCAAGCTCGAGGCCGGCGGCCGCAACATCGTGGTGGCACGCCGTCCGCTCCTCGAGGACGAGGCCGCCGAGCAGGCGAAGACGACGTGGACGCGGCTCCACGTCGGCGCGGTCGTGAGTGGTACGGTCACCTCGGTGCGCGAGTTCGGGGCCTTCGTCGATCTCGGCGGCATCGACGGGCTGATCCACGTGAGCGAGCTCGGCCACGATCGCTCGGCGCAGGCCGCGGACGTGCTCACGGTCGGCCAGACCGTCGAGGCCCAGGTGACGAAGATCGAGGGTGATCCGACGAGCGGCAAGGCGCGCATCGGCCTGTCGCTGCGCGCGCTCGCGCCCGATCCGTGGCAGGAGGTCGGTTCGCGCTTCCCGGTCGGCAGCACCGTGCCGGGAACGGTGCGCAAGCTCGAGCCGTTCGGTGCCTTCGTCGAGCTGGCGCCAGGCATCGACGGCCTGGTGCACGTCTCGAAGCTCACCACCACGCGTCGCGTGTCGCATCCGCGGCAGGTGGTCGACGTCGGGGACACCGTCGACGTGACCGTCGTGTCGATCGACGCCGAGAAGCGCCGCATCGGCCTCTCGATGGTGGAGCAGCAGCGTCGTGCGGAGGAGGCCGCCGAGGCGGCCGAGCGGCGCGACACCGAAGCGGTGCTCGCGCGATCGAACTCCAGCGCGAGCACCAGCCTCGGGACGTTCGGCGACCTGCTCGCCCGCTCGAAGAAGCCTTAGTCGTCCGCGCTCAGTCTTCGTACTTGAAGCTGAGCTTCACTTTGGCGCGGTAGGCACGGACCTGGCCGTCCTCGATCTGCAGGTCGAGTTGCGAGACCTCGGCGATGCGCAGGTCGCGGAGCGACTTCGACGCCTTCGCCACGGCGGCGGACGCCGCCTTCTCCCAGGACTCCGAGCTCGTTCCGACCAGCTCGATGATTTTGTAGACACTCTCGGCCATCGGTCGTCCTCCTCTGGGTTACGTGAGCTTCGAGGCCCGTCATGCCCCAGATCCCCTGGGAGGGGAACCCCTCGGACCTACAGCCGCTCGGGCGCGTCGAACTCGGCGTGCATGTGCTCCATCGACGTCGCGAGCAGCGCGCGCTTTGGCAGGCCGAGGCTGCGCAGCTCATCGGCGATGGGATGGCGCCCGAGCGTGAGCGTGGCGCCGCCGAGTCGCGTGCCGACGCCGTCGCCGCTCATCACCGACGGCGTGCGCCAGAGGACGCCGTCGCGCACCGCCAGCGCATCCTGCGGCATCGGCTTCATGCGACCGCGCCCACCGCGCGTCACGGTCAGCGTCAGCACGTGCACGCCGTCGACGGCGAGCGTGCAGGTGCGGCGCCCGCCCTCGTCGTGGAACGTGATCTCGTCGACGGTCTTCGGAAAGCCCCAGATGTCGTGACCGGCGTCGCGTGAGAACGTCGTCGTGACGGGGAGGCGATGGATGTAGCCGGCGAGCCGGTGCTGTCGGAACGCGGAGATCAGGCCCGTGAACGGGCGCGGCGGCGGGCCGCCGACGGTCGCGAAGAACGTGACGGCGATCTCGTTGTAGCGGCCGAGATCGTTGTCGAGGTACTCGACCGCCGCGAGCACGCACAGCGCGCGGCCGGGCAGCAGCTCGGGAACGTGCAGCGCCGGGTGCGTCATCAGGCGACGTACCGCGACCGTCGGGACGACGAACATCGCCGTCACGGAGACGGCGTCGCGCACCACGACGGGAACGGTGACGGTCCGACCCTGCACGACGAAGCTCCGTGGGGAGCCGGCGTCGACCATCTGGCCTACGGCCATGTCGCCCTCTACGACCGGACCTGCATCGGTGTCAACGCATTGCGCGGGTCGCACCGGTGACGCGCCGCGTTCGGCCCGCGGGGAAGTCACGACCGCATGTCCGGCGACGTGGCGAGCAGGAAGTCGACCACCGCCGTCCAGAGCGCGTCGAACTCGGCACGATCGAAGCCGGTGCCCGTCGTGAGCCAGTCGATGTGCGCCGGTACGCGGGTGGGGTCGCCGAAGTGCCCGAGGACGTCGAGGTGGTCGCCACGCGTGGCGTACACGACACGGCCCCACGGCTGCGACCGCGTCGGCACGACGCCGTCGTTCGCATCGGCGTCGGGGACGTCGCCGTACGCGGCGCGGAGCGCGTTCGCCTGCGCGTCGGTGAGCGGCGCCACGTGCTCGGGCGGCGTGCGCGTCAGGCGGTGCAGCGCCTGGTAGATGGCGTGCGTGGCGTGCGCCGTCGGATCGAGGCCCACCTCGAGGGTGGAGCCGACGCCCGGCGTGCGTGCGCGGGCGACGACCGATCCGTAGCGCGTCGTCGGCCGATCGCCGGCGAGCGCGTTGAAGACGTCCATGCCGTCGGGGGTGAGCTGCGTCAGCAACCCCTGGTCGCGCTCGACCTCCCCGAAGAAGGTGCGCAGCGCTTCGCGGCGGTCGGGCGTGAGGTCGGCGAGCAGCTGCGCGAACAGCTCGTCGAGCAGCACGCTGTTGATGCCGAGGCGGCCGTCGATGTTCGCGAACGCGGTGCCGAGGCCGAGCAGGGCGGCGAGCGGCAGGCGGCCGACACGCAGCAGGTAGACGGTGCTGAGCGACAGCAGGCGCAGGAGGCGCTGCCCGAGCATGCTGGCGAAGAACTCGGCGAGCGGCGTGCCGTGATGCGGCGTCGCCACCGTGACGACCGCCTCGACGCGCGACGCGATGCGTGGCAGGTCGACGGGTGAGGGCAGGGTGGCGCTCGGTGCACACAGCAGCCGGCAGTCGAGCCCACCGCTCGAGTGCCCGATCAGGTGGATCGGGCCGTCGTCGGGCAGGGTCGCGTCGATGGTGTCGAGGAGCCGCGTCGCACGCCGCGGCAGCGACGCGGTGGGGACGGTGCGCACCACCTGGACGTCGGCGGTGATGCCGCGCTCGGCGTAGAGCGTCGGCAGCAGCTCCATGACGTGCGCGAAGTAGCGCAGGTCGCCGAGGTTGGCGAAGCCGAAGAAGCCGGGAACGAGCCAGACGTGGTGCACCGGTGCGGCTGATAGCACCGGCGCCCGCCGGCGTCACTCGCGGACGGTGACCGTCACCGTCTGGTCCTTCTGGACGCAGGTGGTGAACTCGCTCTTGCTGAGCGTCGGGTAGTAGAACGCGAACAGGTTGCAGTGCTCGTTCTTGTCGGTGAACGGGCCGAACGTGAAGTTCTCGTCGGTGTCGTTGACGTAGGTGCAGGTCCACTCGATGCCGGGGACGTCGGGGATCTCGTCGGGCATGTAGCGACGGAACACCGGCTCCTTGTAGCCCGTGTAGCGGTAGATCTGCTCGCCGGTGGTGGCGCCGTCCCACAGGTTCGCGGTGAACTCGGTGCCACGGAAGTGGTAGTGGCCCGTCAGCGCCAGCAGCTTCACCGGGCTCGGGAACACGCAGCGCGTGGTCGCGGTGGCCGTGCTGTGCGGCGGCACCACGACGTCCTTGTCCTGACCGAAGATGGAGCCGGCGTACGACGTCACCTTCTCCTCGGGGATCGTGTAGAGGTTCATGCCCGCCCAACCGTCGGGCGGGGACTCGAGGAGTCCGTTGTCGACGAAGTGGGTCTGGGCGAGGAGCTGCTCGCCGGCGGTGAAGTGGAACGCGACGCCGGGGGGCAGCTGCCAGTTGAGGAACGTGCTCTGGCTGGCGAGGACGAGCTGCCACTTGTCGAAGTCGAGCGCGAAGTTGCAGGTCTCGTGGCCGTCGTCGTAGGTGACCGCGGCGTCGTACGGGCGGTAGAGATGGATGTGGTGGCTGCCGCCGCGGACCTTGATCTTCACGCGGTTCACCGCGAGGTCCTTCTTGCTCGGCAGCTTCAGGTACGTGCACTCCGTGGATTCGGCCCCCTGCGGGATCTCGATGGGCCCGACCATGATCTGGGTACCGCGCACCGGCTTGGGCATCCGGAGCTTCTTCTTGCCGGCCGCCTCACTCGTGACGCCGAGCCCGAGCACCAACACCCCGGCCACGATGGCCGACAGGAACCGTCGATTCCGCATGCGTGCCTCCAGAAGCAATGTTCGTACCCTGAATGCCGGCACGGTTGCACGCAGAAACCTGGCACTGGCGCCACCGGGTGTCGTGCTCGAATGCACGACCACGACCCGGTTGCACGGGTCCTAGTCGACCCTCCCCCGGAGCTGGATCAGCTCGATCTTGTAGCCGTCGGGGTCCTCGATGAAGGCGATCTCCGACCCCCCGTGCTTCATCGGCCCCGGCTCGCGCACGATGCGGGCGCCCTTGGTACGCAGTGTGTCGCAGGTGGCGTAGATATCCTCGACGCCGAAGGCGAAGTGGCCGAAGCCGTCGCCGAGAGCGTAGCTCGGCGTGTCCCAGTTATGGGTCAGCTCGAGGACGGTGTGGTCCGCCTCGTCGCCGAAGCCGACGAAGGCCAGGGTGAAGCGGCCGCCGTCGTAGTCCTTTCGTCGCAGGAGTCGCATGCCCAGGACGTCGCAGTAGAAACGCAACGACCGGTCGAGGTCGCCGACCCGGATCATGGTGTGCAGCATGCGCATGTCGCGACGGCTAGCAGAGGGTCTGGGCCGCGTCGAGGTGGAGGCGCGCAGGTTGTATCCTTCTCGATGATTTTTTGGTTATTGTCCCGCCGATGATCTCGTCTCCGCAGGGTCCCCAGTACGTCGTGGCCATCATCGGCGGCGCCACCGCCGGCGCCGAGGCGGCCGCCATGTTGGCCGATCGCGGCGTGGCGTCGGTGGTGTTCGAGCAGAACGCCCGTCCCTACGGAAAGATAGAAGACGGCCTGCCGCGCTGGCACGTGAAGCTGCGCCGCAAGGAGTACGAGACCATCAACGACAAGCTGTCGCGTCCCGGGGTGTACTACGTTCCCCTCACCAAGATCGGGCGCGACGTCGACTTCCGCGAGCTGGTGTCCGACTGGGGCTTCAGCGCCGTGCTCCTGGCCCACGGCGCCTGGCGCGATCGTCCGCTGCCGCTGGACGGTGCCGACGCGTACGTCGGCAAGGGCCTCGTCTACCAGAACACCTTCATCTACTGGTTCAACCATTTCACCGAGCGCGGCTACGATGGTCCGCGGTTCGAGGTCGCCGACGGCACGCTCGTCGTGGGCGGCGGGCTGGCGTCGATCGACGTCGCGAAGGTTCTGCAGATCGAGACGGTGCGGGCGGCGCTCGCCGACCGCGGCATCGACGAGGACATGCTGAAGCTCGAGGCCGAGGGCATCCCGGCCGTCCTCGACGAGCACGGCTTCACCTGGCAGTCGCTCGGCCTGCGTGGCGCGACCATCGTCTACCGCCGCCGCATCGAGGACATGCCGCTGGCGGAGATCCCCGAGGGGGCGGACGAGGCGAAGCGCCAGAAGTTCGAGGCGACGCGACGGCGCATCCTCGAGAAGGCGATGCAGAAGTACCTCTTCACCGTGCAGCCGCTGCGCATGCCCGTTGGACTGCTGACGCGCGGCGACCGGCTGATCGGGCTGCGCCTGCAGAAGACCCGCATCGAGGGCGCGCAGGCGGTGCCCATCGACGGCGCGTTCGAGGAGGTTCACGCGCCGATGGTGATCAGCTCCATCGGCAGCGTGCCGGAGCCGATGTCGGGCGTCGAGCACGACGGCATGCTCTACCGCTACGTCGACACCGACCTCGGGCGGCTCGGCGGCTACGACACGGTGTTCAGCACCGGCAACGTCGTCACCGGCAAGGGCAACATCGTCGTGTCCCGCCGCCACAGCGTGCGCGTCACGAGCCACGTCATCGAGAATTTCCTCGGGCTGGGCAACGGCACGCACGAGGGCGAGGAGAGCGTCATGCAGCCCACCGCCAGCGACGCGGTGGAAACCACCTCCCGCGTGATGGACCGCCTGCAGGCGCGGCCGCCGTTGACGCCCGAGGCGGTCGAGGCCGTGCTCCGTCGCGTGCACGCGCGCCGCGAGGCCGTCGGCTTCACCTCCTCGTACCGTGACTGGCTCGAGCGGGTGACGCCGCCCGATCTCGCGTGAGCTCGTCTTCCGCCATGGACGGCAAGGTCTGCGTGCTGACCGGTGCGACGTCGGGCATCGGCCAGGAGACCGCCGTCGCCCTGGCCGCGCAGGGCGCGCGGCTGGTGCTGGTGTGCCGTGACATGGCGCGCGGCGAGGCCACCGTCGCCGCGATCCGCGAGCGGGCCGGCTCCACGGCGGTCACCCTGCATCGCGCCGATCTCGGCGTGCAGGACGACATCCGCCGCGTCGGGACGGAGCTGCTCGCCGCGTGCCCGCGCATCGATCTGCTCGTCAACAACGCGGGCATCGTCAATCTGCGCTACGAGACCACGGCCGACGGCATCGAATCGACGTTCGCCACCAATCACCTGGCGTATTTCCTGCTGACGCTGATCCTGCTGCCCCGGCTGCGGGCGAGCGCGCCCTCGCGCATCGTCAACGTCGCGTCCGAGGCGCATCGCTTCGGCCGGATCGACTTCGACGACCTCGGCCATGCCAGGCGCTACAAGGCCATGCGTGTCTACGGCGCGTCGAAGCTCGCCAACATCCTCTTCACGTACGAGCTGGCGCGACGGCTCGCCGGCAGCGGCGTGACGGTGAACTGCGTGCATCCGGGCGCGGTCGCGACGCGGCTCGGGCAGAACAACGGCCGCGTCGCCACCGCGCTGACGAAGCTCCTCGGGGTCTTCTTCCGCACGCCCGCGCAGGGGGCCGCCACGTCGGTGTACGTGGCCACGGCGCCGGAGCTCGCGGGCGTCACGGGCCAGTACTTCGCCAGTGCGCGCCAGAAGAGATCGTCGCGCGCCTCGCACGACGCCGCGGCGGCGCGCCGTCTGTGGGACGTGAGCGCCGAGCTCACCCACGCCGGCGATCTCGCGCGCGTCTGACGAGCGGCGCATGCCGGTCCGCCGCTTCCCCGATCCGCGCGCGGCCAATCCGGACGGCATCGTGGCGATCGGGGGCGACCTGCACCCCGAGACCCTGCAACTGGCCTATCGGCAGGGCATCTTCCCGTGGCCCGTGCAGGGGCTGCCGTTGCTGTGGTTCTCGCCCCCCGAGCGCGGGATGCTCGACTTCGCCGACCTGCACGTGCCGCGCAGCCTGGCGCGGCTCCGCCGGCGCACGGCGATGCGCTGCACGATCGACCGCGCGTTCGCCGAGGTCATCCGCGGCTGCGCCGCGACGCCACGGCCGGAGCAGGAGGGCACCTGGATCACGCCGGCCATCATGGCCGCCTACGAGCGACTGCATCGGCTCGGCATCGCGCACTGCGTGGAGACGTGGGACGGGACGCAGGTGGTGGGCGGTGTGTACGGCGTGGCCATCGACGGGGTGTTCGCGGCGGAGAGCATGTTCTACCGCCGCCCCGGGGCGTCGAAGCTGGCGCTCCTGCATCTCGTCGAGCACCTGCAGGGCCGCGGCCTCGACTGGCTCGACATCCAGGTGGTGACGCCGCACATGGCCCGCCTCGGCGCACGGGCCGTGCCGCGGGACGACTTCCTGACCCGTCTCGCGGCCACGCGGGCACGCGACCTCGTCCTCTTCGACTGAGCGCGTTGCTTCAACGCGCGGCGTCACGCTGCTAGGGTGGCCGATGGGAGGGCCAATGGGCAAAGACTTCTTCGATCGCGACATGCAGCTGTTCGTCGACCACCGGGTCGACTGGAAGCGCTACTTCCGGCTGCGTCGTGGGCCCGAGGTCGACGCGGCCGAAGAGGTCGACACCTACAAGGACATCCTTCGCACCATCGGCGAGGTGTGCGAGTCGATCGAGGCGGGGGCTCGGGGTCACTGGCACGAGGAGGTGAAGCTCGAGGGCGGCAAGGTCGTCGTGCCGCCGCACATCACCGCCGGGTACGAGAAGCTGCGCGCCGCGGGGCTGCTCTGCCTGACGATGGACCCGAAGTACGGCGGCTACGGCCTGCCGTCGATCGTCAACACGGCCTACCTCGAGATGGTGTCGCGTGCCGACTCGAGCCTGATGACGATCATCGGCCTGCAGGCCGGCGTCGCCATCGACATCGAGAAGTACGGCAGCGACGCGCTGAAGGCGCAGTACCTGCCGCGTTTCGCGTCCGGCGAGCTGCAGGGCGCCATGGACCTCACCGAGCCGCAGGCCGGCTCCGACCTCGGCAGCATCCTGACGCGCGTCACGCAGGAGGGCGACCGCTACTTCATCGACGGCGAGAAGATCTTCATCACCAACGGCGGCGCGCAGGTGCATCTCGTGCTGGCGCGCGACGCGGCGTCGTTCGAGCAGTCGAAGGGGACGACGAACGGGCTCAGCCTGATGCTCTGCCCGGTGACGCTGCCCGACGGACGCGCCAACACGATGCGCGTCGCGCGCGTCGAGTCGAAGCTCGGCATCCACGGGTCGCCGACGTGCGTGATCGAGTTCGACCACGCCGAGGCGTTCCTGCTCGGCAAGCCGGGGCAGGGCTTCAAGGCCATGCTCGATCTCATGAACAACGCGCGCCTCGGCGTGGCGGCGCAGGCGCTCGGCATCGCCGAGGGCGCCTTCCACGAGGCGCGCGCCTACGCCGAGCAGCGCGTGCAGTTCGGGGCGCCGATCATCCAGCAGCCGCTGGTCAAGTCGATGCTGACGCTGATGGCGATCAACATCGCCGCCGCGCGGGCGCTGCTGTACCGCACGTCGTCGCTGATCGACCTGACGGAGGCGCTGCGCCACTACCTGGCGTCGGAGCGTGGGGCCGCCGATCCCGAGGCGCCGGCGCTGCAGGCGGAGCTCGAGCGCAACGCGTTGCTGGTGCGGTTCTTCACGCCGCTCTGCAAGTACTACGGGACGGAGATCAGCAACCACGTCACGCGCCAGGGCATCCAGGTGCACGGCGGGCTCGGCTACATGGCGGAGTCGGTGGCGGGGCACTACCACTCCGACTCGATCATCACGACCATCTACGAGGGCACGTCGGAGATCCAGGCCAGCTTCGCGCTGAAGGAGATGGGGAAGGGCGCGCTCTTCACCACGCTCGACAGCGTGCGCGAGGAGCTCGAGGCCTTCCGCGCGACGAACCCCGAGCTGGTGCAGCTCGTGTGTGACGCCATCGGCACCATCACCGAGTCGGCGGCGCACCTGATGGGCGATCCGCAGTACGCGCTGCTGAACGCGAAGCGTGTCGCGGAGATGGTGATCGACGTCGTGGCGAGCGCCGAGCTGCTCTGCCAGGCGGCGACCGGCGAGCCCGGCAAGCTCGAGCTGGCGCAGAGCTACATCCATCGACACATCCCGGCGGTGCAGGCGAACGCGCAGCGCATCAGCTCAGGGGATGCGTCTCGCATCGCGCGGTACGACAAGATCCTGGGGCTGTAGCGGTCGGGGGGCGTGCGGCGCGGTGGCTTCGCGGGGGCCCGCCGGCTGCGCGCGGCGTTCGCACGGCACCACGCCGCCCCCTTTCCCCACCCGCGTGCTCACGACGCGCTCGCTCGGCGGGCCCCCGCGAGCCACCGCGCCGCACGCCCCCCATGTGACGGGCTAGCGCCTCGCTATTGTCTCAGGCGGGGTGCGATTCGATCTCTTCGTAGTCGGGGTCGAGGATCTGGAGCATGCGGCGGCGGGCCTGGTCTTGGGTGAGGCCGTAGAATCTCGGCGCGACGCTCGCCGATTCAGGCGTGCCGTCGGCAGCCACGCGAGTGAGAGTGCTCGTCCAGTTCGTGCCGGCCTGCTCCACCGTGAGGAGGTAGCGGTCTTCGGTGCCGGTCTCGGTGCGGGCGATCACCAGCTCCGTCGGCATCACTGGTCCTTCATGCCGCCGAGGACGTCGGTGGCGTGGGTCGCTGGGGTCACCGTGCCGTACGTCGCTCTCACCGTGCCGTCGGGGCCGACGAGGTAGGAGATGCGGCGGGCGGTGGCCTGGTCCTTCGAGTCGGCGGCGCCGACGGCGGTGGCCAGGGTGCGGTCGCTGTCGGAGAGGAGACGGAAGGGGAACTTCTCGGCGGCGACGAACTTCGCGTTCGCGGCCGGATCGTCGAAGGAGACGCCCAGGACCTCCACGCCCTTCTCCTGGAAGGCGGGGAAGTTGTCGCGCAGACCCTGACCCTCGGCCGTGCAGCCCGGTGTCTGGGCCCTGGGATAGAACCACAGCAGGTACGACTTGCCGGCGAGACTCTGCGACGTGACCACCGCGCCGGTCTGGTCGCGCAGGCTCCACGTCGGAAACGGCGCACCCGGTTCGAGGAGCGCCGCATGCGCGAGGAGTGGCGAGATGGCGAGGGCGGCGACGAGTGCGAGCGTCTTCATGTGTCCCTCGTCACCGTCGGATCGATCGCAGTCAAGAGGGCTTCCGCGATTCCGTCCACGTGTTAGCCGAGAAAGGCATGAGAGGCATGATCACGGTGGCGGTTGCCACCACGATGCTGGCCGCGTGCAGCGGCCGTTCGCTCGGTCCGGCCGGCCCTGCGGCGACGCAGAATCGGCAGCAGGACCGCATCCAGCAGGGCGTGAAGACCGGCGACCTGACGCCGAAGGAGGCGCAGGATCTGCGCGCCCAGCAGCGTGACATCGCCAACGAGCGCCAGGACGCACGCGACGGTGGCGTCGTCACGCCGCAGGAGCGCCGTCAGATCCAGCAGAAGCAGAACGAGGCCAGCAAGGACATCTACGAGCAGAAGAACGACGACGACACGCGCTGACCTCGTCGTCCCCTATTGCTCGGCGAGCAGACTGCGCGCGATCTGCGAGACCTGGATCTCGTCGGTGCCGCCATAGATCTGCAGCACCTTGGCGTCGCGGCAGAGCTGCTCGACCTGGAACTCGGCCATGTAGCCGTTGCCGCCGAAGAGCTGCACCGCCTCGAGGGCCACGTCCATCGCCGTCTGCGCCGCGTACAGCTTGCACGCGGACGCCTCGGCGAAGCTCAGCGACTTGCCGTGGGCCGACATCTCGATCTGCCGGAACACCAGGTTCTGGAGGTTCATGCGGGCGACCTCCATCTTCGCGAGCTTCAGCTGGATCAGCTGGAACTCGCCGATGGGCCGGCCGAACTGGACGCGCGTCTTGGCGTACTCGACGCAGAGCTGCAGGCACTGCTGGGTGATGCCGAGTGCCATCGCCGCGACGCCCGAGCGCTCCATGTTGAACGTCGCCTTGGCGCCCGAGCGATCGGGGACGTTCTCGGTCTCGCCGATGAGACGATCACGGCCGACGCGGACGTCCTCGAGGAACAGCTCGCCCGTGGGCGACGAATGCATGCCCATCTTGCGCATCGGCGCCGACTGCGTCAGCCCCGGCATGCCGCGGTCGAGGACGAAGCTCAGGACCTTGCGGTCCTTCGGGGCGGTGCCGCTGCCGTCGTCGAGCTTGCAGATGAAGATGATGGTGTCGGCGTACGGGCCGTTGGTGATGAACGTCTTCGAGCCGTTCAGGACGTAGCCGTCGCCGTCGCGACGCGCCGTCGACTTCATGCCGCCGAACGCGTCCGAGCCCGAGCCGGGCTCGGTGATGGCCCAGGCGCCGATCTTCTCGAGCGTCAGGACGGGGAGGGCCCAGCGCTCCTTCTGCGCCGTCGTCCCCTTCGACATGATGGCCGCACCGGTGAGGCCGACGCTGACGCCCATCGCCGTGACCATGCCCGGGCACCAGCGACACAGCTCGATGATGGGGATGATCTGCATGCCGACGTCGCCACCCTCGCCGCGATGTTCCTCGCGCACGGCGTCGGCGGGCGTGGTGCCGGCCTTCTCGCGCGCGATCTGCTTCGCGAAGCGCTGGCGGGCCATCTCGTCGAGCCCGAAGTTCTGCATGAGCTTGCGCAGGATGTCGTACGGCGGCAGGTCGCCGTGCTCGAGCGCTTCCAGGTTGGGACGGATCTCCGCGTCGATGAACCGCCGCATCATGTCGCGGATCATCAGGTGCTGCTCGCTCCACTCGATCATTTGCCGGGCTCCTTCGCCTTCAGCGTGGCGTCGTTGTCTTTGAGGAAGGCGCGAATCTCGTCCGCCATGTCGAGCAGCTTGGTCCACTGCTCCTTGTAGAGCGTGACGGGAAAGCGGCCGAGGCCGTAGACCGAGAGGCCGCCCTTCTCGCTGACCTTGAGGCTGATCCCACGGGTCTGTGCGCTCTTGAGACGTGCGTTCTCCGCCCGCAGGCGCTCGAGCTCCGATGCTTCGTCGTCCGACATGGGGGCCTGGGATAGCAAGCGCCGACGGCTGCGGCTAGTGTGCGCGTCCATGGACGCCCAGCAGTACTATCGGGCCGTCGAGACCTGCCTGGAGCGGGTCGCGCGCTGGCTCGATCGGTTCGAGGACATCGACATCACGTCGGCCGACGGCCTCGTCACCATGGAGTTCGAGGACGGCACCCGGTTCGTCCTGAACCGGCAGTCGGCCGCGAGCCAGATCTGGTTCGCCGCCGGCGCCCGCGCCTGGCACTACAACTGGGATCCGCTCGAGGAGGCCTGGGTCGACGACCGCGACGGCCACGACCTGCTGGCGCGCATCGCCGAGGTCGTCAGCGGCAAGCTCGGGCAGACGGTCGCCCCCTGACGACTCAGCCCTTGGCGCGCTTCCGGAACGGGCCGGTGATCTCGTAGGTGATGCCGTTGCCGTTGCCGCGCTGCGAGCTGAAGTAGAAGCGCCGGCCCGACGGGTCGAACGCCGGCCCCGCGACCTCCGAGCCCGCCTGCCCGGTGACCCGCAGCAGCGGTGAGACGACCCCGCCGGGCGTGATCAGCACGACCTCGAGGTTGTCGCCGTCCTCGGCGACCATCAGGTCACCGCCACGCGACGCGGTGATGTTGTCGACACCGCCGAGCGTCATGCCGGCGTCGAGGGCGCGATCGTACAGCACGGTGAGCATCTGCGTGGTGGGATCGTAGTCCCAGACGCGGTTGTTGCCCTTCGTCGTGAAGTAGATGTGCTTCTGGCTGTAGACGATGCCCTCGCCGCCCGCGAAGGGTGTGCTGGCGGGCACCTGCTGGCGTGTGGGCGTGCCGGCCGGAAGCACGGGGTTCGGGTCGGGAACCGGCAGCCACGTCACCGCGCCCGACGGCGCCACCTGCGCGACCTCGAGGACGCCGCCCGCCTCGAGGTGGCGCCACTTGTTCGGCGTGAAGCGATAGAAGCGGCCGTCGCCCTCGTCCTCGGTGAGGTAGAGCTGCTTGCGACGCGAGTCGACGGCGACCGCCTCGTGCTTGAACGTCCCGAGCGCGGGACGCTTCTGCGCCGGCACGTCGCCGCGTGGATCGCATTCCCAGACGTGACCCGACGCGAACTCCTCGCACGTGAGCCAGGTGCCCCAGGGCGTCGGACCGCCGGCGCAGTTGATGATGGTGCCCGTGCAGATGCTGTAGGCGTCGATGACGTTGCCGCCGTGGTCGAAGCGGAGCGCGCTGACGCCGCCGCCCGCCGGCGGAGCCCACTCGCTGTTCTCGGCGTAGATCCACCCGCCCGGTGCGCGGAACGTCGCGCCGCCGTCCGGGAAGATGGGCCACGTGTAGCTGGTGCCCGGAACCACTTGTCCGCCGCGCGCCAGCTCGCGCGACGCGAACCCGGCCGGGAGCTGGATGCCGTTGGCGTCGGGAGCGAGCAGCGGCCCGTACGGGCCGGGGCCCGTCTGCCCCGGCGTGGCCGCCAGCGCGTGCCGCCAGATCGACGAGCCGAGCACGGCGCCCGAGGCCATGCCGATGGTGGTCAGACGGAGGAAATCGCGTCGGCGCATGCCGCGGACCATAGCCTCGCCGGGAGCGAGAAGTCGAGGAGAAACCTAGCGGGAGTCGTCCGGTGCGTCCCACAGATCGCGACGCGTCTCGTCGACGATGACGCCCGTCAGTGCGATCAACGTGATCAGGTTCGGCACGGCCATCAGGCCGTTGGCGACGTCCGCGAACGCCCACACTGCCGGCAGCGTCGCCGTCGAGCCCACCATGACGGCGGCCACCCAGAGCCAGCGGTACGGGGTGACGGCCGCCGGCCCGATCAGATACTCGACCGCCTTCTCGCCGTAGTACGACCACCCGAGGATCGTCGAGAACACGAACGTCAGCAGGCCGATGGTGAGCACGATGGGCCCCACGACGCCGAGATCGTCGAACGCGGCGTGCGTGAGCTCGGCGCCCTTGAGGCCCTCGGTCCAGCGCCCCGAGTTGACGACGACGAGCCCCGTCATGGCGCAGACGACGACCGTGTCCCAGAAGGTGCCCGTCGACGACACCAGCGCCTGGCGAACCGGATTGCGCGTCTGCGCCGCCGCCGCGACGATCGGCGCGCTGCCGAGCCCGGACTCGTTCGAGAACAGCCCGCGCGCGACGCCGAAGCGGATGGCCTCCTTCATGCCGGCGCCCATGAACCCGCCGATGGCGGCCTGCCCCGTGAACGCCGAGCCGACGATGAGCGAGAGCGTGTCCGGAATGAGGCTCGCGTGCATCACGAGCAGGATGAAGCAGCCGGCGACGTAGAAGATCGCCATGAACGGCACCAGCAGCTCGCACACGCGGGCGATCGACTGGATGCCGCCGAGGATGACGAGCGCGGTGATCGCCGTCATCACGGCGCCGCTCGCCCATGGGGGCACCGACATCGTGGTGTGGAGGAGCGTCGCGATGGAGTTGGCCTGCACCATGTTGCCGATGCCGAACGCCGCCACCGAGGTGAGCGCCGCGAACACCAGGCCGAGCCAACGCATGCCCATGCCACGCTCGAGGACGTACATCGGGCCGCCCGCCATGCCCGTCGGTGTGTGGATACGATACTTCACCGCGAGCAGCGCCTCGGCGTACTTGGTGGCGATGCCGAAGACGCCGGTGAGCCACATCCAGAGGACGGCGCCCGGCCCGCCCGCCGCCACCGCCGTCGCGACCCCGACGATGTTGCCGGTGCCGATGGTCGCCGCCAGCGCCGTGGTGAGCGCGCCGAACTGGCTGACGTCGCCCACGCCCTCGGCGTCGCGCTGCAGCGAGAGCCGGATGCCGCGGCCGACGAACCGCTGGATGAGCCGGAGCCGCACCGTCAGATACAGGTGCGTGCCGCAGAGGAGGATCAGGAGCGGCGGTCCCCACACCACACCGCTCAGCCACTCGAGCCATGCCCCCATCCCCACCACCCCTCGGAGCTCGCCCGCGCCGCCGCTCGGCGGCGCGGGCGGTCAGATCACAACGGTCCGCGCACCTCGGTCTCGAGCGCGCCACCGTCGCGCCGCGTGTCGAGCGGCGGATAGTGACGCTCCGGGTGGCCGGTGTAGAGCTGCTTCGGGCGCGAGATGCGCTGATCCTCGTCGAGGAGGCTCTCCGCCCACTGCGCCATCCATCCCGCCGTCCGCGGAATGGCGAACAGCACCGGGAACATCTCCATCGGGAAGCCCATGGCCTCGTAGATGATGCCCGAGTAGAAATCGACGTTCGGGTAGAGCTTGCGCTTCACGAAGTAGTCGTCGCCGAGCGCGATCTTCTCGAGCTCGAGCGCGATGTCGATGAGCGGGCTCTTGCCCGTCACCTCGAACACCTGATGCGCCACTTCCTTGATGATCTTCGCGCGCGGGTCGTAGTTCTTGTAGACACGATGGCCGAAGCCCATGAGGCGGCGCTCGCCGGCCTTCACCTGCTTGATGAGGCCCGGGATGTTGTCGACGGAGCCGATCTCGTGGAGCATCCGCACGACCTCTTCGTTGGCCCCACCATGGCGCGGCCCGGAGAGGGCGGCGGCCGCGGCGGCGACGACGGCGTACGGATCGGCGTGTGCGCTGCCCACCACGCGCGCGGCGGTGGTGGAGCAGTTCTGCTCGTGGTCGGCGTGCAGGATGAACAGCACGTCGAGCGCGTGCTCGAGGACCGGATCGGGCCGGTACTTGAGCTCCGTCATCTTGAACAGCATCGAGAGGAAGTTGCCGGTGAACGACAGGTCGTTGTCGGGGTAGATGTACGGCAGGCCGCGGCTGTGCCGGTAGGCGAAGGCCGCGATGGTGGGCATCTTGCCGATGAGCCGTCGCGTCTGCACCCGGCGCGACTCGAGGTCCATCACGCCCTTGGCGTCGGGGTAGAACGTGGAGAGCGCGCCCACCGTGCCGATCAGCATGCCCATGGGATGCGCGTCGTACCGGAAGCCCTGCATGAAGCGCTTCAGGTTCTCGTGCACCATGGTGTGCATCTTGATGTTGTGCTGCCACATCGCCAGGTGCGACGTGGTCGGGAGCTCGCCCTTCACGATGAGGTAGGCGGTCTCGAGGTAGGTGCTCTTCTCGGCCAGCTCCTCGATGGGGTAGCCGCGATAGCGCAGGATGCCCTTGTCGCCATCGATGTAGCCGACCCTGCTCTTGCAGGCCGCGGTATTCATGAACGCCGGGTCGTAGCTGACGAGTCCCGGATCGTCGGCGTCGAGCTTGATCTGCGACAGGTCGGTCGCGCGGATCGCGCCGTTCTCGATCGGGATGACGTACTGCTTGCCCGTGCGGTCGTCGGTGACCGTGAGGGAGGACTTCGCCATGGCTCCCACCATACTCTGGCGTCGGGACAGTACAAAGCAGCGCGCACCGGGCCCGAATTCGCGATCCGATAGCGTCCCGATCACCGCCCCGTAACCGGGGGTGGTCATCCTGCACGAGCGAAGGAGGCGTACTCATGCGACACGCCGACACGCTCCCCGACCCCCTGTTGGAGGTCCACCTCGCCCGGTCCGACGGCGACGTCCGCGCGGCGCAGGCGTTGCGCTACCGCGTCTTCGTCGACGAGCTCGGGGCCCGCATCGGCCCCACGGCGAACGGCCTCGACGCCGATCGGTTCGACGAGCACTGCGATCATCTCCTCGTGCGCGACGTCCGCGCGGACCGCGTCATCGGCACCTACCGCATCCTCACCGCCGCGCGCGCCCGTGCCGCCGGCGGATTCTATGCCGAGCACGAGTTCCACCTCACGCGGGTTCTGGCCCTGGGCGGCGGCCTCGTCGAGATCGGCCGGGCGTGTGTCGATCCGGCGTACCGGACCGGTGGCGTCATCGCGCTCCTCTGGAGCGGCCTGCTGCGCTACCTGACGGCGGGGAACCATCGCCACGTGATCGGGTGCGCCAGCATCGGGCTCGCCGAGGGAGGCCCGGCCGTCGCAGCGCTCTGCCGCCGACTGCGACGCGAGCATCTCTGCCCGCCGGAGTGGCGGGTGTTCCCGCGCCACCCGCTGCCGCTCCATCGCGCGCCCACCGACGAAGCCGCCGTCCCGCCGCTGCTGAAGGGCTATCTGCGGCTCGGCGCGTACATCTGCGGCGATCCCGCCTGGGACGTCGACTTCGACACCGCCGATCTCCTGATGCTGTTGCCGATGGACCGCCTGAGCCAACGCCATGCGAATCGACTCCTCCGCGCCGCCTGAGACGGCACCCGTGGTGCGCATCGGGCGCGCGGCGCGGTTCGTCGCGCAGTCGGTCGTCGCGTGGTGCGGGGCGGTGCTGGTGGCGCCCCGGCTCGATGCGGCCGGTCGCGCGCGGCTGGTGCAGCGCCGGGCGGTGCGGACGCTGCACGGCCTCCGTGTCGACGTCGTCGTACGTGGGGCTGGGCCGAGCGCCGGCGGTCCGCTGCTGGTGGTGGCGAACCACGTCTCGTGGCTCGACGTCTACGCGCTGAACGCCGTCGCCGGCTCGCGCTACGTCGCCAAGAGCGAGGTGGCGACGTGGCCGGTGGCAGGCGCGATCGCGCGCGGCTTCGGCACGCTCTTCCTCCGTCGTGGCAGCTTTCGCGACGCCGCGCGCGTGAAGGACGAGGTCGCCGCCGCGCTGCGTGCGGGCGAGCGCGTGGTGGTGTTCCCCGAGGGCACGACGACCGACGGCGCCGCCGTCGGTCGCTTCCACGCGGCGATGCTGCAGGCGGCGGTCGACGCCGGCGCGCCGGTGCAGGCGGTCGCGGTGCGCTATCGTCGATCCGACGGGACGCGCGAGGCGGCCGCCGCGTTCGTCGGCGACATGACGTTCATGGCGTCTCTGCGTCGCGTGCTCGGCCGCCCGACGCTGCGTGCGGAGCTGACGTTCGGCCCCGTGCTGCGCTCGAGCGGCCGCACGCGGCGTGACCTCGTCCGCCTGACGCACGGCTTCGTGAGCCTGGCGCTGGTGGCACCGTCCGTACGCCTTCGCCCGCTCCGTCGTGCCGCCTAGGGCGCGCGTCGACAGCCGCCGGGTCATCGCATATAAGCCCGCCCGCCCGGCGTTCCGGGCGAGGAGGACCCACACGATGCGACGCCCCGCCATGCTGCTCCTTGGATGCGCCCTCGCGCTGACGATCGGTGCCTGCTCCAAAGGCCCCAAGCCCGCGCGCCAGGAGGCTCCCGCCGCCACGCCCGCGCCGGCCGGCAGCCCGCTGTCCGAGGTGAAGGAGGGCATGCGTCCCGAGGAGGTCCAGAAGATCCTCGGCGCGCCGTCGTCCATCAAGCCCTACATCACGGGCAAGGCCTTCATCCCGTTCTACTTCGGCCCCGACCAGACGCGGACCGCCTACTACTACAAGGGCGTCGGCCGCGTGGTGTTCTCCGGTGACGGGGCCTTCAGCACCAACAGCCGCGTCCAGCGCGTCGAGTACGATCCGACCGATCCCGGCTACCCGCGCTGACATCCGTCGCCCCGGCCCGGACGTACCTCCGTCAAATGACACATCGGGGACGCTGCCAGCGTCCCCGCAGGCGGAGGGAACCAATGGCCGAGACGACGATAGGTGGCGACCGGGCCGAGAGCCTCTTCACTCCCGAGGTCTTCCTGCCCGAGCAGATGAGCGAGCCCCGTGCCGACAGCCTCATCTCGGGTGAGCGGGCGCTCATGCTGGCCATCCTCGAGGATGCGATCCGCTGCGCCCAGGCACCCCAGAAGGGCCGCCAGCGCATGGCCAGGGACGCGCAGGCGTGGATGCGTGCGCGGAACCAGACGTGGCCGTTCTCGTTCGTGAACATCTGCGAGACGCTCGACCTGCCGGCCGACAAGCTGCGGGCCGCGGTGCTCGGACGGGTGCACGAGATGCGGCGCTCGATGTGGGACCCCGAGAAGGTCCGCGAGCTGTCCGAGGGACGCTACCGCCTGCACCTGCGGGTGAAGCCGCGCCGCCAGCGGATGGCGACGTCGGTCCGCGAGTTGTCCCGCAAGGTCGCGAATGGCTAATTGAGCGGGTGATCCGCTCCGTCCCCCGCCGGATGGCCCTGCTGGGCCTCCTGCTCGGCCTGGTGCACCAGGCCGCCGCGGCGCCCGACCTGATCGCCCTCACCGACGACGGCCGGCTACTGCGCTTCCCCCCCGACCGTCCCGGCGACTCGACGCCCGTCCGCATGGACGGTGCCGACGGCCTGATCGGCCTCGACCTGCGCCCGAGCGACGGCCGCATCTACGCCGTCACCAGGGGCAACGACGTCTACGTGCTCGACCTCGACGCCGGCTCGGCCCGCCTCGTGAGCACGCTCACGGTGCCGTTCGACGGCGAGCAACGCTCTGGCCTCGACTTCAACCCCCAGGCCGACCGCATGCGGCTGGTGTCGGGGAGCGGCCAGAACCTCCGCGTCAACGTCGACCTGGGTGCGACCGCGACCGATGGATCGCTGGCCTACGTCTCCAGCGACCCGAACGCCGGCAACCGGCCCGCGATCGCGGCGGCCGCCTACACCAGCAACCGGCCCGGCGCCGCAACCACCCGCCTGCTCGAGATCGACGCCGACCGTGACGTCCTCGTCCTCCAGGACCCGCCGAACGACGGTGGCCTGGTGACGGTCGGCTCGCTCGGGGTGGACGTGGCCCCACAGGCGGGCTTCGACATCGTGACGGACGCCGCGGGGCAGGACCGGGGCTGGGTGGCCTCGGGGGGCATGCTCTACGGCATCGACCTCGGCACCGGTACGGTGTCGCCCATCGGCCGGATCGGGGCCGATCCGGGCATCCGCGTCGTCGGTCTCACGGCCGTGGCGTTACCCTGAGCTGGCTACTGCATCCGTTCCATTCGCTCGCGCGTATGAAGGGCGACGGGCAGTGTTCCTTCACGGTGTCGGGCGAGCTGTGGTAGTGGGGGTCGTTCTTGCGGCAGACCTCCGACGACCCATCTGATCGACCGGCCCCAACGGACGAGCAGCTGCTCGGCGCCTTGGCGGCCGACCCGTCCGCGCTGGGCGCGCTCTACGATCGATACGCGGGTCTCGTGTACGGACTGGCACTCTCCGCCCTGCGCAACCCGCAGGAAGCGGAGGATCTGACGCAGGAGGTGTTTCTGACCTTGCTCAAGCAGAGCGGCCGATACGATGCGGCTCGGGGTACCTTGGGGGCATTCCTCGCCACCATGGCACGCACCCGGGCGATCGACCGGCTGCGCTCGCGCACCCGCTCGGGTCGCCTGCTGCGTGAGGTCCACCGCGACGCCCCACCGCCGCCGTCGGTGCCGATGCCCCACGATCGCGTGTCGCTGAAGGAGTGCAGCGTGCGGGTCCGCGACGCCCTGGCCGAGCTGCCGCCGAACGAGCGACGGGTGCTGGAGATGGCCTACTACCAGGGCCTGTCGCAGACGGAGATCGCCGACGAGCTCGAGGCGCCGCTCGGCACGGTGAAGAGCTGGTCACGCCGCGGACTGATCGCGCTCAAGCAACGGCTCGGAGACCTGGTGGAATGACGCACGACGCCGACATGGCCGCCGACGACCTCGCCGTGCTCTACGTCCTCGGCGAGCTGTCGCCCGAGGAGCGCGCCGACTTCGAACGGCAGCTCGCCGGCGACGCCGAGCTGGCGGCCGAGGTCGGACGGCTCCGCAACACGTTCGAGCTGCTGCCCTACGGCAACGTCACGCCGCCCCCGCCGGCGCTGCGCGATCGCGTCATGGCCGCGGCCGTGGCGCAGCAGGCCGAGCCGCCGCGTGCCGAGCCGGCGAAGGTGGTGCCGTTCCCGGTGACGCGTCCCGCGCGTCGCATCGTGTGGAGCCAGTTCGCCGCTGCGGCTGCTGCTGCGCTCGCACTGGCCTTCGGCATCGACGGCTACCGGGTCCGTCGTGAGCTGTCGCTGCAGCGCGACGTCACGGCGCTCATGACCGAGCCGAACGTGGTCCACTCGTTCGATCTCGCGGGCGCGGGGGGGACGTTCGGGCGGGTGTCGCTCGACATGGATGCGAAGAAGGGGGCGCTGGTCGCGTACGGCCTGCCGCCGTTGCCGAGCGGGCAGGTCTACCGCTTGTGGGCGGCCGTCGGCGACAAGAGCGTCGAGTGCGGGCAGTTCACCGCGCCGGCCGCCGGGACCACGCGCACGCAGTTCGTGGTGCCGGTCGAGTCGTACACGGCACCGATCGGCAAGCTCTTCGTCACCGTCGAGCCGGCGACGCCGACGCCGGTGCCGACGGGCCCGACCGTCATGCAGAGCACCGCAGCCTAGTAGCGGAACGTCAGCTCGACGAAGCCGTAGTTCGCGCCCACCCCCGTATACGTGGCCCCCACGACGTCGCCGCCGAAGGCGTGGCCGTAGTACGCGCCGAACGTCAGGCGGTCGATCACCTGCACCGTCACCGAGACGTCGGCCACCTGGGCCAGGTCGCGCGCGCCGGCGGCCGGCGCTCCCGAGAAGCCGAAGATGTCGTCGTTGGTCGCACCGCCGCCCGCGTACCAGAGGTCGCGTCCCTCCGTGACCTCGAGCCAGTGGTAATCGGCGCGGATGGTGACACGCGAGTGCGGGCGCAGGATGAGCTCCGCGAAGACGTCCTGGTCGTTCATCAGGTTGTAGAACGGGAACTGCGCGTAGATTCGCGCCGTGGGCAGCACCTGGAAGAAGCTCTCGTGCACGTCGTCGAACGGATCGTCGTCGCCCGACGAGCGATCGATGCCGATGCGGAGCCACGGCGCCGCGGGGAGCCGCGGCAGCTGGTAGCCGGCCTCGACCGCGAACGCCCAGGCGGCGTGGTCCTGCGTGCCCCAGCGTCCCGCCTGCACGACCCCCCAGCCGAGGAGGTCGACCGTGCCCGGGCCGAGCGGGATCGCGGTGATGGCGTGGCCGCCGACGGTGTTGATGCTGATCGCGTCGTGATCCGCCATGCGGACCGCGAGCGGCCGGTTGTCGACCTTCAGCACGTCGTCGCGGCTGTCGTCGTAGTAGAGCCAGAAGAGACGCAGGTCGGCCGGCGGCGCGTCGGGGATGGGCAGGCGATTCCCCGTCACGGAGACGCCGGCGAGGCCCATCTTCTCGATCTCCCGATTGGCGCTGATCTCGAAGCCCCCGGCCGTCGGCTTGGTCGCGAACGCGGTGAGGTTGAGCCCGGGACGGTCCCACGTCGCACGCAGGCCGTCGAAGCTGCGCGTGACGTGGGTGAAGTCGAACGGACCGACGAGCCGCTCGGCGATGCGGGTCTTCTTCAGGAACGCCAGCGTGGCGTCGCCCGGCGTCGTCTCGAGCCCGTCGCGCACCTCGAAGCGGCCACCGGTGAGTGCCAGCCCGCTGCTGCGGTAGGTCAGGAAGCCGAGCTTCAGGAACGGCTCGCTCTGTGGCGTCCGACGCGTGTTGGCGAAGTAGGTGGCACCCGTGCCGAGATTGCCCTGCGGTGGGGGCAGGCTGGCGTCCTCGGGCAGATTCGCGATCTGCGTGTCCTGCATCTCGAGGACGAGCTGCAGGTGGGGAAAGGTCGCGCGTACACCGAGGCGCGTCTGGCTGCCGAGGAAGTCGTAGCGGTTGGCGCCAGCGGGTGCGACGGTGTCCGCGGGTTCGAAGAAGTCGACGAACTCGCCGCGCAGCCGCTCGCTGAAGGTGAACGTGAAGTGGTCGAGCCAGCTGGTCTCCGCACCGGCCGTCCCCGTGCAGGCGAGGAGCAGCAGGCCGATCCATCCGTGGTGCGGCCGCGGCATCGCTCAGCTCTGGGTGCTCACGGTGCCCGGCAGGCCCGTTCGCGGGTGCACGGTCGGCACCCAGCGCAGGTTCGGATCGCCCGGCGCGATCTCGCAGTGGTAGCGCCGCAGCAGGAGCGACGCGATGATCTTCGCCTCGAGCAGCGAGAACGCCTGCCCGATGCAGAGGCGCGGGCCGCCGCCGAAGCCGACGAGCGAGTACGGCGTGGCGCGATGCTCCTCGCGCGGCGCGGCGAAGCGATCGGGGTCGAAACGCTCGGGATCGCGGAAGACGTCGGGCATCCGATGCGTCACCCACGGCGAGTACACGACGAGGGTGCCGGGCGGCAGCGTGTGGCCCGCGAACTCCACCGTCTCCGTGACGCCGCGCTGGCAGAGGCTGATGGGGGGCCACAACCGCTCCACCTCCTTCAGCACGCGATCGAGCACCTCGAGCTCGCGCACGTGCTCGAGCCGCAGCGGGCCGTCGCCGACGACGCGCCGTTGCTCTTCCACGAGCTGGACGTGGACGTCGGGATGATCGCGCATGGCGAGCAGCCACGAGCTCAGCAGGGACGTCGTCGTCTCGTGCCCCGCGAACATCAGGATCACCGCCTGTTCGAGCAGCTCGTCCTCGTCGAGCGCGGCGCCGTCCTCGTCGCGTGCGGCCATGAGCAGGCCGAGCGCATCGTGCCCGGGGGCGTCGCGTCGCGCCCGGATGACGCCGCGCAGATAGTCGCGCAGCGCATCGCGCGCCCGCAGGCCGTGGCCGTACGTCGTCCACGACCAGCCGACGCGCAGGAACGCGGTCGTGCCGCGGGCGAGGACGTCGTTCAGCCGGCCGAGCCGTTCGAGCTCGCTGGCGCCGCCCTCCATGCCGAGGATGAGGCGCGCCATGATCTCGAACGTGAGATGCCGCAGGCGCTCGTGCATCGGCCCCGGCCCGGCGGCGGCCCAGCGCGCGACGTGCGTCTCGGCGCACTCGGTCATGACGTCGAAGTACGCCTGCACGCCGCGCTGGTGGAACGCCGGCGTCATCAGCGCGCGGTTGCGGCGGTGCACGTCGCCGTCCTGGAAGAGGAGGCCGTCGCCCAGGATGTCGCGCACCAGCGCGTAGCCCTCGCCGTGCGAGAAGCGGTCGCGCGCCGTCGCCAGGATGAACCGGTTCGCCTCCGGCCCGAGCATCGCCACCATGCGCATGCCGACGAGACGGAAGGCGAAGACGGGTCCGTGCGCGCGGTACCCCTCCCAGAGCCACGCCCCCGGATTCGAGAGCATGGCCCAGGGCGCCCCAACCCATGGGACGCCGGCACGTTGGGGCAGGGCGGGCGTCATCGTCACATCAGCTCGACCGGATCCCCCACCGCGACCGAACCGGCGCTGACGATGGTGGCATACGCGCCGAGGTTCTGGGCGGCGCTGCGGACGATGGCGCGCAGGACGGACGGGTCTTTCTGCAGGCCGGGCTGCGCCTGCGTCGGCATGCTGCAGCGGACCGTCGGCATCTTCACGTCGACGACGGCGCCGCCGATGCGGACCTGGCGCCCACTCCAGTCGGCCTCGACCGTGCCGGTGACACCCGCCGCCGTCTCGATGAGCACGTTCGGTCGGAACCGACGACGGTCGAACTGCGCGCGCGGCCCGAGGGCGTCGAGCGACGCGGTGGTGAGGACGTGGAGGGGAAAGGCGTCGAAGTAGGTGCCGAGCGGCGACGTGTACTCGAAGAGCTCCGTGGGGAAGACGGAGAGGTCGGGCAACGGTTCGTCCCCGAGCCGGCCGAAGACGGCGCGCAGCTCGGCCACCATGTCGGGGTCGTCGGGCAGGCCGCGGCGGTAGTGGTCCCGGTTCGTCGCCGGCTGCAGCGGCCACAGCGTGACGGCGCGTCCGAGGAAGACCGAGAGGCGCTCGCCGGCATCGGCGGCGTCCGAGCGGAACGTCGTCCCGTCGGGCAGGGTGATCTCTGCGGCCGGGACGTCGCCGCCCTGTGGCTCGGCGAGATAGCGGGCCGTGCACAGCATGAGCGACGGCATCTTCTTGCCGCCGCGGATCTCGCCGGCGGCCTCGTCGCGCAGCGCCCAGCCACGATCGCCCGGGAGACCGAGCGGTCCGAGCACGGCGCGCGACACCTGCTCGCCACCCATCGACTTCACCGGGTAGCGCCACACCTCGCGGACCGTGCCGATCGTCGTCATGGCGCGCCTGTAACAGAATCGGCCCGTGCCTGGCGAGGGCACGCCGATTTTCACTGGCGGCCATCCGATGCCGATGATAGCGCCAGAAGGGTGCGCAGCCCGGTGATCCTGCACGCCGACATGGACGCGTTCTACGCCGCCGTCGAGCAGCGCGATCATCCCGAGCTGCGCGGCCGACCGGTGATCGTCGGCGGTGATTCGCAGCGCGGCGTCGTGGCGGCGGCGTCGTACGAGGCGCGTCGCTTCGGCGTGCACTCGGCCATGCCGACGGCGCAGGCGCGCGCCCTCTGTCCGGACGCCGTCGTCGTGCGCGGCAACATGGGCAAGTATCGGCGTGTGAGCGCGCAGATCCGCGAGGTCTTCGCGCGCGTGAGCCCGCTCGTCGAGCCGTTGTCGCTCGACGAGGCGTTTATCGACGCCACCGGCTCGGTGCGCCTCCTCGGCCCCGGCCTCGCGATCGGCCGGCTGATCAAGGATCGCGTACGCGACGTCACCGGGCTCGCCGTGTCGGTGGGCATCGGACCGACGAAGATGGTGGCGAAGATCGCGAGCGACCTCTCGAAGCCCGACGGCCTGCTCGAGGTCCCGCCCGACGGCGTCACCGATTTCCTGTCGCCGCTGCCGGTCGGCCGGCTCTGGGGTGTCGGGCCCGTCCTGCAGGCCACGTTGGCGCGCCTCGGCCTCGCCACCATCGGCGACCTGGCGGCGTGCGATCCGGCTCGCCTCACGCTCGCGGTCGGTCGCTCGGCCCCGGCGCTGACGCGCCTCGCGCGCGGCCAGGACGCGCGCCTCGTCGAGCCCGATCGCGACGCCAAGTCGTACGGCGAGGAGAACACGTTCGCCGCCGACGTCGACGACGACGCCACCGTGCGCGGCGCCATCATCGCCCATGCCGAGGCCGTGGCGCGACGGCTCCGTCACGACGGCGTGCGCGCGGCCACCGTGGTGTTGAAGATCAAGCTCGCCGAGCGGCTCGGTGCCGGGCGCTACCGCCTGCTGACGCGACAGGCGCCCTCGTCGCACCCCACCGACGACGGTCGCGCCATCTCCGAGGTCGCGCTCCGACTCTGGGACGCCAACCGGCCCGAGCGCGCGGTGCGGCTGATCGGCGTCACGGCCACGGGCATCACCGCCGACGATCCGCCGCAGCTGGCACTCTTCCCGGATCGGGCCGCGGGCCGGCGCGCGTCGCTCAATGCGGCGCTCGACCGCATCGCCGCGCGCTTCGGCCCCGACACGGTCGCCCGTGCCGAGGCCCATGCGGAAAAGGCCGCGCCGTCGGGTCAGCTCAAGCGCGGCGAGCCCGACTGAGACGTCACTCCGGGTCGCAGGGCCCCGAGCAGAAGTTCTGGATGGTGCCGTTCGGACGCAGGAAGGCGTCGATCTGCGCGCCGGTGGTGACGTTGCCCGTCGAGCCGTGGGCACGGTTGTTGAAGCGCGGCGCGGTGTTCGACTGGGGCGGGACGCCCGAGTCGCAGATGGTGCGCGCCGGGTTGTCGCCGGCGGCGGGACAGTCGCTCGCGTCGGTGCACGCGAGCCCCGGGCTGTCGCCCGCGGGCGTGTTGCAGCGCGAGAAGCCGAGCATCGGATTCACCTCGACGAAGGCCGAGCCGTCGAAGGGCGCCGCCATCTCGGGGATCCCGAAGAAGCTCCGCGCCGCCGGCGTCACCTGCGGCACGCCGAGCGCGCGTACCATGATCTCCGTCGAGACGTTGGAGACCTCGGAGTCGTAGGTCGCCATGTGCATCAGCACCTTGTGCGGCACCGGTGGATTCGACAGCGAGCCGTCGAGGATGTGGTTCAGGTAGCCGTGCGGCTCGGCGCGATCCCAGAGCTGCTGGTTGGTGGCGAGGATGAGCTGCTCGTCGAGCCGGTTCGGATAGGACGCCCGTGACGCCGCGAGGAACGGGTTGAAGTCGATGCTGCGGTGCAGGAGCGTGCTGTAGTTCGAACCCGGGACCGCGAGGAAGCCGCGCTTGAAATCCTCGGCGATCGCCATGATCGCGCCGCCGAAGATGCCGCCCTGGCTGCCGCCCGAGTAGTAGACCTCGGTGGTGTCGATGATCGGCGTCGGCGGCGTGCCGAAGCTGAACGCCGGGTGCGAGTTGAAGCCGAGCACCGGGTCGAGCAGCAGCCGGCCGAGCAGCAGGTGGTTCAGGAAGCCCTGGTGGAGGCGCTCGGGGATGTTGTGGAAGAGCGAGTAGTCGGCGATGGCGGGCAGGATGCCGGCGCCGACGTCGGCGTCGGACATGCCCTGCATGTCGACGCCGGCGATGACGAAGCCGAAGCCGTTCGCCAGCGTCGAGAGCGAGCCGATCTGGCCGCGGTTGCCGAGGAGGCCGTGGCCCCACAGCGTCGGACGCACCGGGCGCGGCGCGCCGCCGACGTTCACGGCGTAGTGCGGCACGTCCACCATGAACGGCACCGTGGCGTAGCCGTTCTGGCGCGGCACGCCGTCGACCAGGTTCAGGCGCGATCCGGGCGCGTCCGCGGTCATGAACAGCGGCGCCTGGAACGTGCCCTCGATGCGCGCGTAGATGTTGGCGTTGCGACCCGCGCCGTTGCCGTTGTCGACCTTGGTGACGGTGAACGACGGCGTGCCGAGCGCGAACGCCTGGTCGCGGATCGCCACCATCCAGTCGGTGAGGGCCGACGTGCTGGCGGTGCTGAAGTCCCACGCCAGCAGCAGATCGTCGCGCGCGACGCCGGCCGTCGCGAGCCGCGCGAAGACGTCCTCGAAGACGGGGCGTCGGGCGTCGATGGCGGCGGCACAGGGTGCGCCGCAGACGGCTGCGAGCGTCGCGGTGTCGACGCCGTCACGGAGCGCGCGGAACGCGAGTCGCGGTGCGACCGGCGTGCCCTCGGTGTCGACCAGGTGACGCATCGCGACGACGTAACGGCTGGCGTCGTCGAGGCGCGTACCGGGGCGGATGATGAGCGCCTTGTTGGCGACGTCGTCGGGTGCCGACTGCGCGTCCATCTCGGCGAAGTGGACGACGCGCGCGCCGCTCGCGGCGGCGAGCAGCACGGTGGGGCTGTCGGCCTCGAGGGAGCGCGCATAGCTGGTGTGGAACGGCGCGCCCGAGGCGCCGAGGTCGACGGGGTGCCCGGTGTCGGGGAACAGCGACAGGATGACGGCACCCGGGCTGTAGCCGTCGAGCGCGTTCAGATCGGTGGGGTCGATGTGCTTGCCCGACGTGTTCGCCGGCAGGCCGTCGGCGGGGAAGGCGACGCGGACGCCCGTCGGCGTCGAGGCGTCCGGCCGCAGGAAGCGCGACGACGGGTAGGGCAGCACGCAGCGCTCGTCGATGAGGAAGTCGCAGGCGTCGTCGGGGGAGACGTGCAGGCCGCAGAAGCCCGACGTCGCGGCGTTGCTGCGTCGCGTGCGCTGCCCGAAGCCCTGGTCGGCGAACGGCACGTAGTCGTAGCTGCGCCTGCAGGCGAGACGGCCCGTGGCGCGGGTCTCGCAGGCGGCGACGCAGGTGCGCGCACAGGCGCCGCCGGCGAGGTCGATGCGCACCAGCAGGTTGCGATCGCTGCTGCTGTTCGACGTCGTGGCACGCGGATCGCGCAGGTCGACGACGACGGTGTCGGCCTGCCCGGACAGTCGGCGGATGCGGAGCGTGCCGGCGAGCGTGCCCTTGCGGTCGTACTTCGTGGTGCTGCCCTTCGTGGCGAAGCGATCGGCGGGCAGGTGCAGCTGATAGACGATGGCGCCGTCGTCCGCATCCTCGAGCACGAGGCGGAAGCCGTCGGCGACCAGCGCCTCGGGCGTGAGCCCGGCCGCGGTGACGGTGGCCTGCAGCGTGGCCTTGCCCGGCCCGACGTCGACGGAGCGGAGCGCGCCACCCGCACAGTCGGCGGCATGGGCGCGTGGAGCGAGCAGGGCGAGCGTCAGGACGGCGAGCAGCGTACGAACCATGTGAAGACCCCCGTCTGGTGTCCTAACCCGCGGCGCTCGCAGCCGGCAACGCTTTTCTGCTTGGATGCCGCCATGGCCTTCGACATCCGCCCGGCGGACCCGGACGACGCCGACACCATCCACGCCTTCATCACGGGGCTCGCCGTCTACGAGCGGGCGCCCGAGGCGGTCGAGGTGACGCCGGCGGAGCTACGCCGCCAGCTGGCCAGCGCAGAGCCGCCCTTCGAATGTCTGCTCGCGTTCGACGCCGGTCGCCCCGTCGGCTTCGCGCTGTTCTTCGCGACCTACTCCACGTGGCGCGGGCGGTCAGGCATCCATCTCGAAGACCTGTTCGTGCCCGAGGTCGAGCGCGGCCGTGGCATCGGCACGGCGCTGCTCCAGCGGCTCGCGGCCCTCGCCATCGCGCGGGGCTGCGCGCGCCTCGAGTGGGCCGTCCTCGATTGGAACGAGCCGGCGCTCCGCTTCTATCGCGGCCTCGGCGCGGAGGCGCTCGACGAGTGGACGACGCACCGCCTGAGCGGCGCCGCGCTGGAGAGCCTGGCTCAGACGCGCGGCGGATCCGACTCCCGTCCGAAGTCGCGGTGACGCGCGAGCGCGTCGGCGAAATCGGTCGGATCGGCGTCGCCGGTGAAGAGCGCTGGATCGGGCTTTCCCGACGGGAGCGTCGCCGGGATGCCGGCAGCCTCGAGCAGGCGGGTGCCGTCCCCGGGGGCGAGGATCGGCTTGCAGTGCCGGTAGGTGTCTTTCAGGAACTCGAGCGCGTGTCCGTTGGTGGCGAGCGTCGAGGCGACGCCGTCCGGGACGACGAGCCCGTCGAAGAGAACGGCGGGCATGGCCGACAGCGTGACGTCGACCTGGAGCGGCCCCTCGGCGGCGTCGATCGTCCCGAGCTTGGCGCCGAGGAATCGCGGCACCGCGCCATCGTGCGCGAGCAGGTCGCGGATGGCCTCCGCGCCGCCGACGCCGTCGGCGACGAGGATCGCCACGCGTCGCGTGCGGACGCCGGCGTCGCCCGGGCGACTCGTCAGCGAGAGCGCCGGCGAGCGGTCGACCTCGGGCTTCTTCGGCTTCTCGATCACGCGCGGGAGCGGGGGCGGGACCGGGAAACCGAGGCCGTCGGCCACCTGCGCGGCGAGCCCGGCGTCGACGTTGGCGAGCGTCGCCACGACGCGCTGGCGGATGGCCGGCGTCTGCACGCGCGTCAGCTCGAAGGTGAACGCGGCCGCGATGTGGCGCTGCTCGGCCGGGGTCTGGCTGCGGTAGAAGAGCGTCGCCTGGGTGTAGTGATCGGCGAACAGCTCGGGCTTGCCGCGCAGCATGTCGCCCTCGACGGGCTGCGGGAACGGCACGAAGCCCGTCGAGCCGGCCTGGAACGGGCAGCCGCCGCCGAGCGAGTTCGGCTCATAGGAGACGCGGCCGCGGTTGAGCGTCTGGCGGTGCATGCCGTCGCGCTGGTTGTTGTGGATCTGCGCGACCGGCGCGTTGATCGGGATCTCGTGGAAGTTCGGGCCGCCGAGGCGCGTCAGCTGGGTGTCGATGTACGAGTGGATGCGTCCCTGCAGCAGCGGGTCGTTGGTGAAGTCGATACCGGGGATGACGTGCGCGGTGCAGAAGGCCACCTGCTCGGTCTCGGCGAAGAAGTTGTCGGGGTTGCGGTTGAGGACGAGGCGGCCGACCGGCGTCAGCGGCACCAGCTCCTCGGGGACGATCTTGGTCGGATCGAGGACGTCGAAGCTGAACCTGTCGGCCTGCTCCTCGGTGAAGACCTGCACGGCGAGCTCCCACTCCGGATAGGCGCCGGCCTCGATCGCCTCCCACAGGTCGCGGCGATGGAAGTCGGCGTCGGCGCCGGCGATCTTCACCGCCTCGTCCCACACCAGCGAATGGGTGCCGGCGGCGGGATTCCAGTGGAACTTGCAGAGCACCGACGCGCCGTCGTCGTTCACCAGACGGAAGGTGTGGACGCCGAAGCCCTGCATCGTGCGGTAGCTGCGCGGGATGGCGCGGTCGGACATCGCCCACATCAGCATGTGCGTCGACTCGGGCATCAGCGACACGAAGTCCCAGAAGGTGTCGTGCGCGCTCGCGGCCTGCGGCATGCCGTGGTGCGGCTCGGGCTTCACCGCGTGGATCAGGTCGGGGAACTTCATGGCGTCCTGGATGAAGAACACCGGCATGTTGTTGCCGACGAGGTCCCAGTTGCCGTCCTCGGTGTAGAACTTGACGGCGAAGCCGCGCACGTCGCGGGCGGTGTCCACCGAGCCGCGCTCGCCGGCGACGGTGGAGAAGCGCACGAAGACCGGCGTCTGCTTGCCGGCCTTGGCGAACGGCGCCGCCTTCGAGAACTTCGTCAGTGGCGTGTGGCACTCGAAGTATCCGTGCGCGGCCGAGCCGCGCGCATGCACGACGCGCTCGGGAATGCGCTCGTGGTCGAACGTCGTCAGCTTCTCGCGCAGGATGAAGTCCTGCAGCAGCGAGGGCCCGCGGATGCCGGCCTTCAGCGAGTCCTGGTTCTGCCCGACGCGCACGCCCTGGTTCGTCGTCAGCGCCTGTCCGGTGGCGTCGGCGCGGACGCGATCGAGCGGTCCGTTCGTGGGATTCTCGCCGGGCGCGGGCCTGCCGCTGCCGAGCTTCGCCGACGACAGTCCCTCGGTCAGCGTGCTGCCGCCGACCGACGGATCGCCGGCGTCGACCGGCGTACCCGTCTCGGGGTCGCGCGCGCCGTCCTCGCCGTACTCCGAGGCCTTGATCGGATTGTGCGGGACGGCGGCGGCGAGCTCGCCCGTCATGACGTGCTTGGCGGCGAGCTGCGCACCCGCGAGCACCTCGTCGGCGAGCGGAGCGCCGCTGCGCTTCCCCTTCTTCGCGGACGCGATGTCCGGAGGGGCCGCGGGGCCACCCACCGTCGTCTTCGCCCATGCGCCGTCGTTGCCCTTGCTGCCGCGAGAGGAGCCGTTCTTCGCCATGGGGGTGGCGGGCTGCAAGGCGCGTGCCTCGTGGGAACGCCGTAATCCCGGTGGCGACCGCGGCGTCGCTGTAAGAAACGGAGGGGCTTCTTACACTACCGGGACGGATCGGGTGGCTTCACGAGGACCTCGCTCACCTGCAGGTTCCGCCCGCTGGTGCGACGGAAGTAGCCCTGCACGACGACGGTGTCGGCGGGCGTGGCGTCGGTGAAGCGCTGCAACAGCTTGGCGGGCGCGCGCAGGTAGAAGGCGGGCGTGTACGGCGTCACCTGTGACAGCACCTGGGACGCGGTGCGATTGCCCGTCAGCACCTCCAGCGTGGCGAGCTGGAACTCGTGGTCCTTGCCGTTCACCCCGAGCTTCATGGCCGTGGTGCCGGTCTCGCCGGCACGGGCGGGGCCGACGTGCCCGGTCATCTTCAGCAGATCGGGGAGCGCCGCCCGGTCGCCGGCGACGGCGGGAGCGGCGAGGGCCAGCAGGACGAGCAGGAGGGCGCGCATGTCGTGCTCTTGCGTCGGTCGCCTGCCGATTGCAACCGCGCCGCGGGCCCGGCAGGTTGGCCCGCGTGCCGGAACTGCGCGCGGTCATCTTCGACATCGGGGGCGTGGTGGTGGGGTCGCCGCTGCACGCCATCGCCCAGTACGAGCGCGACCTCGGCATCACGCCGGGCGTCATCAACCGCGTCGTCGTGAGCACGGGGCCCGGCGGCGGGTGGTCGCGGCTCGAGCGCGGCGAGCTGACGCTGGATGCGTTCTATCCCGTCTTCGAGGCCGACTGCGCCGGAGCAGGGTGCACCATCGACGCGCGCGAGATGATGCGCCGGGTGGGCGAGAGCACGGTGCCGCGGCCGACGATGATCGCGGCCATCGGTCGCATCCGGGCGGCCGGGCTCAAGGCGGGCGCGCTCACCAACAACTGGATCACCGACGATGTGGGTACCGGCATCCTGAAGCCGTACTTCGACGCCTTCGTCGAGTCGGCGGTCGTCGGCTGGCGGAAGCCCGACCCCCGCATCTACGAGCTCGCCTGCCGTGCGCTCGACGTCACGCCGCCGGAAGCCGCGTTCCTCGACGACATCGGCACGAATCTCAAGAGCGCGCGCGCGCTCGGCATGACGACGATCAAGGTGGACGACCCCGACACGGCGCTCGCCGAGCTGGAGCGTCACCTCGGGCTCACGCTCCGCTGAGCGCCTCGACGAGCCGGCGGATCGATTCCGGGGCCGAGCCCTCGGCCTTGTTGTTGACGATGACGTAGGCCGGCCGCCTGCCCGCGCCGCGGCAGACGGCGGCGATGGCGTCGCGCGTCGCGTCGTCGACGTCGACGAGGCGGTCGAACGGACGATAGCGCTCTACGGCGGCCTCGTACGCCTGGCCGTGCCCCAGCATCCACCGCACGACGACGGCCGGCGCATCGGGCGCCACGCGCTCCGCCTGCCGCGTCACCGACGGCATCGTGGGATGCGCGTTGAGGCAGTGGACGGCGCCGACGTCCTGCAGGGCCGCCGCGTAGTCGCGCGTCATGAGCTGCGGCGTACGCAGCTCGACGGCGTAGAGCGGGCCCTTCGGAAGCGCTTCGAGGAACGCGTGCAGGCGCTCGGCGAACTTCGCCGCGCCGCCCATCGCGGCGGCGGCCTGTGGCGGCAGCTGGAAGAGGATGGGTCCGGCCTTCGCTCCGAGGCCCTGCACGATCGGACGCACGACCTCGTTGGTGGCGTAGCTCGCGTGCAGGAAGTGCGGGTTCAGCGTGCCGCGTTGCTCGCCGTAGCGCTCGTGGAGCGGGAAGCGCTGCAGCGTGCAGACCTCGTGCGCCTTCACGAGGAAACGGAAGTCGTCGGGCACCTGCGCCGCCATGGCGGCGAAGGCGTCGGCGTCGATCGGGCCGTAGAAGGTGCGATCGATGCCGACGGCGCGCAGGAGGGGATGCTTCGCGTAGGCCTCGAGTCCCTCGCGGGCGAGGACGGTCGCCGTTGCGGGGCGGTCCCAGACGAGGCCCTCCCACCCGGGGAAGGACCACGACGACGTGCCGAGCCGCAGCGTCGGCGGCAGGCGACTCGCGAGCGCCGCCATCCCCGGCGGGAGCACCGCCGGACCGACGGCGCGCGGGCGCGCGAACAGATCGAGCTGCGCGGGACGCCGCGGCACGGGTCACCGGCAGTTGACGCGGTAGATCGGGCTGCCGACACCCTCGCTGCCGAGGAAGTACGACATGCCGTCCGCGGAGTAGGTGATGGCTTCGGCCTGCGGCTGCGAGCTGCTCGGCACCTCGATCGGCGTCGCGTCGAGCACGTCTTCGAACGAGCGCGCGTCGGGCGCCCGCAGCTCCCAGGCGCGACCATAGGTGCGCAGCAGGATGCGCGTGCCGTCGGGATGGACGCTGGCGCTCGTGGTGTAGGAGTCGAACTCCTTCGCCGGCCGCAGGCGGCGTACGCGCACGGCGGTGCCGCCGGTGCGTGCGCCGAGGTTGTCGACGCGGAAGACGTCGCCGAGCGACGACAGCACCTTCGAGACGACGAAGATGCGGCCGGTGCGCGGGTCGACGAGGACGACCTCGGCGTTGCGCGGTCCCTCGTCGTACGTGAAGTGCAGCGGCGTCGCGTCGAGCGCTCCGTCCTTCAGCGTCTCGGGCTCGGCGATCTTGAAGATGGTGACCTGCTTGCGACGCTGGCCGTTGTCGCCGATGTCGGCGACGTAGATGCAGGTGCGGTCGGCATTGGGGGCGCAACGTGCGACCGTGATGTCTTCGGCGTCGCGCGCGGTGCCGCCGCGGACGGTGAAGCGGGCGACGATGCTGCCGTCCTCGCGCAGCGCGTACAGCGTGAACGTGTTGCCGGAGTCGTTGTGTGCCCAGAGGATGCCGGGATGGCGGCGGCTGGCCGCCAGGCCCGACAGCTCGCGCAGCGCCTCGGGCACGGTGCCCACCTGCTGCGGCGGGATGGCCCAGGTGTCGCAGGTGCCGGCGGCGGCGGGGGCGGTGAGGAGGCCGAGGAGCAGGAGGACGAGCATCGCCGCGCAGGATTGAAGCAGAGCCGCGCGCAGAAGTATACGGCGCCCATGCCGAGATGGCAGCGCGACGAGCTCGAGCAGGCGTTCCGTGCGTACTGGCAGGCCGGCGCCGTGGGCGAGGACTGGGACGCCTGGGCCGATCGATTCACGGAGGACGCCGTCTACGTCGAGCACGTCCTCGGCAACATGCACGGCCGCGAGGCGATCCGCGCCTGGATCAAGCCGATCATGGCGCAGTACGGCGAGGTCTACACCGCGTAC
>CAYOIZ010000026.1:0-85894 GCA_964404165.1 uncultured Binatia bacterium (SeqCode) | reverse complement strand
TCCGCTCGGCGGCGCAGATCGTGAGCTACGAGATCCCCGCCGGCCTCTCGATCTTCCCGATCGTGCTCCTCGCCGGCTCGCTCAGCATGCAGGGCATCATCAAGCAGCAGGGCGCCGCCCCGTGGACGTGGTACCTCTTCGCCAACCCGTTCACCTTCGCCGCCTTCTTCGTGTTCTTCATCTCGGCGCTGGCCGAGGGCAACCGCACGCCGTTCGACCTGCCGGAGGCCGAGTCCGAGCTGGTCGCCGGCTTCGCCACCGAGTACAGCGGCATGCGGAACCTCCTCTTCTTCATGGCGGAGTGGGGCAACCTGTACGTCATCGGCGCCATCGTCACGACGCTCTTCCTCGGCGGCTGGCAGATCCCGTTCGCGCTCGAAGGCCACCCGGTGCTGCGCAACGCGCTGCAGTTCGGCACCTTCTTCCTGAAAGCGTACTTCTTCGTCTTCGTCGCGATCTGGCTGCGCTGGACCCTGCCGCGCATCCGTGTAGACCAGATGATGTCGATGTGCTGGAAGTATCTCGTGCCTGCGGCGTTGCTGAACCTGCTCGGGACCGCGCTCTGGATGGTGGCGTTCCCGCAGGGCACGCCCGCCGTGCAGATGGTGCTCTTCGTGTTCGCGGTGCTGCTGTTCTTCATGTTCCTCGGGCGCGTCGTGTGGCACATCCGGCACGCCGGCCTCGGTCGTGAGCACCTGAGCTTCAACCCGCTGTCCACCGCGCGTTCGCCGGGGTGATCGATGGGAATCGGCGCCTACCTCCGGAACATCAAGGACACCGTGGTGACGATCGCCGACGGCATGGCCGTCACGGCGTCGTACATGGTGCGGAAGCCCACCACCGTCGAGTACCCCGACCGGCTGCCCGACGGCATGCGGGTGCAGGACACGCTGCCGTTCCGCTACCGCGGCATGCTCGAGGTCGATCTCGAGATCTGCACCGCCTGCCTCGCCTGCGAGCGCGCGTGTCCGATCGACTGCATCGTCATCGACGCGGTCAAGGACAAGGCCGCCGGCGGCCTGGTCATGACCCGTTTCGACATCGACATGGCCAAGTGCATGTACTGCGGCCTCTGCAGCGAGCCGTGCCCGACGGGCGCCATCCATCACACGCCCGAGTTCGAGGGCGCCGACTACTCGCTCGAGAGCCTGGTGCGTCGCTTCGTGAAGGCGCCGACGGTGGCCTACAAGCCCAAGAAGGCGGGCGAGGACGACCCGGTCCTCGGGCCGCTCCTCGATCGCGGCATGCGGTACGTCGGCGAGTTCGCCGCGCCGGATGCCCCTGGGGGTTCCAAGTAGCGTGGCGCAGTCGGCCCTGCAGACCGAGCTGCGTGCCTGGACCATCAAAGACGCGCTCGAGCTCTACAACGTCAATGGCTGGGGTCGCGACTTCTTCACGATCAACGAGGCGGGCAACGTCGAGGTCACACCCGCCGGTCCTGCGTCCGCGCGCATCGATCTGAAGGAGCTGGTCGACGATCTCCAGTCCCGCGGCCTCACCGTGCCGCTGCTGATCCGCTTCTCGGACATCCTGCGCACGCGGATCGAGCAGCTGTGCGGCTCGTTCCAGCGCGCCATCGCCGAGAACGACTACAAGGGTCGCTATCGCGGCGTGTACCCCATCAAGGTGAACCAGGCGCGGCACGTCGTCGAGGAGCTGATCGAGTACGGCCGGCCGTTCGCCCTCGGCCTCGAGGCCGGCTCGAAGCCCGAGCTGCTCGTGGCGCTGGCGCTGCAGGACAATCCCGACGCGCTGATCCTGTGCAACGGCTACAAGGACCGCGCCTTCATCGAGACGGCGCTGCTGGCGCAGAAGCTCGGGCGCCAGGTCATCGTGGTCGTCGACCGCATGGCCGAGCTGGGCATCATCCTCGCCGCGGCGCGCGACCTCGACATCCGGCCGGTCATCGGCGTGCGTGCGCGCCTGTCGACGAAGGGGGCGGGCAAGTGGGTCGAGTCGACGGGTGATCGCTCGAAGTTCGGGCTCACCACGGCGGAGATGGTGGAGACGGTCGAGCGGCTGCGGGCCGAGAACATGCTCGACTGCCTGCAGCTGCTGCACTTCCACATCGGCTCCCAGATCACCGCCATCCGCGCCATCAAGGACGCGCTGCGCGAGGCCAGTCGCATCTTCGTCGAGCTGCACGGGCTCGGCGCCAACATGCGCTTCCTCGACTGCGGCGGCGGGCTCGGCGTCGACTACGACGGCAGCCAGACCAACTTCCACTCGTCGGTGAACTACACCCTCGAGGAGTACGCCGCGGACGTCGTCAGCCAGATCGCCGAAGCGTGCGACGGCAAGGGCGTGCCGCATCCCGACATCGTCACCGAGTCGGGCCGCGCGCTGACGGCGCACCACTCGGTGCTCGTCTTCAACGTGCTGGGCACGAACGAGATGCTGCTCGGGCAGGTGCCGGCGTCGCTCGACAAGAGCGAGCACCGGGTCATCCAGCAGCTCTACGAAACCTGGGAAGGCGTCACGCCGAAGAACTTCCAGGAGGCGTATCACGACACGCTGCAGCTGAAGGAGGAGGCCATCACGGCCTTCAACCTCGGCGTGCTCGATCTGAAGGCGCGGGCACGTGCCGAGCAGCTCTTCTACGCCACGGTCGAGAAGATCCTGAAGCAGGTGCGCGACCTCACGTACGTGCCGGACGATCTCGAGGGCCTCGAGCGCCAGCTCTCCGACACCTACTTCTGCAACTTCTCGCTGTTCCAGTCGCTGCCCGACCACTGGGCCGTGCGCCAGCTGTTCCCGACCATGCCCATCCACAAGCTGAACCGTCCGCCGCTGCGCCGCGCGGTGCTGGCCGACCTCACCTGCGACAGCGACGGCAAGATGGACCGCTTCATCGATCTGCACGACGTGAAGCACTCGCTCGAGCTGCACGCGGTGAACGGCGAGCCGTACTACATCGCGACGTTCCTGGTCGGCGCGTATCAGGAGATCCTGGGCGACCTGCACAACCTCTTCGGCGACACCGACGCGGTGCACGTGCGCCTCGACGGTGACGGCTACCGCGTCGAGCACGTCGTCGAGGGCGACTCGGTGTCCGAGGTGCTGGCCTACGTGCAGTACTCGAAGGACGACCTGGTGTCGCGCGTGCGGCGTGCGATCGAGGCGGCGCTGCGCGACAAGCGCATCACGCCCGCCGAGTCGGGCCGGCTCATGCGGCGGTACGAGGAAGCGCTCGCGGGCTCGACGTATCTCACGCTGACCGACTGAGCGCTCGGCTTCCCTCGTCGGGTCGGGGTCGGGTGCGACGGGCGGGAGCGTGGTCTTCGCTCGACGCTCGCACGGCACCCCGCGCCCCACTCCCTCCTCCCGCGTGTCTCCCGACTCGCTCTGGACCACGCCCCCGCCCGTCGCACCCGACCCCAGCGACCGACGGGTCGCTGCTAGAGTTGGCCGGCGTCGTCGCGCCGCCCACGAGCGTTCGCAGGACCTTGGTGGTGGGGAGTGACTCGTTCGAGCACGTCAGCGGATCCCGATCGATGATGATCAGGTCGGCGTGGTTGCCGGGCGCGAGGGTGCCGATGCCGTCCCAGTGCAGGATCTTCGCGGCGTCGCGGGTCCACATCAGCAGCGCTTCCTCGCGCGTCACGGCATTGACCGTGTGGCGGTGAGCGCTACCGCAGAAGTAGGGCTGCTCGGCCAAGGCGATGTGCTCGAAGACGTTCTTCGGACCCCAGTCGGTGCCGCAGCCCACCGTCAGGCCCGCATCGAGCAGGCGACGCAGCGGGATGAGGTCGTCCCAGACGTGGCGGCCGATGCGCTCCGCCATGAGGTCGCCCTTGCCCCACGAGAAGGACATGCTCGTCGTCACGTCGAATCCGAGCGCGGCGTAGCGGCGCGCCTGGTGCTCGGTGACGAGGTAGGCGTGCTGCAGGATCCAGTGACGGTCGGCGATCGGGATCGTGCGCGCGACGGCCTCGGCGCGGTCGAGGAACTCGTCGTGGTCCTTGTATCCGGCACCGATGAAGTTGAGGCGCAGCCCGCGCGCGGCGCAGAAGTCGAGCGCTCGCTGCTCCTTCTCGGGGGCGACGAAGGTGACCCCCGTCGTCGGCTCGCCGTACGGGCCGCGGTACGGCTCCCACATGCGGAGGAATCCGGGCCAGCACGGGCCGCCGCGCGACACCGTGACGCCGTCGCCGCGGCAGAAGGCGTCGGTGGTGTCGTGCAGCGCCAGCGCCAGCTCGAGGTTGGCGTCGAAGTCGGCGTCCGACAGCGACGCCGTCCACGGCAGGCCGTACGACTCCGCCTCGAGCGCGGTCAGGACGCGCACCGTCAGCGCATTCTCGGCGCGCAGCGCGCGATAGGCGCCGATCTCGCCGGCCCCCATCGCGTGGCCTTCGTACACCGTCGTGACGCCGAGCCGGTTGTAGGTGGCCATCGCGGCCTTGGCGCCGGGCAGGATGGCGTCGGCCTGCAGCATCGGTAGCTGCCCCAGCAGGGAGTTCATGAACGGGTCGTTGGTGTAGTAGTTGTTGACGGAGCCGCGCAGGATGCCGCTCGGGGTTCCGTCCGCGTCGCGCTCGATCCAGACGTTGTCGACGCGTGCGGGCGTCTCGCGATCGATGCCCACCGCCGCCAGGCCTGCCGTGTTGAACGCGCAGACGTTCGGGATGACCGGTGCCCACGCCTGGATGAAGATCGGGTGCTCGCGGCTGACCGTGTCGAGCACGTGGCGGCCGGGCAGGGCGCCCTCGGCGAGGTCGCGGAACGAGCGACGCAGGAAGTAGTGCGGCTCGCCGATCGGCGTCGCCATGATCCACGTGCCGGGCGGTGTCACCGCCGCCTTGGCGCGGAGCCGCGCGACGATGTCGGCATGGGACGTCGCGTCGGACAGATCGACGAGCGGGTGGGAGAAGGCACCGAAGTGGATCAGGTGCGGATGCGTGTCGACGAGCCCCGGCATGACGGTGGCACCACGCAGGGCCACCGGCTCGGCCCCCGGCCCGGCGAGCGCACGCATGTCGCTCGCCGCTCCGACACCGGCGATACGACCGTCGCGGACGACCACCGCCTCGGCGGGCGGTGTGACGCCGTCGAGCACCAGCACGCGCCCGCCGGTGTAGAGCGTCGTCGCCATCAGGAGCCCGGCGGTGCGACGAACCCACCGACGACGCCGGCCAGATGCCCCGCGAAGGCGATCGGCGTGCGATCCTCGAGGTAGGGTCCGACGATCTGGATGCCGACCGGCAGGCCGCCGCGCGTGCGTCCGACGGGCGCGGTCGTCGCCGGATGCAGCGTCGTCGTCGCGAGCGCGATCCAGGCCAGCAGGTCGAAGTAGGGGCGCTCGGCGCCGTTCACGCGGATGCTGCGCGCCGGCATCGGCTCGCTGTGGTCGTGCGCGAGCGCCGGGATCTGGTTGGTCGGCATGAGCAGCACGTCGTACTGCTCGAAGCAGGTCGCGAGCCGTGCGCACAGCCGCTCCCGCCGCTCGTTCGCGCGCAACCAGTCGCGGTGGCGGAGCGTGCTGGTGCGGGCCAGTACCGTGAACGGGTCGGTGCCGCCGCCGGCCGCGGCGGCGACGAGCCCGTCGAACAGCTCCTCGGGCACACCGGCCACCATGAGCGGCCACAGCAGCTCGACGTAGGTACGGACGACGTCGGCGAGGTCGATTCCATCCGGCGGCGTCCGATCGACGCGCACCCCGGCACGCTCGAGGGCCGCGACCGCCGCCTCGAGCCGCGCCGCCACCTCGGCGTCGACGGGGTAGGCCGCGTCGTCGAGCCAGGCGGCGACGCGATAGCCGCGCAGCGTCTCGTGGCGTGGTGCGGGCAGCGCGAGGTGCCAGGCGGTGGCGCGGTCGCGGCGCGGTCCGGCCAGGACGCTGAGCGCGAGGTCCAGGTCCGCGGCCGAGCGCGCCATGGGCCCCATCGTCGCGAGGTCGGCCTCGCCCAACGTGCCGGGCGGCCCGGGGATGTGCCCGCGCTGCGGGATGATGCCGTGCGTCGGCTTGTGGCCGTAGACGCCGCACCAGTGGGCGGGCACCCGGATCGAGCCGGCGATGTCGCTGCCGAGCTCGAGCGGCGTCAGCCCCGCGGCGAGCGCCGCGGCCGAGCCGCCCGACGAACCGCCCGGCGTCCGGGACACGTCCCAGGGATTGTGGGTGACACCGAAGAGCGGGTTGTAGCTCTGCCAGTCGCCCGCCAGCACCGGCGTGTTCGTCTTGCCGAAGACGACGGCACCGGCGGCCTTCAGGCGGGCGACGGCAACCGCATCGGCGGCCGGCACGTGGTCCGTGAACGGCTCGAATCCGGCGGTCGTGCGCAGGCCCTCGGTCTCGAACGTCTCCTTCACGGTCATCGGGACGCCGTGGAGCGGCCCCCACGACTCGCCGCGGGCGAGCGCGGCGTCGGCGGCGTCGGCGCGGGCACGGGCGCGCTCGACGTCGAGCGTGACGACGGCGTTCAGGGCGGGGTTGCGCGCCGCGATGCGGGCGAGGTGATGGTCGAGGAGCTCGCGCGCCGAGCATTCGCGCCGGCGGAGGAGGGCCGTGAGGTCGGCGGCGGTGCCGTAGTCGAGCGTACCCATGACCGCGGTCCGTAGCGCGGTCCGGCGCGTCCCGACAAGAGAGCGAATTCGAGGTCGCGAGCGTTTGCCTTCCACGGTCCGCATTTGCTAGACGCGACACGCCCAAGAGCGAGACATTCGAGCGACTTCGTGTCCACCACGACAGCTGCCTTCTACCTACTCGCCGCGATCACCGCAGGCTCCGCCGTAGGGGTGGCGATGGCGAAGAACATCGTCTACTCGGCGTTCGCGCTGATGGGCGCGCTCCTTGGCGTGGCGGGGATCTTCGTGCTGCTCACCGCCGACTTCGTCGGGCTCGTGCAGCTGCTGGTCTACGTCGGCGGCATCCTCGTCCTGAGCCTCTTCGCCATCATGCTGACGCACCGGATCGCGGACGTGAACGTCTCCAACCGCTCGGTGGGACGCCTGCCGGCCGCCGTCGTCGTGGGGCTCGTGTTCGTGGGCATGGTGCGGGTGGCGCTGCGCGCCGACTGGATCGTCAAGGCCGACGCCGAGCCGCCCCCCAGCACCTACGCCATCGGCAACGCCTTCCTCACGCAGTACATCCTGCCGTTCGAGGTCGCCTCGCTCGTACTCCTGGTGGCGCTCATCGGTGCGGTGGTGGTGTCACGCAAGGAGGTTCGCGGCTGATGGGCGATCTCGGCCTCACCCACTTCCTGGTGTTGAGCGCCATCGTGTTCGCGCTCGGCCTGTTCTGCGTGCTGACACGCCGCAACGCGCTCGGCATCCTGATGGGTATCGAGCTCATCCTGAACTCGGCCAACATCAACTACGTCGCCTTCGCCCGCTACGGGCAGAGCAACTACGACGGCCAGATCTTCGCCATCTTCGTCATCATGCTGGCGGCGGCCGAGGCGGCCATCGGCCTCGCGATCGTGCTCGGCATCTACCAGGCGTTCGAGACCATCGACGTCGACGCCACCGATCGGTTGCGCGGATGACGGCGGCCTCCGAGCCCACGGCCGCGACCTACGTCGCGCTGATCCCGATCCTGCCGCTGCTCGGCGGCGTCACGCTCGGCCTGTTCGGCGCGCCGTTGCAGAAGCGGTTCGGGAAGGGCGCCGTCGGCATGTTCGCCTGCGCCACCGTCGCGGCGGCCTTCGTGCTCTCCGTCAGCGCCTTCATCCAGCTGGTCGGGCTCGAGCCGTCGCATCGGCTGCTGCTCGCCGATCTCTTTCCATGGCTCCACATCGGCACGCTGAACGTGAACGTCGCGTTCGCGGTGGATCCGCTGTCGGCCGTGATGATCCTCGTCGTCACCGGCATCGGCGGGCTGATCCATCTGTACGCCACCGGGTACATGCACGACGACGCGGCCTTCTGGCGCTTCTTCGCGTACCTGAACCTGTTCACGTTCGCGATGCTCACGCTGGTGCTGGGCGACAGCCTGCTGCTCATGTTCCTCGGCTGGGAGGGCGTGGGCTTCTGCTCGTGGGGCCTGATCGGCTTCTGGCACAAGGAGATCGCCAACACGACGGCCGGCAACAAGGCCTTCATCGTGAACCGCGTCGGCGACTTCGGCTTCATCCTCGGCATCTTCCTGCTGTTCTGGAGCCTCGACGCCCACGGCCACGGCACGGTGGTGTTCCGCGACCTCGCGCAGCACGTGCACGCCCTCGAGGGCACGACGCTCTGGGGCGCGCCGGTCGCCGTCCTGATCACGATGTTCCTGTTCGTCGGCGCCACCGGGAAGTCGGCCCAGATCCCGCTCTACGTCTGGCTGCCCGACGCCATGGCCGGTCCCACGCCGGTGTCGGCGCTGATCCACGCCGCCACCATGGTGACCGCCGGCGTCTACATGATCGGGCGCCTCAACTTCCTGTTCGCGATGGCGCCGTTCACGCTGCACGTGATCGCCGTCATCGGCGCGGCCACGGCGCTCATGGCGGCGACGATCGCCGTCGCCCAGAACGACATCAAGAAGGTCCTCGCCTACTCCACGGTGTCGCAGCTCGGCTACATGTTCATCGCGATGGGCGTCGGCGCCTACGGCGCCGGCATCTTCCATCTGATGACGCACGCGTTCTTCAAGGCGTGCCTCTTCCTCGGCTCCGGCAGCGTCATCCATGCGATGGGCGGCGAGCAGGACATGCGGAAGATGGGCGGGCTGTGGTCGAAGCTGCCGCACACCTCGAAGACCTTCCTGATCGCCACGCTGGCGCTGACCGGCTTCCCGTTCCTGGCCGGCTTCTTCTCGAAGGACGAGATCCTCTGGCAGGCGTACTCGAGCCACCACGGGCACTGGATGCTGTGGACCGTGGCCACGCTCGTCGCCGGACTCACCGCGTTCTACATGTTCCGCCAGGTGTTCATGGTCTTCTTCGGCGAATGCCGCGCCGACCACGACACCCAGCACCACCTCCACGAGTCGCCGCCGTCGATGACGATGCCGCTCTGGATCCTGGCGGTGGGCTCGATCGTCGTCGGCTACTTCGGCGTGCCGCACTCGCTCGGCGGCTTCCTCGGCATCCCGCACGTGTTCAACGACTGGCTGGCTCCCGTGATGGGCGCGCACGGCGTCGAGAACGAGGGACATCCGGCGGGCGGTGAGCTGGCGCTCGAGCTCGGGCTCATGGCCATCTCGGTGACGGTCGCTTTCTGCGGCATCGGGCTCGCCTGGCTCATGTACTACCGCCGCTCGATCCGGCCCGAGACGTTCAGCGAGCTCGCGGGCGGGGCGCCCTACCGCGTGCTGCTCAACAAGTACTACGTCGACGAGCTGTACGACGTCGTCTTCGTGCGCGGCATGCTGCTCGTCGCCAACGCGGCGGCGTGGTTCGATCGCACCATCATCGACGGCGTCGTCAACGGCGCCGCGGTGGTCGTGCGCGGCGTGTCGCAGGTCGGTGGCATGATCGACAAGTACATCGTCGACGGGGCGGTGAACGGCGTGGCCGACGTCACCTGGGCGATCGGCCGTCGCGCGCGCACCCTGCAGACGGGGGCCATCACGTCGTACGTCTACGTGGTGGTGATCGGCGTGCTCGGCGGCGTCTTCCTCTACTGGTCGTGGGCGTCGGCGTACTGAGGGGACAATCGATGGACGACTCCGTACTCTCCGTGATGACCTTCGCGCCGCTGCTGGGCGCGCTCGTCATCCTGCTGATGCCCTCCAGGGAGCACGGCCTCATCCGCTGGACGGCGGTGCTCTTCACCGTGCCGTCGATGCTGTGCGCGCTCTACATCCTGAACCACTTCGACCCCGCCAACCTCGAGCCGCAGTTCGTGCAGCGCTTCGACTGGATCAAGTCGTACAACATCCAGTACTTCGTCGGCGTCGACGGCATCAGCGTCACCATGGTCATCCTGACCGCGCTGCTGTCGTTCCTTTGCATGATCGCCTCCTTCGGCATCGAGAAGGCGGTGAAGGGCTACTTCGCGCTCTTCCTGCTGCTCGAGACCGGCATGATGGGGACGTTCTGCGCCCTCGACTTCTTCCTCTTCTACGTCTTCTGGGAGCTCATGCTGCTCCCGATGTACTTCCTGATCGGCATCTGGGGCGGTCCGCGCCGCGAGTACGCCGCCATCAAGTTCTTCCTCTACACGCTGCTCGGCTCGGTGCTGATGCTGGTGGCGCTGCTCTACCTCTACTTCACGCCCGAGCCGCACTCGCTCGACATGACCAAGCTCGGCGCGCTGGTGGCCGACAAGATCCCGCTCCACATCCAGGTGACGCTCTGGATCGCGCTCTTCATCGGCTTCGCCATCAAGATCCCGGCGTTCCCGTTCCACACCTGGCTGCCCGACGCGCACGTCGAGGCGCCCACGGCCGTCTCCGTCATCCTGGCCGGCGTGCTGCTCAAGATGGGCACCTACGGCATCCTGCGCATCAACTACGGCATCCTGCCCGCGGCCACCCTGGCGCCGCTGTGGGGTGGGTTGAGCGTCGCCTTCTGGCTCCTGGCGGCCCTCGGCACGCTCAACATCATCTACGGTGCCATCTGCGCCATGGCGCAGACCGACCTCAAGAAGCTGGTCGCGTACTCGAGCATCAGCCACATGGGCTACGTCATGCTCGGCATGGCGGCGTTCACCCCGCAGGGCATCAACGGCGCGGTGCTGCAGATGTTCAACCACGGCACCATCACCGCCATGCTGTTCCTCCTGGTGGGCGTGGTCTACGACCGCGCGCACCATCGCGACATCAACGGCTTCGGCGGCCTGGCGTCGATCGTACCGCTCTACACCGGCTGGACGGGCTTCGCCTTCTTCGCCGCCATGGGCATCCCCGGCCTCTCGGCGTTCATCTCCGAGGTCCTGGTGCTGATGGGCTCGTGGAAGCCGTATCCGGTGCTCACGGTCATCGCCGCCAGCGCGGTGGTGCTGACGGCCGGCTACATGCTGTGGGCGCTGCAGCGCATGTACCTCGGCACGCCGAACCCGAAGTACAAGGACCTCGCGGAGATCAACGGTCGCGAGCTGTTCACGCTCGCCCCGCTCGCCATCATCGTGCTCTTCCTCGGCATCTATCCGCTCGCGATCCTGAAGCTGCAGAGCCCCGCCCTGGTGGCCCTGGCCGAGAAGGTCGTGGCGGCGGCGCCCGCCGACAGCCCGTCGCGCGTCGCGCTGGCCGAGTCGGCGCGCTAAGGCCGCATGGGAACCCTCGAGAGCCTGCCGCTCTTCCTGCCCGAGCTGGTGCTCTCGGCGGCGCTGCTGGTCGTGATCTTCGTCGACCTGGCGCGCAGCCGGAGCGGTGGCGGCGAGTGGCCCGGCACCGTGGCGTTCGTCGGTGCCGCCGCGGCGCTCGTCCTGACGTTCCGCATGCCCGGCGTCGTCGGACCCGACGGCCTCCTCGCCGGCGTGCCGCAGACGTGGCTCTTCGGGCGCATGATCGTGCTCGACGCCTTCAGCGTCTTCTTCAAGCTGCTGCTCGGGCTGTCGCTGGTGGCGGCGGTGTGGATGTCGCTGCGCTCGAACGACGTGCGCGGGCGGCCGAACGAGGGCGAGTACTTCACCGTGCTGCTCGGCAGCGGCATCGGCATGTTCCTGATGGCGTCGGCCGGCAATCTCCTGATGGCCTACCTGGCGCTCGAGTTCGTGAGCCTCACGTCGTACGTGCTGACGGGATTCCTGAAGCACAACCGGCGCTCGGGCGAGGCGGCGCTCAAGTACCTGATCTACGGCGGCGTCGCATCGGGGGCCATGATCTACGGCATGAGCTGGATCTTCGGCCTGACCGGGTCGATGGACTACGCCGGCATCGCCACCGGCGTGGCGAACCTGTCCGAGGCCAGCCGCGGCGCCTTCTTCGTCGCCATGCTGCTGGTGCTCGCCGGCTTCGGCTACAAGATCGCGGCGGTGCCGTTCCACATGTGGGCGCCCGACGTCTACACCGGCGCGCCGCTGCCGGTGACGGCGTTCCTCGCCATCGGCTCGAAGGCGGCCGGCTTCGCCATGCTGCTGCGCTTCCTGCACTTCGGCGTCACCGCGTCGGGGCCGTCGCCCATCGTGGCCAGCGTGCCGCTGGTGCAGCTGCTGTCGGTGCTGTCGGCGCTCACCATGACGCTCGGCAACCTCGCCGCCATGAGCCAGACCAACATGAAGCGGCTGCTGGCGTACTCGTCGATCTCGCACGCCGGCTACGCGCTGCTCGGCGTGGTGGTCTTCCGCGACGCCGGCGTGGCGGCGGTGCTGCTCTACCTGGCGACGTACTACCTCATGAACCTGGGTGCGTTCGTCGTCGTCATGCTGGTGACGAACCAGAGCGGCCGGGAGGACATGGACGCCTACCGCGGCCTCGCCTGGCGCGGCGGGGCGTGGCCGGCCGTGATGCTGGCCATCTTCCTGTTCTCGCTGGCCGGCCTGCCGCCGCTCGCGGGCTTCATCGGCAAGTTCTACATCTTCGCCGCCGGCATCGAGGGCGGGATGTACACGCTGGTGCTGATCGCGGTGCTGAACAGCGTGGTGTCCCTCTACTACTACGCGCGCATCGTGAAGATGATGTTCCTCGACCAGCCGCAGGCCGGCGATCCCGTGCTGCGTTTCGGCGTCGGCGACCTCGGCGTGGTGAGCGTGCTGTCGTTCGCCACCGTGTTCCTGGTGGTGCAGTTCGGCTGGCTCCTGCGGACCGTCGAGGGCGCGGGCCGCGTCTTCGGCGGGTGACACCACGCCGGGCGGCGTGCTGTACGTCGTCGCCACGCCCATCGGCAACCTCGAGGACGTCACCCTGCGCGCACTGCGCGTGCTGCGCGAGGTCGACGTCATCGCGGCCGAGGACACGCGCCGCACCCGCATCCTGCTGCGGCACCACGGCATCGACCGTCCGCTGACGAGCTACTACGACGCCGTCGAACGCGACAAGGCGCCGCGCCTCGTGGCGCAGATGGTGGCCGGGAAACGGATCGCGCTGGTGAGCGACGCGGGGACGCCCGGCGTCGCCGATCCGGGGTATCACCTCGTGCGCGCGGCGGTGGCGGCGGGTGTGCCGGTGGTGCCGATCCCGGGGGCGTCGTCGGTGGTGACGCTGGTGTCGGTGTCGGGGCTCGCCGTCGACCGTTTCGCGTTCGAGGGCTTCCTGCCGCCGCGCGATGCGGCGCGACGGAAGCGGCTGGAGGCGCTCGCGCAGGAGCCGCGCGCGATGGTGTTCCTCGAGACGGGGCGACGGCTGGTGGCCTTTCTCGAGGCGGCGGCCGACGTGCTCGGCGAGCGCGAGACGGTGATCGGGCGCGAGCTGACGAAGCTCCATGAGGAGCTGATGCGCGGCACCCTGCCGGTGTTGCGCGATCGGGTGCGCGACGGGGTGCTCGGCGAGGTGACGGTGGTGGTGGCGGGTGCGCCGGAGCGGTCAGGGCCGGCCGACGCGGCGTCGCTGGATGACGAGATCCGCGCGGCGCATGGAGCGGGGATGCGGGTGCGCGAGCTGAGCGCGGCGATCGCGGAGCGCCACGGGTTGCCGCGGCGGGTCGTGTACCAACGCGCGCTGATCGTGCTCGAGGCCGAACGTCCCGGACCGTGAGGGTTGCCGGCGACGGCGACGGTCGCTACGGTCGAATGGCATGAGGTGGCCATGCCTGCTCGGAACGTTCCTCATGGCGGGTGGCCTCGCCGGCGCTGGCGAACGCCTGGCGATGCACTACGCCGAAGGGCACTTGAGCGTGCATCTCGAGCAGGTGCCGCTGAGTGACGTCCTGGCCGCGCTGGCGGCGGAAACCGGCGCCACCATCCGCGGCGACATTCTCGAGCCACGCGACGTCACCAAGCGTTTTGATGACCTTCCGATCGACCGTGCCATCGACCGCCTGCTCGGCCGCCAGAACTTCACGCTGCGGTTCGGTCCGGATGGCCGGCTCCTCGTCATCGCGTTGCGCGGCATGCCGGTGGAGCCGGGCAAGGCCCCGAATCGCCCGGGCCGGCCGCCGAATCTGCATCGGTCGGTGCCGCTCACCGGGCCGCTGCGGGCCGCCCTCGGGCGGAGCCAGGTCCCGTTGACCCGCCTCTTCGACGCGGCCGCGCGACAACCCGAGGCCGCAGTCCGCGGCGCGGCCATCCGGTTGATCGTCACCACGATCGAGAGCGACGTCGCTCTGCGCGATGCGTTCGTCGCGATGGATGACACGGCGCTCGCCGCGTTGTTTCGAGCGCAGGCGGGTGCGCGTGCCGCGGAGGTGGCGTCAGGGATGGTCGGTGCCGCGCGATCGTTCGCGCTGCGCGCGAAGGCCACCCGGCTCATGCAGCAGCTCCGGCGCCCGATCACGGCCAGCCGGGTTGGGTGAGGGAAGTCCGGGCGCGACCCCGTGGCGAGCACGTTCCCGTCGGCGAGGACGGCCCCGGCCGCCGACGATCAGGGCGGACTTGTCGGCGCCGAACGCGGAGGTTAGTTGGACGCCCATGGCCGAGCAGACCTGGGACCCTGAACGCTACGCCCGCAATGCGCGCTTCGTCGCCGACCTCGGGGCGCCCGTGGTCGAGCTGCTCGCGCCGCTGCCCGGCGAGCGCATCCTCGACCTCGGCTGCGGCGACGGTGCCCTGACGGAGCGCCTCGTCGCCGTCGGTTGCCGTGTGGTCGGCGTCGACGGCAGCGCGGCGCAGATCGAGGCGGCGCGTGCCCGCGGCCTCGACGCGCACGTCGCGGACGGCCAGGCGCTCACCTTCGACGGCGGGTTCGACGCCGTCTTCAGCAACGCGGCCCTGCACTGGATGCGCGACCCCGACGCCGTCATCGCCGGGGTCTGGCGCGCGCTCCGGCCCGGCGGCCGCTTCGTCGCCGAATTCGGCGGCGACGGCTGTGTGGCGCAGATCGTGGCGGCGCTGGAGACGGCGCTCGCGCGGCGGGGGCTCGACGGTCGCGCTGCCAACCCCTGGTACTTCCCGACCGTCGCCGACTACCGCGCCCGGCTCGAGGCGCGCGGCTTCGTCGTGACCTCGATCGCGCTCATCCCACGACCGACGCCGCTGCCGGGGGAAATGACCGCGTGGCTCGAGACCTTCGCGGAGCCGTTCACGGCGGCCATGTCCGCTGGCGACCGGCCGGCGTTCCTCGCCGAAGTGCAGGAGCTGCTCCGCCCGCGGCTGTGCGACGCGGACGGGCAGTGGACCGCCGACTACGTGCGGCTGCGCTTCGCGGCGAGCCGTCCGCGAGCCTGACGTCGCGGGTCGCGCCCCAAAGGTGGGAGGGCGTCGGTGGCGCGGTTCTCACGCCTGCGACGCCCAGTCGTGGACGCCGCGGTGCGCGCCGTGTGGCGCGTGAGCGGCGACACGAAGCGTGTGCGGCATGACTCTTGCCACGGTCCATGCATGCACCTCCGCACCGGCCGACCCATGCCGCTGGCCGCGGCGGTCGGCACGACACCGACGACGACGCGCACGCGGCAGCTGCTGTCGAGCGTCCCCTTCGTCATGGTGCATCTCGCGTGTGGCCTCGTGGTCGTGTACCCGCCGACCTGGTCCCTCGTGACCCTGGCGGTCGGAAGCTACCTGCTGCGGATGTGGGCGATCACGGCAGGGTACCATCGGTACTTCTCCCACCATGCGTTTCGGACGAGTCGGGCCTTCCAGTTCGTGCTCGCGCTGGTCGGGGCCACGGCGATGCAGCAGGGGCCGCTCTGGTGGGCGAGCTGGCACCGACGGCACCACAAATTCGCCGATACGCCCGACGACCCGCACTCCCCGGTCGTCAGCGGTTTCTGGCATGCCCACGTCGGCTGGGTCTTCGACGGACGGCACGATGGCGCGGACCTCTCCAACGTCCGGGACCTGACCCGCTTTCCGGAGCTTCGCTTCCTCGATCGCCACAGCTATCTGCCGCTGCTCGCCTATGCGGCCGGATGTTTCGCCCTCGCGGGAATGGCTGGCGTCGTGTGGGGCTTCGTCGTCAGCACGATCGCCGTGGCCCACGCGACGTTCTCGATCAATTCGCTGGCGCACGTCTGGGGATCACGCCGCTGGAACACCCCCGATCACTCACGCAACAATGCGGCCCTCGCCGTGCTCACCCTCGGCGAGGGGTGGCACAACAACCACCACCATTACATGAGCTCGGCGCGACAGGGATCGTGCTGGTGGGAGGTGGACGCCAGCTACTACACGATTCTGTTGCTCGCTCGGCTCGGGCTGGTGTGGAACGTTCGCGAGCCACCGGTGTCGTGGGCGGCGACGGCCGCGGGGTGTCGCACGCCCGCGCCCGATCGCGTACCCTCGCGACGCGTCTCGTGAATTCGTACCCCGAACCTTCCCCCATCGCTCCCCGGGTCGTGGCGCTCAACGGCCACGACGTGGTGTACCGCAGGGCCGGTGAGGGGCCCGTCCTGCTGCTCGTGCACGGCATGGCGGGAAGCTCCATGACCTGGAACCACGTCCTGCCGAGGCTGGCGGAGCGGTTCACCGTCGTCGCTCCCGATCTGCTGGGACATGGGGAGTCGGCGAAGCCCCGCGGCGAGTATTCGCTCGGCGCCCATGCGGCCGTCCTCCGCGACCTGCTGAACGCCCTCGGGCTCGATCGGGCGACGTTCGTCGGCCAATCGCTCGGCGGCGGCATCGTGATGCAGCTTTCCTACCAGCACCCCGAGCGCTGCGAGCGCCTGGTGCTCGTGAACAGTGGCGGCCTCGGCCGCGAGGTCCACTGGCTCCTCCGCGCACTGACCACGACGGGCGCCGAGCAGGTGTTCGCGGTCGCCTGCAACCCCGGGGTGCGCGCCGCGACGACCCAGGTCGCCGAGTGGTTGCATCGAGGAGGCCTCCGCGCCACGCCCGCCGGCCGGGAGATGTGGCGAAGCTATGCGTCGCTGGCCGACGCCGATGCGCGCTCGGCGTTCTTCCGCACGCTCCGCGCCGTCGTCGACGTCGGCGGGCAGGCCGTGAGTGCCACCAATCGGCTCTACCTGTCGGCCGAGCTGCCCACGCTGATCATCTGGGGCGCCGAGGACCCGTTCATCCCGGTCGATCACGGCATCGCGGCCCATCAGGCCATTCCGGGGAGCCGGCTCGAGGTCTTCGAGGGCGTCGGCCACTACCCGCACTGTGAGGCGCCGGACCGCTTCGTCGAGGTGCTGCTCGATTTCGTCATGACGACGACCCCGGCAGACTTCTCCGAGCGTCGCTGGCGCGACCTGTTTCGTCCTCCCGATGCCTGAGCGCCCTTTCGGGTGCAGGGGACCCGACGCCCGACTCGTCCGGCTACGCGTCGCGGCGAGCTCGCCGCGGGGCTGACGCGCCTTCGTCGCGCGCCATCAGGTCGTCGCGCTCGAGCACCGAGCGCGCCCCGTACCAGCGCACGCCCAGCATGTCGATCATCGGGCGCCAGAGAAACGCGCGCAGGCCGTAGCTCGACGTTCCCCCCTGACGGGCCCGATGCCCCACCGGACACTCGCCGACGACGAAGCCGGCCTGGGCCGCGAACGCCGGGATGAACGAGTACAGCGTGCGGATGGGCGGCAGGGCGGCGATGACGGGCCGTCGCATGGCCTTCAGCGCGCAGCCCGAGTCCTGCACGTGGTCGTGCAGGAAGCGCGAGCGCACGCCGTTGGCGACGCGGGACATGGAGCGTCGCAGCCAGGAGTCGTCGCGCCCGACGCGGATGCCGCACACGAGATCGAGATCGCGGCGCAGCAGCTCGTCGACCATGCGCGGGATGTCCTGGGGCCGGTTCTGGCCGTCGCCGTCGAGCACGATGACGAGGCTGCCGACGGCCTCATGGAGGCCCGCATACAGGGCCGCTGCCTGTCCCCGGTTGCGTGCGAATCGAATGCCCCGGAACGGCGAGCCGGGGGCGCCAGTCAGGCCGTCGATCACCGCCGCGGTACCGTCGCTGCTGCCGTCGTCCACCAGGATGCACTCGTAGCCGCCGGGCATCGCCCCCATGACGTCGCGCAGCTCGTCGGCGAGGCCGGGCAGGGAGACGGCCTCGTTGAAGACCGGGACCACGACGGAGAAGCGCGGCGCGGTGACACCCCGCTCAGTCATGGGTCACCCATAGCGCACTTCGTCGATCCGATGTCACCGGCTGCAGCCGGGCCGCGCCCGCGAACCGGGTGCTCCAGGTCGAGCCAGCGATCACGTAGAGCGGCGTGGTGTTCTCGATCGTCTCCCGCGCGACCTTGGGGAGCACGAGGCTCGGATGGCCGGCGAACTGCGCGAGGTGGGACGAGACGTAGTTGCTCGTCAGCTCGTGGCCGTCGACGGTGGCGAGCACGACGGGACGGCCGAGGTAGAACGGCAGGCTCGACCGGAAGTGCCGGAACGCCAGCACCCGGGCGTCGGGCGGAATGGCCTCGGCGATGCGGCGGGCCGAGCGATACTCGGCATAGCCCTGGAGGGGGCCGATGAGGATCACGACGAGGGCCGGGGCGAGCGTGGCGGCGAGCGCGAGGGGCGCCAGGGGCCAGCGTCGGGCGGCGACCACGACGAGGACGCCCCACAGCAGCAGTACGGTGGCCACGGCGCCGAGCATTGCCGGCGCGATGGCGGCGCGCACCTGGCCGCGCGGCAGGAGCGCGATCGCGGCCGGGTAGGCGGCGACGGCGGCGACGACGAGGCCCACCACCATGGCCCCGATCGCCGCCAGGCGCACGCCCCGGGCGGCACGCTCTCCGGCGCTGGTGACGGCCACGGCGACGAGGATCGCCAGCGGGACGATGGCGGGCAGGACGTAGCCCGGACGCTTCGAGGCGCTCAGCGTGAAGAAGACCACGATCGCCAACGCAGCGCGGATCGCGAAGCGGATGGCGTTGCGCGCCGACGGCGACGTCGCCGTCGGGTCGCGCAGGCGCGGGACGGCGCCCAGGAGCGCCGTCGTCCAGATGCCGAGGCCGCCCACGGCGGCGAGCAGCGGCTGGTAGATCGGGCCGCTCCGATCGAACCGGGCCGACGAGGTGACGCGCAGGAAGGTCTCGTCGACGACGGCATAGCGCAGGAAGCCCGGCTCGGCGCGTTCCACGAGCACGAGCCACGGCACGACGACGGCGAGGAACAGCAGCACGGCGACCGTGACGGGCGTGGTGCCGGCGCGGCGTGGGGCGGGTGGCAGCGCGCCGCGCGCCGCGAGCCAGGCGACCAGCGGCAGCGCGAACCCGACCGGCCCCTTGGTGAGGCACGCGAGACCCATCGCCAGGCCCGCCATCGGCAGCCACCACGCCTGTCCCAGGAGCCGGGCGCGCAGGAGGCACGCCAACGCCAGCGTGACGAGGACGGTGAAAGGGAGGTCGAAGATGGCGATGCGTGCGAACACCAGCACGAGCGGTGCCGTGCCGACGACGACGAGCGTCCAGCGGGCCGTGCGCACGTCGAGCAGCATGCGGGCGATGGCGTAGGCGAGCAGCACCAGGCACGCCGCGCTCGCCAGCATCGGCAGGCGCACGGCGAGCTCGGTGGGACCGAACACGTGCAGGCTGCCGGCGATGGTCCAGAACAGCAGCGGTGGCTTGTCGAGGAAGGGCAGGCCGTTGAAATGCGGCACCGCCCAGTCGCCGAGCACGAGCATCTCGCGCCCGACCTCGGCGTTGCGTCCCTCGTCGGGTTCCATCAACGGCCAGCGACCGAGCGCGTAGAGCATCGGCAGGCAGACCGCGACGACGAGCACCGCGGTGACCGCCGCCCGTCGGAGCCTCACGGCGTGGTCCGCGTCGCGGCCTCCGACAGCACCAGGTCCCCGCGCGTGATGTTGCCGATGCGGCCGCTGCCCGTCGCCACTGCCGGCCCGACGTAGCCCGTGTTCAGCAGCGCCTGGTGCGCCGGTGCGAACGCGATGACGCCCATGCCGGGCGTGATGCGGTCGGGCTGGCGGCCGAGCGATGGGATGTTCCGCTCCGCGTAGACGACGACGGCCCGCACCGGGGCGCCGTAGAACGCGAGCGGTCGATCCATCCCGATGCGGTCCTTCACCGCGAGCGCGAACGGCTTCATCGAGTCGCGGCGGCTGGTCTCGGTCTCGATCTGCGGTGCGACCAGCACCAGCCAGAGCAGGCTGCCCGCCGCCACCAGCACCGCGATCGCGCCCCACACCTGCGCCGCGACGGCGACCGCGACGACGCCCGACAGCAGGCCGATCAGCATCGCGATCCGGCTCGGACCGCCGAGCGCCGTGGTGAACGCCTGCACGGTGCTCTGGTCGGAGCGGGCGAGCAGATCGGGCCGTTGCAGCACGAGCGCCGCCGCTCCCACCACGACCAGCACCATCACGGCGGCGACGAAGAGCGATCTGCCGGTGACGACGATCTCGCGCAGCGGGGCGGTGAGCAGCGACGTGATCGTGGGTGCCGTCAGCAGCGCCAGCGCCGGGAGCGAGGGCAGGAGATAGTAGCGCAGCTTCCATTCCGCCGGCGTGAAGGCGATGACCGGTGCCACCGCCCAGCACAGCAGGAAGCGCGCGCGCGGATCGCGCAGCCCGGAGCGCTGGCCGATCCCCCACAGCGCCAGCAGCAGGAACGGCGTCCACGGCAGGACGATGGCCCACAGGTGCAGCGGGTAGAACGTGGCGTGGTACCAGAACGACTTCGGCGAATACGCACCGCCGCTCGCCATGCCGCCGGCGAGGTTGCGGACGTAGCGCCCGACGAGATGCTCGTCGACGAAGCGCTGGCCCCAGCCGGCATACGCCAGCACGTACCAGCCGAGCCCGAGCACCAGGAAGGCGGCGACGCCGGACGGTGTCAGGAAGCGCCACGCGCGCCGCAGGTCACGCTGCCAGAGGAGGAACAGGCCGAACGCGATGCCGAAGATGACGGGAGCGACCGGGCCCTTGTTCAGCACCGCCAGGCCGATGCAGACGAGCGCCAGCGTGGCGTCGCGCGGCCGGCGGTCGCGCCACCAGTCGTAGGCGCAGCCGAGCGCCACGGCGAGGAGCAGCGCCAGCAGCGCATCGGGCCGGGCCACCCGCGCCCGACTGAAGAGCGCGGGCATGGTGGCGAGCAATCCGGCGGCGACGAGTCCCACCGGATGGCCGAGCAGGCGATTGCCGTAGGCGGCCGTCCACCAGACGAGCCCAGCGGCCGACAGCGCCGACGGCAGCCGCACCGTGACCTCGGAGAAGCCGAGCACCGCGACGGACGCGCCCGCGAGCCAGTGGTAGAGCGTCGGCTTGTCGGGCAGCAGCTCGTCGTTGAACGTCGGCCACAGCACGTGTCCGCGGGCGACGTCCTGCGCGATGGCCACCTCGCGCGACTCGTCGTCGCCGACGATGTCGGCGTCGCCGAGGCCGTGGAGCACGACGAGCAGATAGGCGAGCCCGAGCAGCAGGGGCCACCAGCGCGGCTCGACGCGCATCCTACCCCCGGACGACGAAGTCGTCGTGCGCCCCATCGCTCACCCCCGGCCACGTCACGTCGACGCCGTCCACGCGCGCGCCGCGGGGACCCTGATGGGCCCACGCGACGAGCGCATCCACCGCCGCCTGCTCGCCGCGCAGCTCGGCCTCGACGCGCCCGTCCTCACGGTTGCGCACCCACCCGCTGACGCCGAGCCGTCGCGCCTCCTGCTGCATGGCGCCACGGTACCACACGCCCTGCACGCGGCCGCGCACGACGAGCCGGGCGACGGTCATCCGCGCACCAGCTTCACGAACGCGTCCTCGTCGAGCTGGGCCACGCCGAGCTTCTCGGCGCGCTTCACCTTCGACCCCGGGTCGGCCCCGACGACGACGTAGTCGGTGTCCTTGCTGACGCTCGACGTGACCCGACCGCCGAGGCCCTCGATGCGTCGCTGCGCCTCGGGCCGGCTCATGCTCTCGAGGCCCCCGGTGAGGACGAACTTCTTTCCGGCGAGCGGACCGCGCGTCTCGGTGACGGGGGCCGGCGTGACGCCGGCGGCCCGCAGCCGCTCGATGAGCGCGCGGTGGCGCGGCTCGGCGAAGAAGGCGTGGATCATCGCCGCCACCTCGGGACCGACGTCGCGCACCGCCGTCAGCGCCTCGACGTCGGCGTCCATGACGGCGTCCAGGGTGCCGAAGTGGAGCGCCAGGGCCTTGGCGGTGGCCTCGCCCACCTGCCGGATGCCGAGGGCCACCAGGAAGCGCGGCAGCGTCGTCTGCTTGCTGCGCTCGAGCTGCGCCAGGAGGTTCTCGGCCGACTTCTTCCCCATGCGCTCGAGCGCCACCAGACGCTCGAGGTCGAGGTGGTAGAGGTCGGCGAGGTCCGCGACGATGCCCTGGTCGACGAGCTGGTCGACGAGCTTCTCGCCGAGCCCTTCCACGTCCATCGCCCCCCGGTGCCCGAAGAAGCGGAGCGACTGCTTGAGCCGCGCCGGGCAGGCGACGTTCTGGCAGCGGTAGGCGACCTCGTCCTCGAGGCGCAGCACGTCGGCGCCGCAGACGGGGCAGTGCGTCGGCATGTGGAAGCGCTTCGTCCTCGCCGGCCGCTTCTCCGCGATGACGCGGACGACGTACGGGATGACGTCGCCGGCGCGCTCGAGCAGCACGGTGTCGCCGACGCGGATGTCCTTGCGCTCGACCTCGTCCATGTTGTGCAGGGACACGTTGCGCACCGTGACGCCGCCGACGGCGACGGGCGCCAACTCGGCGACCGGGGTGAGGACGCCGGTGCGGCCGACCGAGGGCAGGATCTTCTCGACCACGGTCTCGGCCTGCCGCGGCTTGAACTTCCACGCCACCGCCCAGCGTGGCGAGCGCGACACCTGGCCGAGCAGCCCCTGCCACTCGAAGGAGTTCACCTTCACCACCAGGCCGTCGATCTCGAAGGGCAGGGCGTCGCGCCCGGCTTCGAGCGCCTCGAAGGCCGCCGCCAGCTCGTCGAGCCCGTGCACGAGCTGGTGGCGCGGCACGGGTTTCAGGCCCCAGTCGGCAAAGGCGGCGAGGAGCTCGGTGTGCGACGCGACGGCGACGCCCTCGAGCGCGCCGACGCCGTGGCAGGCGAGCTGCAGCGGCCGCGACGCCGTCACCTTCGGGTCGAGCTGCTTCAGCGAGCCGGCCGTCGAGTTGCGCGGGTTGGCGAACACCGGCAGTCCGGCCTCCTCGCGCTCGCGGTTGAGGGCGCGAAAGGCGTCGAGCGGCATGAAGACCTCGCCGCGGACGTCGAGCACCTTCGGCAACGGCCTCGCGTCGTCGCGGAGCCGCAACGGGACGTTGCGTACGGTGCGCAGGTTGGCGGTGACGTCCTCGCCGACGAGCCCGTCGCCGCGCGTCGAGCCGGTCGTGAAGACGCCGTCCTCGTACACCAGCTCCACCGCCACGCCGTCGACCTTGGGCTCGATGGCGTAGGGGATGTTCTCGTAGCCGAGCAGCTTGCGCACGCGGGCGTCGAACTCGGCCAGCTCGTCGCGCGTGGTGACGTTCCCGAGCGACAGCATCTGGTGGCGGTGACGGACCGTCGCGAAGGTGGTGAGCGGGGCGGCCCCCACCCGCTGGGTCGGCGAGTCGGGCGTGACCAGCTCGGGGTGGTCCGCCTCGAGCGCCTGCAGGCGACGGAAGAGCGCATCGTACTCGGCGTCCGAGATGCTCGGATCGTCGAGGACGTGGTAGCGATGATCGTGGGTGGCGATCTCGCGACGCAGCTCGGCCAGCTCGTTGCGGACGTCGCGGGAGGGGCGCGGCATCGACCGGTCCGTGTAGCAGCTTGACGACGCGCCGTCATCTGCATAGAGCCAGCCCGGTGCCGCGCCTGTTCGTCGCTCTCCTGGCCCTGATCGCGGCCACCCGCCCCGTGTGGGCGGCGCCCCTCGAGCTTCCCGTCGAGACGCGGACGCTGCGCAACGGGCTGCGCGTGCTGATCCACGAGGACCACTCCGCGCCAGTGGTGTCGTCGTACATCTTCTTCCGCGCCGGCTCCCGCAACGAGCAGCTCGGCCAGACCGGCATCGCCCACCTGTTCGAGCACATGATGTTCAACGGCGGGAAGAAGTTCGGCCCGGGCGTGTTCGACGACCTGATCGAGGGCAACGGCGGTTCGACCAACGGCTACACGACGCGCGACTACACCGCCTACCTGAACAACTTCCCGCGCGAGGCGCTGCCCGTCGTGCTCGACCTCGAGTCGGACCGCATGTGGCACCTCGCCATCACGCCGCAGAACCTCGAGCAGGAGCGCGGCATCGTCATGGAGGAGCGCCGGCTGCGCGTCGACAACGACGTCGAGGGCACCATGAACGAGGCGCTCTACCTGCACGCCTTCGTGCGCAGCCCGTATCGCTGGAACCCGGTCGGCTTCATGGCCGACCTGAAGCAGATCACGCTGGCGCAGGCGAAAGCCTACTTCGGCACCTACTACGCGCCCAACAACGCCGTCCTGGTGCTGGCCGGCGACGTCGAGCCCGAGGCCGCGTTCACGCTCGTCGATCGCATGTTCGGCAACATCCCGAGCCACGCGCCGCCGCCGCCGGTGAACGCCGCCGAGCCGCCGCAGGACGGGGAGCGGCGCATCACCATCCAGAAGCGCGCCGAGCTGCCATCGGTGCTGATCGGCTGGCAGGCCGTGCGTGCGATGGACCCCGACCGTGCCGCGCTCGACGTCGTCTCGAAGCTCCTGACCGGCGGCGACAGCGCCCGGCTCGACGAGGATCTCGTGCGCACGAAGGAGCTGGTGACGTCCGTCGGCACGGATCTGCAGTGGGGTATCGACACCGAGCTGTTCTACCTCTACGCCCAGGCGCGACCGGGGAAGGGCAAGACGGTGTCGGCGATCGTCGATCGCATCGACGTGGTGCTGGCCGAGATGGCGAAGACGCCCGTCATGCCCGAGGAGCTCGCCACCGCCAAGCGCCAGCTCCGCGCCGACTACGTGAAGGGGCTCAAGACGGTCGGCGGCAAGGCGAACCAGCTCGGCTTCTTCGACGTCGTCTTCGGCGACTACAAGGCCCTCTTCACGGTGGGCGACTCGTGGGAGCCGGTGACGGCCGACGACGTCCGCCGCGTGATCGGTACCTACCTCGTTCCGTCGCACCGGACGGTCGTCGAGCTGCAGCCCGTGGCGAGCGAGCCGGCGGAGGCCGCGCGATGAGATGGCTCGCTGCGCTCGGCCTGGTGGTCGTGGTCGCGGGGACGGGCCACGGGGCGGCCGAGGTCGATCTGCCGCCCGTGACGCGCGTCACGCTCGAGAACGGGCTCCGTGTCGTCGTCGCCGAGAGCCGCGAGCTGCCGCTCGTCGAGATGTACGTCATGGTCGGTGCGGGCGCGGCGCAGGACCCGCCCGGCAAGGAGGGACTGGCCGCGCTCACCGCCGGGGCGCTCCGTCGCGGCGCCGGCGACCTCTCGGCCGAGGGCCTGGCGCGCGCCATCGAGTCGCTCGGCGGTACGCTCGAAGCCGCCGCCGGCACCGACGCCACCATCGTCAACGGCGAGTTCCTGAGCGACGACTTCGCCCGCGGCCTCGACCTGCTGAAGCTCGTGCTGCGCGAGCCCACGTTCGCCAAGGACGAGGTTCGCCGCCAGCGCGACGAGCAGCTCGGCGGGCTCGTCGCCGAGCTCGAGGATCCCTCGGCCGTGGCGGAGAAGTGCTTCGCGGCGTTCCTCTACGGCAGCTATCCGTACGGCCGCCCGCAGGACGGTCGTCCGAAGACCGTCGCCGACCTCGACCGCGGCGACGTGCGCGACTTCTACGCGCGCTGGTACGCCCCCAACAACACCATCCTGGTGCTGGTCGGCGACGTCACCGCGACCGATGCCGTGGCACGGGTGCGCGACGTGTTCGGCAGCTGGCCGGCGCGGGCCGACGCCGTGCCGGAGCGGACCGGGCCGCCGCCTCCGGTCGAGGCGCGGCGCGTGCTGCTCGTCGACAAGGCCGACGCCACGCAGACGCAGATCCGGATCGGCGCCATGGCCATGAAGCGGAGCGACCCGAACCTGCTGCCGGCGCAGGTGGCCAACACCATCCTCGGCGGCGGCTTCAGCTCGAAGCTGATCGAGGAGCTGCGCGTGAAGCGCAGCCTGACGTACAGCGCGTCCAGCGGATACGTGGCCCGGCTCACCGGCGGCGACTTCCGCCTCGCCACCTTCACGAAGAGCCCCACCACGGTGGAGACGCTGTCGCTGGCGCTCGACGTCGAGGGCGCCTTCCGCACCACGCCGCCCGACGCCAAGCTGCTGACGAAGGCGAAAGCGTATCTGCAGGGGCAGTTCCCGCTCCGCGTCGAGACGCCCGATGCGCTGGCATCGCGGCTGGCGGAGATCGAGTTCTTCGGGCTGCCCGCGGACGATCTCGAAACCTACCGCACGCGGGTCGGCGCCGTCACCGTCGACGAGGCGGCGACGGTGTCGGCGCGTTACATGCCCGATCCCGACAAGGTCGCGATCGTCGTCGTGGGCAAGGCCAGCGAGGTGCGCGGGCCGCTCGAGGCGAAGTACGGGCCGGTGCGCGTCACCACGCCGGAGGCGTGTGCCGACCTGGCCGCGTCACCCGCCGACCGGTAGCGTCACCACGAACGTCGAGCCCGCGCCCAGCACGCTCTCGACGCGCACGCTGCCCTGCAGCACCTGGACGAGGCGCTTCACGATGTGGAGCCCGAGCCCCATGCCGCCGAACCGGCGCGTGTTCGAGCCGTCGACCTGACGGAAGCGGTCGAAGATGACGGGGACGTCGTCGGGCGCGATGCCGACGCCGCTGTCGCGCACCGTCACCGTGAGGACGCCGTCGGCGACACGGGCGTCCACCGTCACCGCGCCGGCGCTCGTGAACTTGAGGCCGTTGGTGACGAGATGCTTCACCACCGCGCGCACCTTGCGGCGGTCGAGTCGGAGCGGCCTGGTCGGGACCGTACCCCAGGACAGGGTGACGCCCGGGGGGACCAGCGGTGCGACCTCGTCTTCGATCGCGGCGAACACCTCGGCCAGCTCGACCGGGTCGCAGGCGACGCGGTCGGAGCCCTCGTCGAGATGCCCGAGGTCGAGCGTGGCCTCGATGAGGTCGGTGAGCTGGCGCGCGCTGCGCCGGATGGCGCCGAGCGACGCCGCCTGCTCGGCGGTGAGCGTGCCCTGCGCGTCGTCGGCCAGCATCTCGCCGTAGCCGGTGATGACGTTCAGCGGCGTGCGGAGCTCGTGCGACAGCGTGGTGAGGAACTCCGACTTGAGCCGGCTCGCGGTCTGGAGATCGGCGATCAGGAAGGCGTTGTCGAGCGCCACCGCCGTCGCCTGCGCGATGCCCTGGGCCAGGCGGCTCTCGCGCTGGCTGAGCGGCGCCGAGCGACGGCGGTAGCCGTGCAGCAGGATGCCGACGATGTCGCGGCGCCGGCAGATCGGGACGCACACCGCCGACGACAGGCCGAGCGTCGCGAAGAGCGCCGACGGCATCAGGTCCTGATCGGTGGTGTCGGCGAGCTCGATGACGGCGCCGGGCTCGAGCACACGCAGGAGCGGCAGCTCGTCGGGTGCGAGCGCGACGTCGGCCAGCAGCGCGTGGACGTCGGGCCGCACCGCGCCCGCGCTGGCGAAGAAGCGATAACGCCGTCGCCTGGCATCCCAGCCGAGCACGCTGCTCCAGTCGCAACCGAGCAGCTTGAGCGCCATCGTGTTCACCCAGTCGAGGATGTAGGGCTCGTCGAGATGGCTGTTGAGCGTTTCGCCGAGATGGAGCAGCGCGCCCGCGATCTCGACCTCCTCGCGCAGCGCGCGCTCGGTCTGCTGGCGCCCGGTGAGGTCGCGCACGACGGCCGCGTGGCGCCCGTCGCCGAGCGGCCAGGTGGTCAGCTCGCAGGGCAGGCGCGATCCGTCACGACGTCGCGCCTCGAACGGCTGATCGGGGTGCTGCGGCGCGCGCACGACGGCGTCGAGCGGCATGCCGACGACGTCGTCGGGATGCCAGCGGAGCAGCGTCGTGCACGCGGCACTCGCCGTCTGCACGATGCCGTCGGCGTCGACGAGGAAGAGGACGTAGCGTCCGCCGTCGTGCTCGCCCCGCCGCAGGAGCGAGGTGGTGTCGGGGACACTGGACGGCTCCGGACGCAAGGCAGTCGACGCGGGTCCTGCCGCTGGTCGCCCCATGTGTCGCCCACCGGCTGCAAACCGCATGCCGTGTTTGGTGCCGAAGTCCTCGACAAATCGAGTGATTTTGCGCCAAAACGACGCGAGTCGCGTCAAGGAACCGACGCCGGAAACCGGTGCTGGATGTCGCGTGTCGGCTGCCCGAGGTCAACGGATGACGGCGTTCAGTGGCGCTCGCCCTCGACCGTGATCCACGGTGCGACGAAGAACCACGCCGCCATCGCGCCGTAGGCGAGCGCGAAGCTCCACGCCGGCACCAGGGCGACGACCGTGTCGCCGGGCGTCCAGCGATACGAGTGCATGAGCCCGAGCGCCGACAGCACGGCCGCCGCCGCGCACCAGGCCGCGGCGCGACGGAACTGCTTCTCGATGATCGCCACCGTCGCCGCCGCCAGGATCGTCGCCGTGAAGATGAAGCCCTGCTCGAGGGCGAACGCACCCTCGATCCAGGTGTCGCTGGCGTGGAATGCGGGCAGGAGATCGGGCGAGAAGGGCGGACCGCCTGGCAGCCCGACGCCGGCGGCGCGGAGGCCGTTCTTCGCCATCAGCGCGCCCCACGCGGCGACGCCGGGCAGCAGCCCGATGACGACCGCCGGCGCGTGCGCGCGCGGCGTCGCCTGGAACGCCTGCGCCGTGATGACGATGCCGATCCACAGCACGATCGCCAAGCCCGCGTCGACGGGAATCGCCCACGCGATGTGCGACAGCGTCCCGGTGAGACACACCACGGTGGCGAAGACGCCGTTCAGCACCGAGTAGCCGGCGCGCGCCCCCATCGCCTTCCAGCCCGGGTGCCCGATGTAGAGCGTGGTGGGGAAGCACGAGCCGAAGCACGCCGCCGCCACCGAGCCGAGCCCGTTCATCGCCAGCGACGGCGCGGTGGCGTAGCGGTCGCCCGCCGCCTCGGCGCTCTCGATGTTCTGCAGCGAGCCGACCAGGTTGAAGAGCCCCATCGGCAGGATGACGGAGAGGTAGACGAGCATGTGATCGGCGCGCAGGCCGTCGAGCAGATCGCCGACGACCGGCATGGGCAGGTGGAGCATGACGGGCGTGGGCGGCGTCGCGCCCGGCGCGAGGCCGGTGATCCACGACAGCGCCGTGCCGACCGCGACCGCCGCGAACCCGCCCGGCAGGCCGCCACGCAGCCGCACACCGCCGAAGTACGTCAGCAGCACGATGCCGAACGTGGTGAGGCCGACGATCGGATGCGCGAAGGCGCGGAAGAAGAAGCCGAGGGAGATGAAGCCGAGCGCGATGCCGGCCAGGGTCGACAGCAGCGCCGCGCGCGGCGTCGCCTGACGGACGCGCTCGGCGCCGAACGCGCCGACGAGCTCGATCAGCCCCGAGCCGAGACACGCGACGAGCCCCGCCTGCCACGCCACGCGCACCGGATCTGCGGCACCCGCCGCCTCGGCCGCGAGCTTCGCCGGCAGCATCACCAGGAAGACGTGGCCGAACAGCGAAACCGTGTTGATGCCGTAGGGCAGGGCGCAGACGTCGGTGCGACCGGTGGCCGCGGCGAGCCGTCGCGCCTGCCAGGCGTAGAAGACGTTGCCGACGAGCAGCGACACGGCGGCGCCCGGGAGCACGCGCCCGTAGAGCAGGTCGGGGGGCATGCCGAGGACGGTGCGGCAGAGCGCGTCGATCAGCAGGAGCTGGACGAGGTTGTCGAGCGCCAGCCCGAAGAAGCCGTCGATGTCGCCGCGGACGAGCCAGGGCAGGCGCTGCACGGGCGTCACGGTAGTGGGCGCCGTGCCGAGTCTCAATCCGCGCGCGACGACCCGAGCGGGACCGTCACGTTGTACTGGTACGGTCCGCGCCCCACCGAGAGCATGACGGCCCGGGAGCCGCGCACCGCGATCAGGCGCCGCCGCAGCTCCGCCAGGTTCGGGACCGGCGTGCCGCCGAGCCCGAGGATGCGGTCGCCGCGCTCGAGGCCGATGCGGGCCGCCGTGCTGCCCTTGCGCACCTTCGAGACGACCAGGCCGTCGCCGTCCTCCGTCGCCTCGAAGCCGAGCTGGTCCCAGGCGATGGCGTCGGCACGCGACTCGGGGAAGGCGCTGACGGTGAGCAGGACGTCGCGCTCGTCGTCGTCGCGACGGCGCGTGATGCGGACGTCGGCGTCGAGCCCCCGCGCTTCGACGCGCTGGTCGAACTCGTCGTGCGAGCCCACCTCCATGCCGTCGACGCGCACGATGAGATCGCCGCGCTCGAGATCGGCCTTGGCGGCGGGGCTGCCCTCCTCGACGTCGACGACGACCACGCCGCGGTGGGCGCCGAAGTGCTGCCGGAGATCGGGGGTCAGGTCCTGCACGACGAGGCCGACCCAGCCGCGGCGCACCTCGCCGTAGGACACCAGGTCGCGCATCACGCGCCGCGCGCGCTCGACCGGGATCGCGAAGCCGATCCCCTGCGCCTTGCCGTAGATGGCGGTGTTGATGCCGATCAGCTCGCCCGAGATGTTGAGCAGCGGGCCGCCGGAGTTGCCGGGATTGATCGACGCGTCGGTCTGGATGAAGTCGGTGTAGGTGCGTTCCTCGCCGCGCAGCGAACGACCGACGGCGCTGACGACGCCGGTGGTGACGGTGTGCGACAGCCCGAAGGGGTTGCCGATGGCGATCACGGTCTCGCCGATCAGAAGATCGTCGGAGCGGCCGAGCTCGATGTTGGGGAACGTGCCGCCCTTCTGGATGCGGAGGACGGCGAGGTCGGAGTCGGCGTCGTTGCCGACCATCTTGGCCTCGAACTCGCGGCCATCGCCGAGCGTCACCGTGATCTTGCTGCCGCGCAGGATGACGTGCTCGTTGGTGAGGATGGTGCCGTCGCTGCGCACGATGACGCCCGAGCCGAGGCTGGTGCGTGTCGAGCGGCGCGGGCGCGGGTCGAAGAAATCCTGGAAGAACTCCTCGAACGCCGGGTCGTTCGGGAACGGGAACGGCCCGCCGCGTCGCTCGACCACCTGCTCGGTGGAGATGTTGACGACGGCGGGGCTGGCGCGCTCGACCGCCTGCACGACCAGGCTGCGGCGTGCGGGATCGGTTTCCGCGGCGCTGGCCAGCGCGGACGCCAGCAGGACCAGCGTCAGGAGCGCTTTTTTCGCCCAGGCTTCTTTCGGATCGGTTTGGACCATCTCGTGCTCGTCTTCTCGCCGGCCAGAACGAAATCGATCTGCCGGCGCTCGATCGATACCCCCGCCACCGTGACCCGGATCGGGTCGCCCACCCGGAACGTGCGTCGCGTCTTCCGCCCGCGCAACAGGTGCTGCTGCTCGCGATGCTCGTAGAAGTCGTCGCCGAGCGTGCTGATGTGCACCAGGCCGTCGACGAAGACGTCGGACAGCTCGACGAAGATGCCGAAGGCGGTGACGCCGCTGACGAAGCCGTCGTACTCCTGGCCGATCTTGTCGGCCATGTACTGGATCTTCTTGAGCTGCACGACCTCGCGCTCCGCGTCCATGGCGGTGCGCTCGCGGCGCGACGACTCGTCGGCGATGGCGGTGAGATCGTCGGGCGCGCGCCCGTGGCCACCGAGTGCGACGTCGAGGAGGCGATGGACGATCAGGTCGGGGTAGCGCCGGATCGGCGAGGTGAAGTGCAGGTAGTCGTCGGTGGCGAGACCGAAGTGCCCGAGCGACTCGGCGGCGTAGCGTGCCTGCTGCATGGAGCGCAGCAGGATCATGTTCACGAGCCGGGCCTCCGGACGGTCGCCGGCGCGATCGAGCACCTTCTGGAACGCCCGCGGCGTGGTGCGACCCTCGGTCAGCTCGAGCCGCAGGCCGAAGCCCTCGAGGAAGCGCGCCAGATCGCGCAGCGCCGCCGCCGAGGGCGGCGCATGGACGCGGTGGATCGCGGGCAGGCCGCGTCGTCCGAGCTCGCGCGCCACCGCCTCGTTCGCCGCCAGCATGAACTCCTCGATGAGCTGGTGGGCGATGGAGCGCTCGGCGCGGATGATGTTCTCGGGGCGTCCGGTGATGTCGAGCAGGATCTCGGCCTCGGGCAGGTCGAAGTCGATCGCACCGCGGGCGCGACGGCGGGCCATGAGCAGCCGCGCCAATGTCTCCGCGAGCTCGAGCGGTGCGACGAGCGCACCGAGCTGCTCGCGCACGGCGGGATCGTGGTCGACCAGCACCTGGCGCACCTGCGTGTACGTGAGCCGTGCCGCGCTGCGGATGACGCCACGGTGGAAGGTCGCACCGGTGGTGCGGCCGCGGGCGTCGAACGACAGCCGCACCACCATCGCGAGGCGGTCCTCGTGCGGGCGCAGGCTGCAGATCTCGTTCGACAGCGCCTCCGGCAGCATGGGGATGACGCGGTCGGGGAAGTAGACGCTGGTGCCGCGGGCGCGGGCCTCCTGGTCGATCGGGCCGCCGGCGGGGACGTAGTGTGCGACGTCGGCGACGGCGACCGTCAGCCGATAGCCGTCGCCGTCGGTCTCGACCAGGATGGCGTCGTCGAAGTCGCGCGCGGTCTCGCCGTCGATGGTGACGATGGGCTCCGCGCGCAGATCGAGGCGCCCGGCGCACTCGGCGTCGGTGACCCGGCGCGGGACGGTGGTCGCAGCTTCGATGACCTCGGGCGGGAAGGCGAGCGGCAGGCCGTAGGTGTGGATGACGGCGTCGGTCTCGACGCGCGGATCGCCGGCCGGGCCGAGCACGCGCGTGATCGCCACCTCGGCGTCGGGCTCCGGCCCGGGCCAGCGCACGACCGTCGCCACCACCATGTCGCCGTCGACGGCGTCGCCGCGCGCGTCGTGCGGCACGAGCAGCGGCATGTTGATACGCGTCTCCTGCGGCACGACGACGCCGGTCGTGCGCCCGGCGTGATAGACGCCGACCACCTCGGTGACGGCGCGCTCGAGGATGCGGGTGACGCGTCCCTGCAGGCGGCCGCGCTGGCGGCCGCGCTCGAGCTCGACCAGGACGCGGTCGCCGTGCATGGCGGGATGCGTGGCGCGCGACGGCACGTAGACGTCGTCGGTGCCCTCGGCGTCGGGCCGCACGAAGCCGTAGCCGGTGGGGTGGACCTCGAGCCGCCCGGCGACGAGCCCGGCCTTCGTCGCGAGGACGAGGCGATTGCCACGACCGCGCACGATGCGGCCCGCGCTCTCGAGGGCGTCGAGGCGCTCCATGGCGCGATCCCGCTCGTCGCGGGAGACGCGGGCGGCACGCAGCAGGTCGTTGGCGGAGACGGCGCCCGGGCGGCGCGCCATGGTGGCGAGCAGGCGGGCGTCGAGGTCGGCGTCGTCAGTGGTGCGCAAGGAAGGAACGAATCCCCTGGAGTTTCATCGACTTGCAATGTCACGCGGGGCGCGTGACTTCAACCGGCGGGTAGCGGCGGCAGGGTCACGGCGTCGCCGGTCTTGATGCCGACGCGACGGGTCCATCCCCCCGGCACCTCGAGTACGAAGGCCGACGGCTTGCCGACCGAGATCGGCGCCAGCGAGAGCGGAGTGGCGTTCTCGTGGATACCGACGATGCGTCCGCCCGCGCCCTCGCGCGTGATGAAGAGCATGTCAAGCGGGATGAGGGTGTTCTTCATCCAGAACGAGTGGTCGACCTCGTCGCCGCCGAAGACGAAGAGCATCCCGTCTCCGTCGGCGAGCGACTTGCGGTACATGAGGCCGCGGGTGACCTCGTCCGGTGTCGCCGCGATCTCCACGGCCACCGGAACGTGGCCCGACGCGCCCTGGAGAACCACCGTCGGCCGGTGCTCCGTACGGCAGGCCGTCGCCGTCGCCAGGAGGAGCGCGAACGTAAGGATGACGCGCTGTTGCATGCGGCAACCCATTGAATTAATCGGAGGAATGCTCACCGCCATCGCGTTCACCCTCTGTCTGGCCGTCGGACTGGGGCTGTTTCTGTATCAGGTGTGGGGACGCTTCAACCTGCTGCGGTCGTCCAGCGGGAAGTTCGTCCTCGACCAGGTCTCGGAGCGCATCCAGTCCGTGCTCGTCTACGCTCTCGGGCAGAAGAAGTTCATCCGCCCTGAAGTGAAGATCGTGAACGAGACAACGGCCGGGTGGATCCACTTCGTGGTCTTCTGGGGCTTCAGCATCCTCGGGATCCAGGTCGCGACGATGTTCGGTCGGGCCTACAGCGACCACTTCTACCTGTTCCCGTTCACGCCGGGCCTCCTCGGCAAGCCCTACATGCTGCTCCGCGACCTCTTCGAGGCCGCCGTCTTCGTCAGCATCATCTCGCTGTTCGTGCGCTGGCTGGTCACGCAGCCGAAGCGGTTGTTCGGCTACGCGCCGGCCGAGGAGCGGCATCGCCACCACGCGCACTGGGAGGCGTACCTGATCCTGTCGTGCATCGGGATCATCGTGACGTCGGGCCCGGTATACGACGGCGGGCGGCTGATCGCGCACGCCGGCGACCCCGAGTTCGCGGGTGACGCCATGTGGGAGCCGGTTTCCTACCTAGCGAGCCGGATCATGCTCGCGATCGGCGGCGAGGGCTTCGCCATCGGGGCCAGCAACGTGGCCTGGTGGGCGCACAACCTGGCCGTCCTGGTCATGCTCAACTTCCTGCCGCTGGCGAAGCACTTCCACGTCATCACGTCGCTGCCGAACGTCTTCTTCCGCAAGCTCGAGCCCATCGGGCAGCTCTCGAAGCAGGACCTCGAGACGGCCACCACCTTCGGTACGTCGCACATCGACCAGTTCACCTGGAAGCAGGTGCTCGACATGTTCAGCTGCACCGAGTGCGGCCGCTGCTCGTCGCAGTGTCCGGCGACGGCCACCGGCAAGCCGCTGGCGCCGCGCCAGCTGCTCCTCGATCTGCGCGACTACATGTACGAGAACCAGACCGACATCACGACGAAGAAGCTCGCCGCCCTCGCCGCGAACGGCGACGGGGCGGAGCCGCCCGAGATCGGCCGCAACCTGATCGCGCCGATGGAGGACACGAACCACGTCATCGCCGACGAGACGCTGTGGTCGTGCAACCTCTGCCGCGCCTGCGAGGAGTCGTGCCCGGTCATGATCGAGTACGTCGACAAGATCGTCGACATGCGCCGCCACCTCGTCCAGGAGGAGGCGCGCTTCCCCGCCGAGCTGACGCGCGTCTTCAAGTCGATGGAGACGCAGTCGAACCCCTGGGGCATCGGCGCCGAGAAGCGCTTCGAGTGGGCCGACGCCCTCGACATCCCCACCATCGCCGACAAGCCCGACGCCGAGTACCTCTACTACGTCGGCTGCGCCGGCGCGTTCGACGACCGCAACAAGAAGACCACGCAGGCCTTCGCGCGCATCCTGAAGAAGGCCGGCGTCGACTTCGCGTGCCTCGCCAAGGAGGAGCCGTGCAACGGCGACTCCGCCCGTCGCCTCGGCAACGAGTACCTCTACCAGGCCATGGCGCAGGCGTGCGTCGAGACGTTCAAGGGCTACGAGGTGAAGAAGATCCTCGTGAACTGCCCGCACTGCTTCAACACCATCAAGAACGAGTTCCCGCAATTCGACGGCAAGTTCGAGGTCATCCACGCCGCCGAGTTCGTGCAGCAGCTGGTGAAGGACGGCCGTCTCACGCTCGACGGCAGCTTCGCCAAGCGCACGACCTACCACGACTCCTGCTACTACGGTCGCTTCAACGAGGTGTACGACGAGCCGCGCGACATGCTCGGCCAGGCGGGCGCCACCGTGCAGGAGATACCCCATAAGCACCACAATTTCGGTATGTGCTGTGGCGCGGGTGGCGGCCGCATGTGGATCGAGGAGGACGCCGACAAGCGCGTCAACCTGCTGCGCACCGACCAGGCGCTGGCGAACGATCCCGAGGTCATCGCCGTGTCGTGCCCGTTCTGCATGACGATGATCGGTGACGGCCTCAAGGCGAAGGATCTCGAGGAGCGCGTCCAGACGCTCGACGTCATGGAGATCGTCGAGCGCGCGATCCGCTAGCGTCGCTCCATGCGATAGAGCGGGGCCGGCCCTGCGACGCCCACCAGGCGGAGCCGGAACCTGGTCATGAGCAACGGTAGCATCCCCGTCGTCTCCGGACCGGGCATGCCGAGCATCGGGGTGTAGTAGACGGGCCGGCCCTCGGCCAGCAGTGCGTCGATCCGTTGGACGACGGCTGCGGCATTCGCGGGACGCGGTAGCTGCGCCCTGAGCCATTCTCGGCTCGCCCCCGTCGACCGCAGAGGTTGCAGGCGACGCAGGATGATCGGGAGTTGGAACTCGTCCACGCCGATCGGCACCAGGACCCGATCCGTACGCTGGCGGAGCAGCCGTTCGAAGAGGATGGTCGTGGTGTGGCCCACGATGATCGCGTCGGGCTCCACCATCGCGTCGATGGTCTTCAGGGCCGCCACCTCACGCGTCGGGCGATCGGGCGGGGCATAGACATGTGGCTGCTGCAGCACGATGGCGATCCCGACGGTGGCCAGCGCGGCGCCGGCGGCGCGGAGCCAGCGTGGCGCCTGGCGGCCCACCGTGAGCGACCCCATGGCGAGCAGGAGCGGCAGCGGCAACAGGAAGTAGCGACTCCATTGCCAGACCAGTCGGACGTGGAACGCGAACACGGCGGCGGTGAAACCGAGTGCGAGGATCGCGAGCCTGCGCGGCGGCCCTGGACGTCGCAGGGCGAGCGCGGCGCCACCGGCGATCAGGACCGCGATCGGCCACGGGTAGAGGCTGCCGAGCCCGCCGAGGAGGCGTGGGTAGTACACGTGGTTCGGTTGCCCACCGGCGTCGCGCGACGGGAGTACCAGCACCGATCCGAAGTGGCTGCCCGCCACCCAAAAGGAGACGCCGTCGAGCAGGGGCGAGCCGAATCGTACGGTGTTGTAGGCGAGGGTCGGAAGCAGACCGAGCACGGTGCCGAGCCCGAGGGCGAGCAGCCCGACGACGCGTGCCCGTCGGGGCCAGCCGCAGATCGCCAGCAACGACACCGTCGGCACGAGCAGCAGGATCGCGGGCGCCCGGATCGACGCCCCGAGGCCGCTCGCGATGCCGAGCAGGAGGAGGCCCCAGCGCGCGGGGGGACCGTCGAGGAGCCGTAGCGTCCACCATGCCAGCAGGGACGTCACGGCGGTCGCGGGAACGTCGCTCATGACCGCGCGAGACCAGGTGACGTGCAACGCGTTCGTGGCGAGCAACAATGCGGCGAGAACGGCGGATGCTGCACCCCCGGCGGCGGCACCCAGCAGCCAGGTCGCCGTGATCGTGATCAGCGCGCACGCCAGCACGACACGGATGCCGGAGCCGAAGCCCTCGTCCGCGAGCCAGAGGTACGGCGCGAGCAACGCCGGAAAGCCGAAGGGGTGCGTCGGGGGGAACGCCTCGCCGGCGACGATCAGGACGTAGCCATCGCCGCGAGCCAGGCTCCGCGCCGTCTCTTCGTACTCGAGCGCATCGCCACGCGGCCGTAGGTCGGCGACCTGCTCCGGGGACGTCCAACGCAGCCATGCGCCGAGCGCGAGGACGAGCCCAAGCGCCACGACGGCGACGTTCCGAGCCCGCGGACCGCGTGTAATCCGTTCCATGCGGATGCCGCCGTTTCTACATGTCCGCGACCTGGGGCCGCCACATCTCCGCGCCACATCGCGGGAAACGCGCTGGCACGTCTCTCGCAACGTTCTCCGGCACCATGAAGGAACCACTGCAGCGACGCGCGACGGCGCTCTGTCTTTCGATGATGCTCGCCACGAGCCTGGCGGCGTGTGCGTCGCATGGACGCACCGAGCGTGCCGGACGCGCCGTCGACAACACCATCGATCGCGTCGACCGCGGCGCAGACGAGGCGGCCGACGACGTCAAGGACACCGCGAGGCGCGGCGCCGACAAAGTCGACCGCGCCGTCGACGAACTAGGGAAGTAGGAGGGGACGACCATGATGAAGAGCAGGACCCTGTTGATCGCAGCCGCGTTGGTGGCGCTGACCCCGATGGGTATGCGCCCGACGCATGCCGCAGACCAGCCCGCGGACGCGGACGACACCGAGCGGAACGTGCGCGATCGCAACGACGCCACCCTGACGCCCATGGATCAGGGCGGCAGCGAGGCCGACCGCACGATCACGCAGAACATCCGCAAGACGATCGTCGGCAACGACGACATGTCGACGAACGCGAAGAACGTGAAGATCATCACCGTGGACGGCGTGGTCACGCTGCGTGGTCCGGTGAAGACCGCCGCGGAGAAGACGTCGATCGCGTCGCTGGCACAGAAGACCGCCGGCGTGAAGCGCGTGGACGATCAGCTCGAGGTCGAGCGCAACGATTGACCAACCGCGGGGCGTCGTCTCCGCGCGAAAGGAATCACAATGTCGAAAGCCGTATTCTGCATCGCCAACAACGAGGCCCAGGCCGAGCGCATCGTCGGCGACCTGAAGGCCGCCAAGTTCTCCAACAACGACATCTCGGTGCTGTTCCCCGACAAGACGGGCACGCGCGACTTCGCGCATGAGCAGAACACCAAGGCGCCCGAAGGTGCCGCGACCGGTGCCGGCACCGGCGGCGTCCTCGGTGGTGCGCTCGGATGGCTCGCGGGCATCGGTGCGCTCGCCATCCCCGGCGTCGGCCCGCTGATCGCGGCTGGTCCGATCGTGGCGGCGCTCAGCGGCGCGGCCGTCGGTGCCGCGGTCGGTGGCCTCACCGGCGCGCTCGTCGGCATGGGCATCCCCGAATTCGAGGCGAAGCGCTACGAGGGCAAGGTGAAAGAGGGCAACATCCTGATCTCGGTGCACACCGAGAACGGTGAGCAGGCCACCATGGCCAAGAACATCTTCGAGGCGGCGGGCGCCGACGATATCGCGTCGAGCGGTGAAGCCAAGGCGGCGTGAGCGTCATGAAGGCGACCGACCTGCTCAAGAAACAGCACCGCGAGGTGAAGAAGTTGTTCAAGGACGTCGAGGGCACCGACGACGCGAAGAAGCGCCGAGCCCTCATGGTGGAGATCGTGGAGCATCTGAAGCTCCACACCTCCCTCGAGGAGGACGTCTTCTATCCGGCGGTGCGTGAGCTCGGCACCAAGAAGGCCGAGGAGATGACGCTCGAGGCGATCGAGGAGCATCACGTCGTCGACCTGGTCATGGCCGAGCTGCCGAAGGTCGATCCGGCGGCCGATACCTTCGAGGCGAAGATGACCGTCCTGAAGGAGCTCATCGAGCATCACGTCGAAGAGGAAGAGGACGAGATGTTCCCGATGGCGGAGAAGCGCTTCGGCGCGGAGAAGAGCAACGAGCTCGCCCGCGAGATGCAGCAGCAGGCCGAGTCAGCGTAGACGCGGGTTCGACACCGCCGGGGTGCCGCGGATCGCGAAGCGCCAGGGGCGCAGCGCGTCCGCACCGGCGTAGGCGACCCCGATGCGGGGCCCGCGCGCCACGAGGCGCGCGGGGACCACCGCACCCAGGAGGAGCCGGAGCGGCCCACCCAACAGATCGCTGCCGTTCTCGGCCCGTCCGATGCCCATCGCCTGACAGAGCGCGCCCGGTCCCCGGCAGAGACGCCAGTCCGGCGTCTCGGCGGGCAGTCTGCGGCGCCTCCGCATCAGCTCGATCCCGTCCAGCGGCTCGAGCGCGCGAACGAGGATCGCCTCCGGGACGTCCGCCGGGGCGGTGACGACGTTCACGCAGTGGTGCATGCCGTAGACGAAGTAGACGTAGGCGTGCCCGGGCGGGCCGTACATCACCTCGTTGCGCGGGGACCGATGGCCGCCGCGGCTGTGTGCGGCGCGGTCCTTCGGGCCGCGATAGGCCTCGACTTCGACGATGCGCCCGGCGGTACGGCCCGCGGGTGTGTCGTGCACCAGCGTCGCGCCGAGGAGACGTCGCGCGACCTGGAGCGTCGGGGCCAAAAAAAACGAGCGGGCCGGAGCCCGCTCGTCGGTGGTGCTGCTGTCGGTGGTGCCGCGGGCCACGCGGCGTCCGCTCAGGAGGCCTTGAGCTTCTTCACCTCGTCGGTGAGCTCGGGGAGGGCCTTGAACAGGTCGGCCACCAGACCGTAGTCGGCGACCTGGAAGATCGGCGCCTCCTCGTCCTTGTTGATGGCGACGATGACCTTGGAGTCCTTCATGCCGGCGAGGTGCTGGATGGCGCCCGAGATGCCGGCGGCGATGTAGAGCTTCGGCGCGACGACCTTGCCGGTCTGGCCGATCTGCAGGTCGTTCGGCACGAAGCCGGCGTCGACGGCGGCGCGGCTGGCGCCCATGGCGGCACCGAGCGCGTCGCACAGCGGCTCGAGATAGGTGGTGAAGTTCTCGCCGTTCTTGAGGCCGCGTCCACCGGAGCAGACGATGGCCGCCTCGGTGAGCACCGGGCGGTCGGACTTGGTCTCGGCGAACTCGACGAACTTGGTCTGGGTGTCCTTGGCGTCGGGGGTGACGGCGAGCTTCTCGACCGTGCCCGCGCCACCCTTGGCCGCGGCGTCGTACGCCGTGCCGCGGACGCTGACGACGCGCGGCGTGCCCTCGACCTTGACGGTGGCGAAGAGGTTGCCGGCCCAGAGCGGCCGGACGAAGGTGCTGGCGTCGACGATGCTGCTGATGTCGGACGCCATGCCCGCGCCGAGGCGCGCGGCGACGCGCGGCATGAAGTCCTTGCCGACGGCGGTGGCCGTAGCGACGACGGACTCGATGCCCTTCTGCTTCACGACTTCGGCGATGGCCGCTGTGTAGGCATCGGCGACGTAGTGCTGGAACGGCGCCCCGTCGACCTGCACGACGTCGATGCCGTACTCGGCGAGCTCGCTCGCGAGTGCATCGACGCCCTGGCCGATGACGAGGCCGATGGCCTTGCCCCCCGCCTTTTCGGCGAGGACCTTGGCGGCGGCCACGCCGATCAGCGTGGTCTTCGGAAACTTGCCGTGGAGATGTTCGGCGACGACGAGAACGTTACCCATGATCCGCGATCCTTCCTCAGATGACCTTGGCTTCGTCGTGGAGGACGCGCACCAGCTCCTGCACCGACTCGACCTTGCGGCCGGCCGAGCGCTTGGGCGGCGTCTCGAGCTTCACGATCTTGACCTTCGGCGCGACGTCGACCCCGAGGTCGGCCACGGGAATCTCCTTCAGCTCCTTCTTCCGGGCCTTCATGATGCCGGGGAGCGAGGCGTAGCGCGGCTCGTTGAGCCGGAGGTCGGCGGTGACCAGCGCGGGCAGGGTGACCTCGAGGGTCTCGAGACCGCCGTCGACCTCGCGCGTGACCTTGGCCGACTTCTGGTCGCCCGAGAGCTCCACCTTGGACGCGTAGGTGGCCTGCGACCAACCGAGCAGCTCGGCCAGCATCTGGCCGGCGCAGTTCGAGTCGTCGTCGATGGCCTGCTTGCCCATGAGGATGAGGTCGGGCTTTTCGGTGTCGGCGATCTTCTGCAGGATGCGCGCGACGCCGAGCGGCTCGACGGTGTCGTCGGTGACGACGAGGATGGCGCGGTCGGCGCCCATGGCGAGACCGGTGCGGAGCTGCTCCTGCACGGCCTTCTGCCCGATGCTGACGAGCACGACCTCGCTGCCGGAGACCTTCTCCTTGATGCGGAGCGCCTCCTCGATGGCGATTTCATCGAAGGGGTTCACGACCCACTTGATGTTGTCGGTGGCGAAACCGGTGCCCTCGGCGTTGACCTTGAGGACGGTTTCGGGGTCGGGGACGCGCTTCGCGGTGACGAGAATCTTCACGGGGGGTCTCCTCTGCGCGGGGGGATTCTGGACGGTAAACCGGGATTGGGTACAACGGGGGGGTAGGGCAGTCAAGGTTGACGAGGAGACCCCTGCACGCACATGCGGCGCGTGCGCGTCAGGTCATTTGGGCGGGGCGGGCCCTGGCGAGGCGGTTCCGATCGACGGGGCGTCGCCGTCCCGGCCGCCGGCCGATGCCGGGGTGAAGGGCATGCGGGGAATCGGGCCGCCCCCGCCGCCAGGGCCATCCGGCGGAGAGGCGGATCGACCGACGGCGCGGTCCGCGCCGTCGAGTCGCTCCAGGCAGATGGCGCGACACGTGCCGCCTGCGCCGGGGAGGTCCACTTCCTTGCCGATCCGGAAGCCCGCGCTCTTGTAGAACTCGACGTAGTGCACGCGGTCGGCCCAGGACGCAGGATCGTTTCGCCCGATCGGTGCGCCGACGTACACCCGGACCCGCGTCCCGTCCTCGTCGAGCTTCGCGAGCAACGCCCGAAGGAAGCTGCCGCCGATCCCGGCCCCCCACAGGCTCGGTGGAACGAAGAAATCGTCGCTGTTCCACCAGACGTACGGGCCGACTGCATCGGTCGCCTGCCGCATCTGCACGATGCCCACCTGCATGAGGACCGGGTTGGCCCCGCGGGGGACGAGTTCGACCTCGTAGGAGTAGTACAGGTCGTCGGTCGCCGACGTCGGATCGGCGCCGTGGCCGTCTCGCCACAACCGCATCGCGAGTCCGTCGGTGTCGGGCGGCGGTGCCACGAGTCGTCCGGGCCGGATGCCGTCGTGCTCGAGCTCGCAGAAGTGCTCGTCCAGGAATCGCTGGAATCCCGGGCCGTACATCGGCCGCAGCAACGGCCACCACATACGGAAGGTCGGCGCCATCGCCCAGCGCGCGAAGCAGTTCACCCAGCCGAGGTTGAGCGGATGATTCCAGTGCGTATCGAGTTGGCACCGGGTCCAGACGTCCTCCATGAGCTGTGCCATCCGAACCACGCAGACCAGGTTCGCCCCGTCGTCCCCGCGACCGGTCGCCGGCGCGGTGTGCTCGGCGCCGTGTGGCGCCGACGCGTCGGGCGTGACGCCCTGCGGGCGGACGACCGCGAGCTCGGGGAATATCTCGCCGAGCATGGTGGCGTCGGGCATTTCCTGCAGCGCCGTTTCGACGTCGCCGAACCGCTCGGTCATCTCCAGCACCCTGGCGGCGAGGTCGGGCGGGGTCGGGTACCACTCCTGGCGGGCCGTGGTGAATATCCAGTCTGCGGAGATGCTCTCCTTCGCGAGCGGGCGATAGCGATCGATGAAGCCGAACACGGTGCAGGCAGAATGCTCGCCGAGCTTCCGATACGCTTCCCACTGGGCCTCGTCGTAGAACTGGTCGCTCGTGGGCTCGTGCGGGAAGCGCGCGTTGCGGGTTGCGTATTGGAGCACGTCCGGCGGCTCGTCGCCGGTCAGGGTGGGTTTGACGTACAGCAGGATGCCCTTGTCGAAGTCGGTGTAGTGGATGGTGCCGACGACGACGTGCTGGCCCGATCGCCGCGCGGTGTCGGGCCGGAGCGCGCTCAGGTCGACGTCGATCTGCACGCCGAAATCCTCGCGAATCCGCCGGGCGGCATTGCCGAAATCGTCGAACGCGACGCTGCCGTCCTCGCCGCAGTCCGATACGACGATGTAGCGGCAGTGCCGACGGACGAGCTCGTAGAGCGCCAGGTTCTCGAAGTGGCCGCCATCCGACAGGTGGACGTCGTCGGCGGTCCTGTCCGCGCGGGTCAGCGTGAACATCTCGCGAAAGAAGAGCGCCCCCGGCAGCAGGCGGGCATGGGCGCCACGGTCGGCGGCCGGATTCGGGACCCAGAGCCCGAGGCGCAGGTTCAGCGCCGACATCAGGAACGACACGCCGGGACCGAGGGTGGTGGACGCGGCGCCCATGTTCGAATTGAACGCCGCCGCCGATGCGGTCACCGCGGAGCCGAGCGTGAGCTGCAGTGCGGCGAAGGCGTTGCCGATGCTGATGCCGTGCCGCGACAGGACCGCGCTGCGCGCGCCGCGTCCGAGCGTCTCCACTTGATCGCCGCTGAGATCGTTGGCGGCACAGCACACCAGGTGGAGCGGGCGATCGGGCAGGGTGGTGAGCAGGACGTCGTCGCCGGCGCGCGGATCGCTCTGCCCGTTGCTCTGCATGCCGGGACCGAGCGCGTTCACCGCGCCGCCGTACGCCCGGACGATCCGATCGCGATAGAAGGTGTGCAGGCCGGTGGCGGCCGGATCCATCAGCAGCATGATGACGATGGCGACCGCCATCAGCATCGTCGCCGCGTACCAGGCGAACCAGTCGTCCCCCGCGGCGACGATGAGGAGGCTGCCGACGCCGCCCACCATGAGCGCGATCGACACGTACGCCAGCAGCGCGGGGAGTCGCGCCTTGAGCCAGTCCAGCCGCCCGGGATGGTGTCCGGTCCGGAAGGCCACGCCGATCCAGTTGCGGAGCGCGGCGAACGAGCCCGCCGAGACGAGGAACGCGACGGCCATGTTCCCCGCCACTCGCATGTTGATGCTCACGTGCCAGATCGTCGCGACCGCGGCCCAGGCCACCGCGCTGCCGAGAAGCCGCATCACGACGCGATCGTAGGCGGGGAATCCGACGCGCCGGTAGATCGCGTCGTGCAAGGGCACCGGCGTTGCGCGCGCGTCCAGCCAACGCAGCCACAGCGCGACCAGTGGGCGCACGAGGAGCATCCCGAGCCCGGCGAGGAGCCAGACGACGGCGAGGTCGTACAGGCGCGGGCTGACCAGCCAGATGTCGGGCGACGACGAGCCCGCGATGCCCGTGAGCTGCCACCAGCCGGCGTAGCCGGACGCGACGGGCTCGCCGTCGGTCACCGACCAGCCGTCGAGGAACGCGATGCGACGCTCGGTCGTGAGCGCGTACCCGGCCTGGACCAGCGCCGCAAGCAGGAGGCCTGCAATCGCGCTGCGCCGGTTCACCCACGTCCCGACCCGCTCGTCCTCGTCGTCGCGGCGCACGCCCGTTCCCCACCAGCGCTCGAAGCCGAAGAGCACGCCGCCGGTGATCGCGACGACGGTCAGCATCCCGGCCAACGGGTCGGGGCAGGCGAGGAAGAAGTTCGTCACCAGCCAGGCGACCAGGCCGAGGCCGATCACCGAGGTGGCGGCGGCGAACGCGGGCAGCAGCCCCGAGAGCAATGCCACCACCGCCTGCCACATCTCGGGCTCGAAGAAGCCGACACGCGGGGCGAGAAAGCGGCTGAATTCACGCAGGTGGCGAACCTGTTCGGGCTCGACGCCGCCGTCGCGTTCGTGGCCGTTCTCGGGCCAGAGCGTCTTGTCGCTGTTGGCCGGGCTCTCGAGCCACGTACTCCAGAAGCTCCCCACGTACCCGCCCCCCGACACGGTGGACAGGTAGTCGATCCGCGCGAGCGCTCCGAGACGGGCCAACCCGTGCAGGAGCCCGAGATTGAAGGTGGCGCTGCGGATGCCACCGCCCGACAGCGCCAGACCGACGAGGTCGGGCCCCAGCGATGCCACCCGCGGCTCGCCGCGATCGGGACAGGCGACCTCCGGGTCTGACCCTGGGGGGCGCTTCGAGGCCCGATTGATGTCGCGGACCTCGGCGGCGACCAGCTTCGCGAATGCGCCGGCGGCGGGGCCCGGTGCCTCCCGCTCGCTGCCAGTGGGAGAGGGCGCGGCATCCCGGGGGGAATGGATGTGGCGTCGCACGGCCGCCAGCCCGGCGGTGACGATCACCACGAGCACGACCAGGAGGAGCGCGAACTTGGTCTGCGCCGCCGCACGTGCCCAGGCGACGTCGCTCTGGATCAGCTCGGCCCGCAAGTCGACGGCGGCGATCACGTGCGACAGGGACTGGTTCTCGCGCAGGTCGCACAGCCCGGCGGCGATGGCGGCGACGGTGGTCGCGATCGTCAGCCAGCCCGGCAGTGTGCCCGCAGCATAGAGGAGGAGGACCAGGAGCACGGCCGTCACGCTGTAGACGGGAATCAGGACCTCGTCGCGGTCGAGATTCCTCAGCGCATCGCCACCGTCACACCCGGCAGGGGGCTTGCGCCACTCGGTCATGATGCTCGCCGCCTCGGCGGCGCTTCGCGCCAGCTCGAGGCTCACCATGGCGCGAGGCGCCGTTGCCGTGATGAGGCACGCGCGCGTCTCCCCGACCCACTTCGCGGTGTACCCGGTGACGGCCAAGCCGAGCGCCGCGACGATCGCGAGCGTCCAACGGACGAGCCTGCGTGCCGGTGTCGTCGTCATGCCCGGCGAGCAAGCGGCGCGCCATCGTCGGGAAGCGACGATCGATGGCGATCCTGCGCGCCGCGTCCGCGGAGGCGGATGCGGTGTCCACTTCCCCGGACGACCCGCGGATGCTCGCCGGGTCCGGACCGGGTGCGCTACGCCTGCGCTTGCTTGCCCAGGTCGAAGCCGAGGCGGCTCGAGAGCTCGCGTCCGGCCTTCTGAGCCAGGGGGGCGAGCTCTTTGTCGATGCGCTCGGCCTGGAAGCGGTAGGCGGGGCCGGCGACGGCGAGCGTCGCGACCACCGATCGGGTGTAGTCGCGGATCGGGACGGCGACGGCGCGCAGGTCTTCCGCGTACTCGCCCATGTCGATGGCGTAGCCGCTGCTGGCGATGCTCTTCAGCTGGGCCTGCAACGTCGCGCGATCCGTCGGCGTGCGCTCGGTGAACTTCTGCAGCGTCTCGGGGAGCAGCGCCTTCAGGTCGTCGTCGGACTCGAACGCCAGGATGGCCTTGCCGGCCGCGGTGCAGTGCAGCGGCAGCGTCTCGCCGAGCTGCGACACGATACGCACCGGACGGTCGGCCTCGAGCACCTCGACGGGCACGATGCCGCCGCGACGGAGGATGGCGACGTAGGTCGTCTCGCGCGCCTGGCGCACGACGTCGGCCATGATCGGGCCCGCCTGGCGCAGCAGGCCCATGTGCTGCACGTAGCTCTGGCCGAGCTGCAGACAGCGGATGCCGAGACGGTAGTTCTCGGTGGCGCGGTTCTGCTCGATGTAGCCGCGGCTCTCGAGCGTGGCGAGCAGGCGGAAGACGTTGTTCTTGTGGAGCTTGAGGCGCTTCGAGAGTTCGGTGACGCCGAGCTCGTCGGCCTGCTCGCAGAACTGCTCCAGCACGTCCAACGCGTGGGACACGGACTGGATGATGTAGTTGGATTTCTCCCGCCGCATTGGCTCGCTCTATGAAAACGCGTTTTAGGCTACGTCTGTGCCTGCGGGGTGTCAACGCTAGGGGAGGGGCACCCCAGGTGCATGCATTCGCTAATGAAATCATGTGCTTCTGGTGTTTCAAGCCGCTGTGTGTCGAGGCCGAACAGCGTCTTGACAGCAGCGCCTGCCTGGGGAAGCTTGCCGCCGGAAGGAGTCCACGATGGGTGTGCAGACGTCGATGATCGAGATCCAGACTTCCAACGGGCCCATGAAGGCGCAGCTCGCCAACCCGGACGGTGCCGGTCCGCACCCGGCGGTGCTCGTGATCATGGAAGCGTTCGGCTTGAACGGCCACATCAAGGACGTGGCGCAGCGGATCGCGGCCGAGGGCTACGTCACGCTCGCGCCCGACATGTACCATCGCAGCGGCGAGCTCTGCACCGCGGGCTATGACGATCTGCCGGCGGCGTTGAAGCTCATGGGTGCGCTCACCGACGAGGGCATCGTCACCGACGTGCGCTCCGCCATCCAGACGCTCGCGCAGGATCCGTCCGTGCGTGCCGATCGCATCGGCATCACCGGCTTCTGCATGGGTGGTCGCGTCTCGTATCTGGCCGCGAGCGCGCTGCCCGACAAGATCGCGGCGGCGGCCCCGTTCTACGGCGGCGGCATCCCGATCGATCGCACGGCCAACCTGAAGGCGCCGGTGCTCGCGTTCTTCGGCGACGACGATCCCTTCATCCCGATGGACCAGGTGCATGCGCTCGAGGCCGAGGCGAAGCGCTACGGCAAGAACGTCGAGGTCGTCGTCTACCCGAAGGCGCCGCACGGCTTCTTCTGCAACGAGCGTGATTCGTACCGTCCGGAGGCGGCGAAGGATTCGTGGGAGAAGTTGAAGGCCTTCTTCGCGAAGCATCTGAAGGCCTGACATGCGCGTTCTGCTCGTGGGCCAGGCGGCCTTCGCCGAGAAGGTGCTCGAGGGAATCGTCGCCGGTGGCGACGAGGTCGTTGCGGTGGTGTGTCCGCCCGATCGCGGTCCGAAGCCCGATCCGGTGAAGACGGCGGCGATCGCGCACGGGATCCCGCTGTACCAGTTCCCGTCGTTGAAGGTGCCGGAGGCGCGCGAGGCGTTCGTGGGCGCGGCGGCCGACGTCGCGGTGCTGGCATACGTCACGCAGATCGTCCCCGAGTCGCTGCTCGGCGTGCCGCCGCACGGCACCATCTGCTTCCACCCGTCGCTGCTGCCGAAGTACCGCGGTGGCAGCGCCATCCCGTGGCAGCTCATCAAGGGCGAGACCAAGACCGGCGTCACCGTCTTCTGGACCGACGCCGGCATCGACACCGGCCCCATCCTGCTGCAGCGCGAGGCGCCGATCGGCCCCGACGACACGGCGGGCACGCTCTACTACCAGACGCTGTTCCCGCTCGGCGTCGAGGTGGTGCTCGAGTCGATCCGGCTCATCCGCGACTTCAAGGCGCCGCGGGTGCCGCAGGACGACGCGCAGGGCACGTACGATCCGCTCCTCACCGACGCGCACGCGCAGATCGACTGGACGCAGCCGCAGCAGCGCGTGCACGACCTGATCCGCGGCTGCGATCCGCAGCCGGGGGCGTACACCGCCTGGAAGGGCGCGAAGCTGCGCTGCTTCGACCCGCGCCGCGTCGACGGCTCCGGCACGCCAGGGCAGGTGCTCGCGATCGACGCCGGCGGCATGACCGTCGCGACGACCGGCGGCGCGGTGCGCTGCGCACGCCTCCGCGGCGACGGCGCAAAGGCCGCCGCCGCGGATGTGGCACAGGCGCTCGGCCTCACGGCCGGCGCCACGCTCGGTCAGTAGTTGAAGGGCACCGAGAAGTCGAAGAACTTCTGCTGGTCACAGCCGAGGTTGATGTCGAGCAGGCCGCGGAACTTGACGTTGACGTTGGCGGTGAAGCCGAGGTCCTGACCGCGACCGACCGCGGCGGCGGCGAAGATGCTGCCGCCCGGACGATGCCCCTGGATCGTGCCGAGCAGATAGGGGTACTCGGGGTCGGCCTCGATCACCGTCGACGCGTCGTGGATGGTGACGCTCGGGCAGACGGCGGTACCGCCGGCGCCGCACTTCCACGTCACGCGCTGACCCCAGGTCATGCCGGGCCGCCGGGTGTCGAGACCGTTCTGGTCGACGTCGTTCACGCTGCTCGGCTCCGGCCCGTCGTTCGGGCCGTCCGCGACGGCGATGGCCGCCGTCTCCGCGTTCGAGAGCGAGCCCGCCGCGGTGCCGGTGATCTCGTTCGGCTTCTTCACGTTGAGCCAGTGCAGCGTTGGCGGGTTCCACGCCGTGCAGTTGACGCCGGGCGAATCGCACGCGCGCGGCAGCAGCTGCGTGAAGACGCCGCCCTGGCAGGTGCCGGAGGCCGCCGCCGACGGGAAGAGCATCACGGTGAACTGGCTGCGCAGGTTGTCGAAGCGGAACGTGCCGGTGCCATCGGCATAGGCGGCGCCGAGGTAGACGGCGTTGCCGCCGTTCTTCCAGCCGCAGAGCTGGAAGAGATCGTCGCCCTCGAGCGAGCCCTCCTTGAACGAGCGCTGCTTGTACCACAGCTCGACGAGGCGTCCCGGCGGTGCCAGGCCCTCGACCCCCTCGAGGTCGTTGTTGTTCGACGTCACACGGTAGATGGTCGGCACGGCGCCGACCGAGTGGACGGTGACCGCGCGCAGGACGAGCCCTATGAGCACCAGGGCTGCGGCGGTGACGGTGAGGACGCTGGACCGTTTCGACATGTCTCCTCCTCCGGGCGGGAGGGCGGGCAAGTGCGCCGGTGCACGTGGCGTGCCGTCGTCGCGGCGTGCGCGGGCGGGCCGCGTGTGCGCGTGATGAATCCACGACGCTCACGCCGTTTCACGCGACGGCGTGCCGAGCGGGTCGCGGATGCCGTGCCGTTCCATGCGACGCCAGAGGGTGACGCGCGAGATGCCGAGCGCGGCGGCGGCGCGCTGGCGGTTCCAGCGATGGTCATCGAGCACGCGCAGGATGCGCGTGCGCTCGTCGGCCCAGAGCGTGCCGGCGGGGCTCTGCGTGCGGCGCAGGAGCTGGGTGAGGTCGTCGCCGGTGGCGGTGGCCATGATGCACAACGATTCGAGTGCGTTCTCCAGCTCCCGCACGTTGCCCGGCCATGGGTGCTCGAGGAGTGGCCGCAGCACCGTCGGCGGCGGAACGCGCAACGTGGTGGCGTGGCGGTGGTTGAAGGCGCCGACGAAGTGGGCGATCAGCAGCGGCAGGTCGGCTCGACGCTCGCGCAGCGGCGGGAGCGTCACGGTGAGGACGCGCAGGCGGTAGAACAGGTCGCGACGGAACGCGCCGCTCTCCACCATGCGCCAGAGCTCGCGGTTCGACGCTGCGACGATGCGCACGTCGACGCGCCGTGACGTGCTGCCGCCGAGGGGCCGGACCTCGCGATCCTGGACCACGCGCAACAGCTTGGCCTGCAGCGACAGCGGCAGGTCTTCGATCTCGTCGAGGAAGAGCGTGCCGCCGTCGGCCAGCCGCAGCGCGCCGGGCCGCGCCTCCATCGCACCGGTGAACGCGCCGCGCGCATGGCCGAAGAACTCGCTCTCGGCGAGCGTCTCCGGAATCGCAGCGCAGTTGACCGGCACGAAGGGTTTCGCCGCGCGACGACCGAGGCCGTGTACCGCGCGCGCCACCACCTCCTTGCCGGTTCCCGTCTCACCTTCGATGAGCACGTGTGCCTCGGTGCGTGCGGCGGTGCGAACGAGCTGCCGCACCTGTTCCATGCTGGCGCTGGTGCCGACGAGGCCGGCGAGTGCGTCGGGGGGGCGCGCCGCGGCGCGCTCGACGGGGTGTCGCTCGACGAGCGTCGCCAGCCGCTCGGGGCATTCGCTGCGCAACATCCAGTCGGACGCGCCCGCCCTCATGAGCGCCACCGCGGCGGCGGTATGGTCGCGGTCGCTGACGACGACGATGGCGGCAGCGGGCAGGCGATCGCGCAGCCGGCGCACGACGTCTGTGGTGACGGCACCGGAGGCGAGCACGATCAGGGCCGGCTCGGTCTGCGCGGCCACGCCGACGACGTCGTCGTCGCGGGTCAGCCGCCGGATCTCGCTACCGGGCAGCGCCCGGTCGATCGTGAGATGGAGCTCGCGCGAGCCCTCGTCGTCGAGCAGCAGTATCCGCATCGTCCCGCCCTCCAAGGCGCGGGACGGTACGCTCGCCGGCGGTGGCCTCGCAAGAAATGCGAGCGGAATACGTCAGGCGATCTCGACGACGGAGGCACCGGCGTCGATCATGCCGCCGGCCTCGGCATGCACGGCCTTCACGGTGCCGGCGACCTCGGCCACGAGCGTCGTCTCCATCTTCATCGCCTCGAGGACGACGAGCGGCTGGCCCACCTCGACGACGTCGCCGACGGCGACCAGCACGCGGATGACCTTCCCCGGCATGGGGGCCGTGACTGCGCCCGAGCCGGCGCCGCCGTGGCCCGCGCGACGCTCGTCCTCGCCGACGGCGAACGCGTGCACGCGGCCGTCGAGCGCGACGAGGACGCGATCGGCGCGACGGGCCACCAGCGCGCGGCGTGGATGGCCGTCGATGGTGACGACGAGCTCCTCCACCGACCACCCGTGCGTGGTCGTCGTCGGGCCGGGCTCGGCGGTCGCCACCGCGAACGTGTGCTCGTCGACGCACGCACCGTCGCCGTCGAGCGTGACGACGAGCGTCCGGTCACCGAGGCGGAGCCGGGTCTCCACGTCAGCTCCCGAGCCGCCAGCGGCCGAGGGTGTCGAACGGGGAGGGCTGCGCGATCGGACGGCCGGACGTGTGCACGGTGGGACGGGTGAGGGCGATGGCCGCGGCGACGGCCGCCGCATCGACGTCGGCATCACCCGCGCGCCACGACGTCAGGTGTTCGCCGAGGAAACCGGTGTGCGTCTCGCCACGGAGGAACGCCGGGTGCGACACCACATCCTGCAGGAACGCCAGGTTCGTCGTCGGCCCCAGCACCGCCGTGTCGCGCAACGCATGCCACAGCCGCCGTGCCGCCGTTGCGCGGTCCTCGCCCCACGCCGACAGCTTGCTGAGCAGCGGGTCGTACTCGACCGGCACCGTGAACCCGGCCGCGATCCCCGAGTCGACGCGTACCCACGGCCCCGACGGCTCGCGCAGTGCCACGACCAGGCCCGCACTCGGGAAGAAGTTGGCGGACGGATCCTCCGCGCACAGCCGGACCTCGATGGCGTGGCCGCGGAAGCGCACGTCCTCCTGGGTGAAGCCCAGCGGCTCGCCGCGCGCGACACGGAGCTGCGCGTGCACCAGGTCGATGCCGGTCACCCACTCGGTGACGGGATGCTCCACCTGGAGCCGGGTGTTCATCTCGAGGAAGTAGAACTCGCCGCGCTCGTCGAGCAGGAACTCCACCGTGCCGGTGCTGACGTAGTTCACGGCCCGCGCCGCGGCCAACGCCGCGTCGGTCATGCGCGCCCGCAGCGCCGGCGTCATGACGGGGCAGGGCGTCTCCTCGACCACCTTCTGGTGCCGCCGCTGCACCGAGCACTCGCGCTCGCCCAGATGCACCAGCGTGCCGTGCGTGTCGCCCAGCACCTGCACCTCGACGTGACGGGGCCGGAGCAGCAGCTTCTCGAGGTAGACGCGGCCGTCGGCGAACGCCGATGCGGCCTCGCGTCCGGCGGCGGCGAGCGCCTCGTCCAGCTCGGCCTCGCTCGCGACCGTCCGCATGCCCTTGCCGCCGCCACCGGCCGCGGCCTTGACGAGGATCGGGTACCCGATCTTCGCCGCGACGGCCTTGGCGTTCGACGCGTCGATCTCGGCGCCCGGCACCAGCGGCACGCCGGCGCGGCCCGCCGTCTCGCGGGCGGCCAGCTTGTCGCCCATGATCGCGATCGCGTCCGGCGGCGGGCCGATCCACGTGAGGCCCGCCTCCTGCACGGCGCGGGCGAAGGCGGCGTTCTCGGAGAAGAAGCCGTAGCCGGGATGGACCGCGTCGGCGCCGGCCTGTTTCGCGGCGTCGAGCAGCGCGTCGGTGCGCAGGTATGATTCGCGTGCCGGGGCGGGTCCGATGCACACCGCCCGATCGGCGGACCGGACGTGCGGCGCGTCGCGGTCGGCCTCGGAGTACACCGCGACGACGGCGAGGCCCTGCTCGCGACAGGCGCGAGCCACGCGGACGGCGATCTCGCCGCGGTTGGCAATGAGGACGCTGCGCACGGGCCGCGGTGTAACCGAGCACATGCCGCGGGGCAACCCGAGCCGCGTCGGTCCACTCACGTGCGCGCGCCGCGTCGCGTGCGGCGCGGTCGCGCGAACTCGCCCAGCACACGCGCGAGACGCTCCACCCCCGAGCGGATCTGCGCGGGGCTCAGCGACGCGTAGCCGAGCACGAGCTCGGCCTCGGGTCGCTGCCGCGGCCCCAGGTAGAAACGCATCGGGGAGTAGACGCGGACGCCCGCCCGCTCCGCCGCGGCGATCAGCTCGGCCTCGCGGTCGAGCGGCACGTCGCGCAGGCGTAGCATCACGTGCAGGCCGGCATTCGCCCCGAGGACCTCCACCTGCTCGGCGACACGCTCGTCGAGCGCCTGCACCAGCACGGCGCGGCGCTCGGCATTGCGCGCGCGGGTGCGACGCAGGTGGCGATCGAAGTGGCCGTCGCGGATGAAGCGGGCCATCGCCCGCTGTTCCAGATCCCCCGTCCCGGTATCGGCCAGCGCCTTGGCGGCGAGGAAGGGATCGACGAGCGCCGGCGGCACCACGAGGTACCCGAGGCGCAGCGACGGGAAGAGCACCTTCGAGAAGGTGCCGGCATAGATGACGCGTGCGCGGGGATCGAGTCCCTGCAACGACTCGACCGGGCGGACCCCGTACCGGAACTCGCTGTCGTAGTCGTCTTCGAAGATCCACGCCCCGGTGCGCTCGGCCCAGGCCAGCAGCGCCAGGCGCTGCGCGAGCGGCATGATGACGCCGGTGGGGAACTGGTGGGACGGCGTGACGTAGACGAGGTGCACCCGCCGCAGGCTCTTCCCGAGCGTGCGCACGTCGAGCCCTTCCAACCCGACGCCGCCCGGGATCAGCTTCGCCCCCGCCGCCCAGAAGCTCAGCGTGGCACCGGGATATCCCGGCTCTTCGATCAGCACCCGGTCGCCGGGGTCGAGCAGGACCTCACCCGCCAGCGCCAGCGCCTGCTGTGACCCGTGCACGATGACGATCTGCTCGGGTCGGCAGGCGACGGCGCGGGCGCGTGTCAGGTACTCGGCGACGGCGGTACGCAACTCCGGGAGGCCGGCCGGCGCGCCGTAGTCGAGATGCGCGGCCGTGGTCTCGCGTGCCGCGCGGGCGAGGTGCCGCCGCCAGATCTGGTGCGGAACGTCGGCGTAGGCGGTGGGTCCGTAGCGGAAGTCCACGGCCACGCTCGGGGTGACCGGCGCCCAGGAGACCATCGCCAGCGGGGCGAGGCGCTGCCCGCGACCGGAGAGACGTGGGGGGTGGACCGGCGTCGTCGCCGCCTCGGCGTCGGCACGGAGCTGGTCGGCGACGGTTCCCGGAAGCTCGGGGGCGACGAAGTTCCCGGCCCCCCGCCGTCGAACCAGATAGCCCTCCACGAACAGTTGCTCGTAGACCCGCAGTGCCGTGTTGCGTGCGACCCCTTCACTGGTCGCGAGCTCGCGGGTCGACGGCAGGCGCGCGTGGGGCGCGAGCTGGCCGCTCACGATGGCGTCGCGAATCCCCTCGTAGAGTTGGACTCCGGGGAGCGTGGCTCGGCTTCGGCGTACGTACATGTGGTTCCTTCGATCTCGCGCAAAAGTGGCTCCTTGTAGGGCGCCGAAACGCGACGGTAAAGCTCTGCGCCGTGGGCATCGGGCCAGACCACCCGACGAGCGCGTCGGTGCGCGGGGAGACGAGGGCGGGACACCGCGATGCCGACCATGCCGAGCAGAGGATGCAAGATCGCCAGCGCGGTGATCGCGTCGGCAGGCGCGAATTCCATTGACCTCGACGTTGCGCATGTCGGAAGGTGCCGGCAGTCCGATGCCCCAGTGCCGTGCCGTCGGGAGACCGATGACGCTTCTTCTGGCGACCGTGCTCGTCGCGGCCATGACCACGGGACCCGCCGATGCCGGGCCGCGGAAGAACCTCGGGCGCGGCGTCGCCCGTGACGGCGACACGCTCACGGTGGAGGACCCCACCGGGAAGGTGCAGGTGGCGGTCGAACCGGGCTGGGAGCCCCTCACCGACGACGACTCGGGCCTGCTGATCATGACCCGGCGCGACGAGAACGGCCGGACCGTGCGCGTCCTCGACCGCCGCGGCCGCGTGCGTGGCACGGTGACCGCGCCGCCGGGATGGCGTCCCGTGGCGACGACGGGTGGCGTCGTGCTGGTCCCCGAGGCGCCGCACGGCCCGCAACGGCCGCACCACCTGCGGTTCGTCGCCTACGACGGGACGCTCCGTCGCGAGGTCGAGGAGGCCGAGCTGCGGCTCGCCTGGTCGCAGTCGGCTCCGAACGGGCGATTCATCACGGTGAGCGCGGTGGGCGACGGCCACGACTGGGTCGTCATCGTCTACGACGCCGAGGGCACCCGGCTCTGGCGACAGACCGCGACGTCGGCGGTGGCCCCCGACGCGGTCCTGAGCGCCAACGGCCGCCGGCTGGTGCTCATGGAGCGCGCCATCGACGGCACGGCGAGCGTCAGCGTGTTCGCGCCCGACCGCCGCCTGCATCGTCACGAGGTCGACGGCGTGTCGCAGCTCGTGGCGGATCCGACGTCGTCCAAGGTGGCGGCGGTCGGTCGCGACACCCTGGCGCTGGTCGACGCCGAAAGCGGCAAGGTGTCGTGGCGCCGGAACGAGCCGCTGGACCTGATTCCCCACGGTGGCGTGCGCTTCGACCGCCGTGCGCCGCGGCTGCTCGTGGCCACCGCCGAGCGCGATCGCGACAGGAAGAAGTCCCGGCTGTCCGTCCGCAGCTACAAGCTCACCGACGGCAGCACCGAACGCGCCGCCGTCGTCGAGACCCCGATCGACGAGACGCCGGTCATCGTCGACCTCGAGGTCCTGCCCGGAGGCGAACGCCGCGTCGTCTTCCCCGACAGCGCCATCACCACCGCGCCCGGAACGCCCGAGTGATCGGTCGGGTGACCCGCCGTGCGCTCGCCCTCGTGGCGCTGCTGCTGGTCACCGCCGGAAACGCCGCCGCCGCGCCGGGCCTGCCGACGCGGTTCATCGTCGTGCCGGTCTACACGACGCCCCCCGGGATACGCATCGCCTGGACGGAGGGGACCGGCACCGCCTACCTCACGATCTACAGGAAGGCCGGCACCGGTGCCGAGGAGATCGTGCGCGAAGAAGTCGGCGCGGGGGCGGGCCATCGCGGCATGACGGTCGATGCCGCCGTCGCGCTCCGCACCGTCTACACGTACCGGATCGAAGCGTGTGACGCGACGGTGTGCGTGACCACGCCGAGCTTCTCCACGTCGGTGAACACCGTCTGGCCCATCTCGGGCGGCCGGCGCGTCATGCAGGGCTTCAACGAGAACATCGCGTCGGCCGGCATCCGTGGTGAGGACGGCAAGATCGCGGCCTTCCACGACGGACTCGACCTCGGGCGCACGACGACCGGCACGACGCCGGCCGACAACGTGTTGGCACCGCGCGGTGGCATCGTGGTCGAGGTCCGCCTGCCGCCGGTGACGGACCCGGACGACGGCTCCATCGACGTCGCGGTCGATGTCGGCGGTGGCAGGTTCGAGATCGACAGCTTCAACCACATCTCGACGTCGACGCCGCCGCCGGTGATGGCCGGCGATTCCGTCGCACCCGGGCAACGCATCGCGACGATCGGGACGACGCACTTCGACCGATCGCCGACGGTGCAGACGGCATTCGACGACCACGTCCACTACTCGCTCGGCGCGAGCGACACGCGGCGGTCGAACATCCGCCATCCGTTGTCGGCCTTCACCGACGACGCCGATCGCGATCCGCTCGGCAACCCGCCGGCGCTGAACGACGAGAACGGGGACGGCAAGGTCGTCCTGTACCGTGACCGCGCCAGCGGCAACATCGCCGACTACGATCTCGCCACCAGGCCGCTGCACGGCGACGTCGACGTCGCCGTGGAGGTCACGGACCGGCAGGGGACGAAGCCGGAGCAGGCGCCGATCCGGCTCGGGTACTGGATCCAGGGGCCGCTGCCGGCGTCGGAGCAGCGCGACGACGTGAAGAGCGCCGTGAACCCCTATCGCCTCTACGACTTCCGCACCGAGTACTGGGGACTCGATCCGATCACGCCGTGCGACCTGATCTCCGCCACCGAGGATGTCGCGAACTACGGCTGCCGCGGCGTCAAGACGGCCGGCTGTCTGGTCGATCCGCCGGGGTGCTACGTGCCCTCCAACGGGGCGCCGCTCAAGGAGAACGGCACCGGCTGGGCGTGGGCCATCCTCCACCACTTCGTCGTGACCCACGCCGGAACCGAGACCGCCGCCCGCACGGGCATCGCCAACAACCAGTTCTGGCGGACCGCCGCCAAGGACGACGACGCGATCGTCGGCTCGACGCACGCCAACTACGCTGGCCAGCCGACCACGACGAAGGCGTGGGAAGCGCGCTTCCCCGACGGCGACTACACGATCCACGTGCTCGCGTCGGACCTCGTGCACGAGGACGTCGACCTCGAGGTGCCGCCGACCCGACTCGAGAACTTCTCGCCGTTCATCCGCGAGCTGCTCGTGACCGTCGACGCCGACGGCAGTCCCGCGACCGGGCGCGTCGAGACGCCGGGCTGCGAGCACGAGGTCTACAGCTATCGTCACCCGGCCCGCCAGAAGTATCCCGATGCGTTCACGCTCGCCGTCGCGCGCTCGGACGCGGCGTCCACGCCGATCCGGGCGGGAGCGACCGTCTGCGTGCGGGTGCGGTTCTCGGAGCCGATGAACGACGCGCTGGTCGAGCTGGTGCGCCAGCGTGGCGCGGGGTCGTCGATGGCGAGCGTGCCCGGCACGCCCGCGAAGACCTACCAGGACAAGGACACCTGGGGCGTGACGCTCACGCTGGCCGCGGATCCCAGCGGCAACTCCGACTCCAACATCGCCAACGACGAGAAGGACGTCGCGATCCGCGTGACGGCGCACGATCGCCGTGACGCCGCCAGCATCATGCGCACGCTCGACACCGACGGCGACGGCGCCGCCAACCCGTCGGGCGACGTCAATCATCTGGTGAAGATCGACCTCTCGCCCATGAAGAAGACGGTGTCGGTGACGAAATGAAGACGCGCGCCGCGATCCTCGCTCTGCTCGTGCTCACAACGCTCGCGCGCGCCGACTCCGCGCCGCCCGTGCCGCTCGACGCGCTCATCGACGGCGCCGAGGAGATCGTCGTCGGGGAGGTGCTGTCGTCGGAGGGCCGCTGGGACGGGGCGGTCGTCGTCACCGACGTCCGCGTCCGGGTGGACGAGTCGATGAAGGGCAGGGCGCCGCGCGAGGTGACGCTGACCCAGCCCGGCGGCACCGCCGTCCATCCGCGGCTTGGCGCACGGGTGACGACGCAGGCGTCGAGCGCGACGCCGTTCGGCGTCGGCGAGCACGTCGTGCTCTTCGTCGCCCGGCGGCAGGGGGCGCGGCGGCTCGTCGGCGGTGCACAGGGGAAGCTCGTGGTCGCACCGGAACCGGCACCGGCGGCGACGACGGGCGCCCGCAGCGCCAAACGCGATGCCACCGTCGCCGTCGGACCGAAGCGGCTCACGCCGGCCGCGGGTGGCGCCGTCGGGACGCGGGGGATGACGCTCGACGAGCTGCGCGCGCGGGTCGACGCGCGCAAGGGAGCGACGCCGTGAGGCGCGTCGTCCGACTGCTCGTGGCGACGCTGGTCGCGACGCTCGCGGCCAGGCCGGCGGCCGCGCAGCACGCGGGCACGGCGATGCAGCCCGCGCCGGCGGGCATCGAGGTGGCGCCGCCCGCCGAGGCGCCGATGGCCGTCCGCACGAAGGACGCGGAGCGGCTCGAACCGCCGCCACCCCCGGCTGCCCCGCCGCCGGCGACCACCGGGCCGGGCGGCACCACCGTCGAGGTCGGCGCCGATGCGCCACCGCCGCAGAACGCGACGGCGCGCTTCCTCCTGCGCGACGTGACCGACCGCACGGCGCCCCGGGTGAAGACGCTGCCGGAGCGTGCCGCCACCGTCGAGTCGCTGCGCCAGTCCCTCCATCAGGGAGGGACGCGGTGACGCGACGGCTCCCAGTGCTCGCGCTGGCCGTGCTCCTCGGCTGGGCGAGCGTCGCGCACGCGGGTGGCAACATCCAGGTGCGCAGGCCCGAGGATCCGTCGCAGATCGTCTCGGCGCACTGGGACCCGCGTCGCCTGCCGATCCACTGGCAGCTCAGCAAGGACGGGCTCCCGGGATCGGGCATCACGAACGCGGTGCTCGCGACGCAGCTCCAGAGCGCGTTCGCGTCGTGGGACGCGCTCGCGACCACCAGCGTCGCGTTCAGCTACGACGGCCAGGTCGAGGTGCGCGACGGCCGCACCACGGGCGCCTTCGCGCCCGGGGTCGACGGACGCAACCTCGTCACCTTCACCGATCCCGACTTCGTCTTCGACGGCCAGCTCGCGGTGACGCTGACGACCTTCTTCACGGATCCCACCGTCGTCACCGCCGCCAACGCCGACCTCGACGGCGACGGTATCGCCGACCTGCCGACCGGGACGTATCCCGCGGGCAGCATCTTCGACGCCGACATCGTCTTCAACTCCGGCGTCGACTGGTCGGTGTCCGGCGCCGCCGGCGCGTTCGACGTGCAGGCGGTGGCGCTGCACGAGGTCGGGCATCTCCTCGGCCTCTGCCACTCGGGCATCCGGAGCGCGGTGATGTGGCCGTTCTACGGCAGCGACACGCCCGCGCTGCGCACGCCGACGGCCGACGACGTCGCCTGGGTCTCGCAGCTGTACCCCGCCGAGCCGGTGGCCTCGGCGACGTTCGGACGGATCGGCGGCACGGTCACCAACGGCGCCACCGGCCTGCCGGTGCTGGGCGCGCACGTGTACGCCGTCGATCCCGCGACGCAGGCGCCCATGGTGGGCAGCTACTCCGCCGACGACGGCACGTTCGTCGTGCCGGGGCTGGCGTCGGGGCCGTATCTGCTCGCCATCGAGCCGCTCGACGGCGACCCGGTCGGGCTCGAGCCGTTCCGCGTCAACGAGGTCGTCGCCTCGACGCTCGACACGTCGTTCCCCGACGAACTCCGCGACCCCGACGAGGGAGCGGTCGAAGCCGACCCGACCGCGTTCGAGGTGATTCCGGTGACCGCCGGCGCGACGGCGGGCGGACGCGACCTCGTCACCAACACGCTCACGCTCCCGGGCGCGAGCGCGCGCCTCGCCCCGGGATTGAACCAGTTCTCCTGGCCGCTCGGCGTGCCGGCGGGCGCCACCGCCTTCGAGCTGCTGGCGGTGCTCGGCGGGCCCGACGTCGTCGCCTCCGTCGATCGCTACGTCCCGCGGACCGGCGCCTTCGAGCGCGCGGAGCACGTCGCCGGCGTCGCCCGTGGCGCAGACTTCCCGCTGCGCAGCGGCGAGGGCTACGTCGTCCATATGCTGCAGGAGCGGATCGCCGGGTTCACCGGTGGTCCCGACTGCCCGGCGCTCGATCTGGCGGCGGGCCTGAACCTGATCGGCGTGCCCTGTCGTCCACCGGGCTATACCGCGTTCGCGATGCTCCAGGACCTCGGCGCCGCGTTCGAGGTCGATCGCATCATCCGCTGGGACGCGACGGCGGCGCAGTTCCGCACCGCGGAGTACAGCGACGCCGGCGTGCCGGCGGGCGACGACTTCCCGATCGAGCGCGGCGAGGGCTACTCGGTGATCATGCGGACCGCGAAGGGCGGCGTTCGCCTGCCGCGTGCGGGTCGCGTGGTCACCCCACGGCTGAGCGGCCTCTCGCCCGGACGCGGCGTGCCCGGCACGATCGTCGCGATCCTCGGCGAAGGCTTCGATCCCGACCCGGCAAAGAACCTCGTGACCTTTGCCGGCGTCCCGTCGGCGGTGATCGTCGCCTCGACGACCACGCTGACGGCCACCGTGCCCGGTGCCGCCGCGAGCGGTCCCGTGCAGGTGACGGTCGGCGCACGCGCCAGCAACACGCTCGACTTCACGGTGGAGCCGGCGGTCGTGCAGGTGCCGGCGGAGCAGACCGCGGAGCTGGTGTCCGGGCAGAGCGCCGAGGCCACGATCGACCAGGACGGCGAGCAGGACCGGTACACGTTCACCGCGCTCGCCGGCTCGGTGGTGACGGTCACGGCGGAGTCGCTGGCGCCCGGCGTGCCCGACCTGGTCCTCGTTCTCGAGGACCCGTACGGTGCTCTCGCGGCGAGCGACGACAACGGCGGCGGCGGGACCAATCCGCGGATCAACAACGTCGCCCTCACCGCGACCGGCACCCACACGATCGTCGTCACCACCGTCCCCGGCAGCGGCACGGGCGCGTACCGTGTGCGGCTCACCATCGCCACCAAGCCCGCCGAGACGCAGCTCTCGATCCTCGGCGGCGACAACCAGACGGGGGAGATGGGTGCCGCGCTCGACGACCCGCTCACCATCTTCGCGACCGGCCCGACGGGTGCACCGCTGGCCGGCGTGCCGGTGTCCTACGTCGCGACCGAGGTCGAGGTCACCGGCCAGTCGGGGGGACCGATCGAGGCGGCGTCGGTCACCGTTGCGACCAACGCGTCGGGCATCGTGTCGATCGCGAGCGTCCTGCCGAACAAGAGCGGCGTCTTCGAGGTCCAGGTCGCCGTCGCGGGCGCCACGCCGGTCACGTTCAAGGTCGCGGCCGTCTCGAAGCGCGTCGTCAAGGTGACGACGTCCGGCGACAACCAGACCGGCACGGCGGGCCGGGCGCTGGGGCACGCGCTCGAGGTCGCGCTCGCCGACGCGAGCGGTGCGCCCGTCGCCGGCGCGCTGGTGTCGTTCCAGGTCGTCACGGGCGGTGGCAGCGTCACCCCGAGCGGCAGCCGGACGAGCAATGCGCTCGGCATCGTGCAGACGACGTTCACGCTCGGCAGGCATACCGTCGAGCGGCAGATCGTGGCGGCGTTCGTGCCCGGCCGGTCGAAGCCGATCCTCTTCGAGGCGACGGCCACCGCCGGCGACGCGAAGAAGATCGAGTCGGACAAATCGTCGTTCAACCGCTTGACGCTCGGCGTGACCATCAAGAACGCCCTGTACGTCCGCGTGCTGGACGAGTTCGGAAACCCCGTGCCCTTCGCGACGATCGACTACGTCACGCCGCCGGGCATCGTTGCGACCGACGGTGTCGGGCCGGACGGTACGGAGTTCACCCACTTCCGCACCAACGCGGACGGGCTCCACGTCGCGGCGCTGTCGGTGCCCGTCTTCGCCCACCCGTCGTTTCCGAGCGATCTCAGCGCGGAGGCGCAACCCTCGATCGACGAGCTCGGCGCGGAACGGCTTCCGCCGTACACCATCACCGCGCGGGTGCAGGGAACGAGCCTGCAGCAGACGTTCCACGCGCACGTCGACATGGGGCCGCGGCTCGTGAACGACAGCCAGGGCAGTCCCGCGGGCCCGATGGGCACGCCGCTCCCGACCACCGTCGACATGCGGCTGGTGCGGATGGAGCGGGTCGTCCGCGGCGGCGACGGCGACTTCCGCAACGACGACTTCACGCGCCTGCGCGAGGTGACCGTCCAGGGCGGCGAGGTGCACCTGAACGTCTCGCGCCGCGACGGCCACGACGAGGAGGCGTTCGGGCTCACGCAGACGGCGCCGTCCTCGTACGAGGCGACCACCGACGCCAGCGGGCTCGTCAAGTTCACGATGACCGCCGGCGACGTCTCGGGCCTGGTCGACGTCTCGGGGTGGATCCGCCGGGTGCACGTCGTGTTCGCGAACGCGAAGAACGTCGCCGCCGACTTCGAGGATCAGTCGGCGCTCAGCCAGACGACGATCGTGAACGTCACCGGACCGAAGGTGCTGGTCGACCTCACCGACAGCGGCAGCGGCGTCGACCTCGCGACGATCGTCGCCACGCTGAACGGGACGGCGTTCTTCGACGGGCACGCGCCGCCGACGCTGCTGCCGTTCTTCCCCGACCGGCTCGAGATCACGATCGGCGGCCGTCTCGTCGAGACGCTGGGTCCCGACCTCGTGAAGGACGGCGCATTCGAGCGCGTGATCCTCGAGTACTGGCCGAGCCGGCCGAAGCTCAAGCCGACGGCCAACCGGGTCGAGGTGGGTCCGTCCGCGGACCATGCCGGCAATCCGGATCCGACCATTCGCGCGACGGAGTTCCCCTTCCCATGAGCGGACGCCTCGCAGCGCTCGTGCTCGCGGTACTGGCGTGGTGCGCCACGCCGGCCGTCGTCCACGCCGCGGCGCCGCTGCCGCGCGACGTCGTCGTCACCGACGTCACGCCCGGCGGCTTCACGGTGACGTGGACGGCGGATCCGGGCACCGGCACGCTGGCGCTCTTCAGCGACCTGAGGGGGACGACGCCGGCGCAGGCCGTGATGGAAGCCGGGCCGCAGCTCGGTGGCGACGCGGCCGCCGCGGCGGCGCTCGGCGTCTACCGCGTGCGCGTGAGCGGGCTGCCGCCCGGCCGCGCGCTCTTCTTCCGCACGTTGACGACGCCGCAGGCGGGCGGCGCCCCGCTGGCGTATCCCGTGCCCGGCAACGTGTTGCCGTCGGCTCGCACCGGCGACGAGCGGGTCGCCGGCTCGGCGAACGGGATCGGCGCGGACGTCGTACGCAGCGGGTCGGGAACGCCCGTCCCCGGTGCGCTGGTCCGGGTGACGGTGGCGAACGCCGCGGCGCCGCTCGCCGCGCTGGCGGGCGACGGCTACGGCGACGCGCTCGGCGCCGTCGACCTCGCGAACCTCCAGCGAGCCGACGGCACCGGGCTCGCGGTGGTCGGCGGCGAGGAAGCGCGGGTGGAGGTGTTCGCCGGCGTGCTCGGCCGCGCGCGGCTCGTCGTGCCGCTCGCGCCCAACGCCGGCTTCGGCATGCTGCAACGCCTGGCACTCGCGGTCACGCCGGTCCCGGACAGCGACGGCGACGGCATCCCGAACGACTGGGAGACCGACCACGGCATGAATCCCAACGCCGCGGGCGATGCCACCGCCGACACCGACACCGACGGCCTGTCGGCGCTGCAGGAGTACCGCCTCGGCACCGACCCGGACGACGGGGACAGCGACGACGACGGCATCGGTGACGGCGCCGAGGTGAGCGTCGGCACGATCCCGACGATCGATGACACCGACCGTGACGGGCGTCGCGACGGCGACGAAGTGTACAGCATCGTCGTGACCGACCCGCTCAACCCCGACACCGACGGCGACGGCTACGACGACGGTACGGAGGTCGACTGGGGCAGCAGTCCGACCGACCGCGAACAGATCCCGCTCGTCGACGTCGACAACGACGGCGTGCCGGACGGTGTCGACACCTGTCCGACCGTGGCCTCGCCGGTGCAGACCGATCACGACGGCGACGGCCTCGGCGACCCGTGCGATCCGGACGACGACGACGACGGCGTCGGCGACGGCGCCGACGTCTGCCCGTTCGTGCCCGACCCCGCGGGCCTCGACGGCGACGGCGACGGCCTCGGCGACGCCTGCGACAACTGCGTCGCGTTCGCCTCTGCCGACGTGACGAACACCGACGGCGACGGGCTCGGCGACGTCTGTGATCCCGACGACGACAACGACTTCGTCCTCGACGTCGCACCACCGGTGTCGTCGAACCACCCGTTCGTGCTCACGAGCGCGAGCGGTATCGTGGACACGTCGTTGCCCCCGCTCGCGGCGTCGAACGCCTTCGTGGGCGTCGCCAAGCGCCTTCCCGGCGACCTGCGCATCGTCCCGCTCGGTTTCTTCGACCTGAAGAACCGCACGTTCCTCCCCGGACCGGCGCTCGACCCGGTCGACGCCATGGCGCCGGGATGGCTCGCGGTGCAGGTCGACACCAACGACTGCGACTGCTTCACGCTGGCCGGCACCGAGTCGATCACCATCGCCACCAACGCCGGCAACGTGACCGCCGTCCTGCCGGTCGGGGCCGAGACGCTCGGCCGCGTGATCTTCGTCTCGGACGACGGCTCGACCTACAACGCGACCAACGTCGGCCAGGGCATCGTGGTGCAGCTGCTGCGCTCGTCGCAGCAGCCGACGCCGCTCGACAACTGCCGTCTCGTCTTCAATCCCGATCAGAAGGACGTCGACGGCGACGGCATCGGCGACGCGTGCGACGGCTCGACGGGCACCACCACCGTCACCACCAGCACGACGACCACGACGCGCATCCCGGTGCCGACGACGACCACGACGCTGCCGGACGGGAAGTCGCTGTTCCTGTACGTGAACAACTCGGTGTCGACCGGCGGCGTGGACCCGAATCTCGGCCAGACGGTGATGCGCTACGACGGCATGACCGGCGCTCCGCGCGGCACGGTCGCCGGCGCCGGCAGCGCCGTGTTCGTGCCGTGGCGGCGACCCGGGTCGAGGGTCGGCGTCATGAGTACCCTGAGCGGTGGTGCCAGCAACGACGTCTACGGCGCGTCCGATCTGGCGCTCCGGCGATGGGATGCCACCACCGGCGCGAACAAGGGGGCGAAGCGCAATCCCCTGTCGGCGGTGATTCCGGTGCCGGGCAACTTCAACTCCTCGACGGCCGCGCAGCTCGGTCCCGACGGGATGCTCTGGGTGATGAGCAACACGTCGCAGAACAACATCATCCGCGTGCACCCGGAAACCGGCCAGCTCGTGAGCACCTTCGTGCAGTTCCCGACCTGTTGCGGCGCCGACAACCTCGCGACGTTCCTCGTGACGCCGACGATGGTGTACGTCGCCCGCTACCGGACGACGGCGCAGGGCGACCGCGGCGAGGTGCTGCGGTACGACACGGCCACCGGGGCCCCACGGCCCGGGCCGGGACAGCTCGACGCGAAGTTCGTGCTCGACGGGTTCTTCAAGCGCGGGACCGCCCTCGCCGTCGGGCCCGAGGGCGACCTCTACGTCGCCGATTTCATCGGGAACGAGATCCGCGCCTTCGACGGCACGACGGGCGCGCCGCGCGGGGTGTTCGTCGGGTCGAATCCCGCCACCAACGGCGGCATGTCGAAGCCCGACGGCATCGTGTTCGGTCCCGACGGGCACCTCTACGTCGCCAGCAGCGGCAGCGGCGCGGTGCTCCGCTACCACGGGTTCACCGGCGCGTTCCTCGACACGTTCGTCCCGAAGAACGCGGGCGGGCTGCTCGAGCCGCACGCCATCCACTTCTACGCCGCCGATAGCCCGCCGCCGTCGACGACCACCACCACGACACCACCGGCGTCGACCACGACCACGTCGACGTCGACCATCGTCACGACGACGACCACGACCAGCACGACCCTGCCGCTGTGCGGGAACGGCACGCTCGACGACGGCGAGGCGTGCGACGGCGGGCTCGGTGCGTGTCCCGCCGGCAGCGCCTGTGGGGCGCCCGGCAGCGTGGGCGCCTGCGTGTGCGTCGCGACCGGGGTGCACACGCTGATCGTCAACTCGCAGCTCGGTGACGCGGACGCGACGCCGGGGAACGCCGTCTGCGAGACGGCCGCCGGCAACGGCGTGTGCACGCTCCGCGCCGCCGTCGAGGAGGCGAACGCGCTCGCGGGCGCGGACCTGATCCGTGTGCCGGCCGGCCGGTATCTGGTGCCGCAGGCGATCACGATCACCCCGGGCCTCACCGTGTCGGGCGATCTCGTCGTCACGGGCGCCGGCGCCTCGACCACGTTCGTCGACGGCGGCGGCACGACGCGCATCTTCACCGTGCAGCCTGGTGTCAAAGTCACGCTCCGCGATCTGACGCTCACGAACGCGAAGTCGGTCGGCCAAGGACTCGAGAACACGGGTGCGGTGCTCAACAAGGGCACGCTCACGCTCGTCGACGTCTCGGTGCGCGACAACCGCAGCACGGGCGACGGCGCCGCGGGTATCGCCAACCTCGGGGGTGCGACCCTCACCATGGTGCGCGGTGAGGTCGTCTTCAATCGCGAGCCCGGGAGCTTCGGCTCCGCAGGCATCAGCAACTTCGCGACGGCGACGCTCCGTGACGTGTTCCTGCACCACAACGTGGGCTCGACGATCGTGACGTCCGGGGCCGGCGCCACGCTGTCGGTCGAGCGGTCGACGTTCTGGCGCAACCGCGGCAACACCGCGGGAGTGACCCATGGGGCCATCGTCCACAGCGAGAACACGAACAGCACGGTGACCGGCTGCACGTTCAGCGAGAATGTCGGCCCGGGCGTCCTCGGAAACGGCAACGTGCTGATCGTCGGCTCGACGTTCTACGGCAACAGCGTCAACGCCGGCGCGGCCGGCGCCAGCGGCATCGCCACCAGCGGGAACGGCGTGGTGCGGCTGCGCAACAGCATCCTCGCCGAGGACGAGCCCGCCGGCCGCAACCCGGATTGCTTCTTCTTCACCAGGAACTTCACGTCCGAGGGGTACAACCTCATCGAGCGTCCCGAGTGCGACGTCACCGGCGTCACCACGGGGAACATCAGAGGGCAGAAGGCGCTGCTCGGGCCCCTCGTGCGGCAGGGCGGACGGACGCCGATACACGCCGTGCTCCCGGGCAGCCCGGCGCGGAACGCGGCGAATCCGGCGGTGCCCGGCAGCGGCGGCACGGCGTGCGAAGCCACGGATCAGCGCGGCGTGGTGCGCCCGCAGGGTGGACGCTGCGACATCGGCGCGTTCGAGGACGACGGCACGCCGGCGCTGCCGCCGCCCGGGACGCTGCACTTCGTCGTGAACGACACGGGAACCGCGCGTGATGCGATGCTCGGCGACGGGCGCTGTGCGACGTCGACCGGGACGTGCACGGTCGCGGCCGCCATCGAGGAGGCGAATCAGCACATGGCGCCGGCGGTCGCGCACCTGCCGGCTGCGACGTTCACGCTCACGGCGGGTCCGTACGACGATCCCGAAGAGGGGGCGAGCGCGTTCCCGACGGTGCTCGGCGACCTGACCATCGTCGGGCAGGGCAGCGACGCGACGATCTTCCAGCTCGCCCAGCCCAACGGTCAGTTCTTCCGCCTCTTCTTCGCCTTCTCCGGCCGCCTGGCATTCGAACGACTGACGCTGCGAGGTGGCGGACCGACCGGGCTCAGGGGGCAGTCGGCGCGCGTGCACAGCGGCCGGCTCGAGCTGCGCGACGCGGTCGTCCGTGACGTCCGTCCCGGCGGGTCCTCGTATGGTGCGCTCGCAGTGGAGAACGGCGTTGCGCTGCTGCGACGCGTGTCGCTGCTCGACAACTACACGAATGTCGCCGCGCTCTACGTCTGGTACGGGACGATCGACCTCGAGGACGTGGTGGCGTCGGGGAATCAGGCCGGCACCGACGGTGGCGCCGTCCTGGTGACCTCCACGGGCGCCAGCCGCATCGTGCGATCGACCTTCACCTGCAATCAGAGCCAGGTCGGTGCCGGAGTGAACCACCGCATCGCCCAGAGCGGGGGGCGATTCCATCCGAGCCTCCTGGTGGACGACTCGACGTTCGAATCGAATCTCATGCCGTTCGGCAGCGGCGCGCTGTACACGCCGGACGATCCGTCGGTCGAGGTCCGGCGCTCGCGGTTCATCGCCAACCAGGCGGAGAGCAGCGGTGGCGCCATCGAGGCCGGCGGCCCGCTGCTGATCACCGACAGCACGTTCACCGCCAACACCGCGTCGGAGGGCGGGGCGATCCGCACGAGCTACAACAAGGGCCTGCGACGGATCGTCGACTCCACCTTCGTCTGCAACCAATCCTTCAACTCCGGTGGTGCGATCTCGGCCGGCATGCTGGACCTCGACGGACGCGACCTCGAGATCGAGCGGTCGACGTTCGCCGGCAACGTCACCTACTTCGGGTCGGGCGGCGCCCTGTCGCTGGTCGGCACGGAGGGGCGGATCACGAACTCGATCTTCATGGGCAATGCCGCCGCGCTCGACGGCGGCGGCCTGTACGGCGACCGCTCGGTCGTGGACCTCGCCAACGTGACCGTGAGCCAGAACGCCGCGGGCCGCATCGGCGGCGGGCTCCGCAGCATCCTCGGCCGCGTCAGCGGCGGCATCAGCGTGGGGAGTCACCGGCTGCGCGACACGATCGTCGCCGGCAACGTCGACGGCGGACAGGCGCCCGATTGTGCCGGCGCCACCACCACGCTCGGGAACAACCTGGTCGGCACGCCCCGCGGCTGCTCGTTGTTCACGCCGAGCAACGATCCCGGGCCGGCGCCCGGTGACAAGTACGGTCCGGAGACCGGTCCGCCGCTCGACCCGCGTATCGCGCCGGTCGACCTCACGTGTCCGGTCGTGAACGTCGGCAACTGCGTGGACGTCCATGACGTGCCGGCGGAGAACCTCTGCGCCCTGGCGCCGGACAGCCCGGCCGTCGATGCCGGCGACGCGGGCGGCTGCAAGGACTTCGACGGCAACCCGCTGGCGACCGACTCCCGCGGCCAGCCGCGCGGCGACGACGACGGCAACGGCACCGTCCGCTGCGAGATCGGCGCGTGCGAAGGCACGGACGGCGTCATCCCGACCACCACGACGACCAGCTCGACGACGTCGACCACGGTGTTCCGGTTCCCGGTGAGCCCGACCGTGCCCCCGTTCGAGACCACGACGACGCTCGTCCCGCCGACGACGAGCACCACGGTGCCCCCGACCACGACGACGACGCTGTTGCCGCCGACGACCAGCACCACGTCGTCGACGACGAGCACCACGTCCACGACGACCACGGTGACGACCACGACCAGCACCAGCGTCACGACGACGGTGACGACGACCACCGCCACCACCTCGAGCGTGACGACGACGTCCACCAGCGTGTCGGTGCCGACGACGCTGCCGGTGGGGACGTGCGACGGGCCGCCGACGCCGACCTACGAGTCGATCGACTGCCGGCTCGACGAGCTGATCGCGATCGTCGAGGCGTCGAACGACCTCGGCAAGACGAAGACGGCGCTGCTGAAGCTGGCGCTGAAGGCGCGCGAGCGGAAGATCGCCTCGGAGCAGCTCTTCTACGCCAGCGGCACGAGCCGCAAGGTGCGGAACCTGCTGCACAAGTTCAGCCGGAAGATGGTGCAGTTCAACTACCGCGTGCGGTCGCTGGTCGGTGGCCGGCAGATCGGCGAGGAGACGGCGGCGCGGCTGCGCGGGCTCGGCGAGCCGATCCTCGCCGACATGCGGACGCTGCTGAAGGCGCTCAAGTGAGCCGCCGCAGCCGCGGCCGTCACATCCGGAAGACGCCGTAGGTCGTCGCGGGGACCGGCGCGTTCAGCGCCGCCGCCAACCCGAGCCCCAACGCGTCGCGCGTCTCGAGCGGGTCGAGGATGCCGTCGTCCCAGAGGCGTGCGGTGGCGTAGTACGGGTTGCCCTCGGTCTCGTACTTGGCGCGGATGGGCGCGGTGAGCGCCTCCTCCTCGGCCGCCGACAGCGACTGCCCGCGCGCCTCGAGCTGCTGGCGCTTCACCGTCAGCAGCACCTGCGCCGCCTGCTCGCCGCCCATCACCGAGATGCGGTTGTTGGGCCACGAGAACATGAGCCGCGGCGAGTAGGCGCGGCCGCACATGCCGTAGTTTCCGGCGCCGTGCGAGGCGCCGATCAGCACCGTGAACTTCGGCACCGCGGCGTTCGCCACCGCGTTCACCATCTTGGCGCCGTCCTTCGCGATGCCGCCCTGCTCGTAGCGTTTGCCGACGATGAAGCCGGTGATGTTCTGCAGGAAGACGAGCGGCACGCCGCGCGCGCAGGCGAGCTCGATGAAGTGGGTCGCCTTGAGCGCCGACTCGCTGAACAGCACGCCCTGGTTCGCCAGGATGGCTATGGGGTAGCCGTGGATGTGCGCGAAACCCGTCACCAGCGTCGGCCCGTAGAGCGCCTTGAACTCGTGGAAGCGGCTGCCGTCGACGAGGCGCGCGATCAGCTCGCGGGCGTCGGTCATCTTGCGCGGGTCGCGCGCAACGATGCCGTAGATCTCCTTCGGATCGAAGGCGGGTGCCTCGGGTGTCTCGCGCGCGAGCGCCGGGGGCGGCGGCTTCGGGATGGCGCCCATGATCTCGCGCGCGATCCGCAGCGCGTCGGTGTCGTCGGCGGCGAGGTGGTCGGCCACGCCCGAGATGCGCGTGTGCGTGTCGCCGCCGCCGAGCTCCTCGGCGGTGACGTCCTCGCCCGTGGCGGCCTTCACGAGCGGCGGCCCGGCCAGGAAGATGGTGCCCTGGTTGCGCACGATGACGGCCTCGTCGCACATCGCCGGCACGTAGGCGCCGCCCGCGGTACACGAGCCCAGCACGACGGCCACCTGCGGGATGCCGCGCGACGACATCTGCGCCTGGTTGTAGAAGATGCGGCCGAAGTGCTCGCGGTCGGGGAAGACGTCGGCCTGCATGGGCAGGAACGCGCCACCCGAGTCGACGAGGTAGATGCACGCGAGCCGGTTCTCGAGCGCCACTTCCTGCGCGCGGAGGTGCTTCTTCACCGTCAGCGGGTAGTAGGTGCCGCCCTTCACGGTGGCGTCGTTGGCGACGATGACGGCCTGTCGGCCGGCGACGGTGCCGATGCCCGTCACCATGCCGGCGCCGGGCGCGTCGCCGTCGTAGCAGCCGTGTGCGGCGAGCGGAGACAGCTCGAGGAACGCGGTGCCCGGATCGAGGAGGCGCTCGACGCGCTCGCGCGCCAGCAGCTTGCCGCGGGCGGTGTGGCGCTCGCGCGATTCCGTCGGACCGCCCAGCGCCGCCGCGGCGCGCGCGGCGCGCAGCTCGGCCACGAGCGTCTCCATGTGCGCGGCGTTCTCGCGGAACTCGGGGTCGGTCGGACGGACCCGGGTGTCGAGGCGCATTACCAGAACACCGAGCGGCGGGTCGCGAGCCCGTCGGCGAGCATGGTGGCGATGCGGGCCTTCACCTGCTCGACCTTCTCGGCGATGACGTCGTCGTCGTCGTTCGGATTGCCGGTGAACTCCATCGGCTCGCCGAAATAGATGTGGTACTTCGTCGGCAGCGGCAGCATGCCGAGCAGCCCGAGCCACGGGAACGTCAGCGTGATGGGGAAGGCGGGCATGCCGAGCAGACGGCCGAGACCGCGCAGGTTCGCGATCGCCGGTGCCTGTTCCTCCGACCCCACCACCGCGATCGGCACGATCGGCGTGCGGCTCTCGAGGGCGAGCCGCATGAAGCCCATGCCGAACTCCTGCAGCTGGTAGCGCTCCCAGATGAGCTTGTTCATGCCGCGCACGCCCTCGGGGAAGGCGATGACGAGCTCGCCGCGCTCGAGGAGGTCGAGGCAGTTCTTGCGCGTGCCGACGACCGACCCGGTGCGCACCATCATGATGTTCACCCACGGCACGGTCGGCAGCCAGTACTCGCCCATGCCGCGGATGATGCGTGGCGGCTCGGCGTCGAGCATCATCGCGGTGCCGATCATCGCGGCGTCGATGGCGATCTGGCCGGCGTGGTTCGAAATCAGCAACGTGCGGCCCGCGGGGACGTTCTCGATGCCGTGCACCTCGGCGCGGAACCAGTACCGGTACATCAGACCCGTCACCATGAGCGCGGTCTCGAGCGTGGCGGGATGGAAGCCGTACGGGTCGTAGCCGTACGAGTTCAGGCGCGTCGGGATGCGGGCCAGGCGGTCGCGGATGTCGCGCTGGAGCTCGAACCAGCCCTCTTCGACCGACGCCGTCGTGCCCCGGTACGCGCCGAGGACGTCCTGCAGCAACGACTCAGCGGCGGACACTGGCGAAGATGTCCTCGAGGGAGAAGAGCGGCTTGAAGCCGGTGGCGGCGGCGAAGCGGCGGCCGTCGAGCGTCAGCGGGTATTTGAGGAAATCGATGGCGCCGACGGGCGTGTGGTAGAGGCCGAGCTCGAAGAGGCCGCCGAAGATCGTACGCGCGACGATCTCGGGGAAGGGGATCGCCGTGCCGCCGGTCTCGCGCACCGCCAGCTTGAGCGGCACCGCACCCGGGCCGACGACGTTGTAGATGCCGTGCGTGCCGGACTGGAGCGCCAGCGCCACCGCCTCGGCGACGTCCTCCTCGTGGATGAACTGCATCATCGGGTTGAAGCCGAGCATCGTCGGCACGTAGCTCTGCCGCAGATAGCGCCCGATGGCGCTCGACACGTAGTAGCCGAGCGTGTTGACGGGCCGCAGGATCGTCGTCGCGATCTCCGGATGGCGCCAGAGGAACGTGCTGCAGAGCGTGTCGGCTTCGACGAGATCGCGCACCTCGGGATAGGTGCGGCTGACGTTGAGCGGATACTCCTCGTCGACGTAGTTCGGGGTGTCGGGGAGCGCGCCGTAGACGTAGCTGCTCGACAGCACGACGACGCGCTTCACGCCGTACTGCGCGCAGTACTCGAGCAGCATCTTCGTGCCGAGGACGTTGACCTCGTGGCGCACGCGCGGCTCGGCGCGGAAGTGACGGATGAACGCGTGGTGCACGACGGCGTCGGGACGCTCGGTGCGGAAGATGTCCTCCATCTTCCGCTTGCGCAGATCGAGCACGTGCACGCTCAGCCCGGGCGGGTGGCCCTCCCACGGCGTGCGGTCGACGCCGGTGAGCGCGAAGGTGCCGGCGAGACGTCGCGCGATCAGGCGGCCCTGGCCACCGGCGATGCCGGTGATGAGGACCTTCTCGCCCGGGCGGGCACCGCCCTGCGGATGCGTCGTGCGCTGGTCGAGGGGCTGCGGCGGCACCACCACGGCGGCGGGCGCGGTATCCCCGCCGAAGTGGAAGAGCTGCTCCGGAGTGTCGAGCGGCGCGCGGGCCATGCGGACGAGGGCTCCCTCTAGACGAGACGTCATGGAGCCCCGGACGAGGGCCCCGGCGCCGACTATGCCGGGGCCCGTCGCACGGCTCAAGCCGAAACGGGCGATTTCACGGTCAATTCGTGTAGAACTCGCCGTTGAGGGTGCACATCTCGTCCTCGGTGGTGACCCCGAAGCGGAGCGTGGTGGGGTTCCCGAAGCCGTCTTTGCGGACCGGTTTGGTGACGCCGTTGTCGTGCAGGCACTCGTAGTCGATCCAGTCGCCCGGATTGAGCACGATCGGCGGCACGAATTCCCGGAAGATCGGGTGCGCGAAGTCGAAGTTCTCGTAGATGACGGTGCCGTCGGACGTCTTCGCGGTGAAACGGATGCCGCGCTGATGCATGTGGCCCGTCACCGAGTAGAGGTGGCGCACCTGGCCGGAGTCGTTGAGCCATCGGCCGGGCTGGATCTTCTGCGTATTCGGCGGCACGTTGATGGTGAACATGTCGGTGTAGTCGACGACGGTCTGGCCGAAGTGCGCGGGCGTGCCCGCGAAGGGGTGGATGTTGATCCACACCTTGATCTGGATCGGGACCTGCCAGTAGTTCCGGTAGTGCGCGTTGAGGCCGATGTACGAGTCGGCCTCGATGACGCGACCGATGCCGGCGGGGTAGGTGGCCACGAAGTAGGGCGCCTGCGGCGAACCCGAGAGCGTGTTGCCGAAGTCGGCGCCCGAGATGCAGCCGACGTCGTTGCCGTTCCAGACGCCGGTCACGGGGGTCCCCGTCTTCGTCCACGGGAAGATCGCGAAGTGGTGCGTGCCCGGATTGAGCGCGAACTCCCACTTGCCGGCGGTGAAGTCGGTGCCGTTCGGGACCTTCATCCACAGGCAGCCTTCCTGCTCCTGACCGGGCTGCAGCCACGGTCCCTCGAGCAGTATCTGGTGGCCCCCCGGCGGGATCGGCGGCGCGGCCGTCGGCACGTACTCGTTCGGTGGCAGGCACGGGGCGCCCGCGACGCGCCCGGTCTGCGGTGCGCCGGCGTCGATCCAGGCGTCCACCAGCGCGAGCTCGTCGGCAGGGAGCTGCGGGCCGATCAGCGGCATGCGCGATCCCTCGCCCGCGGCCTGCGTGCCGTGCAGCTTCTGCGACAGGAAGCTCGCGAGCGAGTCGCCCGGCGCGACGCGGAGCTTGCCGGCCGCGTTCGCCGTCGGGTTGTTCGCGGCGATCCCGATCAGCTCGAGGTAGGCCGACTCCTGTGACAGGTCGAGATCGGCCTGCGCGAACGGCCCGTGGCACGTGCTGACGTTGCAGCCGCGGGCGTAGAAGATCCGGCTCTGGATCAACGCGAAGGTGTCGATGCCGCCGTCCTGGCAGGTGCCGTCGGCTTCGCGGACGGCGGTGAAGCCGCGCGTCACCCGGCGGCCGTCGGTGCCCTTGTACTTGAAGGTGCCGGTCATGGTGCGGCACTGGGCGTTCTCGATCAGCGCCGTGAGCTTGATCGGACCCGACCAGATGCCGCAGCCGAGCTTCCAGGTGACGACGATCTTGGTGCCCTTGCGCGTGCCCTTGAGACGGCGCGCCGTCTCGAGGGCACAGCCGGTGGCGGTGCTGACCTGGGTGTCACCGACGACGACGGCGTCGCTGCCGGCGGCACCGAACCCGAGGAGCGGGCTGCCCTGGACGACGAAGCGTCCGTTCGGGCACCGGGGCGGCGGGACGCCCGCCAGGCTGGTGCCGGCGACCAGTCCGGCCGCCAGGACCACGACGATGATGGGCGCGCGCATGGGCAACCTCCCCCCGGAGTTGGGTGCGAATCTGCGCCCGCATACAGCGGGCGCCGGGGGTGGTCAAGAAAAAAGGTAGCGCGAGAAGATTACTGCTGCTGCTGTTGCTGCTGCTGCGGCAGCTCCTCGGGCGGCGGTTCGGACGTGGCCGCGGAGCTCTCGCGCAGCAGCTCGCAGCCGGCATCGTCGATCGCGGGTCGTACCCGGACGTCGACCGACAGCCGCTGCCCCGCATAGCCCTTGTAGACGCCGCGCACGGGGGCGACGTCGCCGTAGTCGCGTCCGTAGGCGATGCGGATGTGTTGGAGGTCGACGGGCTGCCCGAGGGTGGGATCGAGCCCGAGCCAGCCGACGCTCGGGACGAACAGCTCGGCCCACGCGTGCGACGCCTGCCCGCCGATGACCTCCTCGACCGAGGACCCGTTGCCGTTGGTGTCACGCGGCGGCACCAGGTAGCCCGAGACGTAGCGGGCGGGGAGGCCGCGGTGGCGCGCCATCGCGATCAGGATGTGCGCGAAGTCCTGGCAGACACCGGTGCCGGCCTCGAGCACGTCGGCGACCGACGAGTGCACGTGCGTCGAGCCCTTCGTGTACTGGAAGCGCTGGTGCACCAGCGCGGCCGCCGCATGCGCGAAGCCCACCGCCGAGCCGTCGCTCTGCTGCTCGGCCAGCAGGACGAGCGGCGCGAGCGCCGGCGGTGTCGGCGCGTACACCGACGGCGTCATGAAGTCGTAGTGATCGTCCATCAGCGACGAGCGCAGGTCGTCGAGGTCGGCGAGGAGTGGACCGCTGCTGGTGGCGACGGGCACCTGCTGCACCATCACCACCGACTCGGCCTCGACGCGCAGGCGGCGGTGCTTCGGCATGATGTTGAAGCGGTGCACCCAGTTGCCGAAGTAGTCGCGCGACGCCGACGCCGCCGTCTGCGGCTGGGTGCGCAGCCGGAAGGCGACGCAGTTCTGCCACTCGTCGTCGGTGGGCTGGAGATGCACCTCGTTGTAGCTCTCCGATACGGGCCCGTCGTACTGGAACTCGGTGAGATGGATCAGACGGAAACGGTTCATGTGCGGACCTCGTAGTAGAAGTAGGTGCGGGCCATCTCCTGGCCGATGAGGCGACAGGTCTTCTGCACCTCCTCCAGGAAGGGGTGCAGCCCGCGCGCGAAGATGTCCTCGATGCGATCGTACTTGAGCGTGTCGTGCAGGCGCCCGGTGAGCCGCTCCGCCTCGTTGGCGTAGCTCTCCGGCCCGGTGCCGCTGATGGCGCGCAGCGCCTGCTGCAGGATGGCGACGCTGAAGCGCACCGAGCGCGGGTGCTGCGGATGCAGGACGAGCAGCTCGGCGACGCGCTCGGGCTGGATGCGCGTGTTGTAGGTGCGACGGTAGAACTCGTACGCCGCCACCGACTTGAGCACCGCCATCCACTGATGGTTGTCGGGTTCGCCGAGCGCCGGCATGCCCTCGACCAGCGTGTGGTACTGGACGTCGACGATGCGCGCCGTCATCTCGGCGCGCTCGAGGGCCTGGCCGCCGTGCAGGAAGAACCAGCCCTCGTCGCGCGGGAAGGTGGCGTGGCTGACGCCCTGGAAGCGGTGGCTGCCGGACTTGATGAGATTGCAGAAGTCGTGCGGCCCGGCGGAGAGCAGCTCGTCGACGTCGAAGCGGCTCACCTCGAGGTAGAGGCTGTTGATCTCCTCCCACATCTCGCGGGAGATGCGGTCGCGGATGGTGCGCGCGTTCTCGCGCGCCTTGGCGACGCACTGGACGATGGAGTCGGGGTTGAGCTCGCTGAAGCCGAGGAACTCGAACACCGCGCGCGGATCGGCCTCGGCGTAGTGCGCGAAGAAGCGCTCGTGCTCGCCGGTGATGATGACGAGCGGCTCCCAGCGCAGCCGGTAGGGCTGCGTCGAGCCCTCGAGCATCATGTAGTAGTTGACGTCGAGGATGCGTGCCGTGTCCTCGGCGCGCTCCATGTAGCGCGCGATCCAGTAGAGCGAGTCTGCGATGCGCGAGAGCATCAGCGATCGCCCCGCAGGACCCAGGTGTCCTTGCTGCCGCCGCCCTGCGACGAGTTGACGACCATGGAGCCCTCGCGCAGCGCGACGCGGGTCAGGCCGCCCGGGACGATGGTGACCTTGTCGCCGTCGTAGAGGCAGTACGGTCGAAGGTCGACGTGACGCCCGACGAGCGTGCCGCGTGCGGCGTCGTAGCAGGGGACGCGGGACAGGCCGATCACGGGCTGGGCGATGTAGTTGCGCGGGTCGGCCTTCAGGCGGGCGCGGAAGGCGTCGATGGTGGCCTTGTCGGACGTAGGCCCCATGAGCAGCCCGTAGCCGCCCGATTCGCCCACCGGCTTCACCACCAGCTCCTCGAGGTGCTCGAGCACGTACGAGAGCTGGTCGGGCTTCGAGCACAGATAGGTCTCGACGTTGCGGAGGATGGGTTCTTCGCCGAGGTAGTAGCGGATGAAGGTGGGGACGTAGGCGTACACCGCCTTGTCGTCGGCGACGCCGTTGCCGACGGCGTTGACCAGCGCCACGTTGCGGGCGCGGTAGGCGCTGATCAGCCCCGGCACCCCCAGCAGCGAGTCGGGCCGGAAGGCCATGGGGTCGAGGAACTCGTCGTCGATGCGCCGATAGATGACGTCGACGCGCCGCAGCCCACGGATCGTCTTCATGTAGACGATGTCCGAATCGACCACGAGGTCGCGTCCCTCGACCAGCTCGATGCCCATCTGCTGCGCCAGGAAGCTGTGCTCGAAGTAGGCGCTGTTGTAGATGCCGGGCGTCAGCAGGACGATGTTCGGCCGGTCGCCGCCGCGTGGCGACACGCTGCGCAGGATCTGCAGCAGCTCGGTGGGGTAGTGGTCGACCGGCATCACCTCGTACTGCTGGAACACGATGGGGAAGGTGCGGATCATGATGAGGCGGTTCTCGAGCACGTACGACACGCCGCTCGGCGTGCGGGCGTTGTCTTCGAGGACGACGTAGTCGCCGCTCGCCGAGTCGCGCACCAGGTCGATGCCGGCGATGTGGACGTGGATGCCTTTGGGCACCTCGACGCCGACCACCTCGCGCCGGAACTGGCCGCACGAGAGCACCAGCGAGCGCGGGATCTTGCCGTCGCGCAGGATGCGCTGCGGGCCGTAGACGTCCTGCAGGAAGAGGTTCAGCGCCACGACGCGCTGGGCGAGGCCGCGCTCGACGCGGTCCCACTCGGGCCGCGGGATGATGCGGGGCACGAGGTCGAACGGAAAGAGGCGCTCGGTGCCGCGGCCGTCGCTGTAGACGGCGAAGGTGATCCCCTGGAGGAGGAAGGAGAGGTCGGCCAGACGGCAACGTTCGTCGAGGTCGGCTGCGGTGAGCTCCGAGAAGCGACTGAACACCTTCTCGTAATGCGCCCGCGGCACACCGGCCGCTTCGAACATCTCGTCGTAGTACCGGCCCGGATCGTACCCGGATAATAGCGGAGACACCGTCACCCCCGATTGCATGTGAGCAATGTGCATGCCCGCGCGGTCGCGCGCGAGAGGGCCCGGAATCCGCGGGTTTCTTCTGGGCACGCTCGTTTGGCGGGCTCGGCACTGCCTATCCTACGGGCAGGGACCCAGCGAATGGGCAGATGCCGTAGGCCCTGTCTCAAGTTTTCGCCGCAAGGGTTCGATACTGCTGCCAGGGGATGGGGTCGAGGGCATGATGGACCAGGACAGTCTGCAGCAGTTCCGCGCCGAGGTGATCGCGCGGAAGAACCTCCCGACGATCCCGCCGGTGCTCGCCGGCATCGTCGCGCTCATCGACAGCGACACCGCCGGCGCCCGGCGCCTGGTGGAGCTGATCGAACGCGACCAGTCGCTGACGGCGAAGCTCCTGCGGCTCGCCAACAGCGCCTTCTTCGGCCAGTCGCGCCGGGTGTCGACCGTGCCGCGGGCCATCCTGCTGCTCGGCTTCTCGACCGTGCGGAACCTCGCCCTCGGCGTGAAGGTGTGGGAAGCGCTCGCCGGCGACGTCACCCGCAAGCGGCTCGAGGAGCTGTGGGCGCATGCGGTCACCGTCGCGGTCTGCGCGAAGGCGCTGGCCGGTCGCCTGCGCGCCTGTGATCCCGACGAGGCCTTCACCGCGGGCCTGTTGCACGACGTCGGTCGGCTCGTCATCGCCGTGCGCTTCCGCGACATGTACTGGGACACGGTCGGCGGGGCCGCCGAGTCGGAGCCGATCGAGCAGCTCGAGCGCGCGACGTTCGGCGTGGATCACGCCGAGGTCGGCGGCTGGCTGCTCGAGGCGTGGGCGCTGCCGCCCATCATCGTGGAGGCCGTGCGGCAGCATCACGAGGCGCAGCCCCGTGCCGGACTGCCCCACGTCCTGGCGGTGACGAATCGTCTGGTGGCCTGGACCGACGTCGCCGCCGGCACCGCCCGTCCCGAGATGGAGCCCTACCTCGAGCCCCTCGCCGAGCAGGGGCTCACGGTGGAGGCGTGGCTGCGGATGGTCGGCGAGCTCCGCGACGCCGGCACCCTCGGCGCGATGCCCCTCGAATGAAGGTCTCCATGATCGACGAGCGGACGCGCCTCGCGCTGGCCGAGCTGGAGTCGCAACGCGACGACGCCGTCGTCTACCTCTCGAGCGCGCGCAGCCTGCTCGAGGTCCTGGCCCGGGGCCACGGCGTGCGCGCCTGTGGGCACGAGGTGGCGCAGGTGCTGGTGCGCGAGCTCGGGGTCGAGGCCTGCGCGGTGACGCTGCGGGACGGTGATCAGGGGGCGCTCTGGCTCGGGGGACTGGCGACCCAGTCGGATCGGCTCGGTGGTCCCGGCACCTCGGTCACGGAGGCCGGCTGGCTGGCGCTGGCGCGGCTGGTCGGGCCGCAGCGCGAGCCCACCTGCTTCCGGCGCGATGCCGACGGCGGCTTCACGGCGATGCCGATCGCCGACCTCGCCGGCGAGGGCTTCCTGGTCCTGCCGTTCCGCGTCAGCGACGAGATGGGGGGCGCGCTCGTCCTCCATACCCTCGTTGCTCCCGCGCAGGTCTTCGGCCGGGCGCCGGCCCTGGGACTCCTCGCCGACATCGTCGGGCAGGTGATCACGGTGGCCCGGGCGCGCGACGCCAGCGGCCGCCTGTGCGATCGGCTGTCGCAGGAGCTCGGGGCCACGCGTCGGGTGCTGAGCGCCCACGAACAGAGCCTGCGGGCGCGCGAGGAGAGCATCGGGGCGCTCACCCAGGAGCTCCTGCGCTCGAATCGCGTCAAGACGGAGTTCCTCGGCACGGTGTCCCACGAGCTGCGCACGCCGCTCAACGCCATCCTCGGCTACGCCTCGCTGCTGCGGGAAGGTGTGGTGGGCTCGCTCAGCGACGAGCAGAGCCGTCTCCTCGACCGTGCGCTCGGCAGCACGCGCAACCTGAGCCTGCTGATCGACGACATCCTCTTCTTCGTCCAGGTCGAGAGCGACAGCGTGCTGGTGCGGCCCGACCTCCTGACGGTCCGCGAGGTGGTCGAGGACGTCCTGTGCGCGCTCTGCGAGCGGCCCGATCCGTCCGACGTCGCGCTCGAGATCGTCATCGCGCCCGCCGCCGCCATGGCGCGGGTCGACGCGGCGCTGCTGCGCCGGGTGCTGTTCCACCTCCTGAGCAATGCCTTCAAGTTCACGTCGGCGGGAACCGTCACCGTCGAGGTCCAGCCAGGACCCGACCCGTCGGATGCCGTCCTCGTCGTGCGCGACACCGGCGTCGGCATTCCGCCCGAGCGGCAGCGGGACGTCTTCGAGGCGTTCGCGCAGGTCGACGGCTCGGACACGCGACGCTACGGCGGGCTCGGCATGGGCCTCGCCCTCGTGCAGCGCGCCGTGCGTCTCCTGCGTGGCCAGCTGAGCCTGCGCAGCGCGCTCGGCGTCGGCAGCGAGTTCCGGGTGACCCTGCCCGGGGCGCTCGACGCCGTCGTGCCCGCCGACGCGCCCGTCGATCAGCGCGCCCTGCACTGACGGCACGCAGCCCGTCCCCCGGCGCTGCTTCTTCCCGCCGCACCCTGGGCACGCGCCTGCCCACGGCGTAGGCACCGCTCCGCGATTCGCCTGAAAGTTCGCCGATCGGCGTGGTCACCACGCTGGCCGGCGATTTGCTTCCAGGAGGTTCGCATGAAGCGGATCGATGCGATCATCAAGCCGTTCAAGCTCGACGAAGTGAAGCAGCGCCTGGAGGCCGTGGGTGTACGCGGCGTCACCGTCAGCGAGGTGAAGGGCTTCGGGCGCCAGAAGGGTCACACCGAGCTCTATCGCGGCGCGGAGTACGTCGTCGACTTTCTTCCCAAGGTTCAGGTGTCCGTCCTCGTTCCCGATGACCGCATCGCCGAAACCGTCGAGGCGATCGTCGAGGGTGCGCGTACGGGCCGTATCGGTGACGGGAAGATCTTCATCACCCCCGTCGAAGAGGTCATCCGCATCCGCACTGGCGAGCGCGGGGCAGCGGCTGTCTGAAGGTGAAGAGCTCGTCCCAACCAACCCCCGGACAGCCGGGACACAAGGAGACACGAATGGAGGCACGTATGGCACGTTGGGTGCCGGCCGTCGGTCTCGCAGCCATCGCCGTCACGGCGCTCGGCAGCGGGACCGCCTGGGCCGAGGAAGCAGCGGCAGCGGTCCCGGCGACCGCGGAGCAGGTGAAGGAACTGCTCGGAACGCCGAAGGTGATGATGGACACCGTCTGGACCCTCATCGCGGGCATGCTTGTCTTCTTCATGAACCTCGGCTTCGCGATGGTGGAGAGCGGTCTCTGCCGCGCCAAGAACTGCGTCAACATCCTCGCGAAGAACTTCATCGTCTTCGGCATCTCGTCGCTGGCGTTCCTCATCATCGGCTGGGGCCTGATGTTCGGCGACGGCAACCCGTTCGTCGGCACCAGCGGCCTGTTCTTCCTGAACGGCGCCGACAACAGCCCAGCCAGCGGTGACGCCTACAGCGGCGTCTACGCCGCCATCGCCTGGGCCACGGTGCCGCTGTCGACGAAGTTCTTCTTCCAGCTGGTGTTCGCCGGGACCGCCGCCACGATCGTGTCGGGCGCGGTGGCCGAGCGCATCAAGTTCATGTCGTTCGTGGTCTTCTCGTTCGTGATGGTCGGGCTTATCTATCCGGTCACGGGTCACTGGATCTGGGGCGGCGGCTGGCTCGCCGGCCTCGGCTTCTGGGACTTCGCCGGCTCCACCGTGGTGCACTCGGTCGGTGGCTGGGCGGCGCTGGCGGGCATAATCGTGCTCGGGCCGCGCATCGGGAAGTTCAAGGACGGCAAGCCGCAGCCGATGCCGGGACACAACATGTCGACGGCGACGATCGGCGTCTTCGTCCTTTGGCTCGGATGGTTCGGGTTCAACCCGGGCAGCACGATGGCCGCCGACCCGCTGGGCATCGGCTGGATCGCCGTGACCACGAACACTGCCGCGGCGGCGGCGTCGATCAGCGCGCTGCTCACCGCGACGCTGCTGCTCGGCAAGCCGGACCTTTCCATGATCCTGAACGGCTGCCTCGCCGGCCTGGTCGCCATCACGGCGCCGTGCGCGTGGGTCAGCATTCCGAGCTCGCTCATCATCGGTCTCATCGCCGGTGTCCTGGTCGTCGTCGGCGTCCTCGCCTTCGATCGCATGGGCCTCGACGATCCGGTCGGCGCGCTCTCGGTGCATCTCCTGAACGGCGTCTTCGGCACCATCTGCGTCGGCCTCTTCGCCGACCCGTCCATTGCCCCGGTCGCGGGTCCGCCGGCCGGCCTCTTCGCCGGCGGTGGCTTCGGCCCGGTGATCACGCAGCTCATCGGCATCGGCACCGTCGGTGGGTACACCCTGGTGATCTCGCTGGTATCGTTCGGTGCCATCAAGGCCATCATGGGTCTCCGTGTCACGGCCGAGGAAGAGATCGAAGGTCTCGACGTCGGCGAGCACGGCATGACCGCCTACCCGGACTTCGTCATGCACTCCCCGATGGGGGGCGAGACCGTCTCGCTGCCGCCCTCTGGTGGATCGCGTGCCTCGAGCTACGCGACGAAGCCCGCGCACGCATGATGTGACGACATTCCTGCGAGTGGTGCGTTCGCCGGTCTGACGGCGAGTGGGAGCGTGCTCGAGGGACCGAAGCTCCCTCGAGCACGCTGCGTTTTCGGAACGAACGAAGGAGCGCACATGAGAATGATGATGGCCGCGATGATGACCTCGGTGGCGATCCTGATGGCGATGGGAGCCCCTCCCGTGCCGGTCCTGCTCGGCGCGACGGTCTCGAGCTGCCTGATCTGGTGGAGGTCTCCGGGCGCGCGTTGAGCGCGTCCCGGGGGATCGCCATGGGCATGCACGGGAAGACCTCGGACATCTCGGCGGTGAACGCGCGGCTGGCAGAGGCCGCGGAGTCGGGGCAGACCGTCGAAGTCATTCTGGTCGTGCGTGGCAAGATCCGTCCGGTGCGTGGCGCCGATCGGAGGCGCTGGCGGATGCGGGTCGACAGCGACCACGTGCTGACCTTCCGCTCCGATACCGTGGTCGCGGCTACGCCGGTCGTCCGGCCGAAAGGGACGAATGGCCGATGATCGATGGGTCGTTGCCATCCCGGCGAGCAGGCCGTGCCTCTCGAACGAGCGATGCGGAGGCGACCCGTCCGGAAACCGCGCAACGGCGGGGAGCGGGATCCGGCATCACACTTGCTTTCATAACCCAGCGTAGTCTTCGGCTGGCCCGGCGAAAAACACACCAGTCCCCCCCTGGTGGCCGGTGCGCGGCAGGCAAGTAGCACGGCGAGTAGGCAAACGGGTCCGCATAACCTGTTGGGTCGATGGGCAACCTGGCCGCCGCCAGCCGAGGACTACACTAACCCGGACATCGAGCCGGGCCCCACGTCGCCCTAGACGCGGAGACGCACATCGGCCACGCCCATCCGCAGCGGGCGCTGCTGCCGCAGCCAGGCGCGCTGGATGCCACGCCGGATCACGGCGGAGGCCATCAGGTGCGGCACCAGGGCGAGGAGGGGCTTCATCAGCCAGGGCCGCTCGCGAGCCCACCGCTGGCCGCGCGCTTCACGGTACTGCAGGGTCTGCGCCGTCGCGATCTCGGGCTCGCGCTCGCGCTGGATCGCCGGCAGCACGGCGTCGAGGTCGCTGCCGGAGCGGATCGCCGGGACCAGATGGTTCGCGGCGACCACGGCGTCACGCAACGCCATGTTGATGCCCTGCGCGCGGATCGGCGACATCGGGTGCGCCGCGTCGCCGAGGAGGAGCAGCCCGGGGGCGTACCAGCGCGGGCAGCGTCCGACCATGACGTCGAGCAGGGACGGACCGTCGATCGCATCGCGATGGGCGAGCAGATGCGCGTCGAGCGGGGCGGGGAAGAGTGCCGCGCAGTCGGCCAGCCAGTCGCGCTGGCGCGCGCCGCGCCAGCCGCCCTTCGGGAGCAGCCAGGCCACCTGCCAGCGGCCGTCCCACGAACGGTACGCGAGCGCCGCGTCCGCTCCCGAGGCGAAGATCTGAATGGGATTCGTCGACTGGAGCGCCACCGGGAGGGGCAGCTTGAACCAGAGCACGTCGTAGGACTCGTTCAGCAGGTGCAGCGCGAGCCCGGCCCGCTTCCGGAGCACGGACGAGCGGCCGTCGGTGCCGATCACGAGATCCGCGGCGAGCGTCTCTTCGCCGGCCGAGGTCGCGAGGACGACGCCGGTCACGCGATCGCCGTCCGTGCGCAGATCGCGCGCCGTCACGCCTGGGCGGAAGGTGAAGGCGGGAAACGTCTTCGCCTCGTCGATCAGGGACGCGAGCAGCGCTGGCTGCGAGACGACGCGCAAGGCCAGATCGCCGAGGTCGCCGCTGGGCTCGTCGATGTGCATCACCGGGGTGCGGTTCAGATGGATGTCCCACGCGTCGAGCGTGTCTCCGGGCATGTCCCGCAATCGCTCGCGGAACCCCATCTGATGCAGCATCGCGAGCCCCAGCGGCATCAGCCCTTCGCCGCGGAAGACGCGTGCAAAGTCGGTCTCGCGCTCGACCAGCACGACCTTCGCCCCCGCACGGGCGAGCAGAAGCGACAGGGCCGCTCCCGCTGGTCCGGCGCCGACTACGACGGTTCGCATGGGCTGCTCCCGAGGGTCACATCCGTCCCCAGCAGACGCTTTGTCAACTCGGGCAACCCGGGATGGTCCACCGACCGCGCACTGGTTGAACGGGACGCGCGAATCGCCGATGGTAGGCCGCGATGGCCAACCCCACCGACCCCGCTGATCTCGGCCGCTGGCTCGACCTGGCCCGCAAGGAGCGCAAAGGAGCCGACCCCGACGGCCTGATCTGGCGCACGCCCGAGGGCATCGACGTCAAGCCGCTGTGGACGCGGGCCGACGTCGCGGGCCTCGACTTCGCGGACTCCCTGCCGGGCGACTTCCCGTACATCCGCGGGCCGCGCGCCACCATGTACGCCGGGCAGCCCTGGACCATCCGGCAGTACGCGGGGTTCTCCACCGCCGAGGAGTCGAACGCCTTCTACCGGGCGAACCTGGCGGCGGGGCAGATGGGGCTGTCCGTGGCCTTCGACCTCGCCACCCATCGCGGCTACGACAGCGACCACCCGCGCGTCGTCGGCGACGTCGGCAAGGCGGGTGTCGCCATCGATTCC
>CAYOIZ010000025.1:0-86135 GCA_964404165.1 uncultured Binatia bacterium (SeqCode) | reverse complement strand
GCGCCGGCTTCGCCGGCCGCACCAGAGTGGTCGCACGCGACGTGTCGCCACACGCGCGGGTGCCTCCGACCCGAGACATGGTCTTGGGTCGCGCGCCTAGGACGACGCGGGCGTCGCGCGCAGACCGCGGAGCGCGCCGATGAGCAGGAGCGGCATCATCACGTGGACGGCGATCATCGGCGGCCAGCCGGCGACGTACATGAGGTCGTTGGCGAGCCCGCCGCCGAACGGCCCACCGCCGAAGGCGAGCCCGCGCACACCCGCGACCGGTCCGAACGCCGCCGGCAGGAAGAACAGCCAGCCGGTGACGAGCGACGACCACATGAGCCAGGTGGCGCCACGCGGTCCGAGCCGCAGGCGCCCGCCGATCGCGCCGACGGCGATCAGCAGCAACCCCTGCGTCAGCCCTTCCATGTGCGCCATGCGCCAGCCGCGCTCGTCGCCCGGGAGATCCACCGGCATCGAGCCCGGGATCGGCCACAGCACGACCTCGTGCAGCAGGAAGAAGAAGAACACCCATCCCACCAGCAGGCTGCCGATGAGCAGGCCCACGCCGTTCACGATGAGCACCTGTCGCTGACGTTCGTTCATGTCCCCACCATGGCGGCCGGCGACGCGTCCATGCGTCGCGTGTCGAGACGTGCGAGCCCCGGCGTCCCCTCGTCCCACAGCGCCACCCACTCCCGCATCCACGGCGGATCGGGCACGCGGCCGGGATCGTGCCAGGGCAGCAGGCTCTCCAGCAGGCGCGGCGCGAGCGCGGTGAACATCCGCGTCATGAGCACCTTGAGCGCCCACCGCGTCCGCCACTGCCCCCAGCGACCGTCGGCCCGTAGCAGCGCCACGTACGCCTGCCGCGTCCGACGCAGCGTGTGCCCCATCGCCCAGGCGAGGCCGTAGAGGCGATACGGGTACGACCCGACGACGTGCTGGTAGACGGCGAAGGCGCTGCGCTTGTGCTCGAGCTCCTCGACGAAGTGCCACAGGACGAGCGAGCTGACGGCGGGATCGGCGTCCTGGAAGAACCAGCGCCGCTGCGCCACCAGCATGTGCCCGATGGCGAGCGCCATGGTCTCGAAGCCGGCCGCGTACGCCAGCCGGAACGCGAGCGATCGCCCCCGCAGCCGCTCGTAGTCGGCGGTGAGGACCGCCTCGTAGCCGCGCAGGTCGTCGTAGCCCGCGGCCAGCAGCCGGTCGTTGAAGCGCCGGTGTTGCTGCCAGTGCTGGGCCTCCTGGCCGATGTAGCCGCGCACCTCGTCACGGAGCGCCGGGTCGGTGATCTGGCGGCCCGCCTCGCGGATGGCCTCGATCAGGAACGGCTCGAGATGCGGCATCAGGAGCGAGCTGGCGTTGACCACCTGGCTCCACTCGGGCCGTGCCGGATTCCAGTGCGCGCGCAGCCCGTCGGGAAACTCGAACGGCACCTTGCGGACGCGGATGCCCGCCGCCGTCAGGCGAGCCCCATCAGATCGGCGAAGTTGCCGGCGTAGAACGCGGCGCGTTCGGCCTGGCTGCGACCGCCCATCGACGCCTCGAAGCGCTTCAGCGGGTTCCGTCCACCCTCGACGTGCGGGTAGTCGGACGAGAACATGAACAGGTCGGCGCCGCAGCGCGCGATCAGCGCCCCGACGTCCTCGGTGGGATACGGCGTGACGCGGACCTGCCGGTGCACGTAGTCGGACGGGCGCATCGACAGGTTGCGGATGCGGCTCTCGGTACGACCGAACGTGTCCATCACGATCTCGAGGCGCTCGAGCCAGGCCGGCACCCAGACGGCCCCGAGCTCGATGACGCCGACCTTCAGCGCCGGGAAGCGCTCGAGCACCTGGTCGAACACCATGGCCGCCAGCGCCACCTCCACCCAGTGGCTCACCGCCATGTACAACAGGCCGGTGAAGTTCTCGCCGCCGCCGTGGAAGTCGGTCTGCCCCTCCCAGCCGTTCTCGCGGAAGCCGCGCGCGATCTTGCGCGGAGCGTCGTTCTCGACGTGGAACAGGATGGGCACGCCGCGCTCGGCACACATGGCGTACATCGGGTGCAGCGACGGATGCGTGATGGAATGGGTCCGCGGCGGCAGCGGCGAGATCGTGATGCCGCGCACGCCGGCGTCGAGCGCGAATCGTGTCTCCTCGATGGCCCGCTCCGGGACGGTGACCGGCACGTACGTCACCGGCAGCAGGCGCGTGTCGCCGGCGCAGAACTCGACCATGCCGCGTGTCAGCGCACGCGACGCCGCGTAGCCGACGTCGACGTCCGTGGCGAACTCGGCCTGGCCGGGCGCGAACGTCGAGAAGACGAGCTGTGAGTGGTAGCCCAGCAGGTCGAGCGCGCGACGCCGGTCGTCGGCGTGGAAGGCGCCGTAGGCGTCCCAGCTCTTCCGCGTGAGCAGCGCCTGCTCGTGCCCCGCACGCTCCGCCGGCTCCCCAGCACGTCGCCGGCCACGAGCGATCATCTGCTGGACGACGTCCGGCAGGCCGGTCCCACCGAGCGAGAAGTCGGTGATGCGGTCGCGGTACGCCGGATCGGCGTACGACGCGAGCCAGCCAGGAAGCTCCATCACGTGCGAGTCGGCATCGTGGAAGGTGCGGCCGTCGGCGTAGGGCATATCCCGTCGTCGCGCGGGAGCGGGTCCGCCGTCAAGGGGTGACGGCGAAGAGTCCGTTCACCTCACCGACCGACAAGCCGTCGCGCATGCCGCCATACGTTCCAGCACCGAGCAGCTCCTCCGCCATGCGTCGAGCCAGCCCGAGCGTGGCCTGCATCGGTCCGCACCCGACGCTCACCCGCGCCACGCCCGCCCCTGCGAACGCCGGCACCGGCGGTGCACCCGCCCAGGCGAGGACGTTGAGCGGACGCGGAACCGCCCGCACCAGGTGCGCGATGGCGTCGAGATCGAGCAACGCGGGCACGAAGATGCCGTCGGCCCCCGCCTCGGCGTACAGCAGGCTGCGACGCTCCGCCTCGGCGAGCCGCCCCTCGGGCGCCCCGACGCCGCGCAGGTAGACGTCGCAGCGCGCGTTCACGAAGAGCGGCAGGTCGAGCGCGCGAATGGCGGCGATCTTGGCCGCCAGCACGGCCGGATCGCCGCCGCCGTCTTCGATGTTGATACCGATCCCGCCCGCCTCGGCGACCTGCCGCACGGCCGCGGAGACGGCGTCCGGCGTCGTGCCATAGCCCGCTTCCAGGTCGACGCTCACCGGCACGTCGACCACGCGCACGATCCGCGCCACCGTCTCGACGAGGAGCGGCAGCGGCAGGTGCTGGCCGTCGGCATGGCCCAGCGACCACGCCAGTGCGGCGCTGCTGGTGGCGATGGCCGGGGCACCCGCGGCGGCGAAGACGCGCGCGCTGGCGGCGTCCCAGGCATTGACGAGGACGAGGGGTGCACCGGGTCGATGCAGCGCGCGGAAGGTGGCGGCACGGTCGGTCGCAGTCGTCATCGATGCGTCTCCTCGTTCCAGAGGTGCAGGAGCGCGTAGGCGCGCCACGGACGCCAGGCGTCCGCGAGCTCGCGCACGGCGCGCTCGGAGAGTGGCCCGGCACCGTTGCCAAGCGCACGACGGACGCCGAGATCACCGGCCGGGAACGCGTCGGGCTCCCCGAAGGCGCGCATGGCGATGTAGCTCGCCGTCCACGGGCCGATGCCGGGGACGGCCGTGAGCCGCGCCTCCGTCGCCTCGAGCTCCTCGGTGGCATCGAGCGCGAGCCCACCGTCGGCGACGGCACGGGAGAGCGCGCGGATGGTGGCCGCACGGGCGCCCGGAATGCCGATGCGCTCGACGTCGGCATCGGCGAGCGTCGCCGGCGCAGGGAAGACGTGGGTGAGCCCCGCCTTCCCCGTCTCGAGCGGGCGACCGAACGCCGTCACCAGGCGGCCGGTCAGCGTGGTCGCGCCGCGCACCGTCACCTGCTGCCCGAGGATGGCGCGAACGGCGAGCTCGAACGGGTCCCACGCGCCGGGGACGCGCAGCCCGGGTCGTGCCGCGAGCAATCCCCGCAGTCGCGGACTCCGCCGCAGATGCCGCGCGATCTCGTGCGGGTCGGCCGCGAGATCGAACAGGCGACGCGCGCGCTCGACGATCCGGATCAGGCCGGCGGTGGCCGGCATCGTCACCCGCATCTCGAGCCGGCTGCCGCGACCGGGATGGGAGATCGCGACGGTGCCGGCATCGTCGCCGAGCGTGATGACGCGGGCGTAGACGCCGTCGGTGACGCACTCGACGCCGGGCACGGCACGCGCCGCGAGGAAGGACAGCATGTCGTCCCATGCGTACGGCGGGCGATACGGCAGACGGATCAGCAGGGCGCCGTCCGACGTCTCGCGCGTGCGCCGGCGGCGCAGCACCGTGGGCGACGTGCGGAACGTCGCGCGAACGGCGTGGTTGAACTGCCGGATGCTGCGGAAGCCCGCCGACGACGCCACCTGCGTCATCGGCAGATCGGTCTCGTCGATCAGTGCCCGCGCGAAGTGCACGCGCCGGACCCGCGCCACCTCGCCGGGCGACGCGCCCAGGTGACGCGCGAAGAGGCGCCGCAGCTGGCGGCCACCGATACCGAGGCGCGTCGCGAACGCCTCGACGTCGTCGCCGTCGAGCGCGTCCTCGTCGATGAGCCGCAGCGCACGGGCCACCACCGCCGAGCTGCCCATCCACGCCGGGGTGCCCGGCGCGGTCTCCGGACGACACCGCATGCACGGCCGGTAGCCCATCGCCTCCGCCGCCGCGGCGCACGGCACGAAGATCATGTTCTCGAGCTTCGGCGGGCGCACCGGGCACACCGGCCGGCAGTAGATGCCGGTGGTCCGCACCGCGGTGAAGAAGCGCCCGTCGAAGCGGACGTCGCGGGCCAGGATGGCGCGGTAGCAGCGGCGCGGGTCGAGGGTCACGTCCCCCCACTATCCCACGCCGCGCCCCACGGCTGGCAATGGACGGACCTGGTCGTCAGCGCTCGCGATCGTACTGGATGCCGGCCTCCACTTCCTTGATGGCGGCTTCCACGAAGTCGACCGCCTTGGCGCGGTGGCCGCCCTTGTTGGCGTTGGCTTCCTTGAGAAAGGCGCGCGCCTCGCGCAGCGAGGCCAGGGCCTGCTCCATCTTCGGCTGATCGGCCATGGCAGGCGTCGCCACCATGCCCCCCGCCGTGCCCAGGAACAGGCTGACGGCCACGAGCCAGCGGAGTCTCGTCCGGTTCGTCGAATTCGTCATGTCCCGGGTTTTGGCACCCCCGTCGAGGGGGTCAATCCGGCTTGTCCCCACCCGCACGGCGCGTGCTATAGCCGCCGCGTGCCACGTGCCGGACTCGCAGCCCTCGCCCTCGCGCTCGCCGCGGTGCTGACCGTCGGTCCGGCCTGCGCCGACCCCGAGCCCGAGACGGTGGGCGCGGTGGTGACGCTGCCGGAGGCACCGGCGCCCCACTGGTTCTGGCAGAGCGACGCGCTGCTGAAGCGCACGGCGCTCTTCGACGGCGACTCGGGTCGCATGCTCGGCACCATCAACTCGGGCACCGCCGGCGTCGGCTTCGTGATCTTCCCGGTCTTCTCACCGGACCATCGGGAGATCTACATCGCCGAGAGCTACTACTCGCGTGGCGTGCGCGGCGAGCGCACCGACGTCGTCACGGTGTACGACGGGCGCACCCTGGCACCGCTCGCCGAGATCGGCATCCCGCCGCGTCGAGCCGAGTACTTCCCGGGCAACGCCGCCAGCGCGCTCTCCGACGACGGCCGCTTCATGGCCGTCTTCAACCTGACGCCGCTGACGTCGCTGTCGATCGTCGACGTGAAGAACCGGACCTTCACCGCCGAAGTCCCGACGCCGGGCTGCAGCCTCGTGTTCGCCGCCGGACCGCGCCGTTTCTTCATGCTCTGCGCCAACGGCGCCGCGCTGACCGTCACGCTCGACGAGGCGGGCGGCGCGCCCACGGTCGAGCGCACCACACCCTTCTTCAAGCCGATGGAGGATCCGATCACCGAGAAGGCGGTCCGCCGCGGCAACGAGTGGCTCTTCGTGTCGTTCGCCGGCGTGATCCACCCGGTCGACGTCTCGGGCGAGAAGCTCGCCTTCGGCGAGCCCTGGCCGTTGCTCGACGACACCGACCGGCAGGGCAACTGGCGCGTCGGCGGCCTGCAGCATCTCGCCGTCCACACCGCCTCGGGTCGCCTCTACGTGCTGATGCATCAGGGCGGTCCGGACACGCACAAGGACCCCGGCACCGAGGTCTGGGTGTACGACATCGCGAATCACCGTCGCGTGCAGCAGATCTCCGTGGTGAACCCGCTGGTGAGCTTCATCGCACTCCAGAGCGCGATCGATCCGAGCACGACGGGCGGAAGCCTGAGCCGCTGGGCGCTCGAGAAGACGCTGCCGAATCCCGGCGTCGAGCGCATCGTCGTGACCCAGGACACGAATCCCGTCCTGCTGGCCGGCAGCTCCATGCCGCCGTCGATCACCGTCCACGACGCCATGACCGGCGAGATGCTGCGCGAGATCAGCGAGCCCGGCCTCGCCGGCACCTTGATGTTCACCCCCTGAGCACATGGACCCGACGCTCCATCTGACGCTCCGGATCGCGCTGGCATTGCTGCTGGCGACGGCGGCCGTCCACAAGCTGCGCGATCGGACGGCATTCCAGGCGACGCTCGCGGCGTATCGGCTGGTCCCGGCGGCGCTGGCGCCGGTGGTCATCGGCGTCGAGCTCGGCGTCGCCGCAGCACTCTGCGTGCCTCCGTTCGGTGCCGTCGGCGTTCTCGCCGCGGCGGTGCTGCTGCTCGTCTACGCGACCGCCATCGGCGTCAACCTGGTGCGTGGACGCGACATCGACTGCGGCTGCGCCGGCCCCGCCGCCCGCCGTCCGATCGGGGCCGGCCTCGTCGCCCGCAACGTCCTGCTCGCCGCCGCGGCGCTCGCCGGCATGGCCCCCCTGCACGCCCGCCCGCTGGTGTGGATGGACGGCGTCACCGTCGTCGCCGCCGTCCTCGCGCTGAGCGCGCTCTACGGGGCGGCCGATCACCTGCTGGCGCTCGCACCGACGGCCGCCCGCCTGCGGAGGGCCGCCGCATGATGCAGGCCCTCGTCGTCTCCACGGTGATGCTGTGGATCGCCGTCGTCGTCCTCGCGGCCGTCGTCGTCGCGCTCACGCGGCAGATCGGCGTCCTGTACGAGCGCGTCGCGCCAGCGGGGGCGCTGACCATGGGGAACGGGCCCGTCGTCGGCCAGGCCGCACCGGTGGTGCCGCTCGACGACCTCGCCGGCCGCCGGCACGACGTGGGCGCGCCACGGGCCGACGGCCGCAGCACCCTGCTCTTCTTCCTCTCGCCCACCTGCCCGGTCTGCAAGACGCTGCTGCCGGTGCTGCGCTCGGCTGCCCGCAGCGAGGCCGCCTGGCTCGACGTGGTGCTCGCCAGCGACGGTCCGCGGCCCGAGCACGAGGCCTTCGTGGCGACGGAACGGCTGCAGGCGTTCCCGTACGTCCTGTCCCCGATGCTCGGCATGACGTGGCAGGTCGGCCGACTCCCGTACGCCGCGCTGATCGACGCCGGCGGCATCGTACGCGCTCGCGGCCTGGTCAACACCCGCGAGCATCTCGAAAGCCTCTTCGAGGCGAAGGAGCGCGGCGTGGCGTCGATCCAGGACTGGGCCACCGGCGAGGGCAATCACACGGAGGTGGCCTGACGTGACCGACGCACGACGCTGGATCGATCGCTGGATGGAGCGTGGTGCCCGACAGCTCGCACGACGGACGTCCCGTCGCAGCCTGCTGGCGCGCGCCGGCGCCGTCATGGTCGGCGGCATGACGCTGCCCCTGCTGCCCGTGGCGCGCGCCGCCACCGACGACGCGCGCGTGCCCCCGCCGAGCGACGACGGCCTCCCCACCGCCAACGGCGACCCGACGCAGTGCTCGTACTGGCGCCACTGCGCCATCGACGGCTTCCTGTGCTCGTGCTGCGGCGGCACGCAGGCCGCGTGCCCTCCGGGCACCGAGATGTCGCCCGTCACCTGGATCGGCACGTGCCGGCATCCCGGCGACGGTCGCGACTACATCATCTCCTACAACGACTGCTGCGGCGCCTCGCTGTGCATGCGCTGCAAGTGCACGCGCACCGAGGGCGAGCGGCCCGTCTACCACACGTCGAAGAACAACGATCTGCTGTGGTGCTTCGGCACCAAGAGCCGCGCCGTCCACTGCTCGGTGGCGGTGGTGATCGGCGTGGCGACGAAGTCGGAGTCGTGACCGCGCGCGGCGCGCTGCTCGGCGTCCTGCTGGCCGTCCAGGTGGCGTCCGCGGCGAGCGGGCCCGAGCTGGACTTCGTCCTCGAGTGCCAGGGCTGCCACCGGCGCGACGGCAGCGGGACGCCCGGCAGCGTGCCGGCGCTGCGCGACAGCGTCGCCGGCTTCCTGCACGTTCCGGGCGGTCGCGAGTATCTGGTGCAGGTGCCGGGCGTCGCGCAGGCCCCGCTCGACGACGCCCAGCTCGCCGCGGTGGTGAACTGGATGCTGACGCGGTTCGACGCCGCGGCGGTGCCGCCCGGGTTCGTGCCGTTCACCGCCGCCGAGGTCGCCGCGCTCCGCGTGACGCCGCTCACAGACCCCGAACCGGTGCGCAAGCGACTGCTCGCGCAGATCCCCGCGAGCGTCCGATCGGCGCCGCACGCCCCGTAATCGACGCGTCACGCGTCGTTTCGCTCGACGACCGCCGTCGCTTCGTCTAGACGGGTAGTTGGGACGACAGCCCCGGGCGCCGAGTCACCGGCCGCGGGCGATGGGGAGACGACATGCCGAAGCGCAAGGTCACGAAACCCGCCCGCCGCACAGCGGCCACGAAGGCCGCGCCGAAGAAGAAGGCCGCGCCGAGGAAGAAGGCCGCGCCGAGGAAGAAGGCCGCGCCCAGGAAGAAGGCCGCGCCCAGGAAGAAGGCGGTCGCGAAGCGCACGCCCGCCGCGAAGAAGAAGGCCGTCGTCCGGAAGCCTGCCGCGAAGAAGAGGGCCGTCGGCAAGAAGGTCGTCGCCACGAAGAAGCCGGCCGCGAGGAAGGCCGTGGCGAAGAAGGCACCGGCCAAGAAGACGGTGAAGCGTGCCGCCCGAAAGCCGGCCGTGCGCACCGTCCTGACCCGGGTCGTCGATACCGTCCGCGAGGCCGTCAGCGGCGCCATCGCCGCCGTCACGCCCGCCCCGGCGCCCGTGGAGCCCACCGAGAACGACCGCGAGGAGCCGTCCCCCTCGGTCTCCTGACGGCCCTTCCGACGCCCTCCGGGCCGTGTCATACCCGCCGTCGGGAGGGCTTCCGATGACGCGCGCACGACTCGATATCGCCGACGTCCTGACCGACCCCTTTGCCGCGCTGAAGAAGGCGCGCGAGGCGGGGGGCCTGGTCGACCTCGACGCCGGCGGGGGCGTCGGCGTCATGAGCCACGAGGCCGTCCGCACGCTGCTCTCGAGCGGCGCGCTGCGTGCGAACTTCGCCGAGTTCCTGCGCGCCTTCGGGGTCTCCGAGGGGCCCTTCTTCGAGTGGATGGCGATCTCGCCGCTCAACCACGACGGCACCGAGCACCAACGCTGGCGAGCGCTCATGTCGCGCACCTTCACCCCGCGCAGCGTCGAACGCCTGCGGCCCTATCTCCGCTCCGCAGCCCACGAGCTGATCGACGGCTTCGCGGCGCGCGGCGCATGCGAGTTTATGAGCGAGTTCGCCGATCCGTTCCCGTCGCTCGGCCTGTGCGAGCTGATCGGCGTGCCCACGGAGGATCGCGACCGCTTCCGTGGCTGGGCCAACACGATCGGCCTCGGCTTCAGCCCGATGGTGGCCATGCACATCGACGCGGTGAACGACGCCCTGGTGCAGCTGCTCGACTACACCGGACAGCTCGCCGCCGCCCGCCGCCTCGACCCGCGCGACGACCTCGTCACGCGCATCTCGAAGGCGGCCGAGGAGGACGGCTGGACCGACGCCCAGGTGCGCGGCTTCCTGGCCGGCCTGGTCTTCGCAGGCCACGAGACCACGAAGACCCAGCTCGGCTGGACGATCGCGGTCCTGTCGGAGCGACCCGACCTGTGGGACGCCGTCGCCGACGGCACCGTCGGGCCCGCACCGATGATCGAGGAGGTCATGCGCTATCGCTCCGCCGTCACCGGCGTCGGTCGCGCCGCCACGGAGCCGATCACCGTCGGGAACGATCGCATCGAGGCCGGGCAGCAGGTCTTCCTGTCGCTGTGGAGCGCCGACCACGACGCCGCCGTCTACCCGCATCCCGACCGGCTCGATCCGGCGCAGGCCGAGACCAACCCGCACATCGCCTTCGGCCACGGCGCACATCACTGCCTGGGCGCCGCGCTGGCGCGCGCCGAGCTGCAGGACGCGCTGAGCGCCCTCACCACCCGCATCGGCTGTCCGACGGTCGGCGCGGACGCGGCGTGGAAGCCGCCGGTCGGCATCAACGGACCGGACCGCCTGCCGATCACGTTCACGCCGCGCGGGCAGTAGGGCTCAGCTCCGCCGCAGCAGCTTCATCAGCTCGGCCACGCGCACCGGACGGCCGCGGCCGAGCACATGCCACCACAGCAGCGTCGTCCATCCCGACGCGGCGAGGACGAGACACAGGACGCACAGCACGCTGCGCAGGTCGAGCCGCAGCTCCGGCGGCACCAGCAGCGCGGTGCAGATCGACAGCGCGGCGGCGAAGCCCGTCAGCGAGAGCCGGCTCGCCAGCTGATGGATCCGCATCGGCAGCTCGTCGAGTGCCGGCGACACCGCCCGCACCTGGAGATTGCCCGTCTCGACGTCCTGCAGGAGCTGCTCCAGCTGCGACGGGAGCCCGCGCAGCAAGCTGCCCATGCCGGTGGCCCCGGTCATGGCGTCGGCGAGGAGCCGCGTCGGTGCCCAGCGTCCCGCCACCAGCCGCTCGACGACGGGACGCGCGATCGCCACCAGGTCGATGTGGGGATGGTAGGTCCGGATGATGCCCTCGAGCGTGGCCGTGGCCTTCGTGAGGATGGCGTACTCCGGCGCCAGCTTGATGCGGAACCGGTTCGCCGCGCCGCCGAAGGCCTCGGCGAAGCCGCTCGAGTCGACGTCCTCGATCGACGTGGCGGTGAGGTACGTCGTCCGGATGCGAGCCACCTCCGCGCGCAGGTCGGCCAGGCTCACCCGCTGCGTCGACGTCCCCATCCGCAGCAGGACCCGCGCGATGCTCGCGTCGTCGCCGAGGATGACGGCCAGGATCAGCGTCACCAGGTCGTCGCGCTGCGCCTGGTCGAGGTGGCCGGCGAGCCCGAAGTCGATCAGGCACACCTGACGCTCGGCGCCGACCAGGACGTTTCCGGGATGCGGGTCGCCGTGGAAGAAGCCGTCGACGAAGACCTGCTTCACGGCCGCCTGCACGAGCTCCTCGACGGCGTGCTTCGCCGCCTCGCTGTTCGGCGCGAGGCTCCGCAGCGAGCGCCCCGGGAAGAACTCCATGGCGAGCACGGTGCGGCAGCTGTACTCGCGATACGGACGCGGCACGACGACGTCGCGTGCCGGATCGAGGAGGCGGCGCGCCAGCTCGAGGTTCTCGAGCTCGGAGGTGAAGTCGAGCTCGCGCAGCAGGCCCTTCTCGAATTCGACGATCACCTCCGACACCGCCGCGAGCTGCATCTCGTCGATGCCGGTCTCGAGCGCGCGCGCCGCGAGGTAGAGCAGGTCGAGATCGCCGCGCAGGACGCGCTCGATTCCCGGGCGCTGCACCTTCACCACCAGCGGCGTGCCGTCCAGCGCGATGGCGCGATGGGTCTGCGCGATCGACGCGGTGCCGAGCGGCCGCTCGTCGAAGCTCGCGAACACGGCGTCGAGCGACTGGCCGAGGCCCACCTCGACCACCTCGCGCACGGCGGTGAAGGGCACCTCGGGGGCATTGTCCTGCAGCGATTCGAGGGCCGTGATGTAGTCGGCCGGCAGCAGGTCGCGCCGGATGGAGAGCACCTGGCCGAGCTTGATGAACGTCGGGCCGAGGTCGGCGAGGAGCCGCGCGAAGCGTATCGCCTGGCTGCTGCTCGCGTCGGGGGCACCGTCCGACTCCGCCCCCCGCCCGACGAGCGCGCCGAACCCGTGCCGGACGAGGGTCGCTGTCACCTGCGTCAGGCGTTCGATGTCGCGGGCGGCGATGCCCAGCAGCGAGTCGCGTCGATCCGGATCGGCCAGCGGCGTGGTCCCCCGGGGAGACCTCATAGCACGAACGGCTCAGGACGCCCGGCTGGCGAGCTTACGGCCGCCACGGCGGAAGTCCCACATGTGGCTCAGCGCCACCTTCGCCGCGTTCGCGTTGTAGCGCACGTCCTCCCAGGCACGGACCGCGAGGATCTTCCGCAGGATGAAGCGCGGCGACAGGAACGAGCCGTACAGCTCCTTCGCCATCTCCATCAGCTCGTCGTCCGGGATGGGGGAATGCATGGCCGGGCGCATCATGTCGTACTGCTCCCAGTCGTGGCCGTACTTGAGCCACCCCTCCCGCTCGGCCTCGGCGAAGAGCGGCGTGCCGGGATACGGCATGACGACCGTGGCCTGGATGGTGTCGGCCCAGCCGTCGGTGAAGAGCGACTGCGCCAGATCGAGGGTGCGACGGGCCTCGTCGCGCGTCTCCCACGGGTAGCCGACCATCGTCGTCAGGTGCGGCGAGAGGCCGGCCTGCTTCGCCTCCTTGCACCCCCGCACCAGCGCCTCGACCGACGTCCCCTTGTCGATGCGGTCGAGCGTGCGCTGGTTGGCCGACTCGATGCCGAGCTTCACGAGACGGAACCCGGCCTTCGCCATCAGCTGGTAGTCGGGCAGCCGGAGCGCGTCGATCCGCATGTTGCAGGAGAAGTACACGTCGCGTGCGTAGCCACGCTCGATCATGCCGTGGCAGAACTGCCTCAGGAACGCGCCGATCGGGAAGGTGCCGGTGTCGTCGAAGATCTCGCGCACGTCGTAGCGCTCGAGGATCATGCCGACCTCGTCGAGGAGCGACGCGGCCGAGCGCGTCCCGAAGTTGGGCCACAACGTGGTCCAGCTGCAGAAGGTGCACTTCGGCCGCCAGCAGTCGCGCCCGACCATCGTGTACGTGCTGGGACGATAGTAGAGGTGCTCGCCGTAGAGGTGCCACTTCGTCAGATCGCGATCGAAGAAGGGACGGTCGTCGTAGTTGCGTTTGCCGAGGACGAACGCACCCGTGTCGCGCACGGTGTCGCCGTCGCGATACCAGATGCCGCGCGCGAGCGGCCCACGGCCTTCGGCATGTGCGGCGATGCTGAGCAGCCCTTCGTCGTACTCCCCCCCGGTGAGGACGTAGTCTACGGACGACCGCTGCATGCTCTCGGCGGGATAGGCGGTGACGTGGTCACCCATCAGGACGATCCGGGTGGTCGGAGCGACGACCTTCAGGTCGGCGATGATGCGCCAGTGCTGCTTCACGACCGGCGTCTTCGTCTCGATGACCAGCAGGTCGGGCTGCTCGCGTGCGACGAGGCGGCGGTACTCGTCGTAGGTCCACTCCTCGGCCACGCCGTCCGCCCACACCACGTCGTGGCCGCGGCGCGACAGCATCGTCGCCGCCATCGCCACCACCATCGGGTAGACGTACGACGGGGTACCGAACCACCGGAACTGCCGGTTCTGGCCGAGCGTCGGCTGTCCCCACGGGCTCTCGAGCGGAGGGTAGCCGATCAGTATCCGCATGATGGCGGGCCGGACGATACGCCACGGCGAGAAAGCCTGTCCACCGAAAATCTTCTGGTATCACGCCGCCCCTTTCGACTACGATCCGCCCCGGCCTCATGAAGCTCTCGGCCACGACGAAGCTGTCGCTCTACGCGCACGGCGCCCGCAACGCGCTCGGACTGCTCGGGCTGCCGACGCATCCGCCCGCGGTGCTGTGGGTGCTGACGCAACGCTGCTTCTACGCGTGCGTCCACTGCGACTCGTGGCGGGACGAGCGTCCCATCGACGGCGCGGCGCTGCTGGCCGTCGCCGACAAGATCGCCACGGCCCGCACGCAGTTCGTGGCGCTCTCCGGCGGCGAGCCGTTCATGGTGAAGGCGCTCCCGGCGATCGCGACGCGCCTCAAACGGGCCGGGAAGACCGTGTCGATCAACACCAACGGCCACCTGCTCGCCGACCACACCGACTGGCTCGTCGGCGAGGGCGTCGACCACGTCCAGGTGAGCATCGACGGCCACACGGCGGCACTGCACGACGGCATCCGTCGCGTGCGCGGGTCGTTCGCGCGCATCCTCGGCGGCATCGAGGCGCTCAAGGCCGCACGCGGCCACCGTGCCCCGCGCATCTCGGTCTGCGGCGTCCTCATGAAGGAGAACGCCGAGCACCTCGTCGAGTTCGTCGAGCGGTTTGCCGCGGTCGCCGACGCCGTCGAGCTGCAACCGCTGCACGACAGCCCGGGACTGCTGGCGACGTCGAGCGCCGCCGCGTTCACCGCGGACGACCGCGCCTGGGTCGAGTCACAGCTGCGCGTGCTCTTCGCACGTCATCCGGCGTACGACGACGCGTACCACCGCGCCTTCCCGCGCTTCCTCTTCGCGCCGCAATCGATGCAGCAGGACGCCGTCGACCACTGCCTGCCGATGATCTTCAACACCCTCACCATCCGCGAGGACGGCGCGTGTCGCATCTGCCGCTACCCGCTCGGCACCAACATCCACCACGCCGGCATCGACGAGGTGTGGAACGCGCCCGCGCGGCGCGCGCTGTACCGACAGCTCGCGCGCGATGGATGTGCCGAGCCGTGCTGGACACGATGCCACATCCACCCCTCCCCCGGCCCAGGGCGCGCACTGCGTCGGGTCCTGCGCGGACTCGGATGAGTCTCCTGCCACGATCTACGGCATGTCCGGACACACGAGCGGCGCCGGTGTCAGCGGCCGGCCGTCGAACCGATCCACACGATCGAACTTCGCGGTCGACGGCGGCACACCGCTCGCCTTCGCCGGCACCTCGGCACACCAGGGCGGTGCCGAACCGAGGCCGAGTCGCACCGCGACCCGCCCCTGCGGCGGCGACGCCAGCGAGTAGGCGAGACCTGCGCCCTTGCCGGCGATCGAGAGCTTGTCGCGCCGGATCGTGATCGTCAGCGCGACGCCGGCGGCACTGCCCTTGAACCGATACCCCGATCCGCTCGCCGTCCATCCCGCCGCGGGGACCGACACTGTGAGGCGCTCACTGCCGCCCGCCGCGTTGTAGAGCTGCAGCGTCGCGCCGTGGAGCGTCGGGTCGCCGGACCCACCGGCAGCCGGCACCAGGATGCGATTCGACAGCAGGCTGCGGGTGGTCGTCGCCTTGAACGTCAGCTTCCGCGCCGACGGGTTCACCGGTGGGGTGCTGTCGTCGCGCAGCGACAGCTTGGTTGCGTCGATCGGGACTGCGGGCTGCGACGGGTTGGCCGGGCCGCCACACCCCGTCGGCGCGTTGGTCTCGTCGATGCCCTCGGGACGCACCCCGTAGATCGGAAGCGGACAGCCGCGCTCGAGGGCGCCCAGATCGGGCGCCGCACCGGTGAATACGTCGCCGAGAACCACCGTGGCCCCGTCGACGGCGTTCGACGACATGGCGAGCGTCGCGTCCGCGGGGAGGACCTCGGTGCGATACGTCGCCGGCGGCAGGAGACCGCTGGCGAACGGCGGGCCGTCCAGCACGCGGCCACCCGTCGCGAGCGACGATCCCGCCTCGAACGCCGCCAGCGATCCCCACGACCCGCTCGGGCCGAAGTCGAAGGTGCCGTCGGGATACCAGCCGTTCCTGTCGAGCCGCACGTCGTCGATGCCGCCGAGCCAGAGCGCCACCCTCGGCCCGGCCGCCGACGGCGCGACGAACAGGTTGTTCTCGATGCGGACGTGGTGGCTCACCGCCGGGCTGCCCATCTCGAGGGCGTGCCGCGGGGCCACGAACGTGTTGTGCAGGACGAGCACCCCGCTCGGCGTGTCGGTGCCGCGCGCATAGAGCTTCAGGTGATCCTCGGCGACGCTCACGACGACGTTCCGGAACGCGTACGCCGGGCCGCCGAAGACGGGCTGGAAGCTCAGCGGCACGAAGCTGTTGGTGAACCGGTTCCGGAACGCGCGCGTGTTGCCCTCGCTGCCGTCGAGCTCGACGGCGTTGTCGTACGCCGACAGCACCTCGTTGCCGTAGACGTCGTCGGCGCGGGCGCCGTCCTGCTCCACCTTGAGCGCGTCGCCGAAGCCACCGAGCACGTTGTGGCAGACGACGTGGCCGTCGCCCTTGACGTTGATGCCGTCGTCGCTGGCGTGCGACCCGCCGTCGTCGCCATACGTCTGCGGCCAGCGCAGGCGGCCGTGCAGGACGTTGTCGCAGAGGTAGAAGTCGCGCTGGTCGGGATCGGCGAGCATGCCGTTGCGGACGTCGTCGATGCGCACGCGCCGCACGACGTTGCCTTCGATGGCGGCGGGCTTGAAGCGAACGGCCGTGCGCGCCTTCCGCAGCGTCAGCCGCTCGAGGTGGACGAAGCTGCCGCGGATCTCGAGCAGGTTGCAGTCGCAGCCGCCACCGTCGAGCGTCACGCCGACGGTGGCGCCGCCGCGAATGACGATGGGGTTCGCCGCCGTGCCGCTGGCGTCGATCTCGAAGGGCCCGGCATACGTGCCGTCGGCCAGGGTGATGACGTCACCGGGTTGGGCGGTGGCCAGCGCGGCGCGCAGCGCCGCCGCGGTGGCCACCGGACGGACGGTCGGCGCTGCCGGATCGCCCGGCACCGCGCGCGTCGTCGCGGTGAGGACGACGGTCTCGTCGACCGGCCCGTCCGCGTCGAGCGCCCGCAGCTCGACGTCGTAGGTGGTGCCGGGCGCGAGGTCGAAGAGGCTACCCGCGAACTGCTCCGGCACGACGCGCCCGGTGACCGACTCGGGACGGACGCGGAAGAGCGGCATCCCCGCGCGCCACGTGGGGTCGCCGCTCGGGCGATAGCGGAGCTGGACCGACGCGTCGTGATCGTCGTCGCCGGCGATCAGGAGGCGCACACCGAGGGTGACGACGGTCGGACGATCGAGGAGGACGGGGCCCGGCACGAGGACGTCGCTCGCGTGCGCCACCGTGGCGACCAGGAGGAACAGCCCAACGAGATGGCCCACGCCCATGCCGTCGACGTACCACGCCCGACGGGCACGTCCACGATGATTTCGTCGCGGCGCTACGACGACGACCGCTTCCGCGTCGGCGCCGTACGCGTCGCGGAAGCGCCGCGAGGCCGCGCGGTGCGAACGCCGATCCGGCTCATCAAGCCGGGCGTGCCGGTCAGCAGATCGGCCAGCGTCGTGGCGTCGAGCACCTCGAAGAACGCCGCGCGCGCCTCGTGCAGCGTCCGCTCGAGACGACAGGCTCCCGTGAGCGGGCACGTGCTGGTGGGCCGGTCGAAGCACTCAAGCAGGTCGAACGTCGGCTCGGTGTAGCGCACGATCGCCCCGATGCGGAGCTCCTGCGGCGCCTTCACCAGCTCGAGGCCGCCGTTGCGGCCCCGGTGCGCGCGCGCGAACCCGCCCCGCACGAGCGCCTTCGCCACCTTGGCGACGTGGTGCGGTGAGATCCGGTACGCCGACGCGATCTCGGGGACGGACACGGGTCGTCCGCCGTGCGCGCCCAGGTACATCAACGCGCGCAGGGCATAGTCCGAATAGATCGTCAGCTGCACGCCGGCCATCGTAGGGACCGGGGCGGTCGGCGACAAGGCAGGCGCGGTGTTTGTCATTCGGCGGATCGTCTGCGAATACTGGCCTCGCACATACCGCATTAGGCGATATCGAATAGAGGAGGATCCATGGCCCTGAACGGCGAGCTGTTGAGGTCCAGCCTGGAGCTGGTCGTCGAGCGTCAACCGCAGATCACCCCGCGCTTCTACGAGATTCTGTTCGAGCGCTATCCGCAGGCCCGCGCGCTGTTCGGCCGCAACACGGCGGAAGCGCAGCAGCAGATGCTCCAGGAGGCCATCGTCGCCGTCGTCGATCACGTCGACGACGCCGAGTGGCTGGCGTCGACCCTGCGGGCGATGGGACGCAAGCACGTCGAGTACGGCGTCACCGCGGAGATGTATCCGTGGGTGGGCGAGAGCCTCATCGCCACCCTCGCCGAGATCGCGGGCCCGCACTGGACGCCGGCCATCCAGCAGGCCTGGACCGACGCCTTCGGCGCCATCCAGGGCCTCATGCTGTCGGGCGCGGACGAGGTCGCCGCCGCCGCTCCCTGAGCACGCCGGGTCAGTGCCGCCGACGCGCGGCGACGTGGCCGTGCCGATCCGCTTCCGGCGCCACCGGGGCGGACGGCTCCGCCGCGGCGCCCCGCAGCCGGTCGTGCAGCACGCGTTCCATGCCCGCACGCAGGTCGGGCACGCTGGCGACGAGCGTCGCCAGATCGTCCGCCGACACGCGGAGCAACGCGACCGGGGTCACCGCGCGCACTGTCGGTGGGAGCTCCCCGTCCGGTGTCGAGGCGTCGCCGCCGAACACCTGTCCGGGCTCGAAGGTCCGCACGATCGCCTCCGTCCCGTCGGCGCCGATGCGCACGGCTTCGAGACGCCCCGACTGGACGACGTATACGAACCGGCTCCCCGAGCCGGCGTGATGCACGACGGCACCCGGCCGGAAGTGTTCCGCGAGCATCGCCTTGCGACCGAACAGGCTCGCCACCACGAACAGCACGACGCCGACCAGCAGCGCCGGTTGCACGAAGAGGAACGTCAGCAGGAGCGTCGGGTTCAGGGTCGTCCAGGCGGCGATGCCGAGCAGCGCCGTCCCACCGACCAGAGCCTGCGCCGTCGTGAAGAGCCGCTGCGGCCAGTCGCCGCGCATCAGCTCGCACCCACGATGTGGCCCGACGCATGGCACATGCCGCACGACACCTGCCCGCCGGTGATGGCCGGCGACAGGCCGCCGGTCTTGCCGTCGAGGTGCAGCGGCTGGGCGAGGAACTCGCGCGACATGGCGTGGCACTTGAGGCACTGCTCGTTCGGAAACGGCTCGCGCAGCGCGATCGGCGCCTTCCAGGTTCCCGTGACGAAGTGGTACGCGTCGCTGAGGCCCTGGAGCTTCGCCAGGAACGTCCCGTGCACGCCGTAGTTGGCGTGACACGAGTAGCACTCCGTGCCGGGCTGCGTCGGCGTGAAGTGATCCTGATAGTGGACCGCCGACAGCGACTTTCCCTGCGGCGCCGTCATGTCGGCCACGTACGGGTCCATCGGGCCGTGGCACGACTCGCAGAACGTGACCTGCTTCGCGTACTCGACGGCGGTGAAGTTCGCGAACGGCAGCAGCATCACGGGGAAGACCCCGAGCGCCAGCACCGACACCACGACGGCGCCAGTCTCGGCCATGCGGTACGGATACCGCAGCCGCAAGACGGCGATCAGCGCCACGATCGCGACGCTCAGGCCGAGCGAGAGGACGATGCCCCAATCGACCCAGCTGCCCCACCCTTCCCCGAGGGCCTGCCCGCCCTGGATGAAGTGGAGGACGCCGGGCTCGCCCAGCGTCGTCGCCACCGCGCCCATCGCGCCGTCTACTGGCCGAGCGAGCGGATGTACGCGACGACGTTCGCGACCTGGTCGTCGGTGAGCTGGGTGCCGAACGCGGGCATGAGCGACGCCTTGCCCTGCGACGCGCCCCCACCCTTGATCATGCTGGCGAGCTGGGCGTCGGTGAACTGCGCCATCTGCGCCTTGCTGGTCCACGACACCGGCGGCGTCGCGACGTTGAGCGTCTGCAACATGATGCCGTCGCCTGCTCCGCCCGCGCCGTGGCACCCGGCGCACTTGGCCGCAGCCACGGTGGCGCCGGCTCCGGCGTCGGCCGCCAGGGCGGCGCCGGGAATCAGAAGTCCAAGCACGATCAGCAGTCTCAGCATGGGCGTTCTCCTCCACACCCACTATCGGCGGATCGCTCAGAACTCATAAATCAGCTCGACGTTGATCCCGTACTCGTACTGATCCCGGGCGCGGATCGGGTCGTCGTTGCGGATACCGATGCCCGTCACCCGTGCCAGCGCGCCATAGAGGAGTCCTCGACGCACCATGGGCGCGAGGCCGGTGCCGGGAATGAGGAGACTGGCCAGATCGACCTGCACCTGCACCGCTGCTCCGACCTGGTCGTTGCCGGTGTCGTCGTGGTCGACGAGCCAGCCGAACTCGGGCGTGACGGTGAACCAGCCGCGCGGGTTCAACACGTCGCCGACGGTGCCGCCGACGGTCCCCGCCCCGCGCGGATCGAGCTGCGGCGTCGCGGCCAGGCGATCGAACGTGAACAGGATGCCCTCACGGTCGAGCGGCGAGCCCTGCACCGTCGGTGGAATCCAGTCGGTCGTCGCCCCGAAGACGTTGGCGTAGAGCAGCGTCCCCCAGAGGCCCATCTGCGATTCGAACGCGAACAGCTCGCCGGCCCCGGCGGTGGCGTTCGGGGTGCTGCCCATGGCGCGCAGCGCGGCACCGGCGTCGGAGCTGAACGTTCGCGTCACCGACAACGCCCAGAACTGGCGATCGAGGTTCTGACGACCGTCACGCACCGTCCCGTTGTCGTAGCTCATGGCCCAGCTCGCCTCGACGAAGTATTCGCCCCAGTCGGCGTTGACGTCGACGCCGGTCAGGTTCTTCTCCTGCTCGAGCCGATCGCGCGCATCGAGCGTCACCCCCGGCTGGGTCTGCCCGCGGGTGAGGAAGTAGAGGGCGTTCAGATTGGAGAACGACCCGAGCTGGATGTTGTTCTTCGCGATCGAGACGCCATCGAAGAAGTTGTCGAACCAGAGCCCGTTGTGGAGCGTGAACGGGATGCGCCCGCCGGCGACGGTGACGTCGAGCGGCCAGCGATCGTCGGGCGAGATCCAGTTGAACGGCTGGCCCTCGTAGAAGAGCGCCTCGGGCTCGCCCTGGAAACGTCCCGTCCAGCCGTCGTGATCGCCGAAGCGGTACACCGTGGGCCGGCGGTCGCCGTGCTCGAGCGGACGGAAGAGGCTCCACACGCGCTGCGTCGCCGTCAGCTGCAGATTCAGCTGCAGATCGACCTGCGGAATGAGGAGCGTGTCGAACGTGCCGTTCTGTCGCGCGTTGAGGAACTGCAGCTCGAGCCGACCGTCCAGGTCGAGTCGCGGGTTCAGCGCCTCGCCGAGGAACGTGATCTTCGGGTCCCACACCTGCACCGGCGACAGGAAGTCCGAGCCGATCAACGTGACCGCATGCGCCGGTGCCGCCGCCAGCAGCACGCCGACGACGAGGCTAACGGGCCAGCGCAACGGTGGCCTCGTAGGTCTTCACGTCGATGATGCGAAGCTTCTCCACCAGCTCCGGCACGCCGAGGTCGCGCAGCAGATGCGCGGGGAAATTGCGGTAGCGGAGCCGCACCGAGAGCGCGATCGGCCCGGCGACGTCGGCGGGCACGCGCATGCGATAGCGCGCGTGCTTCGTCGCCAGCGGTGGGATGCCGCGCTTGAAGATGCGTCCGGCGAACGGAAGGCCCTTCAGGTAGGTCGCCGCCGCGGCCGGCGCCAGGAACGGCACGGGGCCCAGCAGACGGTTCGTCGTGCTGATCCCGTTCGACTGCGTACCCGCGAAGTTGGTCAGGACGAAATTGGCCTGCAGGTTGAACAGATCGGCGTCGCGCGGAACCGCCCCCTGCTGGACCGCCATGCTCTCCAAGTCGCGCAGGTCGCCGTACTGGTCGACGTCGCCCGAGACGAAGATGCGCCTGCCGGTGGCGTCGGTGGCCGTCACCTCGAGCCAGAGCTGGCGCTCGGACGCGAATCCCGTGGGCAGGTTGTGGCCGGCGCCCGAGTTGGTGACGGCGACGCGGACCGTGATCGACCCACCAGGCTCGACGCTGGCCGCGTGCTCGACGTCCATCGTCGCGGCGTTGCGCAGCAGCGTGGCGCGGTTCGCCTCGAGCTGCTGCTCGTGGGTCGCGAACGCGGCGTCGGTGAGGGCGAGGTCCTGCTGCCCGAAGCCCTTCAGCATCGAGTAGTCGGGACCCGTGAAGCTGTGATTGCTGCGATGACGCTTTGGCGCCTGCGGGAAGATCGACGGGTCGACGATGTAGTCCCACTCGTACTGCGTGCGCAGGAACGGCTTCCCGGGCTCGGGGCCCATGTGGCAGTTCTGGCAGACGAGCCCCTGGCGCGCGTAGGGGCCGTTACGCCACTCGCTGAACGCCTCCTCGATACGGAAGCCGTCGGGGGTGAAGACGTCGTGGCACGACCCGCAGAGCCGGGCCGACGTGAACATCGGCGAATGCCGCGACACGTGCGGCGTCTTGATGAGGCGCTGCGTGGGATCGTCGGGCGCACCCGTCTCGTCGGAGCCGTAGTAGGGACCGTAGACGACGGGCTCGGGGTCGCCGGGCACGGGCACCGGGATCAGACCCGACGCCTCGGCGTTGTTCGCATGCTGCGAGTGGCAGACCATGCAGCTGACGCTGTCCATCGCCACCGCCGGACGCTCCGTGTTCGGCATGATCGGGCTCTCGCCCGACGAGATGCCGATCGGCGAGTGGCAGCGATCGCAGAAGGTCCCGATCGTGCCCCCCGTGCCCTGGAGCACGTAGGCGTTGAACGCGATGAAGACGGGGCTGTGCTGCGCGTAGGCGTGCATCGACGTGCGCCACTCGGCGAAGTGCTTCGGATGGCACGTCTGGCAGACGCTCGACGGCAGGAAGATCGTCGGCTTCCCGGCCGGCCTGGGCTTGGCCTGCTGCAGACGGGTGAATCCGGGCGAGGTCCCGCATGCGGCGATGCACGCCGCCAGCAGCCCCGCCACGCTCGCGCGGCGCGCGATCCGACCCCAGCCCATCCCCTGCTCCCTCAGGGCGTCCGCGGTTCGCAGGTTCCGTGCCAGTCGGGGCCCCAGCAATTGCGCGCCGTCGCGACGCCGCGGGTCAGTTTCCTGGCATGCCCCGCATCCGATTCTTGTCCTGCAGTCCGTCTGCGCCGGGCGCTATGGCCGCGCCTGCGAGCCGGGCTGAGATCAGGAACGCCGCGCGCGCCGGCCGATGGCGGTGAGGAACATCACGCTCTTCCCCGTCGCGTGCGGCGAGAAGAACGCCGTCACGTCGTCGTCGAAGAACGTGAGCCCGGTGGCGGCGAGCCCCAGCGCGTAGGCCGCGAGGTAGGTGCGGCCGCCTGCGATCGCGCCCTCGAGCTGCGCGGCGCGGTAGCCGCGATTGCCGAACCGAGCCAGGACCGGCTCGAGATCGGTGAGCCAGTAGCAGTTCACCGCGGCGTCGGCGGCGAGGGGCTGGCCCAGGTCGAGGTGTCCGGCGGTGCCCCGGAAGTCGCCGGCCTGCAGAAGAGCGAGCCCCGTCGCTGGGTCGTAGACGTACGCGCCGGACTCGATCCCCTCGACGGCGTTGACGATGACGTACAGGTCGGCCAGCCGCGGCGTGCCCTCGTCGAAGTCGGACGGGATCGGCACCACCGCACAGGCGAGGATCATCGCCAGCTGCTCGCCGGCGATCGGGTCACGCGGGAAGCGTCGCGCCGAGCCCCGTCGCAGGATCACCGTCTCGATCGGCTCGCGGACCGCGTCGGACGGCAGCGGCGCGGCAGGCGCCGGTGGTGTCGCCGCGGGAATGCGTCCGCTGCGCCACGCCGCCGCCTCCTGCGAGGATCCCAGCGCACTCGCCACGTGTGCGGCCTCGATGGTGGGATAGTCGATCTGCTCGCTCGAGTACGGAAGCGTCTCGGGCGCGATCGGCGTCACGACCGGTGACGCCACTCCCGCGGGCATGCCGCGCCCGAGCGGCACGACAGCGATCGACGCCTCGCGACGGCCGTCGACACCGATCAGCGCATCGACGTCGGCATCGACCCACCCCAGCACGACCGCCGCCGGCTGCCGACTCGCAGCGGCGACCGCGAGCAGGTTCGCGAGCAGCGTTCCGCCGTCCCAGAAGGCGTGGCGGTACGCACGCGAGCGATACTTCCAGCTGTTGCGCCAGAACGTGCTCGTCAGCACGAGCGTCACGGGCGCGTCCGCGATCGCCGCATTCCCGCCGCTGGCGGCGACGAGTGCGCCGCGATGGTCGCCGTCGCGCAGGCGGCGCAACGCGAAGTCGTGCGGGCCGAAATGGTAGACGCCCGCCGGCAGATCGGCGAGCGCACCGCACACGACATAGACGTCGAGGTGATAGAGCGCGCCGGTGCACGCCGCGGCGCGGAAGTGCATCTCCCCGGCGGGATAGGTCTTCGTGCGGACGATGCCGGCGGTGAAGAACAGCAGCCGGGCCAGCGCGCGGCGATCGAGCACTGGTCCGGGCCCGTCGATCGTCCCGGGATCGCCGAGCGCCGCGAGCGCCGGTCGCGTCGACGTCTCGAAGTCGCGCGGCAGCGGGATGCCGTCGAGCTCGGGGTATATCTTGAACGGCCGCGGCATGGTGTCCCAGTCGAGGCCGTGGCGGCTCTGCGTCACGCTCGCCACCGAATGCTTCGTCTGCCCGTGGTAGGCGCGCAGCGCGGTGGTGTCGCGGTTGGTCATGGGCGGCGTCAGGGGAAGGTCTTCTCGACCCGTCGCTTCAGCCGGGGACCGCACAGGGTGCCGCTCGCGAAGCCGCCACCACCGAACTGATCGCCGCTGAAGAAGATCTCGCCGCGGGCCCCGTCGAAGAGCCGACCGGTGGCATGCGTCACCACGAGCCGCTCGGTGGCGAACTTCGGCAGCGCGGTCGTCAGATCGAGCTCGCCCCAGCCGGTGTCGCGACTGACGAGCTGGCCCACGAGGGTGCCCCTGCTTTCGCTCCGTATCTCGATTATGGTCGCGGCGGCGAACGCGATCAGCGGACGCGGCGCGCCCGTCCCGTCCATCAGCGGCGGGATCGCCGCCAGCGCCGCGCCGGTCGTGTTGGTCGAGACGCCCGAGTAGGCGACGATCGTGTAGCCCGCGGTGCTGCGGCCGTCGATCGTGAGCTTGCCGGTGAAGGTGGTGACGTAGCAGAGCGGCGGCGCGAAGCTCAGGTCCGGGAGGAGCGCCGCGGTGAGGGGATGCGTCGCGACGGTGCAGGCGGCTTCGGGGATGAGTGCCGTGGGGGCGGAGGGGACGGAGGCGAGCGGAACGCAGTCGACGGGGGGCTTGGCGAGGGCGGTGGTGGGGAAGCCCGCGAGCAACAGGACGAAACCGACGATCGTGCGCATCGCGGGGTAGTACGACGGGTACGGAACCCTGTCCACCATTCATTTCACGGCGACGATGGTGACGGTCGTGCGAGGCCCGTCGGCGACGGCGGCGCATGGTTGCGGCACGTCCCACCTCGCCGGTGTCTGGTCACGTCGTGTCGTGGCAGACGTCGGGTCGCCTGCTCGTACCGGCGCCCCATTCCTGAGTCGTGCGATTCGAGTGCGCCCGGAGAGATTCGAACTCCCGACCTACTGGTTCGAAGCCAGCCGCTCTATCCAACTGAGCTACGGGCGCGCAGCACGAGGCGCCTCCTCTAGCAGCCCTCCCCGTCGATCGACAACCGGCCGTCTCGTGCTATGGGGCCGGCATGCGTCGCCTCCCCCTCGCCGCGATCGCCCTGGCGCTCGTCGCCTGCGGCGCGACGTCCCAGCGCTCCGGGGTCACGAACGCATCCCTCCCGAACGACGCCACCATCACCATCGTCCCGTTCGCGCCGCCGACGTCGGTCGTGAGCTACGACGGCCCCACCGACGCGCTCGGTGCCACCTTTGCTGCGCGGATCGCCGCCGAGCTCGGCAAGCGCGGCCGTTCCGCGCAGGTCGGCGCCGACCCCGCCGCCAGCGCCACGGTCGTCCGCGGACGCCTCCTGCGCATCAACGGCGGCAGCCGCGCCAAACGCTTCTGGCTCGGATTCGGGGCCGGTCGCGCGACGCTCTCCGCCGACGGCACCGTCACCCGTCCCGGCGGCGCCGCCCTCGCCAGCTTCCGCGAGCGACGATCGGCGTCCGGCGGACCGGAGCTCGGCTTCGCCGGCGACCAGTACCTGATCGAAAAGTGCCTCGACGCGCTCGCCGAGGACGTCGCGGCGATGATCGACACCGGCCACTACCGCGAAGCACCGATCGACGAATAGCGCGTGGACGCCCTCGAAACCCTCGGCCGCACGCTCGGCCTGTCGTTCGCCGCCGGCGTCAACCTCTACGCCACGATCGCCCTCCTCGGCCTCGCGCATCGCTTCGGCTGGGTGGCGCTGCCGCCCGAGATGGCGATCTTCGATCACGACGCCGTCATCGCCGTCGCGATCGCGCTCTACGCCGTCGAGTTCGTCGCCGACAAGGTGCCCTGGGTCGACTCGCTCTGGGACGCAGTCCACACCATCATCCGCCCCATCGGCGGCGCCGTCGTCGCGGTCGCCGCCCTGGGGCCGGCGTCTCCCGGCATGCAGGGCATGGCCGCGCTGCTCGGCTGGAGCATCGCCGCGGGATCACACCTCGGGAAGGCCGGGACCCGCGCCATCGCGAACACCAGCCCCGAGCCCTTCAGCAACTGGCTGCTGAGCCTCTCCGAGGACACGCTCGTCTTCACGCTCGCCTGGGTGACGCTGACGCATCCCCTGATCGCACTCGGCATCACCGTGGTGCTGCTCCTCGTCATCGTCGTCGCCGCGCGCGCGCTCTGGCGCGCGATCCGCCGGCGGCAACCGAGCACCGCATGACCCACATCGTCTGGGCGCTCGGGATCGTCCTCGGCACGTACCTCGTGCTCGCCTATCTCGTGCTGCCGATGTTCTGGCGGCACTACGAGCACCTGCCGCCCATGGAGGCGTTCCCGAAGTACACGCGCACCACCGGCGGACTCCAGGGGGATCCGCTGAACGTCGCCCTCGTCGGCACCCAGGCCGAGATCGAGCGTGCCCTCGCCGCCGGCGACTGGAGTGCCGCGCGTCCGATCACCGTCCGCACCAGCCTCGGCATCGCCGAGAGCGTCGTGCTCGACCGCCCCGACCCCACGGCACCCGTCAGCGTCCTGCTGCTCTGGGGACGCAAAGAGGACCTCGCCTTCGAGCGCTGCGTCGGACACAGCGCGCGGCAGCGCAACCACGTCCGATTCTGGAAGACCGCGTTGCAGACGGAGGACGGCCGCAGCGTGTGGGTCGGCGCCGCGACCTTCGACGTCGGCGTCGAGCTGAGCCACCGCACCGGCCAGGTGACGCATCGGATCGCCCCCGACATCGACGACGAACGCGATCGCCTGATCGACACGCTTGACGCCGCCGGCCAGCTGGTACGACGCTACGCCGTCACCGGCATCGGGCCGACGCTGAACGGCCGCAACGGCGGCGGCGACCGCTACGTCACCGACGGCGAGCTGTACGTCGGCGTGCTTGCCGACGAGCACACGGCGGGCTCGGCACGCGCGGAACGCCTGCCGAGCCCACCGCTCGTCGTCATCAAGGACGGACTGTGGGCGTGGTTGTCGCCCGCGCTCAGCTCGCGACCGACGTCACCGCCGCAGTGATCGGCGTGACGCGCGAGGAGCTCGCGCTGCTGGTGGCCATGGTGCAGCCACCCTCGAACACCGCCCCCTCGTGGATGACCAGCGTCGGCGCGCTGATGTTGCCCTGCACCCGACAGGGCGCGCACAGCTCGAGCCGCGTCGTCGCCGTGATGTCACCCTTCACGGTGCCGTGCACCGTCACGGTGGTTCCCGTGACGCGCGCATTCACCACCGCGCTCTTGCCGATGGTCAGGGTGTCCTTGGCCGTGACCTCACCCTCGACCCGTCCTTCGATCCGCGCCGGGCCACCCAGCACGACCGTGCCCGTGACCGTGGTGCTCTCGTCGAGGAACGCGCTCACCGTCGTCTCCGCCATCATCCACCTCCTCCGCGAATGATGGCGCGCGCGGCAGTGGGTTGCGAGCAGAACCTCGTCAGCGCGGTGCGTCGACGCCGACCCGCACGCCTCGCGCGCGGAGCTTCGCCTGGGTCCGACGACCCTGCACTTCCAACCGCCGCAGGATGGCTTGCCCGATACGCGGGGACAGGCCCACGAGCTTCGCCGTAAGTCCCCGAAAAGCCGGGAACGATGCGATCAGCTCGCGCCCCTCGACCATGGCGATGCCGCGCGCCGCGACGGCGTCGGCCGCGAGCAGCCGGGGACCGGTGAACGACATGGCCGCCCCGGCGTCATCCTGTTTGTCGCGCAGCATGGGCGTGGCGATGCCGTCCGGACAGAGCACCGAGATGTCGATGCCGCTGCCGTGCAGCTCCACCGCCAGCGCCAGGCTGAAGGCGCGCACGCCGTGCTTCGTCGCGCAGTAGACCGCTTCGCCGGGCACCGGCAGCCACGACGCCAGCGAGCCGACGTTGAGTATCTGTCCCGCGCCGCGCGGCCGCATCACCTCCACCGCGGCGCGGCTGCCGTACACCACGCCGAGCAGGTTCACGTTGACGACGCGAGCGATCTCGGCGTCGGGCTGATCCGCGGCACTGCCTGCGCCGAGCACGCCGGCGTTGTTGATCCACAGCGACGGCTGCACGTCGCGTGCGAGCACGCGGCACGCATCGGGATCCGTCACGTCGAGCGTGCGCGCCGTGCCCTGCACGTCGACGCCGACGACGTCCCATCCGCGTGCGGTGAGACCGCGACAGAACGCGCTGCCGAGACCTCCCCCCGCTCCCGTGACGACGGCTCGACGCTCCATGCGGCCCTCGTAGCGGCTCGACCGCCCCCCGAGCAACCCGCTTGACGGCGAGCCGCCACCCGTCCTACTCCATCCCCGGTTCCCAGGGGGAGAAGAGAAGGGGCTGACGCATGGACGAGTTGGCCGCGAAACAGATCCTGGAGCAGCGTGACGAGGTGGTCGCGGTTCTGCGCGGTGTCGCGGACCGACTCGCCGTTCTCTCAGCCCACGAGGTGCGCGATCCGCTGCGGCGGCTCACGCGCTCGGTCGACGCCCTCGCGCAGGAAGCCGACGCGATGCTCGGACGAATCTCCGACGCGCACGGCCCATCGTGGCGCACCGTCGTCTTCGTCCGCCGCGGCGCCGACCTCGAAGCCTAGCGTCCGCCGCCCCACCCCGGCGGCGTCGCGACGATCACCAGCGTGGTGTCGCTGCGCTCGAGCAGATGCTCGACGCCGTGCCCGAGGAACGGGCGTCCCGACAGCTGCCGCACGTTGGCGGTGAGCACCACCAGGTCGGCTTCCGACTCGCGCACCAGCGTCTCCATCTCCTCCGCCACCGACACGCCCGTCCGCAGCGCCGTCACCGCCCGCACGCCCATCTCCTCGGCGTGCGTCCGAGCCTCCGCAACGACCTGCTCCGCGACGCGTGCGCGCTCCTCCGCGCTGCCGTTCTCGGCATCGGCGCCGCGTCGCCACGGCAGGATCGACGCCATCACACCGGACCGCGGCACGGTGATAACGTGCGCCAGCACGACGTCGGCATCGGAGCGTCGCGCCAGGGCGTAGGCCACCTCCTGCGCGGCACGCCCCACCGTCGTGCCGATCGCCGGCACCAGGATGCGACGGAACATGCGGGGCGCGCCGTCGTCCTCCGGACCGCGCCGCACGATCAGCACCGGGAGCGGGCTCGCCGCGAGCAGACCGTCGACGACCGGCGAGATCAGCCGCCCGTCGACGCGACGATCGGTGGCGCCGACGGCCATGGCCCCGTAACCGAGCTGCGCGTGCGCCATGATGGCGTCGAGCGGGACCCTGCCGGTCGCGTGCGCGTGCTCGACGGGTCGCCGTCTGAACACGGCGCACACACCGTCCACCTCGCGTCGCGCCGCCTCGTCACCGACCGAGAGCACCGTCGCCTCGACGTCCTCGGGCCAGGTCAGGTCGAGGATGTGCGCCGCCAGCATCGAGTTGAGGCCGCCCGCGCTCGGCAGCAGGACCCGCGACGAGCGCACCAGGATGTTGCGGTCGAGCTGGCGCTCGCGCTCGAGCCGCTCGCGTTCCTCGGGTGACCCGCGCCAGTCACGCACGATGAGCCGCAGCATGATCGGCGCCATCATCGACGTCGCCATCGCCATCAGCACGACCATCGTGTACGAGGCCTGCGTCAGCACGCCGAGGCTCAGGCCGACGGTGGCGACCACGATCTCGAGCGCGCCGCGCGCGTTGAGCCCGGCGCCGAGGGCGATGCCCTCGCGCGGCGTCAACCCCGCGGCACGCGCGCCGACGTACGCCCCCAAGATCTTCGACACACTGGCGGCAGCCAGGACGACCAGGCTCCACCAGACGACGAGCGGATCGGCCAGCAGCGCCATGTCGACGCGTAGCCCGGCGCGAGCGAAGAAGAGCGGCGCGAAGAAGGCCAACGTGATCGCTTCGAGGGTACGATAGACCTCGGTGTCCTGGAACTTCGACCGCCCGAGCACGATGCCGGCGATGAACGCGCCCAGCACACCCTCGAGCCCGATCGCCTGCGTCGCCGACGCCCCCGCGAGCGACACCAGCAACACGACGGTGAGCGCCCCCATGACGCCGCCCTGCCGCTCGCGCACCGCGCGCAGCATCGCGTCCACCGCCCGCTGCCCCACCGTGAAGAACGCGACGCCGAGGACGGCGAGCCCGCCGAGCGACACCAGCAACGGCCCGAGCGACAGATCCCCCGACTGCGTGAGCCGCGCGATCACGCCGAGCAGCACCCAGCCGACGACGTCGTTCGCCATACCGGCGGCCAGCGTGAGCTGGCCGAAGTTGCGCCGCACCAGGTCCATCTCGGTGAGTACCTTCACCACCACCGGCAGCGACGAGATGGCGAGGGCCGTCGCCATGAAGAGCGCGAACCCGAGCCGATCGTGCGAGCGACCCAAGAACGCGTCGGGCATGGCGATGCCGACGGTCAGACCGAACGCGAGCGGCACCACGAGGCTGCCGGTGGAGACCCAGGCCGCCGCACGACCGAGGCGGCGCACCAGCCCGAGGTCGGTCTCGAAGCCGGCCAGCACCAGCAGGAAGAAGACGCCGATCCACCCTACCCCCGCCATGAGCCCCGCGTGCACCGGGTCGCTCGGAAAGAGCCATCCCCACGCGGATGGGGCCAGCACACCGAGCACCGATGGTCCGAGCAGCACGCCCGCCGCCAGCTCGCCGATGACCGACGGCTGTCCGAAGCGCCGCGCCACCCCGCCGAGCCCCCGCGCGACCAGGACCAGCACCAGCATCTGCACCCAGAACAGCAGCAGCTGGTGCTCGTCGAGCGCCTGGAACCGGGTCATGGGGGCGCTACCCTAGCCGTTTCCCGCCGGGAGCAAAGCCCTCGCCCGCTTTCGGCTTGCAGCCCTGGGGGCAGCCCACTACCTTAGACGCGACTCGTTCCGGAGGGGGTGCCATGAGTGAGGACAAGGGCCAGGCAGCAATGGAATCCGTGCTGCGGGAGGATCGAGTCTTTCCGCCCCCGGAGGCCTTCGCGGCCGAGGCCTACGTCCCCAGCCGTGACCACTACCACGAGCTCTACCGGCGCTCGGTGGAGGACCCTGCCGGCTTCTGGGGCGAGATGGCGGCGCGTCTGCGCTGGAGCACGCCGTGGGAGCGCGTCCTCGAGTGGGAGCCCCCGAACGCGAAGTGGTTCGTCGGCGGCACCATCAACGTCTCCGACAACTGCCTCGACCGGCACCTGAAGGGCCCGCGCCGCAACAAGGCCGCCATCATCTGGGAGGGCGAGCCGGGCGAGCGGCGGGTGCTCACCTACCAGGCGCTGCACCGCGAGGTCTGCCAGTTCGCGAACGTGCTGAAGGGTCTCGGCGTCAAGAAGGGCGACCGCGTCGGCATCTATCTGCCGATGATCCCCGAGGCAGCGGTGGCCATGCTGGCGTGCGCGCGCATCGGCGCCACCCACAGCGTCGTCTTCGGCGGCTTCTCCGCCGAGGCGCTGCGCGACCGTATGAACGACGCGAAGGCGAACCTCGTCATCACGTCCGACGGCGGCTATCGCCGCGGCGCCGTCGTGCCGCTCAAGAAGAACGTCGACGACGCCATGCGCGAGACGCCGAGCGTGAAGGACGTCATCGTCGTGCGCCGCACCGGCGAAGCCGTCCCGATGCACGCGGGCCGCGACCACTGGTACCACGAACTCATGCAGGGGGCGTCGGCCGACTGCCCGCCCGAACCGCTCGACAGCGAGCACCCACTGTTCATCCTCTACACCAGCGGCACCACCGGAAAGCCGAAGGGCGTCGTCCACTCCACCGGCGGCTACCTGCTGCACGCCACGCTGAGCGCGCAGTGGGTGTTCGACCTGAAGGAGGAGGACACCTACTGGTGCACCGCCGACATCGGCTGGGTCACCGGGCACAGCTACGTCGTGTACGGCATCCTCGCCAACGGCGCGACGTCGGTGATGTACGAGGGCGCGCCGAACCACCCGCAGCCCGACCGCTGCTGGCAGATCATCGACGACCTCGGCGTCACCATCTTCTACACCGCGCCCACCGCCATCCGTGCCTTCGTGAAGTGGGGCGAGGAGTGGCCGCGCAAGCACGACCTGTCGTCGCTGCGCCTGCTCGGCTCCGTCGGTGAGCCGATCAATCCCGAAGCGTGGATGTGGTACCACCGCATCATCGGCAAGGAGCGCTGCCCCATCGTCGACACGTGGTGGCAGACGGAGACGGGCGGCATCATGATCGCGCCGCTCCCGGGCGCCACGCCGACGAAGCCGGGCTCGGCCACGCTGCCGCTGCCCGGCATCGTGCCGGAGATCCGCACCCGCGACGGCCGCGCGCTGCCCGCGAACCAGGGCGGCTACCTCGTCATCACGCGCCCGTGGCCCGGCATGCTGCGCACCGTGTGGGGCGAGCACGAGCGCTACGTCGAGCAGTACTGGAGCCAGATGCCCGGCACCTACTTCACGGGCGACGGCGCGCGCCGCGACGCCGACGGCTACTTCTGGGTGATGGGCCGCATCGACGACGTCGTCAACGTCGCCGGGCACCGCCTCGGCACGATGGAGATCGAGAGCGCGCTGGTGAGCCACCCGTCGGTCGCCGAGGCCGCCGTCGTCGGACGCCCCGACGACCTGAAGGGCCAGGCCATCGCCGCCTTCGTCACCCTCGAGGGCGGACACCAGTCCACCAAGGACCTCGAGAAGGAGCTGAAGGCGCACGTCGCGAAGGAGATCGGCGCCTTCGCCCGCCCCGACGACATCCGCTTCACCGACGCCCTGCCGAAGACGCGCAGCGGCAAGATCATGCGCCGCCTGCTACGCGACATCGCCGCCGGCAAGGAGACGCTCGGCGACACCACGACCCTCGAAGACTACTCCGTGCTCGCGAAGCTTCGCGAGGAGGACGAGTAGGTCTCGCGTGGCGCTCGTCCTGACGAACACCCTCTCGGGGAAGAAGGAGCCCCTCGTCCCGCGCGTGCCGGGCGAGGTCGGCCTCTACTGGTGCGGCGTCACCGTGTACGCGCGCTCGCACATCGGTCACGCCCGCGCGCTGATCACGGCCGACGTCCTGTACCGCTATCTCCGGGCGCGCGGCACCAAGGTGACGTTCGTCCGCAACTTCACCGACATCGACGACAAGATCATCCGTCGTGCCGCCGAGGAGGGGCTCACCCCCGCGGCGCTCACCGAGCGCGAGATCGCCGCCTTCAACGAGGACTCGGCGTGGCTGCAATGCCTGCGTCCGACGCACGAGCCGCGGGCCACGGCGCACATCCCCGAGATGATCGCCATGATCGCGCGCCTGATCGAGCAGGGCGTCGCCTATGCCACCGCCGGCGGCAGCGTCTACTTCCGCGTCGGCAGGTTTCCCGCGTACGGCAAGCTGTCGCACCAGCGCATCGAGGACATGGCGGCGGGCGAGGAGATCGACCCGAGCAAGGAAGACCGTCACGACTTCGCGCTCTGGAAGGGCGCCAAGCCGGGCGAGCCGTCGTGGGAGAGCCCCTGGGGCCTCGGCCGGCCCGGCTGGCACATCGAGTGTTCCGCGATGGCGGCGCGCTATCTGTCGCAACCGCTCGACATCCACGGCGGCGGCGCCGATCTCATCTTCCCGCACCACGAGAACGAGATCGCGCAGTCGGAGGCCGCGGCCGGCGTCGAGTTCTCCCGGCTGTGGATGCACAACGGCATGATCACGTCGGGCAGCGAGAAGATGTCGAAGTCGCTCGGCAACATCATCGCCATCGGCGAGATGGCGAAGCGCGTGCCCGCCGAGGCGCTGCGACTGGTCTTCCTCGGCACGCACTACCGCGCGCCGCTCGACTACTCGTCGCCACGCCTCGACGAGTCGGTGCGCGCGCTCGAGCGCATCTACGAGACCCTCGCCCGCGCCGGCGGCGCCACACCCGCCCGCGAGGTCGACGGCGTTCTGGTCGAGCCGGCGCCCGGCTTCGAGACCGACTTCTGTGCGGCCATGGACGACGACCTGAACGCCGCCAAGGCGCTCGGGCTGGTCTTCGACCGCGTCCGCGATCTGAACCGGGCCCTCGACGCCGGGCACGCCGACGCCACGACGATCCGCGGTGAGCTCGCCCGCGTCGGTCCGGCCCTGGGCATCATGACGTCCGACCCGGCGGCGCTGCTGGACGCCCTGCGCACCCGCGGCCGGGAGCGCGGCGGGCTCAGCGAGGCCGACATCGTCCAGGCGATCGCCGACCGCAAGGCCGCGCGGGGGCGCAAGGATTTCCGCGAGGCGGATGCGATTCGTGATCGGCTCAAGGCGCATGGTATCGTGTTGGAGGATGGTCCCCAGGGGACGACGTGGAAGGCGGGCTGAGATGCGGCCCGTCGGGGAGGTGGAGATGCGACGGATCGGAACCATGGTGCTGCTCGCGGGGCTGATGGCCCTGCCCGCCCGGGCCGACGAGGTCTACAGCTGGGTCGATCGTGGCGGCACCCGCCACTACTCGAACGTGCCGACGGAAACCGCGGCGCCGACCGGCCTCGACGTCCCGACGGCGTCGTTCACGACCGGGGGCGACGAGGGCGAGCCGCTCGGGGCCGACGTCATCCAGGACGTCGCCGCTGAGGCCGATGCCCCGGAAGACGTCGAGGAGTCGCTCCAGCGCAATGCGAACGAGAAGGCGCTGCGCCAGATCGACGAGCGCCTCGGCAGCATCAACCGGCAGTTGACCGATCTCGCCCAGGCGCGCACGTCGCACGCCGGTGGCACTCCGGAGACCGGCGGCCTCGGCACGAACGCGGCCGGCTACCTGTCGCCGGAGGAGGAGGCCCTCGGCGCCGAGCGCGAGGAGCTCGTCAAGCAGGCCTCCCGTCTCCGCAGCGCCGACGCCGGCCTGCAGTAGTCGTCAGACCGGCGCGAGCCGCAGCCGCTCGCACAACGCGACGATGGTGACGTCGTCGCGCCACGCGGGCGGCGCATCGCGCCGCCACTGCAGCACGCGGACCTGCGCCGTGTGGATGGGCAGCTCGGCGCCGGCCGCGGCCGCCAGATCGAGGAGCGCCAGCGCGTCCGCCGCGCCACCCGGCAACGCCCCGACCCGGTCCTCGAGCACCCGCACCAGGCGACCCGCCAGCCACTCCGTCGGAAATGCCACGCCGCGCGCACGCAACGCCGCGAGCCGCGGCACCAGGCTGGCGACGGACACCGCCGACGCTTCGAGCGCGGTCGCGAGCGTATCGGCCTCGTCCCAGCCGAGCAGCAGCGCCAGCTCCGGCGGCAGCGGGACGTCCGCGGCCAGGAGTGGGTCGAGGAGCGGTCGTACGCGAGTCAGTGCTGCCGCCCGGCCGTCGCGTGCCCCGTGCGCAGCCTCGAGGCTCACGGCGGCGAGCAGCCGCTCGCGCTGCACGCCGAAGAGGTGCGCCAGGGTGAAGCGCTGCTCCCCGACGTCGCACCAGGGCTCGGCCTCGCCGGCCCGTCCGGCGGTGACGGCGACGGTGGCCACCGCGCCCGTCGCACGATCGGTCACGCGTGCCTCGGCCGCCAGCGCACCGCCGGCCGGCTCGGACGAGAACGTCACCTCGTAGCCCGGGAGCCGCGTATCCTGTCGCAGCACCGCGAGCAGCGCGCAGGTGGCGGCCACACGCGCCGGCGTCGCGGCATCGGCACGCACGCGCCGCCGCCAGATGTCGGCGCCCGTGCCCTCGTCCGGTCGATTGCTGCGCGCCGGCTCGAGGCGCGACACGAAGCCGTCCTCGAGTCGGCGGCCGAGCGTGCCCGCGAGCTCGATCGCGCGAGCGGCGTGTCGCATGATCTGCACCGGCTCGAGGCCCGCCAGGTCGTCGAAGAACCAGCCGCAGCTGGTCTGCATCAGGAGCGCGTGCCGCGCCATCTCGAGGCAGCGCCGCGCCTGGACGGTCTCGCCGGGCGACAGCCGACGGCCCGACTCCGCGGCCAGAAAGGCGGGGATCCGACTGGGATCGAGCAGGCAGTCGACGTAGCGATCGCGCGCACCCCAGGCGTCGCGCAACGTCTCGTGGGCCCGCGTCTCGTAGACGACGGCCAGCTCGTCGCGCAGCCAGTCGATGGCCTGCCGCAGCGGGCTCCGCCACGCCTGCGTCCAGCCCGCCTCCCCGCCCGTCCGGCACCCGCAGTCGTGCCGCCAGCGCTCGATGCCGTGCGGACAGCTCCACGACGTCTCGGGCGCGATCTCCACCTCGTGCGTCGGCGGCACGCGGTCGCGAAAGGCCGCGGGACCGCACAGGAGGAAGTCGCCGTCCTCGCGCAGCAGGCGGATCGCGAAGGCGAGCGCCATCTCGCCGAAGCGGTGATGGTGGCCGAAGGTCTCGCCGTCGACGGCGACCGTCAGGAGCGCGTCGTCGTAGCCGGTGACGCCGGCGGCGAGGCGCGCCGCGAGGCTCGCGCCGTCGCGGAGCGCGTCGCCGAACGACAGGTCGTGCGACAGACCGGCGTCACGGAAGGCGATGTCGATGCTCCGTCCTTCGGGCAGCACGCAGCGGTAGAGGCGGCGGGTGTCCAGCGTCTCGGGCGTGACCTGTCGCCAGGCGGTCGCCTCGCCACCGATCGGGCGCACGCGACGCGCCTGATGCGGCGCCAGCGTCGTCAGCGTGATCCCGGCCTCGGCGAGCGCGGAGAGCGACTTCTGATCGACCGCCATCTCCGGCAGCCACATGCCGTCGGGCGCCCGACCGAAGCGGTGCTCGAACTCGCGCCGGCCCCAGCGCACCTGTGTGGCGGCGTCGCGCGGGTTGCACAGCGGCAGGATCGCGTGGCCGTACACCTGCGCCCACGCCGAGCCGCGGCCCGTGCGCGCCAGCGAGACGGCATCCGCCCGGCGCAGCGACGCCAGCAGATCGGGCGCCGTCTCCTGCATCCACGCCAGCAGCGTCGGCCCGACGTTGAAGCTCGTCCACTCGTACAGGTCGACGACGTCCTGCAGCCGGCCGGCGTCGTCGAGCACCCGGGCGGCGGCGAACGGCGCGTAGCACTCCCGGGTGACGCGTGCGTTCCAGTCGCGGTCGGGCGACGCGGATACCTGCGGCTCGATCGCGCCGAGCCACGGATCCTCCCGGGGCGGCTGATAGAAGTGCCCGTGGAGGCAGACGGCGCGGAGCGGAGACGTCGGCACGATCCCGTCGAATCTGCCGGGTTGAAGGCACACGTACAAGCCAGTAAGCCCTGTCCGCATGCGACGATGGCGACGGGGCGCGGGGCGGCTGCTGGTGGGCGCGGTGCTGGCCCTCGGCACGATGGGCATGGGGTCGCTCGGGGGCGGGCGCGATGCCGGCGCCCCGATGCGGGACTACCGGGTCACCTTCGTCGACGTCGACGGCACCCAGGTGTCGGCCGACCACGTCAGCGTCGGCGGCGACACCATGCTCGAGGGCGACATGGGCCGCGGCCGGCTCCGCATCCCGTTCGACAACATCACCCGCATCGAGCTGTCGCCGGGCGAGGGCGAACGCGATCGCCTGCGCGCCGAGGTCACCCTCCGTGAAGGGAGCCCGGTGACGCTATCGCTGCGCAGCTCGACGACCTTCTACGGGCAGATTCCCAGCGGCGCGTACCAGATCCGGGCACGCGACCTGCGCTCGGTTGCCTTCGCCCGGTAGCGGCCCGCGCGTCGCGGCGCTCCTCCTGGTCCTGCTGGCACCGGGAGCCGCCCGCGCCTTCGACCTGAAGGTCTGGCCGCTCTTCCGCGTCGCCACCAACGAGGCCCGCGGCGAGCTGCGCTGGTCGGCGCTGGGGCCCCTCGTCGAGTACACCAGCACCCCCGCGTGGAGCGATCTACGCATCCGTCCCCTGCTCTGGCTCCACCGCGAGCGCGGCGAACGGCGCGACGTCCGCATCGAGGTGCTCTTTCCCCTGCTGTCCCTGCGGCTCGAGGAGCGCTACCGGAGCCTGCGTTTCCTGCTCCTGAGCCAACACACCCAGCGCGACGACGCCGGCGACGACACCAGCGCCTTCACGCTGTTCCCGTTCGTCTTCTACCGCCACGACGCCGAGCACGGTACGCGCGGCGGCGTCCTCCCCTTCTATCTCGACCTCGAGGACTTCCTCGGCTACGAGCGCGTGCAGACGGTGATGTTCCCCGCCTTCCTGCGCCTGACGGAGCCGCGCGTGGAGCGGAGCTACTACCTGTTCCCGTTCGTGTCGACGGTGGGCGGTGCCGACGGCCGCGGCGTCCGCGTGTGGCCGTTCTACGGCAACACGACCATCGCCGGGCGCGAGCACAGCGGCTACCTGCTGTGGCCCTTCTACGTCCACAGCGAGCGCTTCGACGCGCGCTACGGCTGGGAGACGCGCCGGGTGTACTTCCCCGTGCTGTCGTCGCTCGAGGGCGAGCACCGCACGAGCCGCGGCTGGGGCATGCTCGGCTACACGCGCACCGTCGACGACATCGCCGGCTACGAGGCCACCGGCGCACCCTGGCCCGTCGTCTTCCGCGATCGTGCCCTCGGCGACGAGACGTGGCGCACGTGGCGCCTGGCCCCGTTCTACGGCTACAGCGATCGCGACGGCATCCGCTCGCGCTTCGTCGCCTGGCCGTTCTTCCGCAGCACCGAGCAGGACACGGACGACTTCCACTTCCGGCGGCGCGATGCCATCCTCGTCCTGTGGCGGCGGCAGTGGCAGTGGAACGAGGCCACCGGGCAGCGCGAGTCGCTGCTGACGGTGTTCCCCGTCGTGCGTAGCGCCGAGGAGGACGGTCGTCCCGCCGGCCAGGTCCCCGCGATCGTCGACAGCATCATCCCGACCAATCGCGGCGTCCTCGCCATGTGGGCTCCGCTCTGGGGCCTCGTGCGCTGGGACACCGGGCCCGCCGGCGACCTCGACTGGAGCGTGCTGTGGGGACTGGCGGCGCGCGAGCACGGACGGTGGCGCGGCCCGATCCACGTCGGCATCGAGGAGCCCGTCGATGGCCGTTGATGCGGCCGCCCGTGGCGTGACGGGACGCACCGGTGCCGCGATCCTCGGCGTCCTGCAGGTGCTCGGCGAGGCGGCGCTGTTGTTCACCGCGACGCTGCGCGCGATCCGCTTCGCGGCGCCCGATCGCCGCCGCCTCGTCGTCCAGCTCGTGCGCCTCGGCAACGACACCCTGGGCATCGCCGCCATCCTGTCGCTGTTCGTCGGCATGGTGCTGGTGGTGCAGGCGGCCGACCAGCTGCGCGAGGTGAGCCAGAGCGTGCTCGGCCCCCTCGTCGGGCTCTCGATGACGAAGGAGATGGGCCCGGTGATGATGGGCTTCCTGCTCTCCGGGCGCGCCGGCTCGGCCATGGCCGCCGAGCTGGGCTCGATGGCGGTGTACGACGAGATCAGCGCGCTGCGCACGATGGACATCGATCCGGTGCGCTTCCTGGTCGTGCCTCGCTTCCTCGCCGCGACGCTCGCCCTCCCCGTCCTCGTGCTCTACGCCGACTTCGTCGGCATCGCCGGCGGCGCGCTGGTGGTCGCCGCCGATCCGGCCGTCAGCATCTCGGTCGAGGAGTACGTCACGCGCATGCTCGAGTGGGTGCACCTGGGCGACATCCTGGTCGGCCTGGTGAAGGGCGTCGCGTTCGGCATGGTGGCGTCGATCGTGCCGTGCACGTTCGGCCTGCGCACGAGGGGCGGTGCCGAGGGCATCGCCACGGCCACGACCGCGGCGGTGGTGTGGAGCTTCGTCCTCATCCTGGTGCTCGACTTCATCATCGTGCGCCTGAGCTTCGGGCTGGCATGAGCGGCGTCGCGGTCGAGCTCGCGGGCGTCCACAAGCAGTACGGCGGGCAGCTCGTGCTCGACGGCGTCGATCTCACCGTACCCGCAGGGGAACTGCTGGCCGTCGTCGGGCAGAGCGGCCAGGGCAAGTCGGTGCTGCTGCGCCAGATCGTCGGGCTCGAGCGGGTGGAGTCGGGCGCGATCACCATCGGCGGCCTCCCCCTGACGCGCTACCTCGCCATGCCGCCCGAGGAGAAGCCGTTCCGCATCGCCATGGTGTTCCAGAACGCCGCGCTCCTGGCGTCACTGACCGTGGGCGAGAACGTGGCACTGCGGCTCGAGGAGCACGCCGTCGCCCCGCGCGCGGCGATCCGTGCCACCGTCGCGCGGGCGCTCGAGCAGGTCGAGCTCGCGGGCGCCGAGGACAAGCTGCCGGGCGAGCTCTCGGGTGGCATGCGGAAGCGGGTCGCCATCGCGCGCGCCCTCGCCGTCGACCCAGAGCTGATCCTCTATGACGAGCCCACCGCCGATCTCGATCCCCTGCTCACGGAGCAGATCGGCGCCCTCATCGCCCGCATCCGTGCCTCCCGCGGCGCCACCCAGATCGTCGTCACGCACAACCTGGCCCTGGCGCGCGCCATCGCCGACCGCATCGCCGTCCTGGCCTCGGGGCGTATCGTCGAGCTGCTGACGCCCGACGCCCTGATGGCGAGCCGCCACCCCCTGACGCGGGAGTTTCTCCGCGCGTCGGGCCTCGGTATGTAGGGGGTCGCATGCTGACCAACGAGCAGCGGATCGGGCTGTTCTTCCTCGTGGGCCTCGGCCTGCTGGTGGCGGCCATCGAGCTCACGCTCGGCCTCGGCGTGCTGCGCGAGCGCTACACGCTCTTCGCCGACTTCCGCGACGTCCAGGGCCTCGACCGCGGCGCCGACGTCCGCCTCGCCGGCCTGCGCGCCGGCCGCGTCACCGACATGCGCATCGACGGCGATCACGTCCGCGTCGAGATGGCGATCGACGGCACCTACACCGTCCGCCGCGACGCCGTCGCCCACCTCGACTTCCGGGCGCTCAGCGGCGAGCGCTTCGTGGCGCTGACGCTGGGCTCGCCGTCGGCGCCCGCGGCGGCGCCGAACGACGTCATCCTCGGCGAGACGCCGGCCAGCTTCGCCGAGGCCGTCGATCAGCTGGCCACGGTCGCCACCTCCATGAACACCCTCGCCGAGACGCTCACCAACGACGCCGGGCGCCTGCTCGTGACGCTGTCGGATCTCGTCGACGAGAACCGCACGGCGCTCGGCACCGTCGCCGAGCGCGTCGCGTCGATCACCGAGAAGCTCGACGAGGGCACCGGCACGCTCGGGCGGCTGCTGAACGACCCCGCCCTCTACGCCGACGTCACCGCCACCATGACGGACGTCCGCCAGTCGGTGCAGGACCTCGGCGCGGTGGCGTCGAACCTGCGCGAGGGTCGCGGCATGCTGGGCAAGATGCTCAGCGACGACGACGGCGGCCTCTACGCCCAGGTGCAGGAGACGCTCGACGGCCTCGCCGTCACCGCGCAGAACGCCCAAGAGATCACGGACGGGCTCCGCAACGGCGAGGGCACGCTCGGCAAGGCGCTGGCCGACTCGACACTCTACGACCAGTCCCTGGATACGCTGCGGACGGCGGAGCGGGCGGCGCAGTCGGTGGAAGACCAGGCGCCGATCTCGATCCTCGGCACGATCGTCACGAGCCTCTTCTAGGAGCGAGCTACGCGGTCTTGAAGAGCTTCGCCCGGCGCGACGACGGCGTGCCTTCGCGGCGGACCTGGAGGTCGATGCCGCGGTCGCCCAGCGAACCGAAGGCGTCGAGCACACGGGCGACACCGGCGGCCGTCGTCTCCGCATCGACCGTCACCTCGAGACGCGCACCGCGACCGGCGTGCAGCGCGTCCTCGCGGATCGCGTCGGCGGTGTACGGCGTGAGCCAGTCGGAGCGCTCGAGCAGCTGCGGCGTGACCCCCGTCGGCGGCACCACCTTCGCGCAGACATGGACCGGCTCCTCGATGGCGAGCTTCGGCTGCGCGCCGCGGCGGCGTTCGCGCGTCAGGGTGAGCGTGGCGGCGACGAGGTCGCCCACCGTGCGGACGTCGTCGAGCAGGCGTTCGGGCACGGCGATGCCCAGGTCGTCTTCGAGGGCCACGGACACCTCCAGCAGGTCGAGCGAATCGGCCGCGAGGTCGTCGCGGAGGGACACGTGCGGCGCGAGGTCCTCGGCCGACACCCCCAGGTGATCGGCAATCAGCCGGCAAACGCGCTGGGCCACCGCATCGTGCATCCTGAATCTCCTCGGGTTGGGGTCAGGCGACGCGGGTCGCTTCGTATCGCCGACCACCGCGCGACCGGGCTGGGTCCGTCAGGGCAACGCCGACCGCATCGGGGACGCGTGCGTACACCACGTCCAGGGCACGTCCCGCGACGTACCCCCGTGCTGCTGACAGGACCCGGTCACGCGGTGACCGGCGAATGGAAAGCGTGTGCGTCATTGGCATTCGTGCGAAGCGTGCTGCCGGATTCGCGAATGCCTCTTGCAGGCTCCGTGCCGGCGCCGATCCGCGCCCGCATGGCCCGCCGCGACGTCCGATTCCTGACGGGTCGCAGCCAGATCGCGGACTTGGAAACCAGCATGCGACGCCCGCCGCAACGCGTTGCGACCCACCGGCGTACAGGGTTGGACGCGACCGTCACTGCGGGCATCACGTCCGACGCCCGGCTGACGGTATCCTAGCCGGCCATCGTGAGGCCGCCCGACACGCTCAGGACCTGTCCGGTGACATAGCTGGCTGCATCGGAGACGAGGTAGCAGACGGCGCCGACGATGTCCTCGGGCTGCCCGAGCCGCCCGAGCGGAATGGCGCGCCGCATGCCGGCCAGGACCTTCTCGCCAGCACCCGCCATGACCTCCGCCAGCAGCGCCGTCTCGGTGGGGCCGGGGCACACCACGTTCACGGTGGTGCCGTCGCGCGCGACCTCCCGCGCCAGCGACTTCGAGAAGCCGATGATCCCCGCCTTGCAGCCGGCGTACACGGCTTCGCCGCTGCTGCCGACCCGACCGGCATCGGACGCGATGCTGACGACCCGCCCGCCCGTGCGCCCGCCCCTGCGCTCCAGCACCGCGCGACTCGCGTTCAGGACACCCTTCAGGTTGATCGCGATGAGCCGATCCCACAGCGCGGGATCGCTCTCGAGGAAGCGATCGAGCTTGTCCCAGCCGGCGTTGTTGACGAGGACGTCGATCGGCCCGAGGGCCTCCTCGACCGCCGCGACGGCCTGACGGACCGCCGCAAGATCGGCGACGTCGGCCCCGACCCCGCACGCGCGTCCACCGGCCGCCGTGATCTCGTCGGCGACCGACCGCGCCGTCGCCGGGTCGAGGTCGAGGACACCGACGGCGAGCCCGTCCCGCCCCAACCCGAGCGCGATGGCGCGGCCGATGCCTCGCCCGCCGCCAGTGACGATCGCCGTGCGCGCGCTCGTGACCGGCTCCTAGCCCGGCACGACGGCGGTAAAGGAGCCCATGACCGCGGCCTCGCCCTTCTGGTTCATCGCCACCACCTCGCCGTCGATGCGGGTCTCGCCGTTCTCGGTGAACCGCCGCGTGACCTTGCCGCTGCAGGTGATGGTGTCGCCCGGCCACACGCGGGTCGCGAACCGCACCTTGTAGCGGCGGAGATTGGCGGGCCCGACGTAGTCGGTGATGCAGCGTGCGACGAACCCGGCCGTCAGCATGCCGTGGCCGAAGACGGTGGGATTGCCCGCGGCGCGCGCGAAGCCCTCGTCGTGATGGATGGGGTTGAAGTCGCCCGACGCGCCCGCATAGCGCACGAGATCGGTTCGATTGAGGTCCTCGACCACGACGGCCGGCAGCACCTCGCCCTCGGTGTACGCAAATCCCATCGCTAGCCCTTCACCGCGTCGGCGGTCTCGATGGCGGTGTTCCGCATGTACGCCACGACGTCGCCCCGCTGGTTCCTGAACTCGGTCTCGCCGATCACGAACGTCATGGTGCCGCCGCGCTTGCCCTGCTTCTCGAAGACCTCCTTGGTCCGCGAGCGGAAGGTGAGCACGTCACCGGCGCGAATGGGCGCCACGTACTCGAAGTCCTGCTCGCCGTGCAGCAGGCGACGATAGTCGAGTTTCACGGCGCTGCGCGTCTGGCCGAGATCGCGCAGCCAGTGCGCGATGGTCATGAGGAACGTGGGCGGCGCCAGCGCCCCGGTGTCGTCGAGATAGAGCGGGTTCGGGTCCTTCACGGCGCGCGCGAACTCGCGCACCTTGCCCGTCTCGACCCGCATCACGGACTCGGGGCCCCAGACCCCCAACAGGCTGCGATCGATCTCCGCCATGACGCCCTCAGAGATTGATGTGCTGCGCCACCAGCTCGCGGTTCCACGTGCCGTCGCCGAACGTGACCTCGGAGCTCTTCGCGCGCTTGAAGAAGATGTGCATGTCGTGCTCCCACGTGAAGCCGATGCCGCCGTGGATCTGGATGCCCTCGCCCGCGGTGTGACGGTAGGCGTCGGAGCAGTAGGCCTTGGCCATGGCCGCGGCGAGCGGCGCCTCGGCGACGTCGTTCGCGACCGCCCAGGCCGCGTAGTAGGTCACCGACTTCGAGCTCTCCACCTCCACCAGCATGTTGGCGCACTTGTGCTGGATGGCCTGGAAGCTGCCGATCGGCTTGCCGAACTGCTCGCGCACCTTGGCGTACTCGACGCTCATCTCGAGGACGCGCTGCGCACCGCCGCACATCTCGGCACAGAGGCCGACCTTGCCCCGATCGGCGATGCGGTCGAGCTGCTTCCAGCCGGCGCCGACGGTGCCGCCGAGCACCCGATCGGCGGCGACCTTCACGTCCTTCAGGACGACCTCGGTGAGCTTGCGAGTCTGGTCCATCGTCTTGAGCAGCGTCACGCTGACGCCGGGCGCCTTGGCGTCGACGAGGAACAGGCTGACGCCGTCGGCACCCTTCGAGCCCGGCGTGCGCCCCGCCACGATGAGCAGGTCGGCGACGTGGCCGTCCGGCACGAACAGCTTGGTGCCGTTCAGGACGAAGCCGTTGCCGTCCTTCGCCGCCTCGAGCGCGATGCCGTCGGCGTCCCAACGGCCCGACGGCTCCAGCTGCGCCAGCGTCACCTTGAGGTCGCCGGTGGCGATCTTCGGCAGGTACTCCTGCTTCTGCGCGGCCGTGCCGCCGTCGGCGATGGCGACGCCGCCCAGGATCACGGTCGAGAAGAACGGCCCCGGCATGACGGCGCGGCCCATCTCCTCGAGCACCACCACCATGTCGACGAAGTCGAGGCCCGAGCCGCCGTACTCCTCCGGCAGGACGAGGCCCATCCAGCCCAGGTCGGCCATCTTCTTCCACTGCGCGTCGGTGAAGCCGCGATCGTCCTCCATCATCTTGCGGACGAACGTCATGGGCGCCTCCTTGGTGAGGAAGTCGCGCGCCGAGTTGCGCAGCATGTCCTGCTCTTCGCTGAAGCCGAAATCCATGGGGGTGGTCCTCTCTTGCGCGAGCCGGCGTCTCTAGGCCGGTCTCGCCTTCCAGAAGTAGTTGTTGAAGCCGCCCCCCTCGTGCAGGCGACGGAACGTCAGCTCGAGCGGCATGTCGAGCACGATCTGCTCGGCGTCGCAGTCGGTGAGCTGGAGGTAGACCCTCCCGCCACCATCGAGGTCGACGACGGCGTGCGTCGTCGGCGGATCGGGGCTCTCCGCGATGTGGTCGTGGGTGAACGTGAACAGCGTGCCGCGGCGCCCGAGGCGCACGTCGTCGAGCCCCTCGGTGCGGCCGCACTCGATGCAGACCCGGTGCCGGGGGAACTGCACGACGCCGCAGCCACCGCACCGGCCGCCACGCAACGGCAGCAGCTCGGCGCGGTCGCGGAACAGGATGACGGGCGACGACTGATCGGGCGATCCGGCATCGCGCCGCATGAGGCGGCGGAAGCGCGCGTAGCGCCCGTACGACGGCAGCGTCCGCTTGGTCTCGATCTGGCGCGCCACGCCGGCGCCCTGCATCGACGACCCGGTGGCGCGAAGCAGGACGGCGTCGGCTCCGTCACCATAGCCGAGGAGCAGGATCAGGTCGCCGGCCTTGGCGCGCTCGAGGGCGGCGGCGAGCAGTACGAGGGGCTGGGCGGCGCCGGTGTCGCCGAGCTGCATCCAGAGGCCGTCCTGGAGCTGCGTCTTCGGATCGATGCCGAGGGCTTTCGCGACCGCCAACGGCGCGCGCGGTTGCGGCGTCGGCATGACGACCGTCGCGAGCTGCGCTGCCGTGACGCCCGCCGCAGACAGCACGCCCTTCGCCGCGTCGACCAGCACGCGCGCGTAGCCCTGCTTGGCCTCGAAGGCGCCGCCGGCGAGACCGTGCGGGAAATCCTGCCTGTTCGTGCGCCACGTGCCGAGGAAGTCGTCGGCGACGGTGTGCGTGGCGACGATCTCGGCGACGCCGGCGTCGGCACCGACGACGAGCGCCGCCGCCGCGTCGCCCCAGCTCTGCTCGCCGCTCGACTCGGGCTCGCCGAGCCGGCAGTCGGCCGCGGTCACGAGCGCGCGCTGCGCGCTGCCCGCGGCGACGGCGTCGACGGCGGCCAGCAGCGCGGACGTGCCTGCGCGCAGCGTGGTTCCGACGTCGGTGGTGCGCACCGCGCCCGGCAGATCGAGGACGGCCGCCACCGTCGCCGCCGACTGCTTCTCGAGGTACGGCGGCGTCGTGCTCGCGAACCACACCGCATCGGGCACGCCGCCGGCGCCGTCCAGCAGCAGCGCCGCGTTGACGGCCATCGTCAGCGCATCCTCGTCGTGATTCGCGACGGCCTTCTCGCCGCCCATGGGCGTGCCGCCCCACTCACGCGCGATGACCTCGCGCGGCAGCCGCCAGCGAGGCACGTAGGCGGACGTCGCCAGGATGCCGGGCATACTCCCCGCTTCCGCGTTCAGACGACGCCGCGCGTCCGCAGCTCGGCGATGTCGCCGGCCGAGTAGCCGAGCCCGCCGAGCACCGCGTCGGTATGCTCGCCCAGGTCGGGCGCCGGGGTGCGGAAGGTGGCGGGTGTGTCGGACAGCTTGATGGGATTGCCGAGGGTGCGGCGCTTCTCGCCGCGCTTGTCGGGGAGCTCCACCACCATCTCGCGATGGCGCACGTGCGGATCCTCGAGCATCTCCCCGACGGTGGCGACGGGGCCGAAGCAGATGTCGATGTCGGCGAGCTGCGCCACCCAGTCGGCCATGGTGCGCTCGCGGAACTTCGCCCGCACGCGCTCGAACATGGCGGCACGCGCGTCGCCCTCGGCGAACTGCTGCTCCACCAGCTCCGGCATGCCGAGCTCGTGGCAGAGGCGACGCCAGAAGTGCGGCTCGAGCGCGCCGACGGTGACGTGGCGTCCGTCCTTGGTCTCGTACACCGCGTAGCAGGGATAGCGCCCCGACAGCATCGTCTCGCCACGTCGCGGCTCGAGGCCCTGGCCGAGCAGGTTGAAGACGTTGATCACCTGCCACGCGACGGCACCGTCCATCATGCCGATGTCGACGAACTGTCCGGTGCCGGTCTGCTCGCGGGCGAGCAGCGCCGCCAGGATGCCCGACACGGCCATGAGCGCCCCGCCCCCGATGTCGGCGATCTGCACGCCGGGAATCGCCGGCGCGCCGCCCGCGGTCCCCGTCACGTCCATCACACCGGCGAAGCCGAGGTAGTTGACGTCGTGACCGACGCGATCGCGATACGGCCCGTCCTGCCCATAGCCGGAGATGGAGCAGTAGACGATGCGGGGGTTGATGGCGCGGAGCGTGTCGTAGTCGACGCCGAGCTTCCGGGCGCCGCCCGGCCGGCCGCCTTCCAGCACCACGTCGGCGTCGGCGGCGAGCTTGTGGAAGATCTCCCGTCCCTCGGGGGCCTTCAGATTGAGGCTGAGGCTCCGCTTGTTGCGCCCCAGCAGCGGGATGCCCATGCCCATCGGGTCGGTCGGCGAGTAGACGGTGAGGACGTCCATCCCCATGTCCGCGAGCAGCACCGAACAGAACGGCCCGGGCAGCTGCCGGGACAGATCGAGCATCTTGAACCGCGAAAGCGCACCACCCATGTCGACCCGATCGACTACCAAAGAACGCTCGCTCGTTACAACCGAGGCGGGGGCGCGTTTCGTGTCGGTGCTTGGGTCGCTGCAGGGGCGCCGGGGGTTCCGCTTCAGTGCTCCGGCGGCGCTCGCACACGACGCTCCGTTTCAGCGGCTTTGCCGCCTCCGCAAGACGCTACACCCCCGGCGCCCCTGCAGCTTCCGAGTGCGAACGGATGCCCCGCCGGTAGCACTCGCCTGCCAATGCGCTTCGCGCGTCACGCTCGAAGGCACTCGGGTACGACGCAACCACCACCAAAGGAAGCCGCTCGTCGCGGCAGCGCGCTGAGCGCGCTCGCACTGGGAAGCTGGAGCGGGGCCTGGGGGTGTAGCGTCTTGCGGAGGCGGCAAGGCCGCTGAGACGAAGCGAGGTGCGCGCGTGCCGCCGGAGCACTGAAGCGGAACCCCCAGGCCCCGCTCCAGCGCCCCAAGTCACGACACGTAATGCAGCTCAGCGCCCCGCAGCGACGAGCGCCGCGACGGTGAACCAGTCGTCGGTGATGCCGGCCTTCTCGCCCTGGTGGTAGTACCAGCCCTGCTCACCCGGGAAGCGCGGGCTCGGCAGCGACGCCTTGGTGGCGTGCTCGAGCTGCATGTCCACCATGATGATGGCGGGGACGAACGGCATCTCGTCCTCGTACACGATGGCGTTGTTGCCCGGGACGGTCTTCCGGAAGCTGACGTCGTTGATCCAGATCTTCCAGAGCTCGCCGGAGCGGTCGTAGATGTCGGAGTACGGGATGCCCCACGTCTCCTTGTCGATGAAGAGCACGCGCTTCGAATACGCGTACTGCGGCAGCTTCGAGGTGCCCTCGATGACGTAGACCTTGCGCTTCTCCCAGATGTCGTCGAACGCCCAGTCGACGCCGTCGGCCCACTTCACCGGGAAGTTCTGCGCGTGGGCGACCCCGAGGATCTCCTTCTCACCGAGGAACTTCCACTCCATCCAGGCGATGTGGCCGGCGTAGCCGTAGTAGCTGTCGACGTCGGTGTCCTGGCCGAAGAGCGCGTCGGAGCGCTGCGCGGTGGACAGACGACGGACGCGACGTAGCGACGGCAGATAGAGCCACGAGTCGTCCTGCTTCGAGGAGTCGGTGTACCGGTTGCCGAGCGCACCGACGCCCTTCAGGTCGAACGGCTCGAGGATCGGGTACAGACCCTGCTGCGCGCGGTAGCCGTTCGGGTTCGGCTTGTCCGGCTTCGGATCGACGTAGAGGCGACCCGTCCAGAACAGGCGGCGCAGATGGTCGAGCAGGAAGTGACGCTCGACGCTCATGTTGCCCTTCGCCGGGATCGAGCCGGTGTCGGCGTCGAAGTTGCGGAGGTCGGTGTCGTCGATGCCGTTGACGAACCCGTACTCGTAGTTCTGCATGATCTTGATCGGATACTGCGGGTCGTTCGGGTCGAGGTTCGGGAACGGCTGACCGGCGACGTAGTTCTGCACGTTGAGGCCGTCGGCCGACAGCTTCACCTGCGCGGAGTACTTCTCGGTGGCTTCCTTGTACGCGCGCGGCCACTCGACCCGCTTCGTCTCGCCGACCGTGATGGGCAGCCCGCGGCGGATGCACCATTCGAGGCCGGGCGAGATCATGTCCTTCACCTTGTCGACGTTCGACTCATTGATCTTGTCGCCGGGCGCCACGTCGGCACGTGCTCCCGCGACGACCCCCCCTGCCAGCAGGACGGCGGCAGTGAGCCCGAGAATTCTACGCATCATCAGAGTCCCCCAGTACGGAAAATGGACGATGCCGCCGGACCGCGGTCCGGCGGCATCGTCTGCAGAGCCAACGCGGGCACGCCCGCCGCGATCAGTGACCCGCGCTCACCAGCGCCGCCACCGTGAACCAGTCGTCGGTGACACCCGACTTCTCGCCCTGGTTGAAATACCACCCCTGCTCGCCGGCGAACCGCGGGCTGGGTAGCGACGCCTTGGTGGCGTGCTCGAGCTGCATGTCCACCATCACGATCGACGGCAGGAAGCCCATCTCGTCCGGATAGACGATGGCGTTGTTCCCGGGCACCGACTTCCGGAAGCTGAAGTCGTTCACCCAGATCTTCCAGAGCTCGCCGGAGCGATCGTAGATGTCCGTGAACGGGATGATCCACGCTTCCTTGTCGATGAAGATCACGCGCTTCGAATAGGCGTACTGCGGCAGCTTCGAGATGCCCTCGATCGCGTAGACCTTGCGCTTCTCCCAGACGTCGTCGAACGCCCAGTCGACCTTGGCGTCGTACTTGGCCGGATAGTTCTGCGCGTGGAACGCCGCGATGACCTCGCGCTCACCGAGGAACTTCCATTCCATCCAGGCGATGTGACCGGCGTAGCCGAAGTAGCTGTCGACGTCGGTGTCCTGACCGAACAGCGCGTCCGAGCGCTGTGCGGTGGAGAGCCGGCGCACGCGACGCAGCGACGGCAGGTAGAGCCACGAGTCGTCCTGCTTCGACGACTCGGTGTAGCGGTTGCCGAGGGCGCCGACGCCCTTCAGGTCGAACGGCTCGAGGATGGGATACAGACCCTGCTGCGCGCGGTAGCCGTTCGGGTTCGGCTTGTCCGGCTTCGGATCGACGTAGAGACGGCCGGTCCAGAAGAGCCGGCGGAAGTGATCGAGGAGGAAGTGACGCTCGACCGTGAGCGGCCCGTGGTCGGCGACCGAACCCGTGTCGGCGTCGAAGTTGCGCAGATCGACGTCGTCGGTGGTGAGGAAGTTGAACGAGTAGTTCCACATCACCTTGAGCGCCAGCTGGGGATCGTTGGAGTCGAGGTTCGGGAACGGCAGCCCGGCGACGTAGTTCTTCACGTCGAGGCCGTCGGGCGTGAGCTTCACCTGCGCCGAGTACTTCTCGGTGGCTTCCTTGTACGCCTGGGGCCACTCGATGCGTTTGGTCTCGCTGATCGTGATCGGCCAGCCGCGCTTGATGCACCACTCCATGCCGGGCGAGATCAGATCCTTCAGCTTGTCGATGTTCTGATCGTTGATCTTGTCGCCCGGCGCGACGTCGGCGCGCGCCACATCACGACCGAGGACGAGCGCGACGGCACACGCGCCGGCCAGGGCACACCAGTAGGTTGGCTTCCTCATGGTCCCCTCTCTTCCTGAGCGTCGATGCAGCGACTGAAGCGACAAAACGGTTTCTCGCCTTACACCGGCCCCGGATCGATCGTCAACGGGGATCCGGACCCGACGCGCCCGTCCGTGCCCGTCGGCACGTGTGGCGCCGGGAGCGCCTGGAACAACAGGTCCTCGTAGTACCGCACCTGGCGTCCGATCAGCACGACGGCGGGGCTCGGCGAGCGTCGGGCGTAGAGCGCGGTGCCGGTCGGATTCGTGCTGCCGAGCGTCACGAGGATCGCGCGATCGTTCGTCAGCCCGAGATCGACCCGCGTCGCGCCGTCCCCGAAACCGAAGGCGTCGAGCCCCTCGGTGGGGGCGGAGACCTGGTCGATCTCCTCGGCGACGGCCAGGGCGTGCAGGAACGCCAGCACGAGATCGCTCGGCACCGTCACGCCGGGCGGCTCGACCACCGCCCAGCGCTCGTTCGTCCGCTCCATGACCAGGGTACGGCCGCCACGTTGCAACCGGATCGTCCGGACGTCCTCCGGATCGAGATCGAGGAGGCGGTTCCGGACCACGTCCTGCACCGCGTCAGGCGCCGGGCGGCCGCGCTCGACGAACCAGTACTGTGCCGCCAGCGCCGCCAGGATCACGTACAGCAGCGCGACCTGTCGCCACCGCACCGCTCAGGCCCCCCACCGCCGCCGGACGGCGAGCACCGCCCCGGCGACCGCGAACAGCGCCGGCAGCCCGACGGCGATCGACCAGAACATGAGGTCGCCCTGCTCGGCCGAGACGAAGAACTGGTTCATGCCCGGTACCTGGCGTGACGAGCGCCGGCCGATGGTCTGCGGGTCGCGCGCCAGCCACGCCACGGTGTTCACCAGCAGGTCCTTGTTGCCGAGGAACTCGATGAAGAAGTTGTTGGCGAACTCGGCGTTGCCGTAGGTGACGATGCGACCCTGCCGGGCTTCCTGGTCGGCGCCGCTCGGAGTGAGGAAGGCCACCTCGCCGCCGACCACGATGGGACCACGCCGATCCCGGCCCGCCTGGAACGTGCCCGTCGCCTCCTGCAGGACGCGGGTGTCGGTCGTGGCCCAGCTGTCGTCGCCCGTCTGCAGCAGCGCCACGCCGGACATCCCGGCGGTGCCGTCCGGCGGGAGGCCGACCGAGCGCGTGAGCGAGAACAGCGGCGGCGCTTCCATCGGGGCCACCAGCGGGTGCGCCCGGCGATCCACCCCGATCCGCATGGTGAGGTACTCGCCCCCGTAGAGCCGGGCGTCGGGATCGACGACGACGTCCGCGGGCAGGCTGAGCCCGTAGCGGCCGAGCCACTCGGCGAGGCCCGGCGCCTTCAGCGGATCGAGCAGCACCATCGCGTTCCCGGGACGCTGCAGGTAGCGGTCGAGGACGCCCAGCTCCTCGGGGAGGAAATCCTTCGCCGGACCAGCGATCACGACCACCGCAGTGCCGACCGGGACGTCCTCGCTCAACGTCACCGGCACGACCTCGTAGTACTCCTGCTCGAGGAACGCGCGCGCCGAGGCGTAGCCGCGGTAGCGATCGGTGTCGGCGAGATCGCCCTCCCCGTGCCCCGTCACCCAGGCGACCGTCTTGCGCTGCTGGCGGGTGACCTGCAGAACGGCCGCGATCAGGATCTCCTCGCGTGGATTTGCGAACACCCGCCGCCGCCCCTCGCTCTCGACGACGAGCGCCCCGTACGCGTCGACGCCGTACTCGCGCGCCAGCGCGGGACTGCGGTTGACGTCGACGACGTCGACGCGCACCCGCGGCGATTCCGCCTGCACCTGCCGCAGGAGATCCCGGATGGCCGGGTTGCGCGGATCCTGCGAGCGCAGGAAGGCCAGCACGCGGACCTCGCGATCGAGGTCGTCGAGCACCTTCCGGGCGTGGTCGGAGAGCGTGTAGCGCTTCTCGGGCGTGAGATCCAGCCGCCACGCGCGGCCGTCGAGGATGGCCTGGCCGAGAAAGAAGATGCCGACGAGCGCGGGGAGCGCCAGCAGGACGCGCAGCCACTGGCTGCGCGCCGTCAGCGCCGGCCGCGCCACTGCCGTGCCTCGAGCACCCGGAGCGTTCCCCACGCGAAGCAGCCGGTCAGGAACACGAAGTAGAAGACGTCGCGCGCATCGATCACCCCGACGGCGAAGGGCTGGAAGTGGTTGAAGAGCGACACGGCGCGCACGATGGCGAGCGTGCCGCTCGCACTCGCCGCCTCGTTCCACGACAGCAGCCAGAGGAGGAGCAGCGGCATGGCGGTGAGGAAGCCCGCCAGCACCTGGCTGTCGGTACAGGCCGAGACGAACAGGCCATAGGCCGCGCACGCCGACGCGAGCAGCAGCAGCCCGACGTAGCCGGCGATGAGCGGCTCGAGCGGAAACTCCTGCAGGCCATACACCCACGCCGGATAGACGAGCGTGCAGGCGAGCAGCGTCGCCACCACGATCAGGCAGGCGCCGAGCTTGGCGGCGACGATGACGCCGTCGCGCAGCGGGTACGTCACCAGCAGCTCGAGGGTCCCGAGGCGGCGCTCCTCGGCCAGCAACCGCATCGTCAGCAGCGGGATGGCGAGCATCAGCACCAGGCGGACGTCCATGAAAACGATCTGCCAGAAGTTCTCCATGATGCTGATGCCGAACCCGAAGGTGACGAAGTAGACGAGGTCGGAGTGGAAGTAGTAGCCGGTGTAGGCGAGGAACGCGGCGGCGACGAAGTAGACCACCGGCGAGCCGAAGTACGACCGTAGCTCCTTCCGCAGGAGCGCCATGAACGCGCGCATCGCTACTGCACCGACCGCACGAACAGGTCCTCGAGCGACGGCGTGCCGGCTCGCACCTCGAGCAAGGTCCACCCACGGCCGACGACCGCCGCCCCGACCGCGCGCTGCACCGCCTCCGGCTCGCTCGCGCGCACCCCGAGCACGTGCCCGGGCCGCCCGTCCGCCGGCTCCACCTCGACGCCGATCACGCCCGGCAGCGCCTGGAGCGTCGCCTGCACCTCGGCGAGCGGCCCGTCGACGCGGACCACGAGGCGCCCGACCGACTCGAGCCGGCGCGCCAGTCCCTCGGGGGTGTCCTCGGCGACGAGATGCCCGCGCGACATGATGACGAGCCGCGAGCACAGGGCGCTGGCCTCCTGCAGGATGTGCGTCGACAGCAGCACCGTGCAGCCGTCGAGGCTGCGAATCACCCCGCGCAGCTCGACGGTCTGGACGGGGTCGAGGCCGACGGTCGGCTCGTCGAGCACCAGCACCTGCGGCTCGCCGAGCAGCGCCTGCGCCAGGCCGACGCGCTGGCGGAATCCCTTCGAGAGCTTGCCGGTGAGCTTGCCCGCGACCTCGCCGAGCGAGCAGCGATCGATGGCGGCGTCGACCGCCTGCCGGCGTGCCGCGCCGGCGAAGCCCTTCACGCCCCCCACGAACGTGAGGTACCGGCGCACCGTCAGCTCGGGATAGAGCATCACCTGTTCCGGGAGGTAGCCCACCTGCCGGCGCGCCTCGACGGGACGATCCCCCACGTCGAGTCCGCCGACGCGCACGCGGCCGGACGTCGGCGAGAAGTAGCCGATCAGGCAGCGCATGAGCGTGCTCTTGCCGGACCCGTTCGGTCCCAGCAGCGCAGCCACCTCGCCTCGTCCCACCGTGAACGAGACGTCGTCCACGGCGCAGGTGGCGCCGTAGTACTTCGTCAGGTGCTCGATCTCGATCAGAGGTGCGTCAGTGCCCTGCCTGCTGGCCCCGCTGCGCCGCCCGCCGCTTGCGCGCGCGGGCGTGGATGATCTCGTCGGCGACGATGACCACCACGCTGAATACAGAGACGATGATCACCGATTCCCAGAGTCCGATTTCCATCATGTGCCTGGTCTCCTCAGCTCGCCGCTGCCGTGGGTGCAACCGCGGCCCGGTGCGCCTTCGTTCCCGATTCCCGCATGATGAACTTCGGACGCAGCGCGATCACCATGACGGGCAGCAACGACACGCCACAGAGGAAGCTGATGAGCATCCATCCGGCCAGCATGACGCCCATGATGGCGTTGAACGCGATGTTCGAGAAGCCCCACGCCGCGGTGCTGACCACCATGCACACGGCGGTGAAGCTGACGGCCTTGCCCGTCGTGACCATGGCCTCGCGCATCGACTCCTCGAGGTCTCCGCGCACCTCGATCTCCTCGATCGTGCGGCTCAGGATGTAGAGCCCGTAGTCGATGCCGAACCCGAGGCCGACGGTGACCAGCGGTAGCGTGTTGATGTTGATGCTGATGCCCGAGATGGCCATGGTCGCATTGATGATGATGTTGGCCACCATGAGCGGCATGAGCAGATAGAATCCGGCCGCGAACGACCGGTAGGTGAACAGCATGATGATGTACATCGTGCCGAACCCGAGCAGGTTCATCATCAGATCGTTGCGCAGCAGCTCCTGGTTCGCCGCCGCGAGCACGCCGATCAGGCCGCCCGCGAGCTTGAAGGTGGCCTTCTCCATCGGGTTGGCGGCGATGAACTCCTGCGCCCGGGCGATGATCCGCGCGATGTTGTCGCCCTGGTGGTTGCGGCAGAAGAAGGTGACGTGCGCCGTCTGGTAGTCGGGTGTCACGTACTTGGCCGTTTCCGTGGGCGGGGAGTTGGCGAAGAAGATGAAGAACGTCTGTCCGACGTCCCGCACCGTGTTGGGGATGACACCCCACTTCGGCTCGAGCTCGTGGAATACCATGTTCACGGTGCGCAGGATGTCGGTGAGCGAGAAGCTGTAGCCTACGTCGCGATCACGCTCGAGGTAGCGCTGGAACTTCTCCATGGTGCGCAGGACCGTCGGGTCCTTCATGGCGTCGCGGTCGTGGCCTTCGGCCACCACGATGAGCGGCTCGACGCCGCCGAACTTCTCCTGGATGCGGGCGTGCGACTCGTTGTACGGCGAGTCCTTCCACACCAACGGGGAGGCCGACGTGGCGTCACCAATCGTGATGCCGGAGGCGTAGAACATCGCAACGATCGTCAGCACGCCCCAGAAGGTGCCGATGGTGATCCGTCCCGTGCGCGAGATGTTCCATTCCGTGACGCGCGCGACGAGCCGCTTGTACCACCCCTGTTCGCGGGCCATCACCATCTCGGGATCCGGCGCGCGCAGGTACGAGTAGACGACGGGGTTGAGCAGCAGCTCGGCGACGGTGATCGCGAGGATCCAGAACGACGTGACGATCGCCAGCTTCTGCAGCATGAGGATCGGCACCAGGAGGATCACCAGCACGCCGAAGGCGTCGGTGGCGATGCCGGAGAACGTCGGCACGAAGAGCTCGGCGAACGCCGCGACGATGGCTTTCCGTTGGTTCCAGTCGTGCCGTTCCAGCTCCTCGTAGTAGCGATCGTGCATCTGGATCGCGTGACTCACCGCTCTGGCGGTGATGAGGAACGGCATCACGAGGATCAGCGGATCGAGGGCAAAGCCGATGAGATGCACGAAGCCGAGGCCCCAGAACGCCGCGATGACACCGGTGAGCGTCGGACGGAGCGCGCCGCGCCAGTCGTGGAAGTACATCCAGCGCAGGATCCACTCGATGCAGTAGGTGATCGTGAGGATCCAGAACACGTCGCCGGCGTAGGCGTACACCCAGCCGTAGAGGCGAGGCTCGCCCGCGACGTAGATGTTGATGTCCTGCTCGGGGACGACGAGCTTCATCGTCTGCTCGGCGTCGCCGCGTTTCACGCCGAGCGTGATCGTCGACTTCGGCTCGTTCTTGCTGATCTCCTTGGAGAGCTGGACCCGGTCCGCCACCGGAACGCCATTGACCGAGATGATGACGTCACCGACCTTGATGCCAGCCTCTTCCGCCGCGGTGTTCCGGTAGACGGCTTCGACGAGCGCGGCCGTTGGCTGATCGGGCTTGAGCGGGTCGCGGCCCTTGATGAGCGCGCCCGTCCACGCGCGCCCGAACGGGGCCAGCACGCTGTCGTTGATCTCGGTGAACGTCCGCCGATGGTCGAGGCGGGCTTCGATGAAGTTCGCACGGACGAGCGCGGCCTTGTCGTCGAGCGACACCAGGATGCCGTAGACGCTCTCGGTGTTGTGGACGATGCGCCGGATGTTGGCGGCGTCGTCCGCGGTCTTCGGGAGACCGATCATCACCGGCTCGGCGCGCAGGAAACCGCCGGACTGCGCGCGCAGGTAGCGCGTCGTGCGGTGGCCGATGGAGTCGATCTGGTTGTGGTTCACGCCGTAGACCTGGTCCACGGCCTCCGTGATCTTGTAGATGCGGGCCAGGGTGGGAACGTTGAAGATGTTCCCCTCCTTGGTTTCGACCATGAGCTGGATGTTGTTCGCGCCGCCGAAGGTGCCGGCGTACTTGTTGTGGATCTGGACGAAGGGGTGGTTCTGCGGCAGCAGGTCGCCGAAGCTCGTCTCGAGCTTCAGCTGGAAGGCCCAATACGCGAACATGCCCGTCACGATGATGACGACGAACATGATGGGGTTGCGGTAGTCGATCAGCCGCTCGCCCAGCCAGTAGAGGGCGCGCTTGTCCTGTTCGGCGGTCGTGCCAGCGCTCATGGGTTCGTCCTATCCCTGCGACGGCAGCCAGGTCTTGCCGCCGTCCGTGGTACGGAAAATCAGCCCGAAGCCGCCGACGAGCCAGCCGTTCTGGGCGTCCGAGAAGTCGATGGCACGCAGCCACGTGAGGACGTCCTGGCCGATCTCGGCGCGCGTCCACGTGTCGGCGTTCGGCTCGCGACGGACCACCTGCCCGGCGGCCCCGATCGACCAGCCCACGCCGTTGTCGAGCTCGACGACGTCGTACAACGGGTCGGCCAGCGGCACTTCGCCACCATCGGTCTTGTCGTAGGCCCATTTTTCGCCGCCGTCGGTGGTGCGGGCGATGTGCGCCTCGAGACCCGACGCGACGCCGTGCTGCGCGTCCCGTACGTAGAGGCCGAACAACGTCGGCAGGTCGAGCACGTCGAAGAACTCGGTGCCCGTCAGCAGCGACTTGGTCTGCTCCGACCACGTCTTGCCGCCGTCGGTGGTGTGCATGATCTTGCCGAACTCGCCGACGATCCAGCCGTTCTGGGCGTCGATGAACTTCACGTCGTAGAAGATGGGGTCGGCGGCGGCCAGGCTCTGACCGCCGGAGAGGTCGGATTCCATCGCGACCTTGTGCGCCGTCCAGGTGACGCCGCCGTCGGTCGTCGACGTCAGCATCGACCGGTCGCCGACCGCGAAGGCGGTCTTGTCGTCCACGGCGTCGATGGCGAACAGGTAGGCCCGCTTCAACGTCCCATCGGAATCATCGAACGTGGCGTTCGACTCCTGCGGCTTCCAGTTGGCGCCGCCGTCCGTCGTGACCAGGACCAGGCCGTCCTGACCGACGATCCACCCGTGCTGCTCGTTCACGAAGTCGACGCTGTAGAGGGCCGACTCGGTGCCGCTCGGCTGGATGGTCCAGTTGTTGCCGCCGTCCGCCGTATTGAGGATCTTCCCCCCGTAGCCGACGACCACGGCGCGATCCTTCGAGAGCGCCTGTACGTCGTAGAAGCGGTCGGTGAGGTAGATGGTCCGCGTGATCAGCGGCGTCATCTCCACTTCGGGATGGCAGCCGGCTGCCATCACGCACAACACGATCCCCGCCGGGACAGACCAACGGCGCATGCGAGAAACCCTCCCTGGGCCGTGAAGGACGACCCGCGAGCGCGAGGTAACAAACCCCGGATTAGAGTGTCAATGGGGGCCGGCTTCCGGCGCGGCCTTCCGGGCCTTCGCGTTCGGAAACCAGGTGGCGACCTGGGACGGCTCGAGGAGCAGCTGCGAGTCCACCTTCCAGGTGCCGTCCTCCTTCACGAGCGTGTAGAGCTCGTATTCGGTCAGGCCGAGGGTGTTGGCGAAGCGATCCTGCGACTCGAGGATGTTCGGGACCTCGGCCTTGTCGCCCGCGACCTTGCCCGTCCCGACCGTGAAGTCGAAGATCTTGACGTCGGCAAAGGCCATGAACGTCTTCGACTCCTTGACGTAGACCTCTTTGGACTTGCCCCCGCGCATCGCGGACGAGATCAGCGGGTAGGCATCCTCGAACTTCTCGGCCTTGATGGCGGTCAGGTACTTCGTGAGGACGTCCTCGGGACTGCCCGGATCGGCCCCACGGGCCGTCGGGGCGAGCAGCAGTGCGGCGGCCAGGGCCAGCCGCGCCATGCAGGTGCGAACCATGGCGCTGCCTAGCACATGCGCCGTCGAGGGCGGTAGCGGGTGACGAATTCGCATCGCCGACACACTTTTTCGTCGCATGCGTCACAGCCTACAGCCGAGAACCTCCAGCGCAGTATGCGTGTGACCGTGGCACGTCAGTTGCTCCCTGGGAGGCCGTCGCCTACGGGCGGCGAACACGGCGAAGAGGAAAGAATCGAATGGAAGAGAACGCTGGCAACCTGATCCGAAGCCTCCGGCAGAAGCTGGGCATGACCCAGGAGGAGTTCGCGCACGAGATCGCCGTCACGGTGTCCACCGTGAACCGGTGGGAGAATGCGCACGCCGAGCCGAGCAAGCTCGCCTGGAAGGCCATCCAGGATCTCGCTCGCAAGCGCGGCCTCACCGACGACGTGTTTCGTAACGCTGACGTCCTGGCCGAGGGCTGATCCCCTCGCGCCACTGGCGCCTCCGCTCCCCCCCGCACCACCCCCAGGGCGGCGTCGTGTCCACTCACGGCGCCGCCCGCCCCGCGGGCTCCCTGCCCGCCCCGTACCATCACGCCACCCGTCCCATGGCCGCCCGGCCCGGCTGTGTGGCGTCGTGCGTCCGGCGTCGATCGACCGGCGAGGCACACCGCCGGGTCGGCCCGCCCCGCTCCGCCGTCGCGTTTGCGGCGATCGGCAGCGGGATGACGCTCCCGCCGAGGCCGTCCAGGCTCGCGCCGCGGCCGTTTCAGAGCGCCGGATGCGCCGCAGGCGCATGAACACAGCAGTTTCTGGGCATCGCCCCGCTCGCTGCGCCGCCCACGCGCCACTGGCGTCACACGGCACGAGGATTGCGTCAGCCGTGACACATCCGGGCCACCCGGATGCGAGACACGATGGCACAACACGCGACCGACGACGGGACCCTCGTCCGCGAGGCCCCGCCCCCTCCGCCCCTCGCCGAACGGCGCGAGCAGCCCAAAGTGCTGATCGTCGAGGACGACCCCGACATCCGCAACATCCTCGCCCTCTTCCTGGGCGAGAAGGGATTCCAGGTGAAGGTCGCCGAGAGCGGCGACCGCGCACTCGCCATGCTCCACGAGGAGCCGATGGACCTGATCCTCTCCGACGTCCGCATGCCGGGGATGAGCGGCCTCGACCTCCTGCGCGACGTGAAGGAGCGCGATCCGGAGATCCAATTGGTGCTCATGAGCGCCTACTCCTCGGTCCGGGACGCCGTCCAGGCCATCCAGCTCGGCGCCGCCGACTACGTCGAGAAGCCGATCGACTTCCGGCGGCTCGAGCGGGTCATGCAGACGGTGATCGAGAAGCGTGACCTGCGCCACCGCACGAAGATCCTCGAGCAGCGCCTGCAGGGCGTCGTCAACTTCGAGGGCATGGTGTCGCGCACCCAGCGCATGCTGGAGACGTTCGCGTTCATCGAGCGCCTGGCGCGCTACCCCACCACGGCCCTCATCACCGGCGAGAGCGGCACCGGCAAGGAGCTGGTGGCGCGGGCCCTGCACAAGCTGTCGCCGCTCCGCGACAAGCCGTTCATCGTCTGCAACTGCACGACGCTGGCGCCGACGCTGCTCGAGAGCGAGCTCTTCGGCTACGTCCGCGGCGCCTTCACCGGCGCCGACCGCGACCGCAAGGGCCTCTTCGAGGCCGCCCACGGTGGCACCATCTTCCTGGACGAGATCGGCGAGCTGCCGCTCGGCGTGCAGGTGAAGCTGCTGCGCGTGCTCGAGAACCGCGAGATCAAGCGCGTCGGCTCGCCCGAGCCCATGCGCGTCGACATCCGCGTCATCGCCGCCACCAACCGCGACCTGACGCACATGGTGGGGCAGGAGACGTTCCGCGACGACCTCTACTACCGGCTCAACGTCGGCGCGATCCACCTGCCGCCGCTGCGCGATCGCACCGACGACATCGAGCCCCTCGTCCGCCACTTCGTGACGATCTGCAACCAGAAACTCGGCCGCACCGTCGCCGGCGTCAGCCCGCAGGTGATGGCGATCTTCCTGCGCTACCCGTGGCCAGGCAACGTGCGCGAGCTCACCAACGTCATCGAGCGTGCGATGGTCGTGGCCAAGGGCAGCGTCATCCTGCCCGAGCACCTGCCGCCGCACATCTTCGAGACCCGCGCCGCCGTCACCGGCGACGTGCATCGTCCGCCCGAGCTGTCGCTCGAGGCCGCCGAGCGCGAGCAGATCCTGCGCGCGCTGCAGGCGTCGGGCGGCAAGCGCATCGAGGCCGCCCGTCTGCTCGGGCTGTCGCGTCGCACGCTCTACCGCAAGCTCGACCGCTACGGGATCACATGAGCCTGATCGCCGTCATGCCGTTGCTCGCCTATCTGTCGATCGCCGCGGTCTGCGATCTGCGCCGCGGTCGCATTCCCGACTGGTGGTCGGCGCTCGCACTCGCCGGCGCCGGCGTCACCGCGACGCTGCCCGACGGGCGCGGCCTCTGGGCCGCCGCCGGCGCAGCCACCGCCGCCGCCGTGCTCGTGGGTCCGACGATGCTCGGCCTCGTGACACGCGCCGACCTCGGGCTCTCGACGGTCGCCGGCGCCTGGCTCGGACCGGGCCTGGCGTTGCAGGGCCTCGGGCTCGCATGTGCCACCATCCTGCTGGCCACGATCGGCCTCGTCGCCGCCCGCTCTCCCAGACTCCTGTGGCAGCTTCCGCACGCGCTCGGTCCGCTCACCGCGCCCGCGCGCGCTCACGTCGCCCTTCCGTGCACGCTACCGCTCGCGGCCGGCTTTGCCGCCACCGCCCTGCTCGCCGCGCGTGGGTGAATCCGACCACACCCCGTTGGAGGAATCATGTCCGACCCGAACGACAAGCCCCGCATCCTGATCGTGGAGGACCACCCGCTCATCGCCGAGCTGGTGGAGACGCGCCTCCGCATCGAAGGCATGCAGCCCGTGAAGTGCCCCGGCGGCCGTGAGGCGCTCTCGCTGGTCGGCGCCGAGCACTTCGACCTGGTCATCCTCGACATCATGATGCCCGACGTCGACGGCTACGAGGTGCTGCGTCACATCCGCGCGACCACGTCGACGGCGACACTACCGGTGATCTTCCTCACCGCGAAGTCGACGCCCGCCGACATCGAGAAGGGCCTGTCGCTCGGCGCGAACCACTACATCACCAAGCCGTTCAGCGGGCAGGACCTGATGCGCAAGGTCCGCCTCTGCCTCGACGAGCTCCGGGCGTCCCGCGCGGAGTCACCCGCCGCCGGATGACCCGCCGACGCCTCCTCCTCGGCCTCGCACTGGGCGCGCTGGCGCCCGCGATGGCCCGCGCCGACTGGCATCGTGGCAACGACGGCGACATTCCGCTCGACGGCGACGGGACCGGCTGGCTCGTCGACGTCACCGTGAACGGCGGCCCCCGCGGCCAGTTCCTGCTCGATACCGGCGCCAGCTTCTGTGTCCTGTCCCCGACCTTCTCGCGCCGACTGCGCCTGCCGATGGCGGAGTCGCACGTCGATCTCCAGACGGCCAACGGCATCGTGAGCGCGCCCCTGGTGCGCCTGCGCTCACTCGACGTCGGCGGCAATCGCGCCCACGACCTCCACGCGGTGGTGCATGTCGCCGTCGCCCCGCCGCTCGACGGCGTCCTCGGCCTCAACTTCCTGAACCACTTCAGCTACGCGATCGATCCGCGCCGGCGGACGCTCCGCTTGAGCTGACCCGAGCGTGTCGCGGGCGTGTCCGCGCGACCAGCATGCCGCGGCCGGCGAAGCCGGCGCGGCATACGGGTACGCCTGCCGGGCGCGAGACTGGCCGAATGCCTCGCGCTCAGCGTGCGTGGCACGCTTGCCGCGCCGGCTTCGCCGGCCGCGGCATGCTGGTCGCGCGGACCAGTGCCGTGACACACTCGCGCGACCGGAGCGCCGTCTCGGGTCGGCTCGGCCGCCCCGAGGGTCCTAGGCCGCGCCGAGGATATTGATCGTGCAGGCGGAGCCGAGGCCGATGACGTGGGCGAGGCCGACCTTGGCGCCCTCGACCTGGCGGGCGCCGGCGCGGCCGCGGAGGTGCTGGGTCACCTCGAAGATGTTGGCGATGCCGGTGGCACCGAGCGGGTGGCCCTTCGAGAGCAGGCCGCCCGAGACGTTCACCGGGACGCGGCCGCCCCAGGACGTCTCGCCCTCGTCGATGAGGCGTCCGGCCTCGCCGTCGGCGCACAGGCCGAGGTTCTCGTAGTGCAGCAGCTCGGCGGTCGCGAAGCAGTCGTGCAGCTCGACCAGGTCGAGGTCGTCCGGCCCGACGCCGGCGCGCTCGTACGCCGTCTTGGCCGCGCTGCGCGTGAGCGTGCTGATGTCGGGGAAGGTCAGGTCGCGATCGGTCCACGGGTCGGAGGTGAGGACCGAGGCCAGCACCTTCACCGTGGCACCGAGCTGGCGCGCCTTCGCAGCCGACACCAGCACCGCCGCGGCGCCACCGTCGCCCGTCGGGCAGCACATGTAGAGGGTGTTCGGATACGCGACCATGCGCGCGTCGAGCACCTGCGCGAGCGGCGTCTCCATCTGGTACTGCGACAGGGGATTGCGCGTGGAGTGCATGTGGTTCTTCACCGCCACCTTGGCGAACTGCTCCCGCGTCGTGCCGTACTTCCGCATGTGCTCCATGCCCGCCTGGCCGAAGACCGCCGGCATGAGCCCGCTCCCGATGACACCCTCGGTACGGATGCCCGAGCCGCCACCGCCGCCGAGGAGCCCCATCTTGCCCATCTGCTCCACGCCCACCGCGAGGGCCACCTCGCACTCGCCCGCGGCGATCGCGAGCCACGCTTCGCGGAACGCCGTCGAGCCGGTGGCGCACGCGTTCGCGACGTTGACGACGGGGATGCCGGTCTGGCCGATCTCCTGCAGGATGCGCTGGCCGACCATCGCATTCGCCTGCAGCAGGCAGCCGGCCGTCATCAGCTGGACGTCGCGCAGGCCGATGCCGGCGTCGTCGAGCGCCAGGAGCGCCGCTTCGCCGCCCAGCTCCGGGACGTCCTTGTCCTTGTAGCGTCCGAACTTGAGCATCCCGACGCCGGCGACGAACACGTCTGCAGCCATACCAACCTCTCAGGCGGCCCGCTGCTGCGGGCGGAAGTAGAACGCGACCACGTCGTTGCCCTCGCGATCCTGCTGACTCACGCCGGTCGTCATCTCGACGGGCATGCCGAAGGCGATCTTCGTCGGATCGGGATCGACGTCGATCAGGTTGCAGCGCACGGAGACGCCCTCGGGCAGATCGACGATGCCGACGACGTACGGCACCGGGACGCCGGGCATCGACTGGTGCACGATCGACCACACGTAGAGCGTCCCGGTGCGCGACAGCGGCAGCTCGGTGAAGGGGCCGCGTCCGAGGCACTTGCTGCACGCGATGCGCCCACCGAGATACGTGGCCCCACACGCGCCGCAGCGCACGCCGACGAGATGCGGCTCGGCGCCGTCGGGCAGGCGCAGGAAGGGGACGATGGGACGGCGCGGGCGGCCCGTCGGGGCGGCGGATTCACTCATCGCGGCGGACGTAGCATCGCCGCCGCGACGCTGTCCACCGTACGCAGGCGCGGGGGACCGGCCCGAGCCGATCCCCCGCGTCAGACTCGGACGCTGATGCCGTTACTGGACGAACGCACCGTTCGGCGACGCGCAGTAGGTCGCCGGCAGCGTCCCATCGACGGCCGCCTCGGTCGTGGCGACGAGGAACGCGCCCGTCACGCTGCTGCCGTAGCACTCGGGCGACTCGCCCTTCGGCGGGACACAGCCCTTGTCGATCGCGGCCTGCGCCTTCTGCTCGGCCTTCGCGACGCACGCCGCGGTCTTCGGATCGGCTGCGACCGGCGGGTTGCAGCTGTTCGGCGGCAGCTTGCCCGACGCCTCGGCCGACTCGCACTTCGAGTAGCACTTCGACTTCGAGCCGACGAACTTCGCCAGCCCCTTGGCGGCGCCGTCCTGGCACTTCGCCTCGGCCTTGGTCAGCTGGTCGGGGCTGGCGGAGTCGTCGCAGTAGACGACCGTCGCCAGCAGGTCGACCTGCGCCTCGGTGGCGGCCACGCGGGTGTTGGCCTCCGTCGTGCAGTTGCCGCCCGAGTAGCATTCCGGACAGTCCTTGGTGCACGCCTTGGCGATCGCCGCCTTCGCCTTCGCCTCGGCGCCCTTGATGGGATCCTGGATGCAGGTCGCGGTCGTGCCGGCGTACGGCGGATTGCAGTCCGTCGCCGGGTTGCTGCCCTTGCGTGCGCCGGCTTCGCACTTCGTGATGCACTTCTGCTTCGCGGCGACGAACTTCGCGATCGCCGACGCCGAGCCGGTCTGGCACTTCGACTCGTCCTTGGTCAGCTGCGCATTGGCCGCGACCGGTCCCAGCACGAGTCCCGCGAGCAGCCCCGCGGTCACCATTCCACCTATCGCATGTCTCATGTGACTCTCTCCCCTTCGCTTGGGCGCGCGAGCGCCATGTCCGTTGACTGCCGACCCTAGGCCCGAGCGGGAGGGCGTCAATCCTCTCTTTCTCGGTTCAAATCGAAAAATTCTTCAGGGCGCGGACGCCCCGAATGGGTAGCCCCTTCCGCCTATCCTGCATGCGCGACGGAGCCGTCGCGGCGACCACGTACTTCCGTCGTGACGGCGCCACGTTCGCGATCACGTCCGCGCACGGTGGCACACGTGGGACAGCAGAGATGGTACGCTCGCGCGCATACGCGCCGTCGCCTCGACGACGAGGCCGGCATCCACGATCGACTGCACTGGACGGCATCCGCTTCGTTTCGTATGGCGCGTCCATGGATGCATTTCGCGATCGGGTGGCCGTGATCACCGGCGGTGGCAGCGGCATCGGCGCCGGCATGGCGACCGCCTTCGCTGCACGCGGCGCGCGTCTCGTGCTCGCCGACATCGACGAAGCCGCGCTCGCGCGCACCGCGAGCGCGCTCACGGCGTCGGGTGCGCAGGTGCACACCGTTCCGACCGACGTCGGTGATCGCGCGCAGGTGGACGCGCTCGCCGACGCCGCGACGTCACGGTTCGGCGCCGTGCACGTGGTCTGCAACAACGCCGGCGTCGCGATCGCCGGACCGCTGGCCGACGCCACACCCGCGGACTGGGAGTACACGATGCGCGTCAACTTCTGGGGCGTGGTGCACGGCGTCTCGTCGTTCGTGCCGCGGCTCGTCGCCCAGGGTCAGGGCGGGCACGTCGTCAACACCGCGTCGATGGCCGGCCTCGTCGGCATGGAGTGGCTCGGCGTCTACTGCGCCTCGAAGTTCGCGGTGGTGGGTCTCACCGAGGCGCTGCACCGCGAGGTGCGCCCGCACGGCATCGGCGTCAGCGTGCTCTGCCCCATGATCGTGCAGACGGCGATCACGGCGAACTCGATCCGCAATCGGCCCGCGGCACTGCAGAACCCCGGGGCGCCCACGGTGCTGCCCGACGAGGCGGACGTGCCGCCGTTGGTCGGCGGCATCATTCCCGTGGAGGAGGTCTCGCGCCGGGTGGTGCGGGCGATCGATCGGGGCGACTTCTACATCCTGACGCACCCCGAGCAGCGCGAGATCCTGCGCCGTCGGGGTGCCCGTCAGGACGCGATGTTCGCGCCCGATCGCTGGTGACCGTCTACTGCGTGTTGCGCAGCAGGAACGCCGCCAACGGCGCCAGGACGTTGTTGGTCGCGTCGTCCTCCGCGGTCAGCACGTCGACGTGCGAGTAGCCCTCGGAGATGTAGACCTCGTAGCCGCCCGCGATGTCCCCCAACGTGGGGAACGCCGGGTTCGGCAGGGTCGGATTCACGACGCGCGCCGTGCTGCCGTCGCAGCTCGGCGCGGTGCAGACGCCGATGCTGTTCCCGAAGCCGACGAAGCTCGCCTTCACCGGCGCCAGGCCGTTGCTGCCGCCGAAGCCGATGACCGGGATGTCGATCGCCGCCGCCTGCGTCAGGTTCTCGATGTCGCGCCGGCCGCGGCCGATCGACAGCGCCGACGAATCGAGGCCCACCGACTGGGAGCAGTTGCCCGCCGTCGAGCAGGAGGCCCCGACGTTGCCGACGGTGCAGGTGCCCGAGGAGCACACGCCCGTGACCGACGTCACGCTCGGACCCGCGTTCGGGTAGTAGTTGTCGGTGAAGTTCGTGCCACCGCTGTAGAAGGTGCCGGCGAGGCGGTCGAAGCGCGTCGACTCGACCTCCTGCCCCCACACGCCGGCCGGCAGCGTCGTCGGCTGCGGGCCGTTGTTCGGCAGCACCGCCGGCGGCAGCGGTCCCTCCGTGATGTCGAGCCAGGTGTTGAGCCCGCCGACCACCGGGCCCGGCGCACCGACGGAGGTCGCGACGAACGACGCCAGCCCGGCGACGGGCCCGTCGTCGTCGACGAAGGCGCCGATGCCGCCGAGCGCGGTGCTCTGGCCGAGCGCCGCGAGGACGTTCAGCTCCGGCACCACCGCGACGGCGTTGTTGCCGGGCGCACCCTGATCGACGAGGACGATGTTCTTCGTGCCGTCTGGGTCGAGCACCGACTGGATCGCCGATATCTCGCCGGCGGCGAGGATGCGCGGATTCAGCAGACCCGCGACGACCGAGTACGACGTCGTCGGCGCGGTGCACTTCGGCGGCACCTGGCCGACGCAGTCGACGGCCTCGTTCGCGATGGTGCAGGCCGTGACGCCGTCGACGCAGCGGGGCGCGTTGTCACGCACGGCGCCGTAGAGACCGCCGTCGAACTTCGCCTCGATGCGATCGAGCGTGTCGGCGGTGAGCGGCGTGCTGCCGACCGACGCCCCACCGCCTTCGAGGAGCACCAGACCGCGCAGCTTGGCGTAGCCCGGCTGGGGGGCGCCGATGCCGGTGAGATTGAAGTCCGTGGCGGCGTAGCGCGCCGTGAAACCCGTGCCCGCCGAGTGGCCACCGAGGAAGACGTTCTGATTGCGCGCCACCAGGCGCGCCGCCTCGACGACGGCGTCGATGTCCCGGGAGAAGACCAGGTTCGTCCAGCTGGCAATGAACGGCACGTCGGCCTGGGTATCGTAGAAGACGCCGCGACGGTTCGGCCCACCCGCGAGGATGGGGTGCAGCGTCAGGCCGAGCTCACCACCGAAGAGCCAGTCGAGCGCGATCTCCGGGCTCAGGAACTGTTCGGCGAGGTCGAGGCCGGCGGCGTCCTCGAGCTGATTGGTGCGACGATCGAATCCCCAGACCTCGAGGACCTGTCCGTTCGCCTGCGCGCGCGGGATCAGCTGCTCGGCGAGGATCTTGAAGTCACCGGCGCCGCCCTCGAAGCCGGGCACCAGGACCAGGACCGCGTCCGGCTGCTGCTCGGGTCCGGCGAGACGGTGGCGCGTGTAGCGCGCCTGGTTGAGCGAGAAGCTCGGCCCACCGAACTGCGCCAGCAGCTTGGGATTCGTCACCGTGACGCCGGTGGTGCCCGGCGTGTTTGCCGGCTCGGCCGCGCTGGGAATCTGGACCGTGGTCTGCGTCACCAGGGTCGTGCAGGTGTTCGTGGCGTCGCCGCTGCAGGCGTCGGCGAACGCCGAGGCGTAGCAGGCGTGGCGGACGACGCTGCCGTTCGGCGCGTCGACGCACTGCGCGGCCTTCTTCACGGTGGCCTTCGTCTTGCCGGACGACAGCTTCGCCTCGCAGCAGACGACGCGCTGGTCGACCGGCTTGTAACCACACGCGGCCTTGGCATGGAGCTTCGTGAGCTCGCCGCGACACTCCTTGCGGAGCGTGAAGGCGCCCAGCAACGGCGTCCCGTCCACCGCGTCGGCGATGACCGCCTTGGCGCACTTCACGTACTTGCCGTGCGAGAGCGCCGGGGTCGAGGCGTCGAAGTCCTCGCAGGGGCAGGCGCTCGCAATCGCGCCCCGCACGGCGGCGATGGCCTTGGCGTCGCTCAGCGCGAAGGCGCCGGTGCGACAGCGCTCGGCGGCGTGCACGGCGGGTACGAGAAGGAGCAGGGCGAGCGCGACCAGGGGACGGGGATTCCGCATGGCAGTGATTGAACCGCACGCTCTTCCATGGAGTCAAGCCACAATGCGCCAGCGGACGCTGAGCGCGATCAGCGTCTGCGCGGCGTAATAGGTCAGCATGACCCAGCCGTGGGCACTCGCGAAGCGCACGACGAAGCGATTCGTCGCCAGGATGCCGTCGGAGGTGAGGAACAGCAGCGCCCCCGCCAGCGCGAGCGTGGCACTGGGCTCGGCCGCACCCGGTGCGCCGGCACGCCGTGCCGCCGCCCACGCCATCGACGCGATGACCGCCACGTATCCGGCGACGGGTCCGCGCATCCGGCCCAGGTGGGGCCAGAGGAATCGCAGGAACGCGGCCGTGAAGAGCCCGAGCCCGACGAGCCAGGGCCAGGCGACGCCCCCCTCCCCGACCCCGACGGTGAACGCCGCGACGTACAGCAGATGCGCCACCAGGAAGCTCGCGAGCCCCGGCACGAAGCGCTCGGGCCACACCAGGCAGACGTCCCCCACCGCGGAGAAGACCAGGCCGGCGGCGATCAGGAGAGCATACGTCCGTCCGCCGACAGGGTCGGTCACCCCGAGCACGACGCCGGCGAGGAACAGGATGGGCAGGGCCTTCAGCACGCCGGCGGTGGCGCGGCGACCGCTGAAGTACGCCGCCAGATGGGCGCTCCCGACGATCGCCACGACCGCCGCGACGGCGACCGGCGTCACGCGCCCGTCCCGCGCGCCAGCGCGATCCAGTCGTCGAGCATGACGTCGAGCACGCGCGTGTCGGCGTGGCGAGCGAACGCCCGCTCGATGGATGCGAGGCGGGCAGCCGCCCAGCGGGCGTCGTCCCACGCGGCGGTCTCGACGATGCGCGCTACCGCCTCGTCCTCGGTATCCCATCCACAGCCCGCGTCGCCGACGTAGGCCATCGCCGCCGGGCAGCGTCGCGCCAGCACCCACGCGCCCGTGGCCATCGCCTCGACGATCGACATCGGCATCCCGTACGGCGCGGCCAGCGAATGCGTGTGCAGGTAGATCGCGGCCTCGCCCACCAGCGCCGCCACCTCCTCGTGCTGCAGGTCGACGCGCAGCTCCACCGGGCTGCCATGCGCCACGTTGAAGGCGCGGAGCCGGTCCACGAACGGCTCGAAGCGCACCGCGTGGGCGACCGCCAACACGAACCGATGGCTCGGACAGCGCGCGGCGATGCGGATGACGGCCTCGAGATCCTTCGTCGGAATGGCGGCGGCGACGCGCACGACCAGCCGCGGGTCCTTCACGGCGCCCGGGTGATAGCGCTCGGCGTCGAACACGGGGGGCATCGCGCGGAGCTTCGACCCCGCGGGCAGCGGCGACGGCACGAAGTGCGGAAAGAGGTAGATCGCTCGGACGGCCGGATGGGCTTCGAGCATCGCGACCCGCTCGGGCGTGTACTCGAACCCGTGCCCGCGCACCGTCAGCGGAAGCCCGGCGTCCGCCACCGCCGCCGCGTAGCGCTGCGCCTGGTCGAGCCAGTGGACGTGGACGACATGGGGCCGATGCCGTGCGATCGCCTCCGCGAGCGTCCCGTCGTACACCGGCACATCGCTCGTGAACGGCGCCGCGGGCGCCTCGCTGCGCCACACCGCGACGTCGACGCCACGCCGTCGCATCGCCGTGATCTCCGCCCGCACGTAGCTCTCCGTGAGCTGCGGGTAGTGCCACAGCGCGAACAGGACACGGACCGGATGCGGCAGCGGCCGCTCGAGCTTCCGGCGCACCCGATGGAAGCTCAGGCTGTAGCTCGCGCGCGTCGACACCTGATCGGGCAGTCCGAGCGCGTAGTCGCCCCCGATCGCCGGCACCATCACCGGTGCGGCATCGGCCGTGTAGCGCAGGATCAGGTCCCAGTCGACGAGCCGCTCCAGCGTCTCGTCGAACCCGCCGAAACGCTCCACCAGCGCGCGCCGGTGCGCGAAGACGTTGAGGTCGATGTAGTTGCCGCCACGCAGCGTCTCGGGGTCGAACGGCTCCGCGCGGATGAAGGCGTCGCCATGCGGTCGATCGTGCACGAGCTGCGCCAGGTAGACGCACGCGACCTCGGGCCGCGTGAACGCGGGCACCACCGCGTCGAGGTACCCCGGGTCCCAGCGGTTGTCGGCGTCGAGGTACGCGATGATGTCGCCACGGCTCGCGGCGACGCCCGCATTGCGCGCGCGTGCATGGCCGCCGTGCGGCTGGTGGACGACCCGGATGCGCGCATCGTCCGCCACGCTCGCCAGCACCGCCGCGAGATCGTCGGTGCTGCCGTCGTCGACGACGATCAGCTCCCACCGGCGATGGCGTTGCGCCCGCACGCTCGCGATGGCCTCCCCGACGAGGCGCGCACGATTCCAGACCGGCATGACGACGGACACCAGCACCTCGGCGTCCGTGGCGGGCACCGACAGGGCGGCACCGTGGCGCCCCGCGAGCCATGCGATCGAGCGGCCATGCCGCGCGCTGCGGGCATCGAGCTCGACGGCGGTGCGCTCCAGCCAGTCGATGGTGTCGCGTGCGACCCGGTCGACGCGCGTGAGCTCACCGACGGCGGCGTCGAGGCGCCCCTCGATCGCGCGCAGCGCGTGCTCGTGGCGGGCACCGTCGGCCGTGCGCGCCGCCTCGTGCGTCGCCGTCAGCTCACGCAATGCGGCGACGTCGCGGCCCACGGCCAGCGTCCGCTCACGCACGCCGACCATCATCGCGGTGAGATCGGCGAAGCGCGCTTCGAGCAGGCGGCGCTGTGCGGCGGCCTCGCCGAGGCCGCTCTGGAGCGCGGCGATGTCTCCCCCGACGAGGAGTCGGCCGATGCGCTGCGCCACCCGCCAGCGCGCCGCGCGCACCGCCGCGCGCGGACCGTCCGTCCGCCACAACCGCACGAACTGTTCGAGCCGATGTCGCACGCGGCGCGACCCGTTACGGGTTTTACCCGATGCGCGCAAGGCGCGCGGGTCCGATCAGGGACACGCCAGGTCGGCCTGCATCCCGACGTGATCGGAGGGCCAGCAGATCGCGGCAGGGGCAGGTCCACACCCGGGCGAGAAGGGATTCGGCGCGTCGGCGAAGAGCCGCGTCGCCACGCCGTCGCCGTCGGGATCCCCCGCCGTCTCGATGGCACACGTGCGACCTGCGGGGGGAGCCACGAACACGAAATCGATGCGTGCCGATTCGTTGATCGCGGGCGACTCCAGCTCGCTCAGATCGTCGTCGACGCGTCCCGAGGTGCACCCGACGCCGGTGCCCGCGTCGCACACGGGCAGTCCCGCCGCCTCGTAGGCGTCGGCCCAGCCACGCGACGTGAACGTCGCGTGCACGGCGCTCCCGGGCGCCGCATTGAAGTCGCCGATGACGAGCGCCGCTCCCGACGGCGCGGGTCGCGCGTCCACCGCCGCCGCCACCTGCACGGCCTGGCATTCCCGCACCGTGGCGACCCCGGCGCTCACACAGACGGCGGGGCAGTCGACGCCGCACGGCGAGGCGCCGCCGTCCACGCCGGCGGCGAGATGCGTGGTGAAGACGTCGAGCGGCCCCGCCGGATGATCGTGCCGCGTCACGAGGACGTTGCGGAAGTTGCGGTGCAGGACCTGCACCGCCTGCGTGGTGATCGGCACGCGCGACAGCACGAGGGCGTCGTCGATCGTGTTCGTGGGCTGGTACCCCACCGCGTACGCGCCGCCGCAGACGCCACCGACCGCCGCCGTCAGCGTCGGCACCTGCGCCTGGAGGATCTCCTGCAATCCGACGACGTCCGGACAGCCGCGGGCGGCGATCCATTGCGCGAGCAGCGCCGCCCGGTCGGCGAACCGGCAGCTGGCCGTCGGCACCGGGCAACTGATGCCGTGCAGCACGTTGAACGTCGCCACCGTCACACCCGTCGCCGGACAGGCCGCGGGCGCGGCCGCGTCGCGGGCACGGAAGCGGCCACCGCCGTTCGTCGTCACGGCGCCACCGAAGGCGGCGCACCACCGCATGCCGCCGAGGTCGGAGGTCAGCGTCACCGGCAGCCGCTGCGGGCCCTCGGTCGTGCAGGGCCACGCTGCCTGGCGCACGCGGACGAGGAGACGGCCCGGCCGCAGCACGACGCGCACGTCGCCCGCCGGATCGCGATAGCGCCACCCCGCCGACGTCCCGTCGCTCCCGATCGCCACCCATCCCGACGGATCGAGCGCCAGCCGCGCGAAGCACTGTCCGACGGCCGCGCCGCCGTGCAGGGTCACCGTCGCGGGGACGAGCCGCGGATCGGCGAACGGCGCCGCGATCGCCGCGTCGCGCAGCGTCGCCTGGACGGCCCGTCGCGCCGCCCGCAGGACGAGCTGCTTCCCCGCCACCGGCACGTCGGCGGCCGAGGCCGTCGCAGTCGCGAGGACGAGGGGCAGTCCGACGACCAGGGCACGCGTCATCCGCATGACCGCGACTTCCCTCCCCGCGGCCGACGCTGTCAACCCGAATCGACTACGACGGCCGGCGCAGGAACGGGATCGACTCGTCGCGCTCGAGCACGGTCACGAGGATCGGTTCACCGAGGCACCGGAAGGCCATCTGCCCCGCCAGCCGACTGCCCGGGACGCGGGCGGTGAAGTCGGTGCCCTGCGCCACCGTCGGCAGCGACAGCTGCGACGGCTCCGGCAGCAGGGCCTTGAGATTGCCCCCGGTCATGTTGACCAGCTCGCCGACGGCATCCTGCGTCTGCCCGATGGTCGCGAGCGCGGCGTCGACGTCGAACATGACCGCGGCCACCTGGCGCGCCAGACGCTCCGAGCAGTGCAGCGCCACGGCCCCCTTCCAGGCGCCCGTGATGTGCACGCACCCGGCGAGCGTGGCATCGGTGCGATCGGTGACCGCCGAGGGGTCGGCGGGCTCGAGCTCGAGCCCCACCACCGACGACCAGATGGTCTCGCTGATCTGCAGGATGTCCTCGTCCGCGATCACGGTCATGCCGTCCTCCCGTTCCGATCGCGCAAGCGATAGCAGGTGGCTTTCTCGATGGGCACGCGCTCGAACGCATCGTCGAGGTTGAGCGTCGTCTCGGCGCCGCCGAGAAACAGCCAGCCATCCGGACGCAGGAGGCGACGGACCTTGGCGAGGATCCCCTGCTTCGTCTCGACGTCGAAGTAGATGAGCACGTTGCGCATGAAGACGATGTCGAGGGGCGGGAAGGCCGGCCAGTTCCCGGCGAGGTTCATCTCGTGCAGCTCGAGCATCGCCCGCAGCTCCGCTTTCACCTGCCAGGACGTTCCGTCCTTTTCGAACCACTTGACCAGCATCGCCGCGGGCAGGCCCCGGTTCACCTCGAGCTGGCTGTAGCGGCCCTCCTTCGTGCGATCGAGCATCTCGCGGGAGATGTCGCTCGCGAGAAGCCGCACCGACCATCCGGCCAGCTCCGCGGCGCGCTCGCGGAGCACCATCGCGATCGTGTAGGGCTCCTGTCCGCTCGACGAGGCGCCGCACCAGATGTTCAGCTGCCGCTGTGCGGCGCGTGCCGCGAGCACCTCGGGGAGCACGGTCTTCCGCAGCGCCTCGAACGGATGCACGTCGCGGAAGAACGTGGTCTCGTTCGTGGTCATCGCCTCGATGATCTTGCGCTCGAGCCCGCCGCTGCGGTCGGCGCGGATCTTGGCGACGAGATCCTGCAGCGTGGCACACCCCTCGTCACGCGCCACCGGAAGGAGCCGCGACTCGGCGAGATACTCCTTGCCGGGCTCGAGCACGATGGCCGAGCGTTCGCGCACCAGCTTCCGGATGAAGTCGAACTCCACTGCCCCGATCGTCATGTCCGCCCCACCGTTCGTTGCGGCTCCCCGAGCCTGGCACGCTCCGGCGGCCGCGCCGTGCGCAACCGCCGGACGATCTCGCCCGCGAGCTCTGGAAGCGGCAGCACCTTCTCGGCCAGGCCGGCGTCCGCGACGGCGCCCGGCATGCCCCAGACGACGCTCGTCGCCTGATCCTGCACCACGATCTGTCCGCCGGCGGCTTCCACGTCCTGGCAGCCGCGCAGCCCGTCATGGCCCATGCCGGTCAGCACCACCGCCAGCGTGCCGCCGCCGTAGACCGAGGCGGCCGAGCGGAAGAGCACGTCGACCGCCGGCCGACACGAATTCTCGGGCGGTCCCTGGCCGAGCGCGAGCTTGACCCCGAGCGCGTCGCGCTCGACCGTCATGTGATGGTCGCCCGGCGCCACCCAGGCGCAGCCCGGCTCGACGCGCGTGCCCGCGACGCCCTCCCGGACGGGGAAGCCCGACTTCGTCTGCAGCCGTTCGGCGAGCAGACGCGTGAAGACCGGCGGCATGTGCTGGACGATGAGCACCGGCACCGGCAGGTCCTTCGGCAACGCGGGCAGCAACACCGACAGGGCATTGGGTCCGCCGGTGGAGACGCCGATCACGAGCGCGTCCGCGGGACGCGTGCGCCCCGTCGCCATCGCCACGCGGCTCGCGACCGGGCTCGCGATGCGCGGCGCCGTCGCGCGTGGCAGCCCCACCGCCGTCCCGCAGAAGGTCTTGATCTTCGGGATCAGCTGCTCGCGCACGGCCTGCATCGCCGCCGCGACGCTGCCGACGTTCGCTGGCTTGGTGACGTAGTCGGTGGCGCCGAGCGCGAGCGCTTCCAGTGTCGACGCCGCACCCCGTTCGGTGAGCGTGCTGAACATGATCACCGGCAGCATCGGATACGTCCGCCGGATCTCGGCGAGGGTCTCGAGGCCGGTCATGTCCGGCATCTCGATGTCGAGCGTGATCAGGTCGGGATTGACCTGCGGGATCTTGGCGAGCGCGATGCGGCCACTCGGCGCGGCGCCCACCACTTCGATCGCGGGATCACCGGCCAGCACGTCGCCGAGGAGACGACGGATGACCACCGCATCATCGACGATCAGGACGCGGATCCGGCGCATCACGCGGCACTGATGCCGAGCAGCTCGAGCTTCTCCACCATCGCGGCCTTGGTGAAGGGCTTCATGAGGTATTCGTTCGCCCCGGCCTCGAGCGCCTTCACCATCTGGGCGCTCTCGATCTCGGTGGTGACCATCATGATGAGCATGGCCGCCAGCTCCGGGCGGGACCGTGCGGCCTGGACGAACTCCAGGCCGTTCATCTCCGGCATGTTCCAATCGACGAAGGCGATGTCGACCGGACCGGTCCGGCCGAGGGCCTCGAGCGCGTCGCGGCCATGCTGCGCCTCGGTCACCTCGAAGGCGAACTCTTTCAGGATCTTCCGGATGATGATCCGCATCGCCTGCGAATCGTCCACGACCAATGCACGCACGATGGCCTCCTCGTGAACACGGGGCGCCGGGAGGGACAGGGCCCTCCCGGCATGCCCGGCGCTAGTAACGGAACTGCGACACCAACCGCTGGAGCTCGGCGGCCATCCGCGACAGCTCGCCGGCGGCCTTCTGCGTGTCGGTAGCGCCCGCCGTGGTGCTCTGTGCCGCCTGCGCCACGCCGGTGATGTTCTGCGCGATCTCGGAGCTGCCCTTCGCCGCCTCGGCGACGTTGCGCCCGATCTCGTTCGTCGTCGCCGTCTGCTCCTCGACGGCGCTCGCGATGGTGTTCTGGATGTCGTTGATCTGGTTGATGATGGCGCTGATCTCGCCGATGGCCTCGACCGCACCCTGGGTGTCGGTCTGGATGGCGTCGATCTTCTGACCGATGTCCTCCGTGGCCTTGGCCGTCTCCTTCGCCAGCTCCTTCACCTCGTTCGCGACCACCGCGAAGCCCTTGCCGGCCTCGCCCGCGCGCGCCGCCTCGATGGTGGCGTTGAGCGCCAGCAGGTTCGTCTGCTGGGCGATCGACGTGATCACCTTGATGACCTTGCCGATCTCGGCGCTGCTCTCGCCGAGCTTGCCGACGGTGGCGTTGGTGGTCTCCGCCACCTTCACCGCCTGGGTCGCCACCTTCGCCGCGTCGTTGGCGTTCTTGGCGATCTCCTTGATGCTGGCACTCATCTCCTCGGTGCCGGTCGCAACGGTCTGCACGTTCTTGCTGACCTGCTCCGCCGCCGCCGACACCACGTTCGCCTGCGCCGACGTCTCCTCGGCGTTGGCGCTCATCTGCTGGCTCACCGCCGTCAGCTCCTCGGACGAGCTGGCGAGCGCCTGCGCGTTCTGGCCCATGCCACCCATGCTGGCGCGCAGCGTCTCGAAGAACCGCCGCAGCCCGTCGGCCATCTGCCCAATGGCGTCGGAGCCGGACAGCGTGATCTCGCGCGTGAGGTCACCCGCGGCGGCGGCGTTCACCACCTCGAGGAGGGTATCGACCTTGGTCCGCAGCTCCTCGGCCGCCACGCGCTCGCGCTCCTGCAGTTCCTTGGCGCGTTCCTCCGTGGCCAGCTTCTCGGTGACGACCTCCCAGGTCAGCATCGGCCCGAGGTAGTTGCCCTTGCTGTCCAGGATGGCGCTCACCAGGAGGTCCAGCTTCTCGGGCCCGACCTGGATGATCGCCTTGTGCGGCAGATTCTTCGGATCGGCCAGCATCTTGCGCTGGTGCGCGGGGTTCTTGTGGAAGATGTCGATCGACTGCCCGAGGATCTGGTCGGCCTTGATCGGCAGGAACTGCTCGATCGACTTGAGGGTCTTCGCGGACATCGGGTTGAGATAGCGGATCGTCAGGTCCCGATCGGCGAAGATGACGTTGATCGGCGCGTTCTCCATCATGTTCATGACGCGCGCCATCTCGTTCTCGAGCTTCAGCTTCTCGGTGACGACGTCCCACGTCAGCATGGCGCCGAGATACTGGCCCCTGGCGTCGTGGATGGCGCTGACGAGCAGGTCCAGCGTTTCCGGCCCCACCTGGATGAGCGCCTTGTGCGGCAGGTTCTTCGGATCGGCCAGCAGCTTGCGCTGGTGCGACGGGTTCTTGTGGAAGATGTCGATCGACTGGCCGAGGATCTGGTCGGCCTTGATCGGCAGGTACTGCTCGATGGTCTCGAGCGTCTTCCTCGACGTCGGGTTCACGTAGCGGATGGTGCAGTCCTGGTCCGCGAAGATGACGTTCGTCGGCGCGCTGTCCATCATGTTGCGCACGCGGACCGCCTCGTCGGCGGAGCGCTGGCGCTCGAGCGCCGACGACACGAGGTTGCCCACGCTGCGCAGCACCGACAGGCGCTCCTCCGAGAGCGTCAGCGTCTCGAGGGCGAAGAAGTCCATCGTCCCCTGGACCTGACCGTCGATGACGACCGGGAAGCAGACGCCCGACTTGACGCCCGCGCGCTGCGCCGCCGGAGCGCGGCAGCAGTCGCGCATCTCGCCGAGGTCCTGCACGAAGAACAGATCGCGCGTCTTCCACGCGCGTCCGGAGAGTCCCTCTCCCTCGCGGAAGCGGGCCTCCTGCGTGACGCGCCGGAACTCCTCGGTGACGGTGCCCGATTCGAGCGAGAAGCGCAGCGCGTTCTCGTTCGGATCAAGGACCCAGTACGAGCCGTAGGCCCACCCGAACGCCGACTTGACGCCCTCGAGCGCCGCCGAGATGACCTCCTGCGCGCTCATCGCGCGCCCGAGCGCGCTCACGACCTCGAGAACGGCCTGCGTATTCTGCTGCGCCTCCGCGAGCGTGTCCTGCGTCCCCGCCCGCTCGAGCGTGCGAACCGCGGCACGCGCCCCCCCACGCCCCTTCTGCTGCAGTCGAATGTTGCCCATGGCCTCTGCTGTCCTTCCCGACGGCCGTGCCGTCCCGCTTGTAGTTCGGTCTCCCAGACACCCAGGGGTGACGCGCCGCTGGCCACGGCGTGATCGTCACCCGCGTTCGCGATCGACTACTGTCCCAGCTCTGCCGCGTGCCCCGTCGCTCCGAGATGGACGGCCTTCTCGGTGTCGAGGATGAGGAGGAGCCGCTCGCGCAGCTTGTAGACGCCGCGGATCAGCTCGCGCGCCACGCCGTCGATCGTCTCCGGCGGGCGCTCGAAGGTCTCGTCGGTCACCTCGAGCACGTCGCCGATCTCGTCGACCAGCAGGCTCACCGCGCCCTCGTCCGTGCGCACCACGACGTTCATCGGCAGCTCGCCGTCGGGCCGCGGGCTCAGCGCCAGCCGCCGCCGCAGATCCAGCGCCGTCACGATCTGGCCGCGCAGGTTGATGAGTCCCTTGATGACCGGCGGCGCCAGCGGCACCCGCGTCATCTCCTGGTACCGGATCACCTCCTGCACCTTGCGCACCTCGACGCCGAAGAAGAGCCCGTCGAGGAAGAAGGTGCAGTACTGTTGCTCGCTCGCCATGCGCCGTCCCTCAGGCCGCCGCGGCGGCGGCCGGGTCGAAGAAATGGGGATCGGCGTGCTCGATGATGCCGCGCACGTCGATCAGGTCGGTGACGCGTCCCTGGATGACGGCGGAGCCGAGCAGGCCCGCCGTCGTCGTCTCGCGCTGCTGCACCGTCAGCGCCTCCTCCACGATGTCGAGGATGCGGTCGACCACCAGGCCGACGCTGCGCCCGTGCGCCGCGTACACCACCACCTGCAGCGGCGCGTCCGGCGCCGCCGGCAGCGGCTCCGTGCCCAGCACCGTGCCGAGCCGCACCAGCCGCATGATCTGATCGCGGTACTGCACCACCTCGTGGCTCCCCGCGTGCTCCACCGTCGCGCGCGGGAACTCCTCCAGCCGCGCCACCACCGAGAGCGGGATCGCCATGCGGCCCTCGGCCCCCACGCCCAGCAGCAGCAGCGTCTGCCGGTCGTCGGCGTGCTCCGCCTGCCGCAGGTGATCGCCCAGCGCCCGGTCGCGCAGCTCCGACACCACGTTCGCCCGCTGCGCGATCCCGAGCACGTCCAGGATCAGCGCCACCTTGCCGTCGCCCATGATCGTCGCCCCCGCGAAGCTGCTGATGCTCTTCAGCTGCTTCCCGAGCGGCTTCACCACGATCTCCTCGGTGTCGTTGATGCTCTCCACCACCAGCCCGAACTGCCGGTCGTCCGCCTGCAGCACGACGATGTTCACCGCCGCGTCCATCGCCGGCGCCACCCCGTCGTCGACCCCGAGCTCGCGGTTCAGGTAGACCAGCGGCAGCAGATTGCCGCGCAGCCGGTACACCGGCGCGCCGTGGATCATCTCGATGCCGCGCGCCGCCTGCTCCGCCTCGAGCCGCACCAGCTCCAGCAGACTCACCTGCGGAATCGCGTAGCGGTCGCCCGCGCTGGTCACGATCAGCGCCGGGATGATGGCCAACGTCAGCGGAATCTTGATCCGCAGCGTCGTCCCCTGCCCCGGCCGGCTCTGCACGTCGACCGTGCCGCCGATCTTCTCGATGTTCGTCTTCACCACGTCCATGCCGACGCCGCGCCCCGACACGTTCGTCACCTTCGGCGCCGTCGAGAAGCCGGGCAGGAAGATCAGATTCACGATCTCGCGATCGGTCATGCGCGCCGCCTGCTCGGCGGTGATGAGGCCGCGCTGCACCGCCTTCTCGCGGATACGTTCGTGGTCGAGGCCGCCCCCGTCGTCGGAGATCTCGATGTTGACCTGCCCGCCCTCGTGGAAGGCGCGCAGGAACAGCCGCCCCTCGGCCGGCTTCCCCGCCGCCGTACGCACTGCCGGCGCCTCGATGCCGTGGTCGACCGCGTTGCGCACGACGTGCGTGAGCGGGTCCTTGATGGCCTCGATGATGGTCTTGTCGAGCTCGGTCTCGCGACCTTCCATCTCGACGCGGACCTGCTTGGCGCAGGCGACGGCCAGGTCGCGCACGACGCGCGGGAACTTGCCCCAGATGTTGCCGATGGGCTGCATGCGCGTCTTCATCACGCCTTCCTGCAGCTCCGTGGTGATCAGGTTCAGGCGCTGCGACGTCGCCACGAAGGCGGTGTCGCCCTGCGTCGCCGTGAACTGCAGCACCTGGTTGCGCGCCAGCACCAGCTCGCCCACCAGGTTCATCAGCTTGTCGAGCAGGCCGACGTCCACCCGGATCGTCGCGTCCGACACCGCGTGCCCCGCCTCGGCGGGTGCCGCGGCACCCGTCTCCGGCGTGGCCACGGCGGCAGGCGCGGACGCCGCGGGCGCGGCTGCCTGGCTCAGCGCCTCGGCCCACACGGCATCGACTTCGCTCGACTGTGCGCTCGCCGCAGTCGCAGGCTCCTCCTCCTCGACGACGGGCGGCGGCGGCGGGGCGCTCTGCTGCTGCAGCGCGGTCAGGGTCGCGACCAGCGCGCTGTAGTCGCCGTCGCCGTCGTTGCCGGCCGCCTCGACGGCCGCCAGCATCTGGCGCACGGCGTCCACCATCGACAGCAGGCCGGTGGTGATCTCGGCGGTGAGCGTCAGCTCGCCGTCGCGCAGCCGGCTGAGCAGGCTCTCGCCCACGTGCGCCACCGACTCGAGCTTCCCGAAACCGAGGAAGCCGCACGTCCCCTTGATGGTGTGGATCGTCCGGAAGACGCTCGCCAGCCGCTCGTGCGACTGCGGGTCCTTCTCGAGCGCGACCAGGTCGCGGTCGAGCTGGTCGAGGTTCTCGTGGCTCTCGACCAGAAACTCGCGGACGACGTCGTCCATGTCTTCGAGGTCACTCATGCGCAGTCCTCACTTCAGCGGAGCAGTTCGTTCTGGCGGAGGAAGGCGTCCTTGATGCGCGCCATGCAGGCGGTCTCGTCCTCGGCGGCGAGACCGAGCCCGGCGACGCTGATGTCGAGGGGCGGCTGCGGGCTGACGCCGAAGCCCATCGTGTAGGCGAGGCTGTCGGCGGCGTTCAGGATCGTGGCGAGGCTCTTGCCGGCGTCCGCCTGCGCCGGGCGATGGTGCCAGCGGATGGCGTCGCACTGCTCGCCGGCGAGGCCCCAGTCCTCGGCGAGGATGGCGCCCGCCTCGGCGTGGTCGAAGCCGTACCAGCCGCGCTCGAGATCGCTCGTCTGCCCCTCGCCCTCGGCGACCAGATTCTGGATCACCTCGAACGAGATCGGATCGGCGAGCAGGAAGGCGATGCGCCCGACGTCGTGGAACAGCCCGGGCAGGAACGCTACCGCGGGCTCCGCCCGGCGCGTCAGCCGGGAGAGCTCCTCGGCCGCGATGGCGACCGCGAGCGCGTGGTTCCAGAGCCCCTCGGCGTTGCGACTGGTGCCCTCGAACAGGCGTCGGGCGCTCGCGGCGACGAGCAGGTCGCACGTCTTCCGCAGGCCGACGGTGAGGACCGCTTCGGCCAGCGTCTTGGCCGGCGTGCGGCGCGCGAAGGCAGCCGAGTTGGCCACCCGCAGGATGCGCGCCGAGATGCCGACGTCGGTGCGGATGACGCGGCAGAGGTCCTCGATGTCGGCGTCCGGGTCGCGGGCGACGCCGAGCGCCGCGGTCGCGGTGGCGGACAGGGTGGGCAGCTCGCCCGTGCGCGAAAGGCGCGTCAGCGTGCTGCGGACACACTCGCGCAGCGCATCGCGGTCGAGCGTGGTGTCGCGAGAAGGCTCTGCCATGACGGTTCCCTCGTTCTCGTTCAGGATCACTTGAGGCTCTCCCGTGCGGCGTCGCGCGTGGGGAAGAGCCGGGTCTGTGTTTCAGCGATCTGCTTGAGGCTTTCGACGACGCCGGCGCTGCTGGCCGCGATGGCCGTGCGCAATCCGGCGTCGGTCGCCTCGGTCACGATGCCGACGACGCTCTTCACGACGTCGGCATTCGATTCGGTGACGTTGTCCATGTCGACGACGAGCCGCGTTCCGCCCTCGGCGCCGAGCGCCCGGAGACGCTTCGTCAGAGACGGCAGCATCTTGCCGAACACCTTCGAGCGCGGGTCGGGCAGGTTCAGCACGACACAGCCGTCGTGGGTGCCGAGCAGCGTCTGCACCTGCTCCTCGACGGTCGCCACCGCGGCGGTGGCGAGGAGGACGCCATCGAGCAGCTCGAGCGGCGGGCAGGGCGTCCCGAGGACGGTATGGCAGCCGGCCTTCTTCGCCGCGTCGTGCGCACTCGTGTCACCACGCGCGGCCACGCCGACGAACGCGCTCGGGCCGAGCCCGCGCAGCTTGCCCATCGTCTCGTCGCCGGCGGACGCCACGTTCACCACGACGACCCCGGGACGCGCGGCCGTCCAACGCTCCAGTGCCTCGGCACCGGTGGCCGTCAGCACCTGCATGCTGGCCGCGAGCGCCTGGCGTGCGGACGCCAGGACGGCGTCGTCGCCGTCGACGACGAGGACGGTCTGACGGTCGAGGGGCGGTCCGGCCGGCGCCGTCGCCGCCGCCGCCGCGGGCGCACCGAGGATCTTCGAGACTTCCTTCTCGAAGCTCTCCTTCTGGAAGGGTTTCACGATGTAGCCGTTGACGCCGAGCTTGACGATCTCGACGACCAGCTCGCGGCCGCTCTCGGCCGTCAGCATGATCACCGGAAGCGCCTTCGTCGCCGCATCGGCGCGGATGGCGGCGAGCGCCTGCTTGCCGTCCATCACGGGCATCGTGACATCGAGGAGGATCAGGTCGGGCTGATGCTGCTTGGCCGCCTCCACGCCCTCCTGGCCGTTCGTCGCCTCGACGACCTCGCAGCCATAGGGCTGCAGATGGCGCGTCACCATCGAGCGCACGACCTTGCTGTCGTCGATCGTCAGTACCTTTTTCATGTCAATCGGTCCCCGTCCCTCGTCCCGCGTCAGTTCGGCCACAGGCAGACGCACATGCTGCCGTTGGGCACGTACAGCTCCACGGACACCGGCTCGGCCGTCGACTTCACGCAGTGCGACAGCGGCGCACCCGCGATCACGACCGGCACGGACAGCATGATGCCGTTGCCCGAGTCGCCCATCTTGCGCTTGATGGTGCCGGCGATCTGGTTCACCAACTCGCCGAGCGCGTCGCGCACCGTCTCTTCGTCGGGCTCCTCGCCCGTCATGCCGAGCATGTCCGCAGCCATCCCGACCGCGAGCGGCCGGTGGCAGTACACGACGAGCGTGCCGCCCTTGGTGCCGACGAACGCGAGGGTCGCGACGAAGCCGTTGAAGCTCTTGTCGGGGACCGTGGGGTGCACGGTCCGCACGACTTCGGTCCCGGCGGTGGTGGTGACCACCTCCCGGGCCGATTCCTCGACGATCTCGACTGACGTCACGCCCTGCATCTCCCCCCGGCCGCGGCTGCGCCCGGACCCGCGTGTTGCGCGTTGCCCTGGTGTTCTGCCGGGCTCACAGCAACGGTCGTGCCGCGGCGTCCTCCCCTGCAACTGCCCGTGTGTGCTACCCACTTTGCCGTTACTGGGGCCTACGCACCGTCAATTTTCCGCCGCTCCGGCACAATCAATTGTGCATTCCGTGAAGCAACCGATAGGCGGGACCCACTACCCGTCCCTTGCCTCAGCCGGGCGCCGGGCGCGTGTAGAGACGGTGCCGGTCTTCCAGCGACGCAGCGCCCTCCCGGTACCGGCCGCGGAGGGATTCGCCTTGCACGCTCGTCCCGGAGCGTTCGAACGCCTGGCTCCCCCCTGGCAGACCATCCGAGTCGTGGAGCGCACCGGCGGCATCACCGACGGCAGCCGACTCGTCATGGAGATGCGGCTCGGACCGTTCAGGCAGCGGTGGGTCGCCCGGCACAGTGGCTACGTCGAGGGACGCGAGTTCACCGACGAGCAGGTCTCCGGGCCGTTCGCCGCGTGGCGGCACACCCATCGCGTGCTGCCGGACGGCGAGCGCGCCAGCGTCCTCGAGGACACCATCACGTATGCGCTGCCGTTCGCACCGCTCGGCCCCCTCGTCGGGGGCGGGGGGGTCGAGCGGATGCTGGATCGGCTCTTCCAGTTCCGGCATGCCCGGACCCGCGACGACCTGGCGCGGCATGCTGCGGTCGCCGCGCGCGGGTCGCTGCGGATCGCCGTCACGGGGGCCTCGGGCCTCGTCGGTCGCCAGCTGACCGCCTTCCTCACGACGGGCGGTCACACGGTGCTGCCGCTCGTCCGGCGGGTCCCGCGTCCCGGCACCGACGAGATCGCGTGGAACCCGGCCACGGGTCACATCGATGCCGCCCGGCTCGAGGGCGTCGATGCCGTCGTCCACCTGTCCGGCGAGCCGGTCGCGACACGCTGGACGCCAGCGCGGAAGGCGGCCATCCGCGCCAGTCGGATCGACAGCACGGCGCTCCTCGCCACCACCCTCGCCCGGCTCGCGCGACCACCTCGCGTCCTGCTGTCGGCGTCCGCGATCGGGTTCTACGGCGATCGGGGCGAGACCCCGGTCGACGAAGCGAGCCCAGCCGGGACCGGCTTCCTCGCCGAGGTGTGTCAGGCGTGGGAAGCTGCGGCCGCCCCCGCCGCCGCGGCTGGGATCCGCGTCGTCCATCCGCGGATCGGAGTGGTCCTGGCGGGTCAGGGGGGCGCGCTCGCCACGATGGCCCTGCCCTTCCAGCTCGGGCTCGGCGGCGTCGTGGGCGACGGCCGTCAGATGATGAGCTGGATCGCGCTCGACGACCTCGTCGGCATGCTGCACCATCTCGTCTTCGCCGACGACGTCCACGGCCCCGTCAACGCGACCGCGCCCGATCCCGTCGGCAACGTCGCGTTCGTGCGGACCCTCGGCACCGTCCTCCATCGCCCAACGCTGCTGCCGCTTCCCACCGCTGCCGTCCGGCTGCTGTTCGGGGAGATGGGCGAGGAGGTGCTGCTGGCCGGCGCCCGCGTCCTACCGCGCGTCGCGGAGGCCGCCGGCTTCCGGTTCCTGCACGCGGACCTCGCACAGGCCATGCGCGACGAGCTCGGCGCCTGAAACGGCGAGGGCCGCCAGAGCATGTGCTCTGACGGCCCCTATTGCAGGCTCCCCGGGCCGGACTCGAACCAGCGACCGATCGGTTACACCGAGTCCCAACGTTTCCGATGGGGGTGGACTATCTCATCACCGTGGGCGTGTTCCTTCGTGCCTGTAGGTGGCGGGCGCTCGTGGGGAGATTATTCTTCCGTCACTCCCTAGTCTCT
>CAYOIZ010000024.1:0-87035 GCA_964404165.1 uncultured Binatia bacterium (SeqCode) | reverse complement strand
ACCACGAGCACCACCGCGCCGCCGACGACGAGCACGACGACCACGACGACGACCACCACGACCGCGGTGCCGACGACGAGCACGACCACGCCCACGACGTCGACGTCCAGCACCACCGCGCTCGAGACGACCACGACGACCAGCACCACGACCACCACGAGTGAGCCGGCGACGACGACCACCACGACGCCGGGAAGCACCACGACGACCACGATCGCGTGTCAGGACCCCGTGCTCCTCGGCACGGCCGACAGCTTCGGCGTCCTGGCCGGCACCACGGTGACCAACACCGGCATCACGCAGATCATGGGCGACCTCGGTGTGAGCCCGGGGACCGCGATCACGGGATTCCCGCCGGGAACCGTCAGCGGAACGACGCACTCGGCGGACGGCGTCGCCGATACGGCGAAGGACGACCTGACGACGGCGTACGACGATGCGGCCGGGCGAGCGGGATCCATCTCGATCGCCGGCGACATCGGCGGCCAGACGCTGACGCCGGGCGTCTACAAATCGACGTCCTCCCTGGCGATCTCGTCCGGGATTCTGACGCTCGATGCCGAGGGCGATCCGAGCCGGACGTTCATCTTCCAGATCGCGTCCACGCTCATCACCGGTTCCGCCAGCCAGATCGTCCTCATCGGTGGTGCCCAGGCCCAGTGCATCTTCTGGCAGGTGGGCAGCTCCGCCACGCTTGGAACGAACTCGACCTTCAAGGGGACGATCGCGGCCCTGACGTCGATCACGGCGACGACCGGTGCGACCATCGACGGTCGGGTGCTGGCGCGAAACGGCGCCGTCAGCCTGGACACCAACATCATCTCGGTCCCGTGAGGCTCGATGACGAGGACGACCCACGTACTCGACGCCGCTGCATGGACGTGGGGGTTCCTGGCGGCGCTGCTCCATCAGCAGCGCCGCCTCTGGACGCTGGGGTACTGCTCGCCCTGGGCGCTCGGATTGCTCGCTGGCGTGGCATACCGTCGGACCGCGAGCCGGCACCGCACGCCGTCGGCACCCTCGCCACGGCGCCTCGATGCCCCGTGTCTGGCTGATCGCCCTGCGCCCGTGGGGTATGGCGCTCCGCCGTCGGCCGCACTCCGGCGCTAGGGCCTGACACCAGTCACGCTGAGGCATATGCGCTACGCATGTCGGCGCGTAGTAGTATCCACAGAGATCGCCATTGCGGGCAGGCATGCACGCGTGGTTACTTCGGTGCATGTCCGATGTTGGTAGAGGAGTCTTTCTCGCGAGCCCGCCGAGCGGGCTGTGACCCGGGGGACGCCACACGACGAGTCGAAATGGGAGGCCGCAGGGCGCCTCTCGCCTGGGCACGGTACGATCGTCGGCCTGGGCTCGTCGGCCGGAGGACTGGACGCACTGGCGAGGTTCTTCGGGGCCATGCCGTCCGACAGCGGGATGGCGTTCGTGCTCGTGCAGCACCTGGACCCGACGCACGGAAGCCTCATGGCCGAGCTGGTCGGCCGGTACACGAGCATGCCGGTGGTCCAGGTGCAGGCCGACACGCCGATCGAGGCCGATCACGTCTACTGCATCCCGCCAGGACGGTACCTGAGCATCGGCGCGCGCACGTTGCGGCTGGCCGCGCCGCTCGGAACCGGCAGCGTCCGCATGCCGATCGACGTCTTCCTGCGTGCCCTGGCCGCGGACGTGCAGGAGCAGGCGGTGGGGATCGTCGTCTCCGGTACCGGCACCGACGGGACGATCGGCCTGCACGCGATCAAGGCGGCAGGCGGCCTGGCGATGGCGCAGGACCCGGCGACCGCCCAGCACGATGGCATGCCCCGGAGCGCGATCGCCGCCGGGGCCGTCGACCAGCTCGCGTCTCCGGAGCAGATGCCGCGCGTCCTGCTCGAGTACCTGCATCGTACGCATGGGCGCGGAGCTGGCGAGGCGCCGTCCGCGTCGACGCTCGCGGACGAGCATCTACAGGGAGTTCTCGCGACGCTGCGCGAGCGGACGGATTTCGACTTCCGTGACTACAAGCGCGGCATGCTCGAACGGCGCATCGGGCGGCGCATGGGGCTCAAGCACGTCGATGACCTCGGCGAGTACGTTCGCCTCCTCCGGGAGCAGCCGGCGGAGGCGAGGCTGTTGTTCGAGGACCTCCTGATCAACGTGACGAGCTTCTTCCGGGACCCGGAGGTGTGGCGCGAGCTCCGGGAGCGCGTGATCCAGCCGCTGGTCGCGCGCCTCGAATCCGGTGTGCCGGTGCGTGTGTGGGTGCCGGGCTGCGCCACGGGGGAGGAGGCCTACTCGATGGCGATGCTGCTCGTCGAGGAACTGGAGGCCGCCCGGAAGACGGTCGCCGTGCAGATCTTCGCATCGGACGTCGACGTCGCCGCGCTCGCGTTCGCTCGCGACGGCCTCTACCCGGAAGCCGTTGCGGCCGACCTGTCGCCGGAACGCCGGCGCCGGTTCTTCGTCGAGGAGGGCCTCGGCGCCCGCATCGGTAAGGAGCTGCGCGAGTCGGTGATCTTCGCACGCCAGAACCTGCTCCAGGATCCGCCGTACTCCCGGCTCCACCTGATCAGCTGTCGCAACGTCCTCATGTACTTCGAAGGAGCGGCACGGAGGCGAATCCTGCCGCTCCTGCACTTCGCGCTTCTCGAGGGCGGAAGCCTCCTGCTCGGCAGCGCCGACGGGATCGGCCAGGACGAGGATCTGTTCGAGGCGCTGTCCTCGAAGGCGCATCTCTATCGCCGTGTCGGCCCCACCCGATACGACCGGGTGCAGTTCCCCACCCGCGCGGAATCGGGCTCGACCCGCCCGGTCGACCGGGGGGCACACGCCCCTGGCGCCCGGCAGTTCGGCGCACTCGCCCGGCAGCTGCTGCTCGACCGCTTCGCCCCGGCATGCGTCCTGATCGATCGCCGATGCGAGATCCTCTTTTTCGCGGGAGCGACCCACGACTATCTGCACCAGCCCGCTGGCGTCCCCACCTGGAGCCTGATGCCCCGCCTGCGCAACGGGCTGCAGGCAAAGCTCCGCACTGCCATCAACGGCGTGCTCGCGGACGGTCAGCGCCGGATCGTCGCTGGTGCCCACGTGCGGCGCAGCGATGGGTGGCACCGGGTGCAGCTGACGGTGGAGCCTGTCCCGATGGCTCGCGACACCGACGGCTTGCTGCTCGTCAGCTTCGTCGACGAACCGCGTGGGTCGCCCGTGCCGACCATGCTCGAGGTCGCGGAGCAACGCGACGAGCCGGGAACCCGGGCGCTCGAAGACGAGCTCCGGGCGACGCGGGAAGACCTGCAAGGCACGATCGCCGAGCTGGAGGGCTCCAATCAGGAGCTGACGGTCTCCAACGAAGAGGTCATGTCCGTCAACGAGGAGCTGCGCTCCAGCAACGAGGAGCTCGAGACCTCGAAGGAGGAGCTGAGCTCGCTCAACGAGGAGCTGAACACCGTCAACACGCAGCTCGAGGACAAGGTCGATCAGCTACAGCGGGTGAACAACGACCTGGACAATCTGCTGACCAGCACCAACATCGCGACGATCTTCCTCGACACCACCTTGCGCGTGCGGCGCTTCACGCCGGTGGCCATCCGGCTCTTCGACCTCAGTGCAGCGCACGTCGGCCACCCGGTCGGTGACCTCGCACGGCGCTGCCTCGACCCCGATCTTCCCTCCGATGCGGCGCAGGTGCTCGCGCACCAGCATCCGGTCAGCAAAGAGGTCCTGAGCCGAGACGGGCGGTGGTACGTTCGGCAGGTGCGGCCCTATCGCACGCACGACGGCCGCATCGATGGTGTCGTGATCACCTTTTCGGACGTCGCCGCCGAGGCACTCCAGGAGGCCCGGCTCTATGCCGAGGCAATCGTGGACGCGGTCCGTCAACCGCTCCTGGTGCTCGACCCCGGGCTCCGCGTGCAGTCGGCCAACCGTTCCTTCTACGAGACCTTCGGCATGACGCCGGAGGCGAGCGTCGGCCGGGTCGTGACCGAACTGTGCGATTGCGAGCGGGGTGTGCCGGCGCTCCCGGCGCCGTTGGGCGAGATCCTCCGCAACGGGGCACCACTCGTGAACGTCGAAGTCGAGCACGTGGTCGGGACCATCGGTCGCAGGACGCTCCGGCTCGATACGCGCACCCTGGCCCGCGGTGGTGGCCGACCCGACCTCATCCTGCTCGCCATCGAGGACATCACCGAGCGCAAGCGCACCGAAGTGATCCTGCGCGAGAGCGAAGCCATGACGCGTGCCGGGGTCCGGACGGCCGTGGACGGCATGATCACGATCGACGAGCGCGGCACCGTCCTCTCGTTCAACCCCGCGGCCGAACAGATGTTCGGGTACTCCGGGAGCGAGGTGATCGGGCAGACGGTGGCGATGCTCGCGCCCGAGTTGGGCGGAGCGGACCATGCCGGGCCCCGGTTCCGGCCCGCCGACCCCAGCGTCCTCGGTGTCGGCCGTGAGATCCGTGGCCGGCGGAAGGACGGATCGGCCGTTCCGCTCGATCTGCACGTCAGTGCGTTCGACGACGGCGTCCATCGCCGGTTCGTCGGGACGCTGCGCGACATCACCGATCGCAAGCGGACGGAAGAGGAGGGGCGGCGTCACCAGGCGGAGCTGGCGCACGTGCTCCGGGTCGCGACCATCGAGCATCTCGCGAGTGGGCTCGCGCACGAGATCAATCAGCCGCTGGCTGCGATCGCCAACGAGATCGAGGCGTGCGCCACCTACGTGCGTGCCGGCACGCAGGAGCCGCGCCGCCTCCTCGCCTCGCTCGAGCATGCCGGAGCGGAAGCCCTGCGGGCGGGCGGCATCGTGCATCATCTTCGTGAATTCGTGCAGCGCAGCCCTGCACACCTCGAGGTGACGGACCTCTCCGCGGTGGTGCGGAATGCGATCCAGTGGTTCACCCGGGAGACGGAGCAGGCGCGGATCACCGTGCGGCTCGACCTGACGACGATGGCGCTGCGTGTCTGCGTCGACCGTATCCAGATCGAGCAGGTGCTCGTGAATCTCCTGCAGAACGCCATCGACGCCATCACGGATGCGGTCGCCGAAACCCGAGAGATCACCATCTACACGTCGCGACGGGAGGACCGGATGGCCGAGGTGGCCATCGACGACACCGGCATCGGGTTCCACGCCGCCGCCGCCGAACGGATGTACGAACCGTTCTTCACCACCAAGCCCCAGGGCATGGGGATGGGGCTCGCCATCAGCCGCAGCATCGTGGAGATGCATCACGGGCAACTCTCGCTGATGCCACGGACCGCGGGGTCTGGGACGACCGTCATCATGGCACTGCCGCTGGATCCGGTCCCGTGCGGGAGTCCGACATGACGGACGAGCAGACGGTATTCGTGGTCGACGACAATCCGGCGGTTCGCACCTCGCTGCAGGAGCTGCTGAGCTCGGCGGGGCTGGCGATCGAGGTATACGCGTCGGCCGAGGAGTTCCTCGACACGTACGACCCGCGGCGCCCCGGCTGCGTCATCCTGGACGTCCGCCTCCGGGGCCGGAGCGGCCTGGACCTGCAGGACGAGCTGCGTCGGCGCAACGCGACGGCACCCATCATCGTCATGACCGGCTATGGCGACGTCCCGACCTCGGTGCGCGCCTTCAAAGGCGGCGCGATCGACTTCCTGCGCAAACCCGTGCCCCCCAAGGTGCTGATCGAGCGCATCCGTGAGGCGCTGCTGATCGATGCGCAGGCGCGCGCAGCCGGTGCGCTGTCCGCCGCCCTCGACGACCGCATCGCCCACCTCACGCCACGCGAACGCGAGGTGATGGATCTGCTGGCCGTGGGCAAGAGCTCGAAGGCGATCGCGATGGTGTTGGGCATCAGCGTGCGCACGGTCGAGAGCCACCGGAGCACCGTCCTCCGGAAGATGGACGCCTCGTCGGCTGCGGAGCTTGCGCGCGCGGTGGGTGCGATGCGGCGGGGCTGAGTGCCCGATGGGGCTCGAGCACGGACGGCGTCGGGCTTACGAGGCGACCCGCGGCCCGGTAGGGTGGCGGGCCAAGGAGGACGCATCATGCCGTCGCGCAAGGCCGAAGCAGAGTGGAAGGGGAATCTCCCACAGGGAACCGGGACGCTGAAGCTCGGGAGCGGTGCCTTCGAGGGACCGTACTCGTTCAAGTCGCGCTTCGAGGAGGGCCAGTCGGCCACGAACCCCGAGGAGCTGATCGCGGCCGCGCACGCCGGCTGCTTCACGATGGCGATGGCGCTCATCCTGACGCGCGCGAAGATCACGCCGACGCGCATGCACACGACGGCCACCGTCACGCTCGCGCAGGTCGGCGAGGACTTCGCCATCACGCAGATCGATCTCGCGACCGAGGCGGAGATCCCGGGCATCGACGACGCCACCTTCCAGCAGCACGCGGCGAACGCGAAGAAGAACTGCCCGGTGTCCAAGGCGCTCGCCGGGACCGAAATCCATCTCACGGCGACGCTGCTGTAGTCGGGCTCAGGGCGCCGTGAGGGTGGGTTTCATCACGGCCGCTTCAGCGCGACCGTGCGGTCGTCGGCGTTGCCGCCGCGCGTGAGCGGGGGATTCGGAGATTGGAAATCGCCCGGAAATTGGCATAAGTCGGCGCGGATGATCGTGCCGCTGGCCAAGGCTCCGGACTCCCGTCTCGGCCGCGTGGTGTGTGCCGCGGTTGCGGTCATGTTCCTGGCAGGCGGGCTCGCGGGCTGCGGACCGACGCACGTCCCGGCGCCCCAGCCCGAGCCCAAGGCCGTCGTCGACCCCGGCCCGGGGTATCCGCACCTGCTCCTCAAGCTCAGCGAGCGGAAGGTCTACCTCATCGAGGAGGAGGGGAAGCCGGGCGAGGCGTTCCCGGTGGCCATCGGCAAGGACCCGTACTTCACCCCGGTGGGTCGATTCCGCATCAATGAAATGGTGGAAAATCCGGACTGGGTGGTCTTCGACTTCAAGAATCCCTCGAAGGTCACCGGGCGGATTCCGCCGGGGCCGAAAAACCCCCTCGGACTGCGATGGATCGGCTTCGCGTCCGCACATGGATGGGAAGTCGGCTTTCATGGCACCCCAAAGCCCGAGCTCCTGGGGCAGGCCGTCAGCCATGGGTGCGTCCGCATGAAGAACAGCGACGTGGTGAAGGTGTACAGCAAGGTGAAGCTCGGAACGACGGTGATCGTCGAGCCCTGACGACGGGTTCCCTGGCGACCCGTGTCGGGCTGGTCTTGTGGGCCGATCGTACAGTGAGTATGGAGCCGACACGTGCATCGCCCGCCGGCTAAAGCTGGCGTGGGTTGGCGACGATACCCGTATTGCAAATATCGCTGCGCCAGATAGCGACACGGTAAGAATTTCGGCGTGCCAAAAAAGGGGCCATGAGGCCCCGCAACCAACAGTGCCGAAGGGGGAGTGCTGAATGAGACTTCAACGTGTAGTGACCGCGGTGGCCCTGGCGATGCTCGCCGGGTGCTCCAGTATCGATCGGACGGCGTGCGTCGCGATCTCGACCGGAACGGGCGCCGTCCTGGGCGGCCTGGCCGGTGGTCTGTCGTCGTATTCGGCGTTCAAGGACGACGACATCAGCGGCGGTAGCCTCAACTGGAGAGTCGGTGGGACGTCCGCCGCCGGATTCGCGCTCGGTGGCGCCGCCGGATGGGCTCTCTCGAATGCGATCTGTGAGGAGCCGCCGCCTCCGCCGCCGCCGCCGGCCCCGCCGGTTGCGCGGACGCCTCCGCCCCCGCCTCCGCCGCCGAGCAATCGCCGCGGCGGCTGAGTCCGACGTCCGGATTGTGAGGAAGGCGGCTGCAATGCGGGCAGCCGCCTTCCTCGACCCGTCAGCGGCCGAGGCGGTTCTGCTCCCGCCAGGCCTTCGTCGCCTCGAAGGCGGCGTCCTCGGGCGTCGGTGCCGACTGCGTCTCGCGGGCGCGTAGCTCGAAGAACTCCACGTATCCGTCGAGCGCCGTCTCCACCTCCGCTTCGGAACGACGAGGCGTCCCCGTCGGTCGGCGCTGCATCAGGTCCTGCCGATAGGCGGTGTAGATGTAGCTGCCCCACCCGGGCGAGACGGCGCCCGCTTCAATCCGCGGGGCCATCGATCACGCATGCGGTGAAGAGCAGCGACGGTGCTCGCATGTCCTGCGTTCCTCCGTCCTAGAGGACGCCGTTCCACGACCAGAGGGCGATCAGCCCGATGCCGACGATGCCGTCGATCGCGACGCACCACGGGACGTACCATCGCGGTATCGACACCAGTGGGAGGTGCGCCTCGTGGTGATGCGCGAAATCCCACACGCCGTGGGCGAAGTAGGCTGCAGGCAGGAACCAGGGGCTCACCGCGACGCCCAACAGCGCCGCGATCATGAACAGAAACGTGACGCCGAACTCGATCTGCTGCTGCAGGTTCGATCCCCGGACGACGGCGAAACCGAAGTAGATGCCGGCAATGGCGCCGAGCACGATGGCGGCGAAAGCGAGCGACGAAGCGGGTGGAAGGAAGCAGTGGGGCGCCAGCGACACGGCCGCCACGGCGACGGCGGTGAGCACGGGCCGTTCGGCAAAGATCGAGGGAGGAGCGGCACTGTCCATCGGGGCCCCTTTGGGGGATATCCCGATTGCGATCAAGCCCGACGGGCGCCGCCGGGGTCGAGCGAACGAGCGCCGGGAGAAGCGTCAGCTCGCGGCGGCGGCCTCCGGTGCCGCCCGGAACGCGAGGCCCTCGAACCTCCCCGAGCGCCGCCACTCGTCGATGTGCTGGAAGAACGCCACCGGGCCCAGCGGATACCCGCTCACGTTGAGGCGCTCCCGCCGGCCGATCTCGCCGCCCTCGTTGTTGTAGTAGCCGGGCGTGCAGTCGGGATTCCCGAGGAAGCCCTGCGGGCTGCTCTCGAGCAGCGTCACCCACGCGTCCTCCGCAGCGTCGGTGACCTCCACCTCCGTGGCGCCGGCGTCGAGCGCATGGCGGATGATCGTGGCCACCGTCACCGCGGCGTCGTCGAGATTCTGCGTGATGTTGGAGATCAGATTGGCCCCCTGCGCCAGCCCGACGATGAAGAGGTTCGGAAAGCCGTGCGCGTGGATGCCGTGCATGGTGCGCATGCCGTCGGCCCAGTGCGCGGACAGCGCGCGACCACCGCGGCCGATCGTCTCGAAGCCCGCACGGCGCGAGTAGTCGGTGGCGAACTCGAAGCCGGACGCGAAGACGAGACAGTCGAGGTCGTAGTGGACGCCGCCGACCCAGACGCCGGTCGCGTCGATGCGCTCGACACCCTTGCCGTCGGTGTCCACCAGATGGACGTTCGGCCGGTTGTAGGTCTGCAGGTACTCGTCGTGGAAGCACGGGCGCTTGCAGAGTTGGCGGTACCACGGCGTGAGCGCCGCCGCCGTCTTCGGGTCCTTGACGATCGCTGCGACGCGCGCCCGGATCTCGGTCATCTTCTCGTCGTCGCTGTCCTCGAACGCCTTCTGGATCGCCGCCATGTCGAGGATGCTGCCGGACGCGCCCATGTCGGCGACGACGCGGTCACGCACGCGGATGGCGATGTCGGTCCATCCGTCTTTCACCAGGTCTTCGTCTGCGAAGCCGCCGGTCTGCAGGGTGGCGAAGTTCATCAGCCACTCCCGCTGCCAGCCGGGCTTCAGCCCCTCGAACCACGTCGGATCGATCGGGTGATTGTTGCGGACGTCGATCGACGACGGCGTGCGCTGGAAGACGAACAGTTCCTTCGCATCGCGGCCGAGCGGTGGGATGCACTGCACCGCCGTGGCGCCCGTACCGATGATGCCGACCCGCTTGTCGGCGAGCTTCGTCATCGGGGCCCCGTTCGGGTCGCCGCCGGTGTAGCCGTAGTCCCAGCGTGACGTGTGGAAGCAGTGGCCGGCGAACGTCTCGATACCGGGGATCCCAGGCAGCTTCGGCCGGTGCAGTGGGCCGGTCCCCATCGCGACGAAGCGGGCCCGGATCCGGTCGCCGCGGTCGGTGTGGATGATCCACCGCGACGCGGCGTCGTCCCACTCGAGCCGCGTCACCGCCGTCGAAAAGAGCGCCTTTTCGTAGAGGCCGAACTGTGTCGCGATCCGTCGCGCGTGCGCGAAGATCTCGGGCGCGAACACGTACTTCATGCTCGGCATGTGTCCGGTCTCTTCGAGGAGCGGCAGGTACACCATCGCCGCCGTGTCGCACATCGCGCCCGGGTAGCGGTTCCAGTACCAGACGCCACCGAAGTCGCCGCCGCCCTCGATGATGCGGATGTCCGTGATCCCCGCCTGCGCGAGTCGCGCCCCCGCGCAGAGGCCGGAGAAGCCCCCGCCGATGAACGCCACCGTCACCTCGTCGGCGCAGGGCTTGCGCTCGACCCGAGCGGTGTACGGGTCCTCGACGAAATGGGCGAACCGACCCGTCGGCTCGATGTACTGTGCGTTGCCGTCGGGCCGGAGACGCTTGTCGCGCTCCTCGCGGTACCTGATCCGTAGGGCCTCGCGGTCGGACGGCGTGAGGGTCATGGCGTGAGACAAGCACTAAGAATGCCAGGCTTCATGGCCCGGTTTTCGCGCCCCGGCTCGCAGAATCGGGAAGATGGCGGTGGGCCGCCTTCTCACGATCCGGGCTACCGGAACGCGCGACGAGACGACGCGATCTCGAGACGCACTTCCGCGTCCTGGGAACGTCACGCGGTCGCAGGCGCGATCATCGGAACATGCCCCACAATCCCGGTTGTCGAGAGGTGGCACGCCGCTTGCGCTTCGACGTTCGTCAGGCGGCGTCGTTCGTCGCCGCGTCCCGCCGTCAGCCCACGCACGAGGCCATCCCACCATGTCGATCCTGCCGCCCTCATGTGCCCGGTTCCTGCTGGTCGCCGTGCTGCTGCTCGGCCTGGCGCCCCGCGCCGACGCGATCCACCCGGCCCCCAATCGTCGCATCGCCTACATCGAGGCGTGCGCCTCGCCGGGCTCGCTGGTCCTGATCGCGCCCGACGGCACCGGCAAGACCCCGGCACCCTTCGCCGGCATCACGCCGGCGTGGTCGCCCGACGGCACCCGGGTGGCCTACTGGAGCGGGGGCTGGGTCTGGGTCGCCAACGCCGACGGGAGCGAGGCCACCATCGTCGCCGCCGGCGAGCATCCGGCCTGGTCGCCCAACGGGACCTCGATCGTCTTCAGCTGCGAGCGTCAGGTGTTCCCAGGAGGCGACATCTGCGTCGCCGAGCTGGAGACGATGGCGATCTCCAACATCACGCATGACACGGTCGTCGGCGTGAACGGCGTCACGCGCTTCAGCCACTCGCCGTCGTGGTCGCCGGATCCGACCGACCCGCGCATCGCCTTCTATCGCTCGGAGTCGAACGGGTTCGCCAACACCGTGGCGCGCGGCATCTACACCATCAGCCCGACGGGCGCCGGTCTGGTGTCTCTGCGGATCGATTCGGGCACCATCCAGGGCGCCTCGGGCTACGCGGCGTCCGATCCCGACTGGTCCCCCGACGGCACGCGGATCGTCTTCACCCGTCAGGCCCGGATCGACCCCGGGAAGCCCGACACGTCCGACAACGTCGAGCAGTACATCGCCACCATGGCCGCCGACGGCAGCGACGTGCAGCGCATCTCCCCGCCCTTCACGATCGACGACCACGATGCCTATCCCGCCTGGTCACCGGACGGCACGTTGATCGCATTCATGAGCGATCGTGGTGACACCGCCGAGCGCCTGTGGGTGATGGCGCCGGACGGCCAGGATGCCCGCCGCGTCACGCCCGGGCCGGCCTGCGTCGCTCCGGCCTGGGAGATCCCGCCACAGGAGCTGAAGATCGGGCCGGCGGCGATCACGATCGCCGACTGGCGGGGCGAGGCCTCGCACGACTTCAGCGTGAGCCCGACGCGGGTCACGCTCTACGGGCAGACCGTCGTCCCCGTGGAGATACGAGCCAGCGGCGCCCCGAACACACCCGTGACGTTCCGTGCCGAGCCGGAGGGCGCGACCGTCGGGGCTGGGGCCTTCGGGTTCTCGACCGATCCCGATACCGTCGGGCCCGCCGAGTACCTCACCACGACCGACGACGACGGTCGCGCGTCGCTGCACTTCGTGGTGCGCGATCTCTACGCCGAGACGCTCGACGGCGAGCCCGCCGTCACCGGCTTCCGGCTGACGGTGGCGGTCGCGAGCGGCGAGCCGAAGGAGGCGCACCTCGACGTCGTCGACAACCGCGCTCGCATCCTGGCGCGCTACGCGACCGCGCAGGACTACGTCCCGGACGGCGCCCGCTCGGTCTGGCGTGACGCCTTCCTGCCGCCGCTGCGCGGCCCGCTCGCCGACCTGCCGGGCGCCCTCCTGAGCGCGATCGTGCAGCCCGGGAACAGCGGCATCGGGTCCATCCTGTGCAACTCGTACCAGTGGCGGACGCTCGTCTTCCTGAACGACCTGCGCCACTCCGACGACGGCTGGCTCATGAACGGGATCGACTATGCGCCCGTGCAGACGGTGCAGACCGAGCACCACTTCGTCGCGCTCCATCCGTCGCGTGACGGCTACGCCTTCCCGCGCACGCGCATCCTCGATCCGTGGCTGCCGCAGACGATCGCCGTCTACACGTGGCAGGAATTCGTCAACTTCGTCGACGCCATCGGGCAGGGGTCCAACATCGTGCCGGACGCGCGGCGCGATGCGAAGAATCCGGGCACCTGCGTGGTGCAGTGCGGGCTCGGAACCTACATGCGGCTGCCGTACCCCGCGCTCGGGGGGCACTATCCGTATTTCCCGGAGAACGCGGACCTCCCCATCACGCGCCGGTACGACGGCTGCCTGATGATCCCGCCCGATTGGTGCACGCGCAACGGCTTCACCCATGGGGCGGTACCGCGGCAGGCGCCGCCGCCCAGCGATCACGCCACGGTGGTGATCGGCTCCCCGGTCCTCTTCCACGTCGGGCTCGCCGACGGTCGCGGCTTCGGCTGGACGGGTCCCGACACGTTCGTCAACGATTTCTCGGAGGAGTGGACGAGTGCCATGACGTCGTACCCCGAGCCCGCGGGCGGCCAGGGATGGTACGTGGAGGTGCCGCCGGCTCGCGCGTTCACGCTGGCCACGCCCGCCCTCGCGGACGGCACGATGAGCGTCGGCGTGATCGGAGCCGCCGGCGTCGTCTGGGGCGTGTATCGCGACGTGCCGATCGCGACCGGTGAGACCGTCGAGCTCCCCGTCGACCTCGACGCACCCTGCGCACCGCTGGCGCTCGCGAGTGGCGAGGCGGTGGCCTGCGAGCAGCCCGTCACGGCGTGCGCGGCGGTTCCGTCGTGCAAGGACTGGGACCCGTGTACCGACGATCGCTGCGAGGACGGCGTCTGCACGTTCTCACCCCGCACCGGCATCGCCGCCGCCCGCTGCGCCTGCGATCGCCCGGCACCGGCCCAGTGCGCGGGCCAGGCGGTGCCCCGCCGCGTGACCGCGGGAGCGGCCGCCGCCTGCCGTCTGCTGGCGAAGGCCGACGTCTCGGCATCGGCCAAGACGCAGCGACGCGTTCTCGGCAAAGCCTTCAAGCGCTGGAAGACGGTTGCCCGTCTCGCACGCAGCCGCAAGGCGACGAAGGCGCTCTCCCCCGGGTGCGCGCGGGCGCTGGGCCTGGCGATCGAGGATGCCGCCGTGCGGACCCGAGGGCTCGTGGGGCGCTGAGAACGAGGGCGTATCCACTGCCGCTCGTTCTGTGCAAAAAGCAGAACGCCATGAGCACGACCCCCCAACCCCAGCGCGACCTGCACGAATGCGACGTGGTGGTCGTCGGTGCCGGATTCGCCGGCCTCTACATGCTGTACACGCTCCGCCGTCTCGGCTTCTCGACGGTGGTTCTCGAGCAGGCCGACGACGTCGGCGGCACCTGGTACTGGAACCGGTACCCGGGCGCGCGGTGCGACATCGAGAGCATCGACTACTCGTACAGCTTCGATCCCGAGCTGCAGCGCACCTGGCAGTGGTCCGAGCGCTACGCGACGCAGCCGGAGATCCTCCGCTACCTCGGGCACGTCGCCGACAAGCACGACCTGCGCCGCGACATCCGGTTCTCGACGCGCGTGACGTCGGCCGTGTGGGACGACGGCACGCATCGGTGGCGGATCCGCACGAACGCCGGCGACGAGCTGCGATGCCGCTTCTACGTCATGGCGACCGGCTGCCTGTCGCTGCCGAAGACCGCCGACGTTCCGGGCATCGAGCGCTTTCGCGGCGCGACCTACTACACCGGTCGCTGGCCGCACGAGGGCGTCGACTTCACCGGCAAGCGCGTCGCGGTGATCGGCACCGGGTCGTCCGGCGTGCAATCCATTCCGATCATCGCCCAGCAGGCCGCCGAGCTCACGGTCTTTCAGCGCACCCCGAACTTCTCGCGTCCCGCGTTCAACGGGCCGGTGCCGGCCGCGAAGAAGGCGCTCTTCGACGCCGACCCCGATGCGTACCGTCACGCCGGCCGCTGGTCCCGGATCGGCGTGCCGTCGGAGCCCACGATGGTGCGGGCGTTCCAGGTGTCCGCCGACGAACGTCGCGCGGCGTTCGAGGCGGCGTGGCAGTCGGGCGATCTGCTCGCGATGGGCTCGACCTTCGCAGACATGGGGTCGAACCCCGAGGCCAACGAGACCGCATGCGACTTCCTGCGCGAGAAGATCCGCTCGATCGTGCGTGATCCCGAGACAGCCGAGGCCCTGTGCCCGAAGGACCACTACTACGGCACGAAACGCCCGTGCATCGATACCGGGTACTTCGAGACGTTCAACCGCCCGAACGTCCACCTGGTCGACCTGCGCCGAGAGCCGATCGAGACGATCACCGAGACCGGCATCACGACGAGATCGCGAACGCTCGGGTTCGACGCGATCGTCTTCGCCACCGGGTTCGACGCCATGACCGGGCCGCTCGTGGCGGTGGACGTCACCGGGCGCGCAGGCACGACGCTCGCGCGCAAATGGACCGACGGGCCGCGGACGTACCTCGGGCTCATGACGACCGCGTTCCCGAACTTCTTCATGATCACGGGTCCCGGCAGCCCGTCGGTGCTGTCGAACATGGTGGTGTCGATCGAGCAGCACGTCGACATGATCGCCGCATGCCTGGAACACATGCGCGCCGAGCGTCTCGACGTGATCGAGCCCACGCAGACCGCGGAAGACGGCTGGGTGCAGCACGTGAACGACGCGGCGGACATCACGCTCTATCCGCGCGCTGCCTCTTGGTACATGGGCGCGAACGTCCCCGGAAAGCCGCGCGTGTTCCTCCCCTACGTCGGCGGCGTCGATCGCTACCGGAAGATCTCCGACGAGGTCATGCGCCGCGACTGGCTGGGCTTCGCGTTCGACGGCCCCGGCGGCCGGCGCTGCCAGGACGGCGTCGTGCACCAGTTGCAGCTCGACGTCGCGATGCTGCTCGAGTTCCTCGACGAGCTGAAGCTTGCGCCGTTCGAGACGCTCTCGGTTCCCGAGGCGCGCGCGCGCATGGTGGCGCTCGACAGGGACCGTCCGCCGGGGCCGGAGGTCGGGTCCGTGCGCGACGGCACGCTGCCCGGTGCGGCGGGCCCGCTGCCGTACCGACGGTACCAGCCGCCCACACCCGGTCCGCATCCGATCGTCGTCTACTTCCACGGTGGCGGCTGGGTGCTCGGCGATCTCGAGTCCGACGACCCCTTCTGTCGCGACCTCTGCGCTCGCACCGACGCGGTCGTGGTCTCGGTGAACTATCGCCACGCGCCGGAGGCGCGGTTCCCCGCTGCCGTCGACGACGGCTTCGCGGCCGTGCAGTGGATCGCCGCGCACGCCGCCGACCTCGGCGGCATCGAGGGAAGGCTGGCCGTGTGCGGCTGGAGCGCCGGCGGCAACGTCGCAGCCGTCGCCTGCCAGTTGGCGCGGGACGCGGGCGCGCCCGCGATCGCCGGCCAGGTCCTGATCACGCCCGTGACCGACTGCGATCTCGGGCGCCCGTCGTACGTCGAGAACGGTGACGGCTACCTGCTGACGACCGCGATGATGCGGTGGTTCTGGGACCACTACGCCGACCCGGCGGACCGGTCGGATCCGAAGGCGTCGCCGCTGCGCGCGGCCGACCTGAGCCGCCTGCCGCCTGCGCTGGTCGTGACCGCCGAGTTCGACCCGCTTCGCGACGAGGGCGCGGCCTACGCCGACGCCATGGCGGCGGCCGGCGTCGCCGTCGAGCACCTGTCGTGTCGCGGGCAGATACACACGTCGGTGCCGGCGGTCGACGTGATCCTGTCGGCAGCCGAGGCGCGCGAGGCCGTCGGCAGGGCGTTGCGCCGGTTCCTCGGGAAGGGGTGATCACTCCGCACCCTCCGGCGGACCGCCCGTGCGAGCCACGTCCTCGGCCTTGATGCGATCGACGTTCATGCCGCGCGCGCGCTTCGTCATGTCGGCGAGCAGCTGCTTCACCGGCGGCGGGGTGCCCTTCGCGAACCGCAGCGGATTGATGCGCGCCACGACGAACGGGCGCAGATACGGACTCTGGAAGCCGCGTTGCTTCAGGCGGTCGACGACGTCGCCGACCGCGTCGTCGAGCGCCAGCAGGGCGTCGGCGCGCGCCTCCCGCTCGGTGATGGCGTCGGCCAGCGGCGCCTCGATCCAGGTGTCGCTCTTCCGTAGCAGTGGATGGTACGCGCCGCCGGAGAGCCGCGGCCGTCGCTCGTAGGCGATCCCCAGCGTCGGCAGCGCCGGCTCCTCGAACTCGAGCGCCATGGCGTCTTCGCGCTCCGTCCCGCGTCCGACCGAGACGAGGTCGCGGTACATGCGCGCGACGCCCAGCGCGCGCTCGCGCAGGTTGTGCGCCTTCTCGATGTTGAGCGCGAGGATCTGGTAGGCGACGGCGGTCTCGGGCACGAGGAGCGCCAACACCGTCTTCGCGCCGAGCTCCTGCAGCGCCGTCAGGCGGTGGTAGCCGTTCGGGATCCAGTAGACGTGACGCGCGTCGCCGTCCCCCGTCGCCGCCGCACGCTCCTCCCGCACGGCGATCACGGGATCGAGGAAGCGCTTCGTCTTGTCCATCGCCTGCGTCAGCCGGCGGACGTGCGCGTCGGAGACGTCGCGCTGGAACGGCGTCGGCGCCACCCGGTCGATCGGCAGCGCGCAGAGCAGCAGCACGTGCCCGCCGAGGGGCTCCCGGTAGACGGCCAGCACCGCGCCGCCGTCCCGGTCCACCGCGTCGGCCAGGTCGCGGATCTCCGCGGGTAGCTCGGTCACGGCGACGTCGCGGGGCGTCAGGTCCGTCGGACGGAGCTTCACGCCTCGCCGCTTGCGCGGTGTTCCACTGGGCTTGGCGGCCTTGCGCGGCATGCGTCCCAGTACAGGGCGGCCGGGGCCGGCGCCACACCGCGCTTACGCCGTAAGGCGCGATCTTACGGCTGGTCGTCGAGGAGGCAGTCACCATGACGACGAGAGGACGAATCGCGAGCGTATTCACGGCCCTGACGCTGCTCGTGGGGGCGGCCCGCGCCCAGGCGGGCGGGGTGGTCGGCACCGGCACCCCGGCGAGCTGCACGCCGGTGGCGCTGCTCCAGACGCTGGCCGGGGGAGGGGCCGTCACGTTCGACTGCGGCCCGGACCCGCACACGATCGTCCTGCCGCAGCGGCAGACCATCACGGCCGATACCACGATCGCCGGCGCCGACCGGATCGTGCTCAGCGGCGGCGGTGCCCACGGCCTGTTCACGGTCCAGACCGGGCGCACGCTCACGCTGGAGCACCTCACCCTGCGCGACGGGGCGGTCGAGAACTGGGCCGTCTTCGTCTCCAACGGCGCGTCGCTGCACGTCACCGGCGTGACGGTGCAGCACTGCGTGCGCGGCGGGGTCTACAACGCCGGCGGCACCGTGTCCGTCACCGACGCGGCGTTCGTCGACAACGACTCCGGCGGTGGCGGCGCGGCGATCACGAACGAGAACGGCGGCACGCTGACGGTGCTCCGCACCGTCTTCTCGGCGAACCTGAACGGCGCGGTCTCCGGCACCGGCCCGACGACGATCACCGACTCGGTGTTCGGCGACAACCACGGCGACAGCGCCGGCGGCGGCGCCATCCTCCACAACGACGAGCTGCACGTGGTCCGCTGCCGCTTCGAGCGCAACGACGCGACGGCCGGGGGCGCGATCCTGGCGTCGGGCGACACGACCGTCGAGGACAGCGTCTTCCGTCGCAACGGGGCGACCGTCCTCGACGGCGGCGCGATCCAGCTGTTCAACCAGACCCAGACGCCGAGCAGCCTCGTCGTGCGCGGCTCGACGTTCGACGAGAACGTCGCCGCGCGCTCGGGCGGCGCGGTCCGCTGCGACGCGCCCTTCGGCACGTGCACGTTCGAGAACTCGACCTTCTCGCGCAACAGCGCGACCATGAATGGCGCCGCGGCCGAGCTGTCCGTGAAGAGCGGCGCCGTCGTGGCGACGCACCTGACGGCGCTGGCGGGCGGCTCGCCGGCCATCGAGCGCCTCGGCGGGACGCTGACGCTGCGGAACAGCGTCGTCGACGACGGGTCGTGCAGCGGCGGCGTCACCGACGGCGGCGGCAACGTCCAGGGTGCGCCCGACCTGTGCGCGGCCACGTTCCAGACCGGCGATCCCGCCCTGTTCGCGCTGCAGGGGAACGGCGGCATCACGCCGACGCACGAGCTCGGCACCACCAGCGCCGCGCTCGCGGCGGCCCCGATCGACTGCCTCCCCACCGACCAGCGCGGCGTCGCGCGCCCCGCGACCGGGTGCGACGCGGGCGCGTTCCAGCGCGGCGCCGTGCCGGTGCTGACGCTCCTCGACCCCGATCGCGCGCAGGCCGGCGGCGCCACCTTCACCATGGTCGTCCACGGGTCGAGCTTCCTCCTGGGGCCGACGCCGACGCAGGTCCTCTGGAACGGCGCGGTGCTCGAGGCCGTCGTGACGAGCCCGAGCGAGATCGTGGTCACCGTGCCCGCCGAGCTGATCGCGAACGTCGGCGTCGCGACCGTCACCGTCGAGAACCCGAACCCGCCCGTGCCGGACGGCGGTGCGTCGGCCGCCGGGCTGCCCTTCACGATCGACGACGGCGTCGTCGTGCCGCCGCCTCCTCCTCCGCCGCCCCCGCCGCCGGCCGGTCCCTGCGACGGTCTCACGGGCTACGCGGCGGTGCTGTGCGCGATCGATCAGGCACGCACGCCCGGCCACTTCTGCGCCGCGTCCGACCTCGACCCGAAGCTCGATCGGGCGCTGCAGGCCTCCCTCGGCAAGGCGGCGACGATGATCACCGGCGCCCGCGACGCCACGGGCAAGCGCACCGCCAAGCTCCTGCGCCGGGCACGCGCGCAGCTCGTGAAGCTCGCCCGCCGCACGCGCGGCAAGCGCGCCGGCAGCACGGCCGCCGCCTGCCGCAGCGCCATCACCGACGGCGCCAATACCCTCGCGACCAGCGTAGCGGGCCTGGCCCAGTGAGCGGGGAGGAGGACGCCATGATCGCCTGGCCGCAGAAGACCCGCGAGCTCCACAACCACCACTTCGACTCGACCGTGTGGAACGACTTCACCTTCCGCGACGACGACGTCGTCATCTCGACCTACGCCAAGGCGGGCACGACCTGGACGCAGCAGATCGTGGGCCAGCTGCTCTTCGGGGGCGCCGCCGACGTGCCGGTGCACGCGCTCTCCCCATGGCTCGATCTGCGCGTGCCGGCGGCGGCGGAGAAGCTGGCGCTGCTGGACGCGCAGACGCACCGCCGCTTCATCAAGACGCACCTGCCGGTCGACGCGCTCGTGTACTCGCCGCGCGCCAGGTACCTCTACATCGGCCGTGACGGGCGGGACGTCCTGTGGAGCCTCCACCATCACCACGTGACGGCCAACGCGGAGCTCTACGCCGCGGTGAACGACACGCCCGGTCGCGTCGGCCCCGCGCTCGGACCGCCGGTCCACGACGTGCGCCAGTACTTCCTCGACTGGCTCATGCTCGACGGGTTCCCGTTCTGGTCGTTCTGGGACAACGTCCGGAGCTGGTGGGCGATCCGCGACCTGCCGAACCTGCTGCTCGTCCACTTCGCCGACCTGAAGGCGGATCCGGAAGGACAGATCCGCCGCATCGCCGACTTCCTGGAGACGCCGATCTATCCGGAGCGCTGGCCGGCAATTCTCGAGCACTGCTCGTTCGAGTGGATGAAGCAGCACGCGGATCTCAGCGCCCCGTTGGGCGGCGGGCTCTGGCAGGGCGGCGCGAGCACGTTCATCAACCGCGGCACGAACGGTCGCTGGCGCGACGTCCTCACCGCTGCCGACATCGCACGCTACGAGGCGACCGCCGAGCGCGAGCTCGGTGCCGAATGCGCGCGCTGGTTGGCGGCGGGCGCTCAGAGCACCCAGTCGACGGCGGCGTCGGCGCTGGGCTCGTAGCTGCAGTACGTTCCGGTCCGGACGCGCTCGGCCAGTGCCGGGCCGAGCGCGGGGATGGCCTCGGTGATTCGCCTGAGGCTGCCGCGAATGTTCTGCGTCACCGCCGCGCGTGCCCGTTCGCTCACCTGACCGGCACGACGGTCGCGACCGCCGAGACCGACGGCGCTCGCGAGCTGCTCGGTGAGGAAGTCGATCTCGCCGCGCGTCCGTTCGATGCGCCCGCGATCGGCGAACTGCTCCGCCTCGTCGAGCTCCTCGCGCAGCTCGGCCAGGCGCGCCCGATAGGCGGCGCGCGCCTGCCCGTCGAGGACTTCGCCCGCGTCGGCGGTCTTCAGGTACCGTCTGGCGTCGGCGTCGTCGCGATGGGTCGCCACCGCCACCAGATCGAGCACGTGCACGTCGCGGCCGGGATGCTGCAGGAGGTGCGCCAGGTAGTGCAGGCCCTTGGCGTCCTTCAGGTGCAGCAGCCGCCCCTCGTGCGTGATCGTCCACATCTCGCCGTCGCGCCGGAACGTGGAGCCGCGCGGCGGCGGCACGGCGACCTCGCCACCGTCCTCGCCACGTGCCAGCGCCGCCAGCGCGAGCACCATCTGCATGCCGAGGTCGCGCCCGAGCCGTTCCGCCTCGTCGAGGAGCACGCGGATGCGGTTGCGGTCGGCCGGATGGCCGCGACGCCGCAGCGCCACGGCGTAGTCGACCAGTGCGCGGGCCAGGAACGGACGCGCGCCCATCGCCCGATGCAGGCGCAGGGCCGCGTCGTAGTGACGTTCCGCGTCCTCCCATCGCGTCATCGACGCGGCCAGGGCACCGAGGGCCCACGCCACGGCGCCGACGCAGAGACGCCCGTTGCCGAGCGCGATCGTCTCGCCGGCGTGGGGCAGCAGCGCGTCGTAGAGCGTCGCGGCGATCGCGTCGTGGCGCAGATCGGCGCGGAAGATGAACGCGAGGCACGTCATCGAGACGAGCCAGTAGCCGTCGTGGAGGAGCGCCGCGAAATCGTTCGCGGCCATCGCCTCGAGCTCGGTCCGCGCCGCATAGACGTCGCCCTGTTCGGCGAGGAAGTACGCCTGTACCGCACGGAAGATCGGATTCAGGGGCTGCATGCGGCGGGCGGTCTCGATCATCTCGCGTGCGGCGTCGACGCGTCCCTGCTGCGCGAACAGCGTGAGGCGCTGGACCAGCACCGTCTCCGTCGCGAGCGGGCCGAACGCGCGGCGGCCGTGCTCGGCGCTGGTGTCGATGAGCGCGTCGGCGGCGCGGACGTCGCCCTCGAGCAGCGCGCGCGTCACGAGCAGGCCGGTGGAGAGCCAGAGGTGATGCGGGTCGCCGAGCCGTTCGGCGAGGCGGTGACAGGCCTGGATCGCCTCGTACGCCGCGGTGGCGTTGCCCGCCTGCAGGTGTGTCGACGCCACCAGCTCGTAGCCCACGCATTGCACCATCGGGCGGCCGAGCCGGTCGCCGAGCGCCACGACCTCCTGCGCGTGGGCGAGGCGTTCGTCCTGCGCCGTCGGGACGAGCGCCCAGGCGCGACAGATGAGGCACCACGCGACGACGTCGGGACGGTCGAGCCGGCGCGCCATGGCGAGCGCCCGCGTGCTCAGCTCGCGCGCGCGCGCGATCCGTCCGTAGTCGTAGCTGCCGGCGGCGAGCGTGCTCAGGATGCGCGCGGCGTGGGCCGAGACGGTGTCGCCGAGGGCCGCCGTCGCCTCCTCCAGCACCTCGAGCACGCGGGCCTCGAGCGCCTCGTCCGTGGTACGGAACCACATGCCGTCGCGCAGCGCCGCGCGCACCAGCAGGTCGTCGTCGCCGAGGGCGCGCGCGACGTCGGCGGCGGCGAGGAAGGCGAGGGTGGCCTCGCGTGCGTCGCCGGCGCGCTTGCGCGCGGTACCGAGACCGAGCAGGAGCTCCGCGCGCTCGCGCGGGTCCTTCTTCGGCAGCAGCTCGAAGGCCGCGAGCGCCTGCTGCCAGTGTCGGGCGCTCTCGTCCCACGCGCCGTGGGCCTTGGCGTCGAGCGCCGCGCGGCGTGCCGCCGCGACCGCACGGTCCGCGAGCCCGAGCGGGGCCGCGGCCAGCGCATGGTGGGCGATCTCGGCGAGGTGCTGCTCGCGATCGTCGCGCGCCTCGAGCATGCGCGCCAGCTCGCGGTGATGGCCGAGGCGCCGTGCCGAGGGCAGCCCGGCATACACGACGTCGCGCACCACCGCGTGGGCGAAGCGGTACAGGCCCGGCGTCTGCTCGACGACCAGCCCGGCCTCGACGGCCGCGTCGACCGCGCCCAGGGCCGCCGTCGGTTCGGTCCCCCGGACGGCGGCGAGCAGGGGGAGGGCGAACTCGGCGCCGACGACGGCTGCGCACGCGAGCGTATCGGCCACGTCGGCCGGCAGCTGCGCCACCCGGTGCGCCACGACCTCGCGCACCGTCGGCGGGACGGGCAGGGTGTCCACCACGTCCGCCTGCAGGACGTCGAGACGAGAGTGCTCGACGAGCCAGCGCAGGGTCTCGGCGAGGAAGAACGGATTGCCGCCGGTGTGACGGAGCAACGCGTCCGCGGCTGCGTCGGAGGGCGCGCGTCCGCCGCCCGCGGCGACGTACTCGGCGACGGCGTCGCGGGGCAGGCCGTGGAGCGTGACGCGGCGGGTCGCGGCGGCGCGCGTGATCTCGGCCAGCGAGGCGTACAGCGGGCGGCCTGGTACGACGGCTTCGAGCCGGTGCGTCGCGACGACGAGCAGCGGGAGCCGCCCGACGTGTGCGGCCAGGAACTCGAGGAGTGCCAGCGAGCCGCGGTCCGCCCAGTGCACGTCCTCGAAGACGAGCACCGCCGGCGTCGTGCGGGTGCGATCCGCCAGCCAGTCGACGACGGCCTGGGCCTGCTGGAAGCGCGTGGTCTCGGCGTCGTTCGCGTCGAGCGGCGGCGGGCCGCCATCCGTCGCCGCGGCGACGGCGCGGAGGAGCTGCCGCCAGGGCCACAGCTCGGGTGCGCCGTCCATCGCATCGCACTGCCCGAGGTGGCTGGCGACGCCGGCGTCGGCCGCATCGACCGCGAGCTGCTCGACGAGGCGCGACTTGCCGATGCCGGGCTCGCCGCCGACGAGCACCGTGCCCCCGCGCCCGCCGCGCGCGTCCGTCAGCGCGGCGCGCAGCAGCGCCCGCTCCGGTACACGGCCCACGAAGGGGCGGCTCGACGACGAGGGCGACATCGGCGGGCTGAAACTACCGATGCTTCGTCGCGCTGCAAGAGGCGGCGCGTCGCCGACGGTCGGGGGTGTCACCCGCTCACGTACGGTCCGGGGTGCTCCTCACCAGCCTGATCACCTCGACCGAACGACGTGGCGTCGGCGCGGGCATCCCTCTGGTTCCGCTCACAGATCGAGGACGAGGTCGCTCTGCGGCCGGGCGCAGCAGATGAGTGTGCTGGCGTCGGCGGGTGGGTCGACCGGGTCGGGATCGTAGGCGACCTTGCCGGCCACGAGCGCCGTCTCGCAGCTGTGGCAGACGCCGGTGCGGCAGGACCAACGGACGGGGACGTCGCAGGCTTCGGCGAGCTCGAGCAGGCTGCCGTACTCGCTGTTCCAGGGGACGGTGAGATTGCTGCGAGCGAACTGGACGGTCGGGCCGCTTCCCGGCGGGCCGGCTGGTGGGTGAGGCACCGTCCCCGCCGCCGACGCGACGCCGGGTGTCAGGCCCGGCTTGGGGCCGAAGGGCTCCGTGTGGATGTGGGAGGCCTCGATACCCATCGCGACCAGGGCGCTGCTGATCTCCTCCATGAAGGGGGTCGGTCCGCAGAGGTAGGCCTCGGCGTCCCGGGGTGGCTCGAGCTCGGCGAGGACCGCAGCGGAGAGACGGCCGACGCCGTCGAAGTCGCGGCCTGGGAGGTCGTCGGCGGTGGGTCGGCTGTAGCAGAGGTGCGTGCGGACATGTGGGAGCGAAGCGAGGAGGGCGCGCGCCTCGGCGGCGAAGGCGTGCTCGTGGCCGCTGCGCGCGCCATGCAGCCACCACACCGCTCGCTCGGAACGCTCGTCCGCGAGTGCGTGCAGCATGGCGAGCAGTGGGGTCGCGCCGATGCCGGCGCTGATGAGCAGCACCGGCGCGCGAGTCGCGTCGAGCATGAACGTACCGCGCGGCGCGGCGACGTCGACCTGGTCGCCAACCTGCAGGCGGGTGTGCAGATAGCCGCTGGCCGTGCCGTCGGGTTCACGCTTGACGCTGATCCGATAGAAGCCGGCGCCAGGCGACCCGGAGAGCGAGTAGTTTCGCAGTATGGGCGCCGGCCGGTCGTCGACCTCGATACGTATCGTGAGGTACTGGCCCGGGCGGGCGGTGGGCAATGGCATTCCGCCGGCGCCTTCGAGACGGATCGAGACGACCGCGTCGCTCTCTCGCTCGATGCCGGCGACGATCAGCGGGCGGAAACCGATCCAGGCCGGCGGCGGGCTCGGTGCGGTCAAGCCGGCGTTGCCGCTGCCTGCGTTGCCGGCGACGAGGGCGCGAAACGAGCTTTGCCAGCCGGGGCTGAGGGCAGGAATCCGCAACGCGCGGAGCAGCTGCGGACGCGGGTGCCCGGGAAGATAGAGCAGCGCGTCTACCTCGGCGACCGTCATCTGCTCCGGACCGGACGCGATCTTGACGATCTCGTCTCCCGCCTCCACCTCGCCTTCCTCGAGCACGCGAAAATAGAAACCCGGACGGCGGTGCGACACGAGCAACGCGGGTATCCGCGGATCGTTCAGGCGGAGCCCGACGCGATAACAGGTGACCCGGGGCTGGGTGACCTCGAAGACCGCGCTCCCGATCCGGAAGCGGTCGCCGATGCACACCTGGTCGTCGCGCAGCCCGTCGACGGTGAAGTTCTCGCCGAACTGTCCGTGGACGAGGTCGCTGCGACCGAGTGTACGTTCCCAGTATCGATAGGAGTCGATCTGGTAGACGAACACGGCGCGATGTTCGCCGCCGTGACCAGCCAGATCGCCTTGACCGTCGCCGTCGATGTTCAGTCTGCGTACCTGGCGACGGCCGGTGACGGCTTCCTTGAAGATGCCGGTGAACACCGTCTTCCCGCGCCAGGACACGTTCTTCGGTGTCCCGACGTTCACGGACAGCAGGGTGCCGACGACCGACGAGGGTGAGCTCATGCCCGCACTCGAGCCGAGGGGTGGGTGTCCGGGAACCGGATGGCCGCGATGTCGTCCACGCTGAGGTTCCGGTCGGAAGCGTGTACGACGACCGTCTGGCCCGGGGCCAACGCGCACTGTTGTGAGGAGAGTCCCATCGTTGCTCCAGACGGTTCGACCGTGGGTTGCGACACCGGCAGTGCTGCGCCGAGTACGGAATCCTTCGCTGCGTTCGTGGCCCTGGTCGGACGGTACGCCGCGCGGTCGATGAAAGAAGCCCCCCTGCACGTCTCGCTGGAGGGCCCTTCACACGCAGGGGCCGCCGGGAGATGCAGGTCAGCCGGACGGTGTCGTCGCCGCGCGTCGTCGCATCGGCCCCGAGAGCCGCAGCAATGCGTGCCGGACGAGGGGGCGCACAGGCCACAGCAGGCGGCGATACCAGCGTAGCTGATGAGCCATCCCGCGCCGGAAGTCCTCGAAGGCATGGCGCTGGTAGTGGAGCAGGTGCTCGCTGTCGGTGGTGTCCATCCAATCCATGTAGAAGTCGCCGTCGCCGAAGGCTTCGATGGGCAGCGGCACCAGTCCGAGCGCATCGGTGATCGCCGCCAGCAGCGCGTGCTGGCGGATGCGGCAGGACGGGCCGCCGCCGATCAGCAACACGCGGCGCCTGGCGTCTGGGCACTCGAGGCTCGCGGCGATGGCGGCCGCGACGTCGGCCGGATGGACGTATTCGAGCCGATGGTCGGCCGACACCTCGAACAGCATCCGCAGCGCGGACACGTCGCCTGCGGGGCGGGCGGGGTCGAGCGCGACGCCGATGCGCAGGACGATCCAGGGCACCGCCGACGCCCGCAGCAAGGCCTCGCACTCGATCTTGTGCCGCGTGTAGTGGTCGGTGGCGACGGGTTCCTCGTCGGCCCGCCGTGGCGGCTCGCGCCCGGCAATGGGGCCGAAGATCGAGACCGACGATGCGAACACGACCAGCGGCAACCGCGGCGAGGCCTCCGCAGCGGCGATGACGTGCCGGGTCCCGTCGACGTTGATCGCCCGGGCCAGCTCGGGTGCCGCCTCGGTCGTCGGCGGCAGGACGCCCGCCAGGTGGACGACGGCGTCCTGGTCCGCGACCGCCGCGCGTACGGCGTCTGGATCGCGAATGTCGCTCCAGACGACCTCGACGTCGCCGTCGAGCGTGCGGGCGATGCGGCTGGCCTGACGCCCCGGTCGGTCGAAGCAGCGGACGCGATGGCCGTGGTTGCGCAACGAGGCGATCGTGGCGACCCCGAGCACGCCGAACGCGCCGGTGAGCAGCACGCGCACCGGGGTCAGACCCGGTGGGCCGCCCGACCTGCGGGCTCGCGATGGACGGTACCGAAGAGCAGGTCGAAGAGCGGGATCGCGAAGTTGAAGTTCCAGCGCTGCATCAGCCGCACGTCGTGGTGGACGCGGTGGTGATGGGTCAGCGCTCGGACGACGCGGGCGCGTGCCAACGGGGCATCGTCGGGCAGATGCGCCAATGCGTGTAACACCTCGTAGAGCCCGTAGTATGCGATCACCACCATCACGAAGAGCCAGGCCGGGCGCTCGCCGGCGAGTGCGGCGACAGCCAGGGCGAGTGGCAGGACCGTCACGACCAGCAACGGAAGCGCCCATGGCGGAAACAGCACCCACCGGATCTCCGGCCAGGAGTCGACGGCCATGCGATCCCACGTGAAGAAGGCATGATGCTCGCGCACGTGTCGGTCGTGGACCGCGCGCGGGAACATCGGGTGATGCAGCGGCCAGCGATGTGCCAGGTACTCGCCGAGGTTGGTGGCGAGGAGCCACCCGACGATCCAGGCGACGTCGTCGCCACCGAGCGGACCGAGTCGAGCACGGCAGACGGCGAGCCCGAGGACCACGAACCCGACGATCAGGCCCACGTGCACCGACCATCGGTACCCCGGTGGCGTCGTGGCGCGGAGCGCATCGCGGGTCGGCAGCATCGGGGGGCTCGTATGTCGATCGACCCGTGGTGGCAAGGGCGTCGTGCTCGACGATCGTCGCGTCGGCGGATGGAGCTGCCCGGTCCGTGGGACGGGTGATGGCGTGAACGAAGTTCAGAGCGACGACACCTGGCGCATCGCCGCCATCGTGCGCTCGAGGGACGCGATTCGCGCCGTGAGCCCGGGGACGAGCGTCGACAGCATCAGCTCCGAGGCGTCGTAGTCCCGCGCGAGCGAGCGCAGCCGCTCGCCGACCGTGGCGGGGCCGCCGATCACGGCGCCGGCGAAGAACTCGTCGAGGATCGACTGCTCGGCTGCCGAGAAGCGGCGGCCGAGCGCCTCCTCGATCGTCGGGATCGGCGCGCGCCTGCCGGTGCGGCTGTTCACGATCGCGACGCGCATCGGCGCGGCGAGCCGGTCGGCCTCGGCGTCGTCGGCACCGCACACGGTCGTCACCGCGAGCATCGCGTACGGCTCGGCGAGCTGCGATGACGGCACGAACTGCTGGCGGTAGTGTGCCATCGCGTCCTTCGCGTGGGTCATCGTGAAGTGGCCGGCGAACGCGTACGGCACGCCGAGCTTCGCCGCAATCGACGCGCCCGCGAGCGTCGAGCCGAGCATCCAGATCGACGGCAGCCGCACGTCCGACGGCATCGGCGTGATCTGCGCGAACGGATGACGCTCCGGAAACTGGCCGCGCTCGAACGCGAGCAGCTCACCGAGCAGCTGGTTGACGTCGGTGGCCTCGCGACGAAGCGCCTGCGAGGTCAACGGATCGGTGCCCGGCGCACGCCCGAGCCCGAGATCGATCCGTCCCGGGTACAGCGCCTCGAGCGTGCGGAAAACCTCGACGACGTGCAGCGGCGCGTGGTTCGGCACCATGATCCCGCCCGCGCCGACGCGGATCCGCGTGGTCACCGCCGCCGCCGCCGCGATCAGCACTTCGGGCGCCGAGGTCGCGATGTTGGTCATGTTGTGGTGCTCGGCGAACCAGTACCGCGTGTAGCCGAGGCGGTCGGCGGCGCGCGCGAGCTGGATCGATTCCCGGATCGCCTCGCTCGGCGAGACGCCGGCACCCACGGGCGAGAGGTCGAGCACGGAGAGCGGAACGGCCATGGGCTCAGCTTGGCCCGAACGCAGGCCCCCGTCGACCGGTTCAGTCGCCGGGGCCGGGCGCCTGCTCCGGAGGCAACTCGTGGGGACAGGTCGGCGCGCCCGCGGCCCGCTGCGCGCGGAGGCCCGGATAGTCGCCGGCGATCTGCACGCTCGGGAGCTGCGCCAGCCCGAGCACGGCGTCGCCTGCCGCCAGCAGCTGGCGGCGCATGCGCGTGAAATCGATCGCGCTCTCACCGAACGACGGTGCCCACAGCGACCACGGTCCCGAGATCATCGCCAGGGTCGGGATCAGGTGACTCTGGAAGGCGCCTCCGATGCCGCCGAACGAGCAGATCTCGGGAACACGACCGGCCACGGGAAGCTCCGCGCCTCTGAGCACGGCGGTGTAGTCGAGATTGCGCTTCTGCGTGGCCGTGACCGCGGCCTGGCGCAGTGCCTCGCTGTCGCCTGCGGCCCAGAGCAACGGCTCGCCGCCTCTCGTGAGCTCCAGGTGCTGCCCCGAGCCGTCCGCGTCGGGGACGGGAAGGATCTCACGCGTGCCCAGGTGCTCGAGCACGAAGGCGAACGCGACGGTGCCGTCGTCGTAGTCCTCGTCCAGCTGGGTCGCGTATCGGTTGGTCCCCTCGCGGGAGATGTGGAGATGGGCTGCGCCGAACATGAACTCGAACGTGCGCGGGCGGCACTCGATCGGCAGGTCGGCGAGGTATCGCGCCAGCGCCAGGATGCCGGCGGTGCCGTCGTCCTGCACCCACGTGTTGCCGTCCGTGTTGACCGAAAGGACGATGCGTTCGGGGCTCTGGCCGGGAAGCGTCGCAATCAGGTTTCTCGTCCTGGCGCGACCGACCTCCGCCCGCACCACGACGGCGGCGGACACGTTGCCGCCCGCCGCCGCCTTCAGCTGCTCACCTTCGTCACCGCCGACGAAGACCGCCGGCACGGTGTAGTGGGTTCCGTTGTGCGGATCGAAGTAGCCGCGGACCTGCTCCGTGGGAACGTCGAAGGCGAAGACGATGCCGGCGGCTCCGGCGATTCCCGCGGCCAGCATCTCGTCGTGCAGCGCGGCGAGATACGGGCGTTCGTAGTTTCCCGTGCGCCCGGCCAGGTCGGGCGTGAGGTAGATCCCGAGAAGCTGGAACCCGATGTACGGTATGGCGCGATCGGGGAACTCGCGCAGCACGACCTTGCCCGCGGCGTTCTGCGCCGTGATCGGCTGTTCGGGGGCGAGGTAGACGAGCGGTCCGCGCGAGCCGTTCTTCGACGTCGGCAAAGCGTAGGGGACCGCGCCGGCGACCGGAATCTGCTGCGTCGAGCCGTCCGGTTGGATCAATCGGAACTCTCCCGCCTTGGCGAGGTCGCGACCCGGCACGTCCTCCGACTCCGGCAGTGGCTGCCATCGGCGCAGCTTGATGCGCTCGGTCCGGATCTTCATTCCGTCGATCCGGCGCATCTGCTGTTTGAGCCAGTCGATGAACTGCTCGTTCGACCGGCTCGCCGTGCTGCGCAGCCCGAAGCCGGCCATCTTCGACGCCAGCTCGCGCAGCTCCGCCTCGCTGGCGAAGGTGGACTCGTCGACGGTGACGGGGCATCCGCCCGCGATCGCCGCGGTGACGGACGCGAGGGAGAGCGCGAGCGCGGCGGCGATCGTTCGTCGTGCCGGCGTGGTCGTAGCCATGTCGTGTTCCTCTCTCCGAGTCAGGGAGCGATCGGCGCCGCGTCCTGGATCTTGAGCGGCGTGATCGGCACGCCGTCGCTCCACTTGCCGATGGAGCGGTGCTTGCGGCTCCTGCCCAGTGCGTAGTGGCAATCCTTGCGGCGGTACGCACAGCTCTGGAGCGCGTCCCAGACCTTCCAGCAGAAGTTCCAGTCGTAGGCGTCGGCCATGCCGGGACGGGACGCGCACACGCCGTGGGTCGACGAGAGCGCGGGCTCACCGTGCGCGTCGTCATGCGTCAGGACGAGGTCCTTGTTCTTCTTCGGAATGTGCCCGAGCTTGGAGAAGACCGCGTTGCAGGTGGTCACCGCGCCGTCGGGTCCGGAGACGCTGGCGGCGCCCGAGTGGCACTGCAGCTTCACCGTGGACGGGATGCCGGAGAGGGAGTCGTCGAGCGCCGGCTCGTCGGGAGCCGTGAGGCCGCCGTCGTGCGGATCTTCGAGAAAGATGGCCCGGGGCTTCGGCAAGCCGAGCGACTCGTACCGGTTCGTCAGGTTCGCGGTGATGATGCCGCCGAACGAGAACCCGAAGTAGCTCGTGCGGTCGAGCTCCGGCTGGACACGGTCGGGGTTGGACTCGAGATACGACAGCCCGCCACGGATGCCGTTCAGCGCGGACGCCATGCACGGCTCGATGTCGAGGGGGCCCGGACACGGGGTGACGGTGTCGGTCTGCCATCGCGGATAGATGACCACGTTGCCCTTGCGAACCGTGTGGCGGATCAGCTCGTACATCGAGTCGTACCCCGAGAACTCGAAATACCCGTGCATGATGACGGCGAGCGGGGCCGACGCCGGCTGTGGATCGATGGGCTCGAACACGAACCAGGCGTCGCTGCCGCTCCCTCCGGAGCTCACGCGCCAGTCGGCATGCCGATAGGCGCTGCCGCCCGGCCCCGCCTTCGGCTGCGACGGCTGGGTGACGCCTTGTGCCTGCGCCGGCGTCGTCCACCCGTTCAGGGTGCCGACCATGATCATGGCTGCCGCCACGAGGCTCGTTCGCGCGCGCATCATCGTGTCCGCCCTACGAGGCCCTCGGCAGTTGGTCAACGACAATTCCCTCCACGCCGCAGAATACCGCCAACCGGGGGTGTTCGGTCCACCCGACCGGCTGCCGTTTCGGGTTGTCGTTCGGCGGGGGCCCCGTGTAAGAGGACGCCATGGCTGCGCGGCAGCGCGCGACCGCGCCACCGCGGCGACGGCGCCACGTCGATCACCGCGCCATCCTGGAGTCCGCGGACGCCATCATCTACGCGCACGACCTCCAGGGGCGCTTCATCTACGTGAACGGCCCCGCCGCCGAGGCCCTGGGGTTCGCCGCCACCGACCCGGAGCTCCTCCTCGGCAGGTCGTACTTCGATGTCCTTCCGCCGCACGCCGTGGCGGACGCCGCGGTGGTGATGGGTGCGGGCACCAACCGGCCGATCAACACGTTCCGGATCGACGTCCGGCAGAAGGACGGTGGGGCCGTGACGGTGGAGATCCGCGCGCGGGCCCTCATGCAGCGCGGCAAGGTGCTGGGCCGCGTCGGTGCACCTGAGCGTCGCGGCGGTGAAGGATCGCATCGGGCGCCTCATGCGACGGCTCGGTGCACGTCGGCGTGCGGAGCTGTCCGCACAGGCCCTTCGCGCGGGCATCATCTGACGGGCGGCGCACCACCCGGGGGGATACTGCTTCTCGGCGGTCGCCCGGCTGCTACGGTTCTGCGTGTTTGCCGTTCAATCCGTTCACGTGTCAGTGTCCGCCGTAGGCGGCATCGATTTCCGAGGAGGCGCTCATGCTCGTCGTCGCAGGTACGATCTCGCTCGATCCCGGCCAGCGTTCCGTCGCCGAAGCGGCCTTCGACCGCATGCGGGCGGCGACGCTCGCCGAGCCGGGGTGCATCTCTTACGAGGCCTACCTCGACCGCACCGATCCGGGGATCGTTTTCATCTTCGAGCGCTGGCGCAGCCAGGAAGACCTCGACGCACACTTCGCGACGTCGCACATGGCCGACTTCGGGGTCGCGCTCGCCGGCTGCGGCGTGCGTGGCATGGAGGTGCGGAAGTACGTCGTCAGCGGCGAAGGGCCGGTGCCGTAGGGGCGTCGCGGCGGGGCGTCACCAGGGCGCGCCATCGGCGAGCGCGCGCCGGCCGACGCGGCGGTGGACGGACCAGACGACGAATGCGCCGAGCGTGAACGCGCACTCGACGACGAACAGGGGCAACGTGGCCAGCTGGCCGCCGGTCGCGGTGACGAGCGCGTCGGTCGCCGTCTGCACGCCGACCACGAGCGCGAGCACCGGCCACGTGCGCCGGCGCAGCACCACCGCGAGCAGGCTGCCCGAGTAGGTGTGGAACGCGACGGCCGCGGCACGTTCCCAGACGGCCATCCACGGCGATGGACCCGTATCGACCTGGTGCGCGATCGCGTTCTGGCCGATCATGACCACCTCGGCGAGACCGAACCCGAGCCCGACGGCGAGGCCGGCGGCGAGGACGTTGCGCGGGCCGCGCGGTGGCCTGGTGCGCAGGACGAGGGCAATGGCGACGAGCTTGCCGGCCGTCTGACAGAGGGCCGCGCCGAGCGCGAGGAGCAGGACGGCGCTCCAGTCCGGTGGGAAGGGCAGCACGCGTGCGAGCGCGCCGTTCACGAGATTCTGCATCCCGAAGCCGATCGTGACCGCGAGCACGCCGGCCCCGAGCCACGCCCCGACCGGTCCGCGGAGCCGCATACCGACGCCGTTGGCGCGGAACAGCGCCAACCCGGCGGCGATGCTGCCCGCGATCCACACCAGCGGCCAGGGATGTGCGGCGAGGAACGACGCATGGCGCGCCGCGGTCGACACGAGGCCGGTCGCCAGCACCGAGCCGGCGACGGTCGAGGTGATCCGCCAGCCGCGGAGCCCGTCGTCGCGCGGCTTCACCGGGCGGCGCTCGCCGTGGCGTCCACGAGCGCCACGTTCCCTCGCCGGTCCACGCCGGGCGGCTACCATGCGGGCGTGCCGCGGACAACGCATGTGTCCCCGAGCACGCGCGGGACTTCCCGTCGGGCGCGATAGGGTACAGAGGGAGCCATGACGTACATCGTGGCGGTCGTCGCGTTCCTGGTGGCCGCCGCCGCGTCCGCTCCGGAGGTGCGCGCGGCGAGCTGCGACGTCGCGCCGACCTGCGCCACGGCGCGCACCGCGCTGGACGCCGCGTGCCCGTGTGGGGCGTTCGCGTCGCGGCGCGCCTATCGGCATTGCGTGCGCGCGGCGATCCGGCGCACCGGCGGCTGTCGCCGCGGGCTCGCGTGCATTGCCCGTCACTCGACCTGCGGGCGGCGCCGCGCCGTCGTGTGCTGCCGAGCCGATGACGCGCGCGCGGGTGTCGTGCGACGGAGCGCCACCGCATGCACCAGCGGTCGACGGCCGGGAACCGTGTGTGCCGGCACCAGCGTGGACGACGCGTGCGCGGCCGACGGTACCTGTCGCACGACGACGACGACGTCCACGACCACCTCCACGGTGCCGACGTCACTGCCGGAGGCGCCGCCGTCGACGGGGTTCCTCGACCTCACGATCACGCGTGGCATCGGCGGGTGTGGCACCGTCAGCGATGCGTCCGGAGCCAAGGTGGGCTCGTTCACCTGCGGCGGTCTCACGCTCGGTGGCGATACCTCGGTGGTGCCGGAGAGCCCGGTGCCCGAAGGCAGCATCAGTCGGTTCGCGCTCGACTGTGCCGGCGACGCCTGTGCGCTGTCGCCGATGGCGACGGTCGCGGCACCGGCCACCTGCACCACGATGGGATGTCCGTTCGGGGCCCCGATCCCCGTCGTGCCTGGGGGTGCCACCGACCTATGTCTCATGAACACGCTCGCGGCACCGGCAACCGGTACGCTGGACCGGTCGACGGGTGCGATGCATCTGTCGACCGTCCTTCGAACGAGCGTCTTCCTCACCTGGTACCCCGGCCAGGTGTACACCGCGCCCGACAGCACGTGTCCCGTCTGCCAGGAGGGCGGTCTTGCCGTGAACGGCAGTCCCGCAGCGCCCGCGACCGGCACGTGCAACGGGGGCGCGCGTGCGACGCTGCCGTGCACCAGCACGAATTCCGACGGCCTGACGCCGGAATGTCCCCCGGGCGGGCCCTGCGACGAGAGCGACCCCGGATGCGCCGCGGGGATGCCGTGCGAGGATGGCGTGCTCTGCGCCGATGGGAGCCTGCACCTCGGTTCGCTGCGTCTCGACCCGACGCCGTTCGCGTCGGCGACGGTGCGCCGCTCGTCGCCGGACGGACGATTCTGCTTCGATGCCGCTGAGGCGATCGACGGATGTACGGGCGCGCCGCCGGCATGCCGCACGGTGGACGTCGTGGGTCGTGCCGCACGGGTGCCGATCGTGGAGGGCGTGCCGTCGCCGCTGGTGCTCGCGTCGGTGTTCTGCATTCCCCACGAGAGTGGCGATCTCGGGTTGTACACACTGTTGGACGCGATGATGGGGCTTCCCGGGCGGGGCGTGCTCTCGCTGCCGGCGACGGTGACGGTCCACGCGAGCGGAGAGTAGCTGCCTGCCCGAAGCGCGGCGTCCACGGTGTCGTCGACTCGAGCCTCTCGCCACTCCTCGGGCGTTGGGCGATAACGCGCCAACCGTCAGGAGGGACGCCGATGCCGTTGGTCCGACTCACCTATCCGCGCGGGGCGCTGACGCCGGAGCGAAAGCGACGCCTCGCGGCGTCGCTCACCGAGATCGTCCTCGACGCCGAGGTCGACGCCGTGACCGACGCTGGCCGCATGGTCACCGTCATCCAGTTCATCGAGGCGGCGGCCGACGACTGGGCGGTCGCGGGCGTCCTCCGCTCCGCCGCCGACGAGGGGCCCGAGCACTTCATCGTCGACGTGATCGTCCTCGAGGGACTGCTCGAGGGCAGCCGGCGCGGCGACGTCCACCGGCGGGTGACCGAGGCGTTCCAGGAGGCGTTCGGCGATGCCACGCCCGCGATGCTGCCGCTGCGTGTCTGGGTGCTGATCCACGAGGTGCGCGAAGGCGGCTGGGGCGCGGCGGGACGGACGGTCTCGGCGACCGATGTCGCGCAGTTCATCAGCGTCGACCTGGGACCTGCGCGGCTGGCGGAGATCCGCGCACGGATCGAGCGCGGCTAGCAGTTCCGGACGTCCCCCCGATCCGAATTGAATCGTTCGCGCCGTGCGACACGCAGCGCGCTCTGCCTCGCGATACTCGCTGCGAAATGAAAAGTGGAGCCGGGGGGAATTGAACCCCCGGCCTCTAGAGTGCGATTCTGTTCCGGCTCGTGAGACCCGGCCACGCACGCCGATAACTAGCGATAAGCCTGGGGATTCGGTCCGAGGGCTTTCGCCCCGTTTCACCCCGCGTGAGCAGGCGTTCGCGCAGAGAACCCGCAGAGTCGAACCGTTACTCGGGTCCCCAACCAGGCTGACATCGGCTCCTTGCGGGAACCCGTCCATGACGCGCTCGTAGAGCACCTTCCCCTCACGCTCACCCTCGCCGTAGACGCGCGTCGCGGTGACCCACTTCCCGTCGATGCGTCGCGTGCGGTAAAAGAGCCGCGCGTCTGTGCGCGAGTGGGCTAGGGGGCGTCGGGGGACTGTGACTCCGAGAAACCGGGCTCGCTCCGCCTCTATCGGTTATTCCCTCCGATCGTCTCGAAGGCCGCGGGTGACCTGTCGTCGACGCATCGAGCTCGCTCGGCGGGCCGACCTCGCGACGGAGCGCTGCGACAGCTCCCTGTCCGCTGCGTGACGCCCGGACGATCTCACGCTCACCGAGCGCAGGTTGCCGCCTCGCCTTCAAGAAAGAGCGCGGCGGAAAGCCGCCAAGGTAACTCCGTCATGCATCCCGAGACGGTCTGAATCGAATCGCCGAGAACTTGACGCATGCGGGCGTGGTCGCGTAGGCAGCAAGGAGGCAGTCGATCTCCATGACAGCTTATGCACCTGGCCACACTTGCGAAGCGATCCGTCGAAACACATCGTGGCCAGCCCCCCCATTGTCCTAGCTCAAGGAGCGATCTCGCATGCATAGGTATCGGAAAGGGCTGCTGCTCGTGCCTACCACTGCCGTGGCGATCTTGCTGTGGACTTCGTCAGTGTGGGCATTCCTCGGTAATATTCGAATCGGCGGAACGGCCATTCCTTGTGTTGTGGCATGCGGAGGCGACAGGGGGATCATCAACACTAAGCTTCCAGGCGACGTGCTTACCTTCTTTGGCGCACCAACGCCGGATGGATTCAAGGGGGCGGGAACAGACGTTGTCGACTATGCGGATCGTAAGTTCAACGCGACGCTAGCCCAGAAGCTGTCGGAGCTTGACAAATCCCTCACCGAGCAGCGCAGTTCCCTCGTTACTGCAATAGGCTCCGAGCGCGAGCAGTTGTTGCAGTCCCTAACTGCGCTGGCGGACACATCCGTTAGTCAGCTCGACGACACGCTTCAGCAAGCGATTGAGCGTGGGGATGAGGTTCTAGATCGCCGGTCTGGCGCTCTCAACACGATACTGACGAAACACACTAACCTCCTGATACAAGTTGCGCGGCTCATACTCATAGGCGGGCTAGGGGCCGGGGTGTTCATGTTTCTTCTTGCGCTCGCCTATCGGAGCCGGTTCAAAAAAGGGACTGACGGGTCACCGCTGGGGCCGATGGTCGGGTACCCGGTTCTGGGCTTTGTCGTATTTGCGCTCGTCGTCCTTTTCATTCCGCTTGGTAGCGACAAGGAAGACTTAGTTGCTCATTTCAAGTCGAGCTATGCACAGCATCTCGTGCAAATGCGGTTTACCGAGGCCCTCTTCGATGCAACCCAGCTGCAGGTGCTGGATCGTGACTCGAAGCTTTTCGAGGCGTACGTCGAGCGAAGCGCCATACTTCGTGATTTGTTTCAGCGGCCCACCCTTCTTCAAGATGGAGGCGGCACCCGGGACCTGCTTAGGCGGGCAGACTACGCTCAGAACCTACTAGTTAAGGAGCATGGGTACCGGGACCCGGACCTCGATGTGGTGGCTGCGTTTGCGGTGTGGCAGACGTTTCCCACGCGCGACTACGAGTATTGGTCTGCGACAGTGTGCGCTTCGGCATTGGAGAGCGCTTCCAAATTGAGCCTTGAGCGTCACGAGGTCGTGCTTCTACCCCTCGCGAAGCATTACCTCGCGTCTTACCTGGCGAACCCAATCTCGGATGAGCAGATGGAAAGCGGCGGTCTGCTGGAGGATATTCGGAAGCTAGGGGTTAAGTACCGACCACTCAAGGAGTTGCTTGAGGTCAATGCGGCCAACCCTCCAGCGGAAGTCAAATCCGAACCTGGCACGGACGGGATAGGTGTGCCTTTGCCGATGGAGCCGTTCGCCGCCGTGGTTGCGTATGGCGCGGCTGTGCGGAGGCTCTATCGGCAGATGATCCCGCTCTACGTCGAAATGAGCTTTCTGCAGGGCCTGGCGTCCCAGGCGAAAACGAGCGCCGAACAGAAAGCAGCGGCCATAAGCAAAAGAAAGAGCGTTGCGGGTCGAATTGTTGAGGCGTGGACCGCCTTCAGTACGCAACTGAGCAATCCCCTCTTTGCAGACACAAGTGTGCGCATTGGAGCACTCAAGCTCGCTACTGCGTTCCACGCTCGCGCGAAGGCGTATCAAGAGTTTGCCGGTGAAGGTTCTGTGCCGGTTGTGTCGGTGATCACGGTTAAGGAAGACAAAACCACCGTGGTGCATGCTCTGCACTACGACTGGATGAAGAATCTGATTGTGCCTGTGTTGCGGCCTTCGACGGCACGCGCTTTAGAGCTTGCCGCAAACGAGAGCTTCCTCAAACAGCAGGAAGCCCTGAGACAATTCGATGATGCGATCATAGCGCTCCTGAAGGCCAGCCAGGACTATGATGAGTCAGCAGGAGAGGTGCAGTCTGGTGCCCTGTCGGTGGCGGGTCGGAGTGCTGCCGACCTGGGCGTCAAGATGGGGCTGTTTGGGTGCAGCGCGGAGAAGTTTTCTCCCAGTGGGGGATCGTTCGAGTGCAAGGTCGGCAGCGAGACGTCTCAGACGTATCAGATCACGGAGATAGTCTTGGCGCAGATGAAGAGCGAGGCGCCGGCTCTTTCCGCATGGAGCAGTCGCGTTAAGCAGGGGATCGCTATCCGGAGCATCCCGATCATTTGATAGCGGAACGCAGCGCTAGTGCTGCAGCGAGGAGCCTGCGCACGATGATCGAGAGAATCAGCATTGCGGTGTTGTTGCTTTTGATGGTTAGCGGGTGTGAGACGATTTTCCCGCGTGGAGACTCAAAATGCTTGTGCCGCGCGGTGTCGGGAGGAAACGTGTCCTGCATTGAGCGAAAGTATTGCTACAGGGGGCACAGTTTTGGGTCCGAGGACGGGGAGTGTGAGGGGGAGTGCACCTAGGCACCGGTCAACCCAGGTCGTTCCACTACACGGCGAGCGCTTGATGGCGGACCCAATGCCGTTCGTGTCTGGGTGAGCCCGCGGCAATCAGGTATTCGGTCAAAAGCCGAGAGCGGCCAACAGAATGCCCCGTCGGTCCCACAGGACGCCCGTCGGTTGAGCACCCTCGACTCGGACGACTTCGAGGTCCGGTACGAAGTCGCGGATTTCATCGAAATCCTTCTGAAGCGGGTCGTCGGGCTTCAGTCGGCGGCGTAGCTTCACCGAAGCGCCGCCGTGTGGTGTTCCCCTCGGTTCCGTACAGGTCACGCCGCTAGCTTCTCCCGGTACGCCTTCGGCGTGAGATAGCCGAGCGCCGAGTGCGGGCGGTCGGCGTCGTAGCGATCGAGCCAGTCGTCCACGACGCGGAAGGTGTGGTCGCGGCTCTCGAAGCGATGTAGCCAGACGCACTCCTGCTTCAGCGTGAGAAGCGTTCGATCATCCCGTCCTGCTCGGGCGTGTAGGGCGTGATGTACTCCTGCTCCAGGCCATAGCGACGCACGACGGCGACGAAGGGCTTCGCGCCAAAGACAAGTCCGTTGTTGGACGGTAGCGTGAGCGGCGCGTGGCCATGCTCGATCTTCCGGGAGCGCAGAGCGTCCTCGAGCGCCGACCTCAGCCTCGCCCTTGATCAACTGCAGCAGGAGCTCGACCTTGCGCTTGGCCGTCCACCGCAGAACGTCCTTCTCCATCGATCCTCCGTCCGGACTTCGGTCTTACACCTTGTCCAGTCTCGGAGGGGAGCCACCTCAACACGCTGCAGGGGGCTTGAAACGCTGCTATTGGGGCCGAACGTCCGCTATCGTGGGCAAATTGCCGGCCGCAGGCCGCGTAGTCTATGAGATGGGCTTGGGTGATCCGTGTCCCTTACGGCTCGGCGCATGGAAACGGGGTCGAGGGGGGCAAACGATCACATGCGGGCGCTACTCTTCGCCGCCACTTCCGCCGTCTGCACCGCCAGCATCGCGCCCATTGCCCGCATCGTAGTCTCCGAGTGTGCTTCCCTTTGGACCAAAGTCGATCTCGGTCCGGTTGCCGTTCTCGATCTCGATCTCGACGTCTACCTTCCCAAAGTTCGTGATCTGCGTGTGCCCAGACTCTCACAAAGAATCGGTGCCGGGCACATGTGCCAGCTCTCAGGTGTCCCGCTACATTAGAATGGGGCTCTGTTCAGGCGCGACGACCAACATCAGTGACGCTAGCAGTGCAACCTTCCGCGCAGGCTATCAGCCGCCTCGGATGACATGAGAACACTCGGCGCTGCGAAGCAATAGCTAATTGACATTCCGCCACTTCGATGGGTACAGAGCGTCGGATTGTGGAGGTCATGAATGTTTGCACGAACAACGTGTCTGCTGTCTAGCGTCTTGGCGATAGCCAGCCTATCGAATCCGTCATGGGGTGCTGGATTGCAACTTCTTGCCACTCCTTCCAGCGCGACATTCACTGACGCAGCCAACGTCCGAATCGATGTCGTGCTGAGGAATGACGGCCCCAGCCCAATCCTCCTCGCACCCATGGGTCTCGTGAGTATTTCAGTCATTCAATTGAAGCGGAACGCTCGTGGCGTTCGCGGTGAAAAAGCTCTCCTTGCTTCTGTCGAGGACCTAGTGTCGTCAGCGAAGAGGTCACGCATGGAGCTTCCACCTGGTGAGTCAATGAGCTTCGCGCTGACACCCATCGCCACACCGGAAACCAATTCACCTGCAATGTGGTCCTTCCTGATCAAGAAGGGGAAGCGAATCCTGACGCAGTATCCGATCGACTCTCCAGGGCGCTATTCGCTGCGTTTAAAGTACTCAGATGTCATCGCGATTCCGCCAGTCACGGTAGAGTCGAGTGAGGTGGTGTTTGATGTGCAGTAGCATCGGACTGCGTGCGGTCTGCATTCTCCTCGCGATCGCCGGGGTGGCAAGGGCGGGCCTTGTCGTCGACGGCACGCCAGCCTACATCTCTGCGGTCGAAGCTGGGCTGGAGCAAATTCGCACCACGGAGAACTGCGCGTGCTGCGAATTGGCAGTGAGAACGCTTCGAGAATCGGCAAATATGCACAGGATAAAGGAGTATTCAGGCAGAGAAGGCGCCTACATTCTAAGCGTCAATAGGTCGTCGACAACATATTACGACTCCGAGGTGTGGGGCTCCTCTGCAAACCCGACGTTCTGTGACGGCGTAGAAGCCGATGGAATCGGGGCGTTGATCCATGAATTGTGGCACGCCTATGAAGTCGACAAAGGAGGCTACAAGAATGGACCTCTGAAGGGAACATTGATCCCAGCTCATGAGGTCACGGCGACTGAGTGCGAGAATGAGTACCGGCGGGCAGTGTTGCTACCGGAGCGTACCGCCTATGGGTGCGATCGTTTGCCTGCCAGCGGCGGAGTCAACCAAAGCGGTGCGGGTGGGTGCAAACCGGGATGCCGGCTGTTCAAAACCGACTGTGCCGGTGTGAAGTGCTTGTGCCCGTGGCCTTCTGCGCACGCTCCGTTCTCGCGTAACTGGTGCTGTCCGACTCCAGAATGTCGGCGCGGTAGGGCGTGGGGATGGGGGGGGGTGGGTTCTTCGTTTTGTTGGTTCCTCGTGCCCGATGGAGATAAGGAGCCCGGCGGATGCGACGATGGCAGACTATGTACGTTCGGTGAGCCGGTCTGCCGTATGACTGGCTGTGGCTGCCAATGACTCTCGCGGATGTCCTTACCGCTGCTTGAGGTGCCAATGCGACTACTGATCTACGCTGGGATACTGACGCTCTCGGTGGCGACCTGCGCCCTCGCGATCACGCCGGCGGAGCGGCGTTGCCTTAGGCAGGCGTTCCGCGACTATAAGGAGTCGAAGAAGGAATGCCGGCAGGTCAAGTTCGGCGAATGCGGGGCATGCTGCCCATATGTCGATTCATGCATCCCTCCGGGTGGAAACTACGGTCCGGATCCCGCACTTTGCAATCATTGTGTCGAAATCGGAGAATGCAATGAATGCGGAACGATGAGGTAGATGGTGACGCCGGGAACTCAAGCAAGGCGGATGAGGCAGAGCGGATAGCGTCAAAGCATCTAGTGCCGCCTACTCATCCACGAGGCAACCTGGTGGTTAGCGATCGAACGGGTTGGACTCAGCAGCGCAACGATTGCTGCGGTCTCGATCGCCGCTGCCTGGACGTGTCGTAGTGGCTAGCGTCCCGAGTCGAGGTGCCCGTCCGCAACTCCGCAACTTTGCTGTCTCGGCGTGGCAACTTCACCATCTCTAGTAGCCGAATCGATCTGGCACCGGGTGCAAGCCCCCCGCGCCGCCATGGGAAGGAGCGAGGGACGGGCCGCGACGTGCCCTGGAGCTCGAGAAGCGAGCCGGTACGACCTCAGTTGCCGATACACCGTGGCCCACGAATCGCAGTCGTCGCCTCACGGCGAGCATCCTACGAGCCGGTGGGTTCGCAGCGATTTCCGTCTGGGTAGCGTACCAGGTCACAGTCCCGGTCGGTCTTGCCTCTCATGGTCGGCTCGTCGTTGCGCCAGTCGGCCTTCCTACACGCACGTAGGCCGTCCTTCGTCGAGACGTCAAAATGCGCGCAGAACTGTGCGTGCGAACAACCGTCGGCGTCGACCGATGCTCCCGACACGGTAGTCGAGCAGCGATCGGTCGCGTCCGTTTCGCCGTCGCTGTCCACGTCCGGTAGAGGCTGCGATTGGCACGTGACGAGGTCCGATATGCAAGTCAGCAACTCAGCGTGGCACTGTGCCTGCTCGTTGTCGCGGTCGTCGGGGAATGGGTCGCAGGCGTCGCCGACGAGATCGAGATCACGGTCGGCTTGGTCCGCGTTCGGGATCGTGGGGCAGTTGTCGGTATCGTTCGGTACGCTGTCATCGTCATCGTCCGGCAGGCTTGCCGCCGGGCGGTTTATCAGCTCGCAGGGACCTATGGAGCATAGACCTCTTGCGACCCCGCCCGGGGCCGCATCGTAGTATGCTATCCCATTGCCAACGGAATCACGGATCTCGACGACGATTCGGTAGACTCCGTAAGCCTTGAACTGCGGAGCGATGGCCTGACCGCACACGGTCGCTTGCGACGCTGGAGGGAGGACGGCTTCCCCTACATTGAAAAGAAATCCGCCCTCGTTGTCTGCGAGAACGACTGCTGAGATCAACCCCGAAAGGTCGTCGCCTGCTGTAAGACACCAATCGAATGTCACCGACGCTGGCCCCGTGTCGAACACCACGGGGCTGATAGCGAAGTTCAGAAGCGCAGGTGGTGTCGTATCTTCTTGCGCCCCCACCGCGCCTACGCTGCCGAGCAGTAAAACGATCAGGCCGCCGAGAAGTAGTTTCCGCATGTTCGTCATGTCGAGGGAAGACGTACCACAAGTGATCAGCATCCCGCGCGCGCTCGACGACGCCTACGGGCTCGCCGCCTGGCCCGGTGCGCAAAGCGCAAAACGTAGCAGCGACTAGGTCGCCGGCCAGTAGATGCGTACCAGCGGGACCATAGATCGACTTTCCGCTCAAAGCGTTCGTAGCGTGCAGCCGCTCAAGATATCGCGTGAACAGGCGTGCGAGCCTCGCTGAATGCTCGTCGAGAGGGCAGCCACGCGGTTACTCATGGCTCAAACGCGCTTACCCGGCGCCAGGGTGCTGGGATAGGCGAAAATTGGCGAGAGCTTCGTGTGCGGGAAGTTCCAATCGACAAGGTCGAACTTCTTTTTTTCGGCCTCGGCCAGGATCGCGGTGCCGTCCTTGAGGCGCCAAAAAGCTTCAATGACGAATCGTCCAGGTCGGCGCACGATCTGGAGGACGGGGTCGGCATCCCCATCGACGATCTCAAAGGCGTCTGCGTCTGCGTTGCAGTCGTAAGGGCTCACAAACTGGCCCACGGACTCAAATTCAGACTCGTAAAGCGAGGCAGCGATCTGCCCGTCCGTGCCGTAGATATCGCCCGAGATGAGGATTCGACCATCCTGGGCAATGCGAATCGTGAAATTGCTGCCAGCCGACAGGCCGAAAGGTGGCGCGCCGGGGACCACAGCCTCAAGCTGCCATCCACCCAGCCACACCTCAGGGGTGGTCTTGTCAGCGCGCGGTACTCGACGTCGACGGGCCGCCTGGATCACCTCCCGTACGAGGATGCTTTGTCGCTCCCGGTTCGTGTCTTCACGACGCTGTTCTGATTTGCGGACTGCGAATATTTCCCCAATCAGCGCTACAACCGTCACGGCGGCGGCAATGGCGAATGCGGTCACCCACCACGTCCGGTCGGCGGGGGGCGGCGGTGCGATACTCACCTGCCCACCCATTAACGCCAGAACGACGGAGAGGGCGCCGACTAGAGCACGACAAAGCCATTCCATGTTGCGAGGGTAGGCCATTGATGCCCGCCAAGGCGAGGTCCTCGCGCATCCCATAGCGCCCTGGGTCACAAGGATCGAGCGACGGAGCCCGCATCGCGCCCTCTGCATCCTCATGTCATGCTAACTGCCGAGCAGTAGCCGCCGCCCCGTTGGTGGGCTGCGCAACGCGCGTGGGAAGCGGGGACCGCCTGACTGCGGCAGCGACGCAGCCCACGCCAGGAGAAGATAGTTGCTCGTCCATGGGGGGAGAGGCGGCATGACGGCCGGGGGCCGCGCCTCCTCCGCGTAGGATGGGACATCCGATAGGGTTAACTTCATGGCGCCGGCCTCATGCGAGGTGATCTCGTCAGAGAGCATCATGTCGCTTGCCGTCACAATGACGTTGTCCGGTCGAGATAGGGCCCGGATACACACCGTCATGCCAATCCCCAGTCCTCCGGACGACGACGCGGAATGCGCTGCTTGGACCCGGAGATAGTGCCACATAGGCCAGCCCCGGAGCCCTTGCCAAAGCGCTCCGGCACGACCAAATGTCCCTCGAGCGGGAGCTATCCGCCACGTTAATCAATCAGATCTCTGGCTGCGGGGCCGAATGCACCGACTCTGCTAGAATCGTTCCTCCAACTGAGTCGGAGGAAGGTCCAGAACGTGCGCCCAGATGGCCAGCAACCAGAATAGAGACGACTTCACCGCTTCTACTAAGCTCAAGATCGCAAAGCGCGCGGGCTGGCTTTGCTCTTATCCAACGTGTCGCTTGCCAACGGTCGGCGCGACATCGGATGGAGAAGGCGAGATCAACATAGGCACGGCGGCGCATATTTGCGCCGCCGCAGCCGGTGGGCCTCGATACGCTCCAAGCATGTCGCCGGAGGAACGCCGTTCGTCAAAGAATGGCATCTGGATGTGCCGCGATCACGGAGCCGCCGTCGACTCCAAGGATCCGGAGTTCACCGTCGAGCGACTGCTCGAGTGGAAGAGGCGGGCCGAAGAAGAATCCTGGCGCCGCGTGTTGCGGAACGACGCGCCGCGGGGACCAAGGGCTTCTGCGGGTGGGCAATTGGCGGATCGGTTGCGCGCCGCGGCTGAGCGGGATCTCGACGTGTTCCGTCGCACGGCAAAATGGCCATCCACCTCAGTCGGCCTCACCCTGAAGGTCGACGCGCTGGGCGAGCCCGCGACAACGAAAACACTAGGAAGCGCGCTCATATCGCTCGATGATCTGATCCTGGTTGCTCCACCCGGCACGGGAAAAACCACGACCCTGTTTCAGATCGCAGAAGGGGTTCTTGCCAAGGGCAGCGGCACGCCGCTCGTGGTTCCTCTCGGCGATTGGGCCACAGAAGGCGTGCCCGTGCTGGACTCCATTCTGAAGCGCCCCGCGTTCAGGGGCATCTCGGAAGACGACTTCCGGGCCGTCGCCGCCTACCCTGGCGTCGCACTACTCCTCGACGGTTGGAACGAACTGGATGCAAATGCGCGGGCGCGGGGCCGTGTACAGATTGAGACCCTAAAAGCGGAATTGCCAGAGCTCGGAATTGTCGTCTCGACGCGCAAGCAAGCCCTTGACGTCCCATTCGTAGGCACCCGCGTCGATCTACTGCCGCTCAGTGGAGCGCAGCAGATGAAGATCGCCATAGCTGTACGTGGCGACGCCGGTGTGAGGATCGTCGATCAGGCGTGGCGCACTGCCGGCGTCCGTCAGCTTGTAACTGTCCCGCTCTATCTCATCGCCCTGCTGTCTCTTCCCGAGCACGCGCCCTTTCCGACGACAAAGGAGGACGTCATACGGCGGTTCATCACCGCGCACGAAAATGATGCTCGCCGCGCCGACGCGCTTCGCACTGGCGCGCACGGATTTCAGCAGGACTATCTGGAAGGGCTCGCCGTCTTGGCCTCGACGACGGCGAACACCACCGTCGCCGATAGCAACGCCCGGCGCTGCATTTCCGACACGGCGAACACGTTGATCGAAACGGGGCAGATCGCGGTAAAGCCGCAGCCAGACTCCGTGCTCGATGCTCTCGTCAGCAATCACGTGCTGATGCGCGCAGGCGATGCCTCGGGCTATTCGTTCCAGCACCAGCAATTCCAGGAGTGGTACGCCTCCCACTCGGTCGAGCGCCGAATCATCGCGGCCGCCGACAACCCGACCGCCCGCAAGGCGCTGCAGGCGGAAGTGTTCAACCTTCCCGCCTGGGAGGAGGCGATCCTGTTTGCCGTCGAGCGGCTAGCGAACGGCGACGCCGACCAGCGGGCCACGTCCGGCCAGGGTATCCTCGCGGCGTTCGAGGTTGATCCGATTCTCGCCGCCGAGATGATCTTCCACTCAACGGAAAAGGTGTGGTCGTTGGTTGCTGGCGAAGTTCAGGCCCGCGTTACTCGCTGGCACGCCCCAGGATATGCCGACCGTGCCGTTCGTTTCATGCTGACCTCGGGACGCCGCGAATTTCGCGACGTGGTCTGGCCACTGATTACGAGCGAGAATCAGCAGATCAGCCTCAGGGCGCTGCGAAATTGCAGTCAGTTCCGGCCATCGGTTCTCGGACACAATGCAGAGAAGAACCTCAAGGCGTTGTCGTCGAGGGTCAGGACCGTAGTGTTGCAAGAAATGGTCTCGCAGGGGGGCATGGACGCGCTCGATCTCGCGACTGCGATTGCGAAGGATGATCCCGCCCCCGACGTTCAGGCGTCGGTGGTCGATGCGCTGGTGGCTGAGGGTGCAGACCGCCATGCCGTCGAGGTATTACAGAACGCTGGCGACAACACCATCGACCTTGTCGCACGCGGCAACCTCGTCATCGACGTGACGAACAGGCACGTTAGCGATCGACTGGCCGCGGCGCGCAAGAGGCAGATGGCGCAAGGAATGCCAGCGAACGATCGGCTGCGTGCGATCGTGTACGCGCCTGACGCACGGGACCGAAGCGTAGAGCTCGGGAAGCTCATTGGCACCTTAGAGCTAGACCAGTGGCAGGACGCGGAGCGTCATCTCATCTACGAGGCGCAGAAGCGCTATCCGCGCGCCGTCGCGTACGGCCTTCTGACCCGTGTCCGCGACGGTCGCTCTCTGTTCTACGGTGCGGACGATATCCTCGCTTCAGCCCGGTACAGCCTGGACGACGATGGATTTTTTGAGCTTGCGCTCGCAAAACTCGCCGAACGCGACTACCGCGCAGAAGCCGCAGCGTCGGTGCTCGGGCCACAAGCCGTCGGGCGCATGCTCGATATAATGCTCGATCTCGGAGCGCGGCTGCGCGTGAACGGCGAGTACGACCGCGCCGCGAGCGACAGGTACCATAGCCTTGAGGAACGGGTCGCGCATACACCGGGGGCTAGCCTTGTCGCTGCTGTCCGAGCTCGCTCGGCGGACGCAGACAACGACCGGATGGTACGCTTGGCGAAGCTCGTCTCGCGTCATCCGACCGAGGACCGCGACTGCGGCAGGCCATTCGACAGTGAAGCGCTCGCAACCATCCAGAGCCTTGCCGAAGAATGGGGTAGTCGCATGCTGTCTAGCGATGCCAAGCGGTGGCAAACCGCGAGCATTGCTACCCTCGCGAGCCATGCCCCATCGGTCAAACTACTCCCATTGCTGAAGCGCCTGCTGGACGACAACTTGCGGCGTTATCGTGCGTTCCGCGAAGATGCGAAGGCCGCCCACTGGCGCCATGGCGAGGCGCTCGACGAAGCGCGCACGCCTCACACGCATGAGTATCAGCGCGCGTTTCTAGCGATAAACGCACCCGAGACCGCCGCCCTGATGCGGGAGTATCTTACCGATGAGCAGTTCGGCTCCCTCGCTGCGCAGGTGCTCGCCACGCACTGGCGGAGTGCGAACGAGCCGCCAAAGGCGAGACTCTTTTTCGGCGGCGTCGACTTCTCTTGCGTCGAAGCGAACAGGCATGAGCGCGCTGCCGATCCCTTGGCCACGTCGGCGGAGGCCGAAGCGATATTCGGCGCGATCGATGACCTTCTCACCGACGAGGCCACGGACGACCAGAAACGGCTCGCCGTTGACCTCGGGGCGGTAGCATCGGGGCTTCCTCACGGCCGGCGCGATGCGACGATTCAACGGCTGATGGCCATCGCACCGCGGCGCTCACGTGCCACGCTCGTGCTCGCCCTCGTTCTGTCCGGTCACATCGTCACCTTCAAGGCCGTGGAACAGGGCCTCTCCGAGGTTATGGAAGCGGGCCAGAAGGAGCCCTGGATATTGTCCGATGGATGGGAAGTGAGGGAATGGCTCCGGCTGCTTCCGTTCACGACCTGTCCCGCGCGAGCGCTCGCGCTTGTTCAAAGCTTGCCGGCGGCTCAGCGGAGCATCGACCGTCTGGAGGAATTGACTAGAGCTTTCAGCTTCGCGCCTGGCGACGAGGCCGAAGACGGCCTCTTCGCGTTCGCAGCCGCGTATCCCGCGCTTTATGGGAACTACTGGTGGCGCGACGCGGTCTTGCGTCGGGGCACCTTGTCGGCTGCGCGGCGCTTCGTGGACTGCGCCTTAAACGGTACGTTCGACGGCTGGAGGGCAGAAATCATCCACCAACTCGCAGGTCTGATCGACGCGCATTTCCCATTGCGGGCACATGTCTATGATCGCCTGAAGGACGGCCGATCTGGAGCGGGGCTTGCGTTACTAGCTGCCGCCGTCGCTGAGACTCCTGATGCCGAAGGCTTGCTGCTTCTTCTCCGCAACGGTAGACGGTCGCTCATCTCCCGACAGACGATCGAACGCACGGTTACTAAATATGTTGCCGCCGGCTGGAGGGGTGGTTTCACCATCGTTCCGATCTCCGTCGTAGCAATGCGGCGTGAACTTCTCGCGATGACGAAGGATGGGAGTAACTCAGACGCTGCCGCGCGCTGCCTGAACGAGATCGATCGGATCAGAGATGACTACGGGTCACCCGAAGACGAGCCGCGCCATCCCGATCTCGCATCCGGTTGGCCCTGGCCGTTCATGACGCCAGACCCTGATGCGGAGGCCGGCTACTTGTAGATGCGCCGCCAACACACGTTGCCCCCTCTCGAGCGGTCGGTTCTCTCGATGTGGGCCATGTCTATGCGCGGCAGGCCGGACTGCAAGGGCCCGCCGTGTAGCATGCCACTCCGCGACCCCCGGTCGTCCCCCAATCGGGCACCACTAGGCCGCCGCGCAGGGACAAACCGAATCGCAGGTGCACATCCGAGGCAGAACGGCACCAACCCGCGGTCTGAGGCCGCACGCGCGAGCCCGTCGACGCAATCCGGGGATTTAGGCCGCCGACGGCCGGCGATAGCGATCGCTCCCTTCCGGCCCAGAGGTTAACTTCATCCGTCTGGCGCGTGCTTGCCGAGCGCCCCTCCCAGGACCATTTGGTGTGGTGCGAGATGCCAACACCGAAACCAGGAGACTCATGAGCCCCCCGCCAGAACGCCCGTCGCCCGCAAACGGCAACCTGAGCGAGAGAACCGTCAAAGAGTCGCTCAAAGCATTCGATTGGCCGGCGCTGAAAGAGCACCTCGACGCACTTCAGCTGTCCGATGACGTACTCGCGGAGCTTCTCGGACACGTAACGCGCAGCACTAGTCTAGTCATCGTCTATCCGGATCCGGTGCGGGAGCTCAACCGCATGACGTTCTTCGCACGCCTCCGGGAGTACGTGGACGACACGGTAGGTGACGCCGCATCCGAACAACTTCTCGAGACCCTGCGTCTCATCCTCAATATCGAAGCGGGCTATCGTTCGATCGTTGAGACACTCGATGGATGCGAGATCTCTCTACTCCCGGCTGACACAAGAGTGGCCGCGTCTATCAGTCGAACCGCTGCGCAGTACGCAGACCTCATGAAGCGTGTTGACGCTGTACTTCATACAAGCGACGACATTTCGCTCTCTCAGTCCCCTCACATTCCCCTGGATGACGGAGGACTCATACCGGCGGATGCCATCGTCCACGGGCTCATCTCGGCACTGGCACTAACGATCGGCATGGAGGCACGTAAGGCTGGCTGGATCGATGGTCGTCGCCGCATTGTGCTACCCGCGCTTCCCTCAGTAGGAGATGATGAGCGATTCAAGGCGGGCTCAACCGAAGTGTTGGCGATGTGCTGGATGCACTGGAGACGCACGGAGGAGCGCCGCCGATATCTAGGGGGAACGCTGGAGACCGCGGTCAAACCAGAACTTCCGATCTGGGCTCCTACCAATACACGCCAAATATCGACGTACCGATTGGAGAGAGCTGAGATATTCGATCATATCGCAAACGAGCGCCTCGACGATCTCTTCGGTCAGACGCTAGCAGATTTGGCGATCACGACTGATGCGGAGAGACAGGCGACCGGCATAGAAAACGCGGCCGGTCTCTTCCCGAACTCCTGGGTAAGCCTCTCCGAAGCCCATGCCGCGATCGGACTATCAGAGCTCCTCAACTACGATGTGGGCACCGACCAGGAACGTCCAGGCGGCCTTCGCCTTGTGGAGTGGTTGCGGGGCTACGCCACCCTGTCCGTACTGGCTCAGCAGCGCACCAGTCCTTCGGATTCATCGGGCCTAGTGTTCGAGGCTTCAACACTCGCGCTTCAGGAAGTGCTGGAGAGGTGCGGGCTTTCTGCGCCCGCCGCGGCGACGTTCCTGGATGCGGTCACGTTAACCACCTCCAGCAGGGATTTATTCGATACCCCACTAATCGCAAACGCCAGCGGAACAACAACCGTATTTGCGCCCGCGCTGCTGAACGTAAATCATGCACGTATCGTGCTATCCGCCGTTGCTTCGCGCGGCGAACCCTTGTCTCGCAAGGGCAAGAGCTTCGAGGCGTCCGTCCTGACGTTCTTCAAAGCACAGGGATTGGATGCAAGGGGCTTCACGGCGCGGCGCGATGGAGAAGAGTACGAGTACGATTCCGTAGTAGTATGGGGCGACTACGTGTTCGTTTTTGAGTGTAAGAACTACTCCCTCTCGGGACATCATCCAATCCAGGCATATTACTTTCAACTGGAAATGGACGCTGCGGGCAGGCAGGTGCTGCGGCAGGCTGATGCGCTCGTAAGGCATCCTTCGATATTGCTCGAGCACATGGGTGTCGAGCTTGGCACCAAGCGGGTCGTTCCATGCGTGCTCAACGCGATGCCGTATGCCCTCCCCGGTGAAGTAGCCGGTGTGCGCTTCGTGGATTTCTCCGGGCTACGGAGATTCTTCCAGGAGCGCTACTTTCACCTGAAGACGCCTTTCCAAGTGGACGAGGGCGTCATGCTCGTGCTTCGAACAGCGATGCACGACATGTGGGCCGGTCCGGCGCCCTCCGTCGAAGCGTTCCTTCGGCACCTCGACGATCCCTTCCAACTACAGCTCATTCTTGCGCATACCGTCACCGGGTGGAAGCAGTTCGCAGTTGCGCAGGGTCATCTCGTCATCGCTGAGGAACTTCAGCGTACAGCTCTGACCGTAGAGTCATACGCGAACGCGGTGGGCGTGTCGCCGGAACGAATCCACGAAACGAGGCGTGAAGTTGCCACCCGAGTCGCAACGATTCCGGCCAGGCAGGGCGGTCGAACGCCCTCCTAGGCGTATGCGCGGCCGGCTCAGATGCTTCGTGCGCGAGTAGCGCGCGGCTGCGTGAGAGAGCTGACGAGCACCAGCGCATCGGGGCCGGGTGGCGACTCTACTGCAGTGTTGCCGCAAGCGCCGCGCTATTGTGGTGTTCCCCTCGGTTTCGTACAGGTCACGCCGCTAACGTTCACTTAGCGGCTGTCAGGGGAGGGTTGAATGGCACGACGAGGACGCGCGCTCGTTCGCAGCGTCGCAACGCCGCAGGCCACTGTCGCCTTCCTGGACGACCTGGAAGCGGCGGTCGAGCTCGCGGCCGCCCGACACGCACCCCGGACCCGAATCGCGTACGCGAAGGACCTTGCCCGATTCATGGCCTGGCGGCAGGCGCGTGGCCGCGCCGAACATCCCGTCGACGCCGCGGACATCGCTGCGTACCTCGGGGCCTGTCTTGACGCCGGCCACCGGGCCTCCTCGATCACCCGCTACCGCGCCGGGCTCGCGTCGCGTTATCCCGTCGCGACGAAGACGCCCGAGGTGGCCGCCGTCCTGGCCGGGATTCGGCGAATCGCGGGGACGGCGCCTCGGCGCCGGGCGGCGTTCACGATCGAACAACTACGCGACGCGGCCGAGGGGCTGCGTCGCGAAGGCTCAGTGCGGGCCGTCCGGGATCGCGCGATCCTGCTCGTCGCGGTGGCCGCCGGTGGCCTGCGTCGCTCCGAGCTGGTGGCGCTGCGCGTTGGGGATGTACAGCGGGCCGATCGCGGGCTGCTGCTCACGATCCGCCGCGCGAAAACCGACCAGGAAGCCGCCGGCCAGGAACGGGACATCGCTCTGGGGACGACGCCTCACACGTGCCCGGTCGCGGCGTTCGAAGCCTGGCTGGCGCATCACCCCGCGCAGGACACGCCCGATGCGGTCCTGTTCCGAGCGGTCGACCGACACGGCCATGTCCGCGGCCCCCTCGATGCCCGAGCGATTCACGCGCTGGCGCGCCGTGTGGCGGCGGAGCTTGGTTTGGACGTTTCCGAATATGGAGCACACTCCCTCCGGGCGTCGTATGCGACGCTGGCGTATCGGAGCGGGCTGCCAGAGGTCGAGGTCATGCGCCACGGCGGATGGCGGTCGGCGCAGGTCATGCGACGCTACGTCCGCGAGGCCGAGCGCTGGAGCGTCAACTTCACCGCGGCGGTCGGGCTTTAGGGGAGGGCGGCCGGTCGCGGCCACTCGGCTCGGCACGGAAGAGGTCCTCGAACTCGACGCCGAGCAACGTCGCGAGCTTCACGACCGTGGCGAGCGTCGGGCTCCGTTTCCCGGTCAGAATCTGGGAGAGGTGCCCCTTCGAGAAGTCCGTTTCGAGGTACAAGCGGTCGAGCGACCCGAAGCGCTCGAGTACCAGCGCCCGAAGCCGCCGGCGGAACCGCACCTCTACCCCCATGGCGCGGTTGCGGGTAGCAGGATTGGGTGGCGCCGACGTTTGCAATTGCAAACGTCGGCGCGAATGCGCCATGGTCTGGCGTATGACGGAAGACGTCGATCCGGAGGCGCGGCGGCAGCGCGTCTTGGCGGCGATGAAGGCGACGGGCGCGACGGCCGACACCTCGCTGGTGGCCGCGCTCACGGACGAGGATGCGATCGTGCGGGAATGGGCGATCGAGGGGCTGGTCCGGCGCAAGTCTGGCGTGGTCGCGGTCCCCGCGTTGCTGGAGCGACTCCGCGATGGGCGCGCGGACGTACGCTGGTATGCAGCCCGAGCGCTTGGGAAGCTCGGGGTGAGCACGTCGGAGGTGGCGAACGGTCTTGAGGCTGCCCTCGCCGACGCCGACGAATACGTGCGGTCCTACGCGGCGTGGGCAATCGCTGGGCTCCAGCTTCACGACCGTCTCCCTGCGCTTCGTGCGCGGCTTCGCGCGAAGGGGCCTGCGCGCCGGGACGTCGAGGAGCATAGCCTCGGCTTGGCGATCGCGCGCCTCCACACGCCGGTGCAAGCCGCTGAGGATTGTCAGCCGGTGCTGTTCAGCGCCGAGCAGTTGCCGGTACCTTCGTTGCCTGACCGCCTGCCGCAGACGAAGAGCGAGACCTTACGGGCCGACCTGCTGGCGACCGCAGAACGAGTCTTGATGGATCGGGCAGGGGGCACTGTCGTGGTCTCGGGCTCTGTCCGACTCACGTTCCAGACGGTGAGGAGCGTCTCGTTGAAGGAGCGCATCCTGGAGGAGCGGGGGCGGTGCTGCCAGTTGTGTGGATTCACGTTCCGCAAGGTTGGCGGCGAGGACTACGCGGAATGCCACCACGTCGAGCCGGTCGGTAGGGGAGGCCAGGATCACCCAGACAACCTGCTCGTTCTGTGCGCAAACCACCACAAGATGCTGCACTTCGCGGACGTGGCGTTCCCCAGCGGGCGGCACCGGCCGAGAGAGATCGTGATCAACGGGACGGCGATAGCCATTCGCTGGCCATAGGTGCTGGTGCCGCTGGGCCGTCACGCCGGGTGGGGCTCACGACCTATAGGGTCCGGTCACACGAACCATTGGACTCCCAAATGCGGCGTCCACGGCTGCCCCGATCTCAATGACTACTTCCTTTGACTGGTCCCGCGGCACGAACCGACGAAGAATCTTGTTCATGCCTACGGCGAGGACATCGAGATTCGCTGCGCTCATGCTGCACAGACCTTCGAGGCGGCTTACTCGCTCAAGTGTCTCTCCTATGAGCCGAACGGAGCCGAGTAGCGCCGCTGTCTCTGCTCCCTGATCGTGCGCACGATCCGGGGTGCCTTCACGGTCAGTCAAGCAATCGGAAATTGCCCACGCACGCGCCAACAACCTATTGAGATCGCGAAGGCTTGATAGGTTCTCGAGATGCTCCTGCTCCCGCTGAAGCAGCGACTTGGCCGTTCGCGTCGCCTCGAGCAGCGTTGCCGCCTTGGCCCGGGCTCCGGTGCGAAGGGGAGCGAGCCGGGGGTTCTTGCGGACGCCCGCCCGCTCTCGCTTTTCGCAGCCGGCGCCGTGCATCGAGCACACCTCGAAATTCCTTCGGGCTGGTTTGCGACACTGAAGCCCGGAACGGCGACTTTTAGCGCGGCATCGCCGCGCCTCTCCGAAGGGCGTCTTTACGAGACCGTCATCCTCATCCTCCGCCATGGAGCCGGATCATTGTGGAGAGAGCATCCATGCGCAACTGGTCCAAGGGGATCGTGCAGAGAGCTGTTCCATGGGCCTCGGCTCAATGGGTGATCGCGGGCTGAAGCGTCTCATCAATCGTCGCCAGAGCAGGCTGGGAGAGGAGGATGGCCTGTCATCGATCGAAGGTGCGGGATAGGGTTCGCGGCCCGAAGAGGGCTTCCCACCGCCTATCCGCTCGTTCTTACCGTGGGGTCCCTCACCCTGGAGGTACGACGTGGCGAAAGGCAACAAGCGACCAGAAAAGGGTGCAAACAGGCAGGATAATGCATCCAAGCCGCGACCGCCTTCCAATCGCTTGGCGCTGTACCAGTGGCTCCCAGGAAGCCTAGAGGTCGAAGCGCGTCTTCTCCTCCGTCAGACCCTCGCCAATTTGCTATCACATGCACCCGCCAGGCGCATTCCCAGCGAGACAGGCGAGGGCTCCGCGCACCAACAGGTTGGGGCCCGGATCGAGCTCGTAGAAGCGGTGCTCGATATGCTGCGCATCGATTTGGGGCACGCATACGAAGATTGGAACGCGAGCCGGCAACGAGTTGAATCACAGTTCGAGGCGATGGCCGTCGAACTCGCGACCGACTACCAGTATCGAGCAACTGTGCGCGATATTCTCGGCATCCTGGGGAGGCTCGACGTAGAGGTGATTCGTCTCATCGTCAACTCGATGCCGTCCGTCGGGAATCGGATCCGTAGCCTCAAATCGTTCGAGAGACAGGCGGAACGTGTGGGCTTGTCCAAGGACACCATCGCCGTTCTCCATCGAGAGGTGTCGGCGCAGATCGAAACGCTGTCATCCTATCGCGCGCTGATAGAATCGTTGGATATGGGCGCTCTCGCACGCAAAACGCGAGATCCAACCAGCTCGCGTAAAGTTCGAGAACTCGCGGCGGTTTTCTTACATTTGGGCTACAGTAAGGGGAAGTCCTATCGCCGAACTGCCAGCATACTCGCGGCCTGGGATCCGAAACGGTACGGCGCCGTAACCGAAGAACACGTTCGTCTTCGATGCGAGCGGCCTCCACGGACGAGTCTATGACCCCCCGAGATTGCAGCCGTTCACTACTCGCTCTGTAGATTCTCGGGGTACGACCGCAGCCGAGGGTGTGATCATACACAACCCTCGTGAAGCCTATCGGAATCAAGGCGTTTGCCGAGGCCGTGGGGGTGAATCCCCAGACCGCCCGCCGCCTCGCCGACCTCGGGGTGTTTCGGTGCGTGCGTGACTTCCGCGGCTGGCGTCGATTCTCGTCCTCGGAGATCAGCCGCGCGCGAAAGCTACTCGGGTGGCAGGCGGCCGACGAGGAGGAACGCGGTGATACGTCGTCGTCTTCCAGCCGCGGCAAAGAGCGATGATCTCTTACCTGGAGGAGATCCACCTGGTGCAGCCTGGTCGCGATACCGTCGAGTGCTCCGGCTCCATGCTCGAGAGCCAGCACTCGCGCCGCCATCTCGACGGTGTAGGCGCGCCCGGAGCCTACCGCCTGGCTCAGCGAGACGCACGCTTTCAGAGCGTCAACCATGGTGGCAATAACGCTCAAGGGGTTGCCCGGGCGAAGGGACGAGAGGGTGAGGCGTGGAAATACGTCCGCGCCGATCTGATTCCCGAAGTCGCACGGGCTCTCCTACGCCTGGTGCGAGGGGGTGCTCCGAAACCGCGTCAGGGCGGCAAGGGCGGGAGAGACCTGGGCGTCCGAAAATGACGCCGCCGCCGCGCGACCTCATCGCCTGCGCGCACATGTATCTCCGGCGGGGATTCACGGTGATCCCTTTGAAGGGCAAGGTGCCCTGGGACAGCGCGAAGCGCTGCAACCGGGCCACCTGGCCGGACCTCCGTCTTGCGCCGGCCGACCTTAAAGCCGAGTTCGGACCGGGTGTAACCGGCATCGGCATCGCGCTCGGTGAGGCTAGCGGCGGGCTCGTCGACGTAGATCTCGATACGCCTGAGGCCATCGCCCTTGCGCCGATCTTCCTGCCGCCGACATCGAGCCGATTCGGCCGACGCTCCGCGCGAGAATCGCATTGGGAATTCGTCGTTGACATGCCGATCAAGACGACGAAGTTCCACGACATCAAGAGGGTTGCCGACACATCGCGGTCGGCCAACGGCGGCGAGAAGAAACAGATGCTCGTCGAAATCCGTTCGGCGGGCGCGCAGACCATGTTCCCCGGCAGCCTGCACCCCGACACTGCCGAGACGGTCGAGTACGCGGAAGATGGCGAGCCCGCCTCGGTCGGGGCTGCCGACCTCCTGCATCACGTATCATGGCTCGCCGCAGCGACCCTTGTTGCCCGATCCTGGCCCAAGGCGTCCGGAACTCGACACGACACGGCGAACGCATTGGCGGGCCTTCTCCTACGCAGGGGTGCGGACAAGGAGCGGGTGGCAACGCTGGTCGCGCAGGGTGCGCGCGTTGCCGGGGACGAAGAGTGGCGTGAACGTGGGACTACAGCGCGCGCGACGGCCACCACGTTGCGCGCGGGGAAGGCAGCCACCGGCGGCCCGACCGCGGAGAAGTTTTTGGGCAAGGAGGTCGTTGAGAAGCTGTGCGCATGGTTGCCTCACAGCAATTCTGCGTATTCTGCGTATTCTGCGGGAGAAGACGAGGAACCCGCTTGGGAGCCGCTGACCCCCTTGGAAGGCATCGCGGTACCGCCGTTCCCGATCGACACACTTCCGCCGGTCCTCGGCAACCTGGCGCGTGACGTGGCGGCGATCTCGCAGGTGCCGGTGGACTTGGTGGCCGTGCTTGGCCTCGGGGTTGCCGGCGCGGCGGCGGCCCGACGTTTCCGGGTGCAGATTGGCGAGACGCATAGCGAGTCGCTCAACCTGTACATCGCCGCTGTCGCCGGGTCGGGGGAGCGAAAGAAGGCGGCGCTTCGCGAGCCGCTCGCACCTCTCGAATCCTGGGAGGCGAAGCGACGCGCCGAGGAATCCCCGTCAATCGGGGCTGCGATCGAGCAACGTCTCCAAGACGAAGAGCGGCTGAAGTACCTGCGCAAGCGGGCTGCACAAGACAGGGTGGCAGCAGATCGGGAGCAGGCAGCCTCGGAGGCCACTGAACTTGCGGAGAAGCTGACCCAGGTGCCTCCCCTTCCGACGTTCCTCGTCAGCAATACCACCCCAGAGAAACTGGAGATGCTGCTCGAAGAGCAGCAGGGCGCGATCTGCATGGCGAGCGAAGAAGCTGGTGCGGTTTTCGAGATCGCGGCCGGCCGGTACTCGAAAGACGGCGGGGCGCAGTTGGACACGGTGCTAGCGGCCTACGATGGGGGCCACATCAGGACGCAGCGCGTGGGCCGCGCGCCAGTCGATGTGCGCCAGCCCGAACTCTCCATCCTATTGACGCCGCAACCGATCATTCTGCAAGGGTTTCGCGACCACCCAGAGTTCATTCACCGCGGGCTTGTCGCGCGATTTCTGTTCACCGTACCTCACTCGCTCGTTGGGCAGCGGCTTTACAAGGACGGCAAGCCGAACAGCGCATTCCGGAAGGCGTGGGAAGCGCACATCCACGGCATCCTCGGCCACACAAAGCCGGATGATCCCGATGCGGTGTGTTTCCTGCGCTTCGACCACCATGCGCTGGCCCATTGGAAGGCTCAGCACGATGCGATCGAACTCGCCATGCGGGACGGAGAGCGGCTGGCGGGCCTTCGGGAATGGAGCAACAAGCACCCAAGCCGCGTCGCACGGATTGCAGGCATTCTTCACCTGCTCACCTACTCGAACAACATCGAGCGCCTGATCAACCTCGAGACGATGCGGGACGCTTGGGCCATTGGCCGGTATCTGATCGAACACGCGCTCGCTGCGCACGAAATGATGGGAGCTGATGAGCAGCTCGACGGGGCCCGGAGGGTCCTGAAGTGGATTCGCCGCAAAAGCAGCGCACAGTTCAGCAAGAAGGAGCTGTTCGATGAGATGCGGTCTCATTTCAAGCGGGTGGAGGCGCTTGAGCCACCACTCGATCTGTTGATTCGCCACGGATATCTGCGCAGCGCTCCTGAGCAGTCCCGGAGCGGTCCCGGGCGGAAGTTGAGCCCACGCTTCGAGGTCAATCCCTTCGCGCACAATTCGCAGAATACGCAGAATGACAAGCCTGAAGCCCCATCGGGAGAGAAACGATGGACGGCATAACGCTCGTCGCACGCGCCGAGGCGGCGGGGCTCCGCATCGAAAGAAGTGGCGGTAACCTCATTGTTCAGGGGCCACGCCGGCTGGAGCCGATCGCGCGTGAAGCGCTCGCGAACAAGGTAGTCTCATCGGACCTTTGCCGGCGACACGCCACGGTACCTCGTGCCTGGCTGCCCTTCTCACGGCGCTTGGACCGTGAGCGTTGTCTCGTGTCCCACATCACGGCCGCGTCCTTCGTCGAGCGGGGAGATCCACGCGACGTAGTGCTGACCGAGGAGATGCACCTAAAGCGCGGGCTCGACATGGTGGCGATCGGCGCCGTCATCGACCCGAAAGCCGCATTCCCGGGTGCGCGCGTATTGGCCGAGCCATGACCCGCGCCACCATGTTCGTGATCGTGATCGATCGGTTGGCGATCGTGCAGTGGGAGATACCGCCGGAGGGCGACCGCGCATGATGCCGCGCTTGCCGTCGCTGGAAGAGGTCACCGACATTGAGGCCGGGGACGCCGGTGCGTTCCTCGTGCAGCTCAGCGCGTTGGCGCTGGCGGTGGCCTCCCGGGTGGCAGCGACGGTACCCCCGCCCGCAGCGTCGCCGGTCGATGCCTTGGTTGATGTCCAAGAGGCGGCGAAGCTCCTCTGCATGTCGCCCTCCTGGGTCTATCGGAATGCGAGCAGTTTCCCGTTTACGAGGCGATTGCCACCCAGGACGCTTCGCTTCTCCGTAGAAGGCATTCGACGTTACCTCGCCAAACAGCGGTCTTGACGCCCCGGTCGATCCGTACCTATGGCGCTGATCCAGGAAAAACCTGCGAGTCAGGTCCACGGAAGGAGACACCGATGGGAAGGCAAGGAGACACACTATGAGAGGCGATGGGCGCATTTACCGCGACGCGGGAAGCCGATTCTGGTTCATGGCCTACTACGTGAACGGGAAACAGGTGCGGCAGTCCACTGGGCAGGAGGACGAAGCCAAGGCCCGGCGAGTACTTCGACGGCGCATGGCCGACGTGATGCGGGGGGACGTGATCCCGAACGAGCAGCGGATCACCGTCGGGGATTTGGGAGCGATGCTCACGATCGACTACGCGGTGAACGCGCGGAAGTCGGCGACCACGATGCCGTATGCGTGGCGACACGTCGTCGAGCACTTCGGGGAGAAGGAGAAGGCTGTCACCATCACCACGGATCGGCTCGACAGCTACATCCTCTCCCGCCAGCAGGAGGGTGCAGCGAACGCCACTGTCAGAATCGAGTTGGCGCTACTCGGGAAGGCGTTCACCCTCGCGGTGCGTGCTCGGAAGCTGCGGCTGAAGCCTTACATCCCGAAGCCTGACGGTGATCCGTCCCGCATCCGGCAGGGATTCTTCAGCCGGGAGGAAGTCGCCGCCCTCTGCTCGAACCTGGACACGGACATCGCGGACGTCGTCGGGTTTCTGTTCTGGAGTGCGTGGCGCATAGGGGAGGTGCGGACCCTGCAGTGGAGGGACTATGACCGGGGGGAGGGAGCGATCCGACTCCGTCCCGAGCACAGCAAGAACAAGCAGCCGCGCATTCTCCCCGTCGATACCGGGGAACTCGCCGCGATCATGGGCCGGCGGCTCGCAACCCGTCGTCTCGACTGTCAGTTCATTTTTCACCGGGACGGGAAGCCCGTTGGTGACTTCAGGAAACTATGGGCGAAGGCATGCACCGCCATCGGGCTCGCCGGCCGCATCGTCCACGACCTGCGACGGTCCGGAGTGCGGCACTTGATCGGTGCCGGCGTCGATCCCCATACCGTGATGGCGTTCTCCGGTCACCGGACGCCATCCATGCTCAAGCGCTACCACATCATTGCGCTTGACGATCTGCGGACCGCAGCGGCCCGCGGAAGCGACCACGGCGCGGTGGTGCCCATGAGAACCCGCAGAGAACGCGCAGAGTAACCAGTGTCAGGGCGTGCGTGGCTGAGTTGAGCGAGTGCTAACGAGTTGGAATTGCACAGATCGAAAAGTGGAGCCGGGGGGAATTGAACCCCCGGCCTCTAGAGTGCGATTCTAGCGCTCTCCCAACTGAGCTACGGCCCCACATGGAATGCGCCAGGACGGCGCAATGGACGACGACGGGCAGGTGGTGTTGCGAGGAACCCCGCGTATACCCACCGCCCCCGAGAGGGTCAACCCCGAACACGCCTCGGGGCGGCCCGACCGACCGATGCCGGGCCGCCCCACGCCACGCGAACGCCTATCGCCGCGTCCCCGGCCCGACACGACCCTGGACCTTCCTCCCACCCCGCGGCGCGCTCGGCGCGTTCCAGCCCGTGCCGCCCTGCCGCCATCCCGTGCCCTGGATCGGCGGCGGGAGCTTGCGGCGCTCCTCCACCTCGTCGGCGAAGCGTTTCGCGCGCAACAGATCCGTTGCACGCGGTGGTTCATCCTTCGGCACTCGCCGAGCGGCGAACACGGCCGGAACCCCGAGAAACCCAACCACCAGCACCACCACGAGCGTTCGCATGCGTCTGGAGAGTGCACGCGGCGTGCCGTCCCTTTGACTCCGCGCCGGTCCGGCCGTAACCGCTAACCTGGATGACGAAGGACCCCGTCTGCGGCATGACCGTCGACCCGACGGCGACCGCGCACCATCGGAAGGCGTCCGGCACCGAGTATCACTTCTGCAGCGAGGGCTGCCTGCAGCGATTCGCCGCCGATCCCGGCGCGTTCGTTCCGAACCTCGTGCGCGATCCCGTCTGCGGCATGAGCGTCGACGCGACGAAGACCGCGCACCACCACGGCGACCACCACTTCTGCGGCGCGCGCTGCAAGGAGCGCTTCGCGGCGAATCCCGACGAGTTCCTGCATCCCACGACGAAGCCCGCCGCCGACCCGACGCAGGAATACACCTGCCCGATGCACCCGGAGATCGTGCAACGCGGACCGGGCAGCTGTCCCATCTGCGGCATGGCGCTCGAGCCACGCACCGTCTCACTCGACGCCGACGAGTCCAATCCCGAGCTCGACGACATGACGCGACGGCTCCGCCTCTGCGCCGTCGCCACCGTGCCGCTCTTCCTGCTCGCGATGTCCGACGTGATCCCGGGACAGCCGGTGCAGCACGCCGTCGCGCCGCACGTGCTGGCGTGGATACAGCTCGTGCTCGCGACGCCCGTCGTGCTCTGGGGTGCGACGCCGTTCTTCGTTCGCGGCTGGGCGTCGATCCGCACCGGCCACCTCAACATGTTCACGCTGATCGCCATCGGCACCGGCGTGGCCTACGGCTACAGCGTCGTCGCCACGGTGTTCCCGCACCTCATTCCGGCGACGGGACCGCACGGCGTGCCGATCTACTTCGAAGCGGCGGCGGTGATCACGACGCTGGTCCTGGTCGGCCAGGTGCTCGAGCTGCGCGCGCGCAGCCAGACCGGGAGTGCGCTCCGTGCGCTCCTCGGGCTCGCACCGAAGACCGCGCGACGTCTCGGCCCCGACGGCACCGAGGCCGACGTGCCGATCGAGTCGATCCAGGTCGGCGACCGCCTGCGCGTGCGGCCGGGCGAGAAGGTGCCCGTCGACGGCGTGGTAGAGGAGGGGAGCAGCGCCGTCGACGAGTCGATGGTGAGCGGCGAGCCGATCCCGGTCGAGAAGCAGCCCGGCGCGCGCGTCGTCGGCGGCACCGTCAACGGCACCGGCTCCCTCGTCATCCGCGCCGACAAGGTCGGCCGCGACACGCTGCTGGCCCGCATCGTCCAGATGGTGAGCGACGCGCAGCGGAGCCGCGCGCCCATCCAACGCCTCGCCGACGTCGTGTCGGGGTGGTTCGTGCCGGCCGTGATCGCGGTGGCCGTCGTGGCGTTCGTGGTCTGGATGCTGGTCGGTCCCGAGCCGCGCCTGGCGCACGCGCTCGTCGCCGCGGTGTCGGTGCTGATCATCGCGTGCCCGTGCGCGCTCGGCCTGGCCACGCCCATGTCGATCATGGTGGGCACCGGGCGCGGCGCACAGGCAGGCGTGCTCATCCGCAACGCGGAAGCGCTCGAGCTGCTCGAGAAGGTCGACACCCTGGTGGTCGACAAGACCGGCACCCTCACCGAGGGCAAGCCGCGCCTCGTCACCGTCGAAGGACGCGCCGATCTGCTGGCGCTGGCCGCGAGCCTCGAGCGCGGCAGCGAGCATCCGCTCGCCGGGGCCATCGTGCAGGGCGCATCCGATCGCGGTGCGACGCTCGCGCCCGTCGACGACTTCCGCTCGATCACGGGCAAGGGCGTCACCGGCCGCGTGAACGGCGCGCGCGTGGCGCTCGGCAATCGTGCGCTGCTCGACGAGCTCGGCATCGCCCCCGGCGCGCTCGCCGACCGGGCCGAGGCGCTGCGACGGGAGGGACAGACCGTGATGTTCGTCGCCGTCGACGGCGTCGCGGCGGGCCTGCTCGGCGTCGCCGATCCGATCAAGGCATCCACCCCGGAGGCGCTGCGCCTGCTCCGTGCCGACGGGCTCCGCATCGTCATGCTCACCGGCGACAGCCGCACGACGGCCGAAGCCGTCGCCCGCCAGCTCGGCATCGATGAGGTGCAGGCGGAGGTGCTGCCCGAGCACAAGAGCGCCACCGTCGAGCGGCTCGTGGCCGAAGGGCGAACCGTCGCCATGGCCGGCGACGGCGTCAATGATGCGCCCGCGCTGGCGCGGGCCCACGTCGGCATCGCCATGGGCACCGGCACCGACGTCGCCATGGAGAGCGCCGGCGTCACGCTGGTGCAGGGCGACCTGCGCGGCATCGCACGCGCGCAACGGCTCTCGCGCGGCGTCATGCGCAACATCCGCGAGAACCTGTTCCTGGCGTTCGTCTACAACGCCATCGGCGTGCCCATCGCCGCCGGTGTGCTCTATCCGGTGACGGGGCTGCTCCTGAGCCCGATGATCGCGGCGGCGGCCATGAGCCTCAGCTCCGTGTCGGTCATCGGCAACGCGCTCCGTCTACGACGGCTGGCGCTCTGAGCTTGACGCTGCCGCCGTCCCTCTGCGAGACGGCGGCGCATGGACTATCACGGTCGCACGGCGATCATCACCGGCGTGTCGTCGGGCATCGGGCGCCAGCTCGCGCTCGACTTCGCGGCACGCGGCGCCTCGCTGGTGGTGTGCGCGCGGCGTGCCGAGCCGCTCGCCGAGGTGGCGCATGCGTGCGGACCGAACGTGGAAGCGCTGGTCGGCGACGTCGCCGATCGGGCCTTCACGGAAAGCCTGGTGACGCGCGCGCTGGCGCGCTTCGGCCGCGTCGACGTCGTCGTCAACAACGCCGGCATCTCGAAGCACAAGCAGCTCTACGACGTGACGCCCGACGAGATCGACTACGTCATGCGGGTGAACTTCCTGGCGCCGGCGTGGCTCACGCTGGCGGCGATGCGTCCGATGCTGGTGCGCGGCGAGGGATGGATCGTCAACGTCTCGTCGGTGGCGGGCAAGCTGCCGCCGCCGCGCGAGGCGGTGTACGCCGCCTCGAAGTTCGCGCTCACCGGCTTCACCGAGGGCTGCGGCCTCGATCTCGCCGGCTCGGGCATCCACACCGCCGTCATCCACGTCGGCCCGATCGACACCGAGATCTGGCAGAAGACCGACGAGCCGACGGCGTTCCACGGCCGCAAGCTGCCGCCGAGCGCGGTGTCGGCGGCGGTGTTCGACTGCATCGCGCGCCGCCGGTTCGAGGCGTGGGTGCCGTGGACGATGCGCTTCGCGTGGCTCTTCCGGGTGCTGGCGCCCGGCATGTTCCGTGCGGGGGCCGCGCGCTTCGACCCGGTGCCGCCGGCGGTGATCGAGCGCGCGCGCGTCAGTGCGCGATCAGCGCACCCATGATCGCGATCAGGAGCACGCCGCCGAGGAACGGCATGTATATCCACGCGCTCAACCCGGTGCGGTGGTGATGCAGTTGCGGGATCAGGTCGGAGCCGGCGATGTAGATGAACATGCCGGCGGTGGCCGTCATGAACCAGGCGATCTGCCCCTCGATGGCGGGTGAGATCAGGAAGAACGCGAGCGCGCCCAGGACCGACGTCAGGCCCGACACGAAGTTCAGGAACAGCGCCTGGCTGCGCGAGAACCCGCCGCCGATCAGGATGCCGTAGTCGGCCAGCTCCTGCGGCACCTCGTGCACGGTGACCGCGAAGGTCGTGGCGAAGCCCAGCTCCGGGCTGACGGCGAAGCTCGCCGCGATGATGATGCCGTCGATGAAGTTGTGCAGGCCGTCGCCGACGAGGATCAGGTAGCGCGACGTCACCGCGTGGCTGTCGTCCTCGTGCACGTGGAAGCCGTGCAGCAGGCGCTCGAGGAGGAAGAAGGCGATCATCGCCACCAGCGTGGCGATGAAGACGTTCTCGTCGTGCTCGGCCTTGTGGACGGCCTCGGGGAGCAGCTCCAGGAACGACGTCGCGAGCAGGACGCCCGCTGCGAAGCTCAGGAGGAAGGCGTTGCCGCGTTCCGTCGGCCGTCGCGCGTAGAAGACGACGATGCCGACGAGCGAGATGGCACTCACCCAGAGGGTGGCGATGAGGGCGAGAACCAGGGGGGACATCGCGGCGGCACAGAAGTACACGCCACGATGGCTTTCGCAACCTCGTTGCGGTTAGGCGGCGCCGAGCTCGCCGAACACCGCGCGTGCGACCGCCGCGGCGTCGCCGGTCCCCTCGATCTCGAGCCAGCACACCGGGGGCGACGCCAACAGGCGGAACGAGAGGAACGCCCAGTGGTCGGCGAGGTCGCGGATGACGTCGGCGAGCTGGGCGATCGTCCGGACGTCGAGGCGCAGGACCAGGCGCAGGCCCTCGGGCAGCTCCTCCAGGTGCGCGCCGCGAAGCAGAGGGCGGAGGTCGCGCGCCTCGTCCAGCAGCGAGGCCGACACCAGCGTCGCCGCCAACCGGCCCGGACGCACGGCCGGCAGGTTCAGGATGGTCTCCACCTTGCCTCCTTCTGCGGCCGGCGGTAACCGACCTGCATGGCGCTCACCGAGAATCGCTCCGTTCCGCTCGGCACCCCATGCCCCGACTTCCGGTTGCCGCGTGTGGACGGGGGCATCTTCGCCCGGGACGACGCCGCCGACAAACCCGTGCTCGCGGTCCTCTTCATCTGCAACCATTGCCCCTACGTCCAGGCCATCGAGGAGCGGCTGATCGCGTTGGGACGTGAGTACGGCCCGCGCGGCGTCCAGATGGTGGGCGTCTGCTCGAACGACCCCACCGACTACCCCGACGACAGCCCGGCGAACCTCCTGCGGCGCTGGCGCGAGCAGGGCTACGGCTTCCCCTACCTGATCGACGCCGGCCAGGACGTGGCGCGCGCCTTCGACGCCGTCTGCACGCCCGACATCTTCGTCTATGACCGGTCGAGACGACTCGCCTACCACGGCCGCCTCGACGACAGCTGGAAGGAGCCCGCGAAGGTGCAGCGGCGCGAGCTGGCGGCCGCCTTCGATGCGCTGCTCGCCGGCGAGCAGCCGGCACGCGAGCAGATCGCGTCGATGGGCTGCTCGATCAAGTGGCGGCGAGCCTAGTATCTACGAGTACTTGCGCTTGCGCTCGTCCGCTTCCTGCATCGACTTGCATTCGATGCAGAGCGTGGTGACCGGGCGCGCCTTCAGACGGGCGAAGCCGATCTCCTCGCCGCACTCCTCGCACTTACCGTACTCACCCTCGTCGATGCGGACGAGCGCCTCGTCGATCTTGGTGATGAGCTTCCGCTCGCGGTCGCGGATGCGGAGGGTGAGGTTGCGATTGCCTTCGAGGGTGGCCCGGTCTGCCGGGTCGGGGAACTGCTCGCGATGCTCGCCCATACCGTCGACGGTGCGGCCGGCTTCACCGAGGAGTTCCTGTTTCCGCTCGTGTAGCAGTTTCTGGAGAATGCTGAGTTCGCGCTGTCTCATGCGAATCGCCGGACGCTACCATCGCAACTTTGGAGGCGCAACGATGAAGTGCTGGTTTCACGACGGCGGCGTCATCCCGACGACCTCGTAGAGGACGGCACCCAGGGGCGCGCGCGTCGGATCGGCGAACCAGTCGTGGAGCGAAGCACCGTCGCGCCGGGCGACCTCGCGGATGTCGCCGGAAAACGGCAGTGGATCGAGGGGGCCGAGCAAGAGGAAGACGCGGTCGCCGGCGCCGAGCACCGTCTGCGCCGCGGCCGCGGGGGACGACCCCATCGCCGTCGTCTCGCCGAGGTAGCTCGCGTCGGCGTGCGTGTAGTGGGTGATGTTCTCGCCCGGGCGCCCGAGCGACGGTGTCGTCAGGACGAGCGAGCCCGACGGCACCAGGGCCTCGATCGCCGCTCGGGCGCGTGCCACCTGCGGCGCCTGGAACGGATCGCGTGCACCCGACCCACGCGCGACGCGCGCGAGGCCGACCGTCGCCAGTGCCGCGGCGGGAGCGATGGCGGCGAATGCCGGCGGGAGCACGAGGCTCACGAGCGCGGCGCCACCGAGCGCCAGCTCGACGGCACGCACCCGGGACGTCTGCTCGCGCGGAACGAGGCCGAGGGTCGCCGCGATGACGGCGACGACGACGAGGCGTCGCGGCCACGGTCCCGTCGACAGCCAGCGACACCCCTGCGCCGTACCGATGGCGGCGAGCGCCAGCAGGCAGAGCGCGACGCCGACCAGATAGCGCGCGTCGCCGTGCCCCCAGCAGCTGTAGAAGACGAATGCGACCACGGCGTACGGCCCGAACGCGCCGGCGATGGGTGCGCGGCGCCAGATGGCCAGGCCGAGCGCGCCGAGGGCGGGCACCAGCAGGAGCCCGAACGCGTCCCACAGATAGTGCAGGTGGACGGGGAGGGTGGCGGGCAGGTGGGCGAGCCGGAAGCCGCCGCCCGACACCAGGCTGGCGAGCATCGCGGGCGGCGTGGCGGCGAGCACGTGGCGGAACTCGCTGCCCTGGGTGAAGGCGAACGGATGTCCCTGCGTGATCGTGTTGTAGGCGAGCAACGGTGCCAGACCGACGCCGAACGCGAGGGCGCTCCGGGCGAGCGCGCGCATCGGAAGCCGCGGAGCGACGGCGCCGACGGCGAGGCCCCACAGCGCCGCATCGGGACGGATGCTGCACGCGTAGCCGAGCACGAACCCGGCGAGCGTGGTGCGCCCGCGCCAGGCGGCCCACACCGCCACGAGCGCGAGCAGGTGTGCAGGGAGATCACGCGCGACGGTGATGCCCCAGTAGTGGACCTCCGCCGGCAGCACGAGCAGCGCCCACATCACGCCGGCGCCGGCGGCGGCCCCCGCGAGCTGCCCCACGCCCAGCCCGAGCGCCGCCAGCAGCACCAGGTAGAGGACGGGGTTCAGCAGGTGCTGGGCCCACTCGCCGCCGATCGCGCCCGCCGCGGCGAGCAGCAGTGGGAAGCCCGGCGGATAGCGCGAATAGAGGTGCTCGTCGCGATAGATGTAGGTCTGGAAGAGCGCGTCGACGGGGACGGACGGGGCGTGACCGTACGGCGACAGACGGCGCACGATGGTCGGGTCGTGGAAGACGGTGCCGTGGCGCAGGTCGTCCGCGAAGGTCAGGAACGCGAACTGATCGCTCGCCAGATACCAGGTCGTGCGGCGCTCGAGGCCGCGCGCTGCGGTCACGAGCGCCAAGGCGGCGAGCGTGACCACCAAGGCGGTGCGCACGAAGCGACGATCGTGACCGTCATCGTGCGCCGCGCGCGTCAGGGCGGACAGCCCTCCAGTACCGGCCGGCGTACCTTGAAACCCTTTGGGCCTGCGTTGCCGACCTTGCCGTCGGCGCCAAACTTCACGCAGTAACGGTCCCCAGCCGCGATCGTGATCGTCAGGTAGGCGTCGGTGCCGGGATCGGGGGGCATCAGGTCGACCTGGCCGTGCGCGCCGGTGACGAGCACCTTCACCGCGAAGAGCGCGCTCGCCGTCCGTTTGATGGTGAGGAGCTTCACGGGACCCTGCTCTCCCTTGGGGTCCTTGTACCTGAAGCCCCCGCTCGAGAGCGGCAACCAGAAGGGCTCACCCCGAGTCGTCGATCCCTGCGGGAGTGCGAACGTCTGCGACGTCGGATGGTCGCCGTTCAGGATCAGGGTGAGGATGGCGCCACCGGCGCTCCCGGATAGCGTCGGATTGCCGACGATGGTCTCTGGGCTCTGCGTCTCGTATGCCAACCCAGAGATCGTGCGCGCCGCAGGGCCGAGGCCGGGATCCTTCACGGACAGCGAAGCGCCGTGGAGCAGCTGGTCGGTCGCGAGCGCTCGTCCGCCGAGCCCGAGCAACACCCCGAGGACCGCGATGCTGGCGAGGGGTGATCTCATTGGCGTCGTGGCTACCGTTGCCCACTCGTGGGTGTCAAGGAAAAGCCCGTACGCACGACGCCCCCGTACGCACGACGCCCCCGGAGGCGTGTGCCTCCGGGGGCGTCCCGATGGGTCGATCCCTGGGCGGACGGGGATCAGCTCAGTCGAGCAGATCTCCCGGCAGAGCCAGGAAGGCACGGCTGGGCGAGCCGTACATCAGTGTCGTGGTCGTCGTGCTGCTGGTGGTGGTCGTGGTCACCAGCGTGGTGGTCGTCGTCGTGGGCGGACCTCCACCCGGGCATCCCTGGGCGAGCGGCTTCTTGGCGCGGAACAGCTTGGTGCCCTTGTTCGTGATCTGGCTCTCGGTGCCGTACTGCACGCAGTAGCGTTCGCCGCTGGTGCCGGTGCCGATCTTGAGCGTCATGAACCCGGAGGTGCCGGGGTTCGGCGGTACGACGTTGACCGGGCCGTTCCTCCCGCTGACCTGCGCCTTGATGAGGAAGTTGGCGCTCGGCGTGCGCTTGATGAAGGCGAGCTTCACGGGACCCTGCTCGCCGCGGCTGTCGCGGTACTTGAAGCCGGTGGAGCCGACGGCCGTCCAGAAGGGCTTGCCGCTGCTCGACGTGCCCTGCGGCAGGACGAAGGACTGATCGCTCGACGACGCGCCGAGCGCGACGAAGCGGAGGATGGCGCCACCAGCGCTGCCGGAGACGGTGGGATTCCCGACGATGACGTTCGGGCTGCCCTTCTCCTTGGCGATGCCGACCAGCTTGCGCTTCGTGGCGTCGCTCGGGTTCTTCACCGTGAGCGCGCGGCCGAGAATGGTCTGGTCGGCGGCGAGAGCCAGGCTGCCGGCGATGGCCAACAGGGCCGCCGGAGCGAGGACGAACCTGGAAAGCTTACGCATGCTGCCTCCTCTGTAAGGGGCGAGAATCACTCTCACCTGGGCCCCGCGTACCGCCGTCGGGTCCGTGGTGTCAAGGGATTTCGGTACAAAGCTGTGCGATTTCCTTCATCGACCCAGCGGAGGATCGCGAATCGGGGCGGTGCGGGAGGACCGCCAGGACGGGGAGCGCAGTCATCGCCGCGACCAGCGTCGGGTTCGATGCCGCCGACGGGTCGGTCTCCGCGGCGGGCTGCGACAGCACGATGCCGTGCACGTGGAGACCCGCGGCCCGTGCGACCCGCGCCGTCAACGCACAATGGTTCAACGTTCCCAGGCGGTTGGCTGCGACGATGAGCGTCGGGAGGGCGAGACGCAGCGCCAGGTCGAGGTAGGTGCAGGTGGCCGTGATGGGGACCAGCAGCCCGCCGGCGCCTTCGACGACGAGCACGTCGACGGTGGCGGCTCGACGCTCGATGAGCGCGACGATGCGCTCGACGTCGATGACCACGCCCTCCGCCGGCGCGGCAGCCGCGGGCGCCAGCGGTGCGCGCAACCGGTAGGGGCAGACGTCGTCGAGCGGCGACGGGTCATCGGCGGCCTCGCGTAGACGCATCGCGTCTTCGGGATCGCCGATCACGCCGGTCTCGATCGGCTTCAGCACGCCGACCCGTTGGCCCGCATCTCGGAGGGCGAGCGCCAGGGCGCAGGAGACGAAGGTCTTGCCGACGCCCGTGTCCGTGCCGGTCACGAACACGATGCTCATGCCGCGGTCGCCTCGACGATGGCGTCGCGGGTCACGTCGACGAGCCGATCGAGCTCATCCGCGGTGATGGCGAGCGGTGGCATCAGGACGATCACGCCGCCGAGCGGACGCAGGATGACGCCGCGGGCGCGTGCGGCGCGGACGACGCGCTGTCCGATGCGGGCGGACGCGGGGTAGGGCGAGCGCGCCGCACGGTCCGTCACCAGCTCGATGCCCACCATGAAGCCTTCCTGACGGACGTCGCCGACGTGGGGCAGTCCGGCGACGTCGGCGGCGAGGCGTGTCCGCAGGCGATCGATCTTGCCGGTGAGCTGCTCGAGCGTCCGCTCCTCGCGGAAGACGCGGAGGCTCGCCAGCGCGACGGCACAGGCGAGCGCGTTGCCGGTGTAGGTGTGGCCGTGGAAGAACGCGCGGAACTCCTCGTACGGGCCGAGGAAGGCTGCGAAGACGTCCTCGGTGGCGAGGGTCGCGGCGAGTGGCAGATAGCCGCCGCTGATGCCCTTCGCGATGCACAGGATGTCTGGGGTGACGGCGGCGTGCTCGCAGGCGAACATGCGCCCCGTGCGACCGAACCCGGTCGCGACCTCGTCGGCGATGAGCAGCGCGCCGTGCTGGTGGGCGAGGGTGTGGAGCGCGCGGAGATACGCCGGCGGGTGTTGCCACATGCCGGCGGCACCCTGCATCAGCGGCTCGACGATGACGGCGGCGAGCGTCGCGCCGTGCGCGCCGAGCGTGCGTTCGGCATCGGCGATCGCGGCCGCGAGCGCGCGCTCCGCGTCCATGCCCTGCTGCCAGCGGTACACGTGCGGCGGCGTCAGCCGCACGGCGGGTGTCACGGCGCCGGCGAGGAACCGATGGAACGTCTCCGACCAGCCGACCCCGACCGCCCCGAGCGTGTCGCCGTGGTAGCCCTCGACGAGCGACGCGAATCGCACGCGCGAGGTTGCGCCGCGGAGCTGCTGATACTGGAGGGCGATGCGCAGCGCCGCCTCGACGGCGGTCGCGCCCGCGTCGGAATAGAAGACCCGCGTCAGTCCCGGCGGTACGAGGGCGGTGAGCTCGTGCGCGAGCTCGATCGAGGGCACGCTGCCGAGGCCGAGCAACGTCGTGTGCGCGACGCGGTCGAGCTGGTCGCGGATGGCGGCGTCGAGCGTGGGATGGCGGTGCCCGTGTACGTTGCACCAGAGCGACGACACGCCGTCGAGATAGCGCCGTCCCTCGGTGTCGACGAGCGTGCGCCCCTCGGCCGACGCGATGACGAGGGGCTCTTCCGTGAGCCAGTCGGCCATCTGGGTGAAGGGATGCCACAGATGGCGGTGGTCCCAGTCGGCGAGGGTGCGGGGATCGGTCATGGCAGGACTCCGGTGCTTCGACCCGCACGCGCGAAGGCATCGAGCGCGCGGTCGATGTGGGCGTCGGTGTGGGTGGCCATCGGCGTCACGCGGAGGCGGGCGGTGCCACGGGGGACCGTCGGGGGACGTATGGCCTGGGCCAGCACCCCGGCGTCGAGGAGGGCTGTGGCGAGCGCCACCGCGCGGGCGTTGTCGCCGACCATCACGGGCAGGATGTGGGTGTCGCCGCCGACGTCGAAGCCCATCGCCCGCAGCCCGTGCCGCAGGCGATCGGCGTTGCGGGCGAGTGCGGCGCGACGCTCGGGCTCGGCGACGACGACCTCGATCGCGGCGCCCGCGGCAGCGACGGCAGCCGGCGCGAGCCCGGTGGTGTAGACGAAGCTGCGCGCGCGGTTCACGACGACGTCGATCAGCGCACGCGAGCCCGCCAGGTAGGCGCCGGCACCGCCGAGCGCCTTGCCGAGCGTGCCCATGTGCACAGCCACGCCGTTGGTGCAGGATTCCGCCTCCGCCAGTCCCGATCCGTGCGCGCCGAGGACGCCCGAGGCGTGGGCCTCGTCCACCATGAGCCAGCTATGATATTGGGCCGCCAGCGCGACGAGGTCCCGCAGTGGGGCGCGATCGCCGTCCATGGAAAACACCGAATCGGTCACGATGAGCCGTCGCCCGCCGGGAGGGGCGGCGGCGACAGACGCTTCGAGCGCGCGGACGTCCCGGTGCGGGTAGACGTGGACGGCCGCCCGGGACAGGCGACACCCGTCGATGATGCTGGCGTGGTTGAGCGCGTCGCTGAAGACGTGATCACCGGGGCCGACGAGGGCCGTGATCCCTCCGACGTTGGCCTGGTAGCCCGATGGGAAGAGCAGCGCCGCCTCGACGCCCTTCCACGCCGCGAGCCGCGCCTCGACCTCGCCGTGCAATGCGAGATGTCCGGCGATGAGCCGGGACGCCCCGGTGCCGCACCCCCAGCGCGTGATCGCGTCGCAGGCGGCGGCGCGGAGTCGGGGATGGCTCGCCAGGCCGAGGTAGTTGTTCGACGACAGCAGCAGGACGGTCCGCCCGTCGATCTCCACCTCGGCGTCGGAGCCGGTGTCGAGCGCGCGCAACGTGCGTCGCAGACCGGCGGCATCCAGCCCCGCCAGCTCGGCCGTCAGCTCCTCCTCCCGCGCGTGCACCGAGGCGTGATGCCGTCGGGATCGCGTCTTGTCAACCGTGAGCCGCGTCGTGGTTGACAAGGCCCGGCGCACCGTCTTCGCCTGCCAGCAGTGCGGTCATTCGGCACCGCGTTGGCTCGGGCAGTGTCCGGGCTGCGAGGCGTGGGGATCGCTGGTCGAGGAAGCCGTCCCCGAGGCACGACCTCGCGGCGCCCGCGCCTCGGCGTCGAGCGGCGCGGGCCCGCGGCCGCTCGCGAGCGTCACGGCCGGCGAGTCGATGCGACGGAGCACCGGGATCGCGGAGCTCGATCGCGTCCTCGGCGGTGGCCTCGTGCAGGGCTCCCTCATCCTGCTCGGCGGCGATCCGGGCATCGGGAAGTCGACGCTGACGCTGCAGGCGTGCGCGGCACTGGCGCGTACCGGGCTCGGCGTCCTCTACGTCGCGGGGGAGGAGTCGCCCGAGCAGGTGCGGATGCGGGCCGATCGTCTCGGGCTCACCGATCCCGGCGTGCTCATCCTGCCGGAGACGAACACCGAGGCGGTCATCGAGCACATCCGTGCGGCGCGCCCGGGCGCGGTGGTGATCGACTCGATCCAGACGCTCCACACCAACACCCTCACGTCGGCACCGGGCAGCGTCGGGCAGGTGCGCGAGTCGGCGTCGCTGCTCGCCGGGCACTGCAAGGCGAGCGGCACCGCCTGCATCCTGATCGGCCACGTCACCAAGGAGGGCGCGCTGGCGGGACCGCGCGTGCTCGAGCACCTGGTCGACACCGTGCTCTACTTCGAGGGCGACGGGGCGCACGCGCTGCGCGTGCTGCGCGCCGTGAAGAACCGCTTCGGCTCGACCAACGAGGTGGGCGTGTTCGAGATGGGCGAGGGCGGGCTCGCCGAGGTCGCGAATCCGTCGGCGGCGTTCCTGGCCGAGCGGCCCGTGGGCGCGCCGGGCTCGGCGGTGCTCGCGACGCTCGAGGGCAGCCGGCCGGTGCTGGTCGAGATCCAGGCGCTGGTCTCGCGCTCGACGCTCGCGATGCCGCGCCGGACGGCCATCGGCCTCGATCCGGGGCGCGTCGCGCTGCTGCTGGCGGTGCTCGAGAAGCGCGCCCGCATGCACCTCCATGATCAGGACGTGTTCCTCAACGTCGCCGGAGGACTCCGCGTCGACGAGCCCGCGGCGGACCTGGCCGTGGTGGCCGCGGTGGCGTCGAGCGCGCGCGGCGTCCCGCTCGCCGCGGACGTCGTGGTGTGGGGCGAGGTCGGCCTCACGGGCGAAGTGCGCTCGGCGGCACGCGCCGAGGCACGGGTGCGCGAGGCGGCGCGACAGGGATTCCGGCGGTGTGTGCTGCCGGCGGGCAATCTGCGCGGGCTTCCGCCCGTCGAGGGCTCCCATCCCCATGGTGTCGCCACCCTGGGCGAGCTGTTCGAGGCGTTGGCGTTCGCATGACTCCCGTCGTCCTCACCCTGCTGAACGCCGCCCTCTGCGGGGTCTTCCTCTATCTCCTGCGCCGGCCGGGCCTGCTCGGCTTCGCCAAGCACGGTCGCTGGTATCTGAGCTGGTTCGCCGTCGGCCTCATCACGCTGATGGACGAGCTGACGTCCATCTTCTACGCCCCCGCCGAGGCGCACCGCTTCATCGGGACGCAGGCCATCTTCTTCATCGCGGCGACGTCGCTCCTGATGCGCGTGCTGAGCAGCCGCATGGTGGAGATCGCCGAGATCCTCGAGCGCAACGAGATCCGCGGCGGCGGCGTCTACTCGTTCTCGTACCTCGTGCTCGGCCCGGTGGCGTCGTTCGTCGCCGTCGCGTCGATCATGGTGACGTACATCCTGACGGCGTGCATCTCGAGCGTCAGCGCCGTGGCCAACGGCACCGCCCTCATCGACATGGGGCCGTCCACGATGCGGTTGGCGATCCTCGCCGTCATCTGGGCGGTCGCCGGCCTCAACATCCTGGGCATCCGGGAGAACGCGCGCGTCATCTTCGGCATCTTCATCGTCGCCGCGATCGTGCTGGTGAACCTGATCGCGCTCGGCCTGCTCAACATCCCGCCCAACAGCATGGGCGTCATCGCGTCGAGCGCCACCGACTTCGGCACGGCGGTGTGGAACGGCGGGCCCGTCGGTGCGTTCCAGGTGGTCATCATCGGCATCGCGAGCTGCGTGCTCGCCTATTCCGGCATCGAGTCCGTCATCCAGACCGCCGGCCTCGTCGAGAGCTGGCGCGACATCGCGAAGGCGTACTGGTTCCTCGCGCTGACGGTCGGCATCGTGACGCCGCTCATCTCGGCGCTGGCGCTGTCGGCGCCGATCGATTTCGCGGCGCACGAGACCGACCTGATCACGCACTGGGCCACCATCGTCGGCAACGTGCCGTTCGGGGCCACCGTCGGCATCATGGGCAGCGTCATCCTGGTGATGGCGGTGAACACCGCCTACGTGGCGTCGAGCGAGCTCATCGAGCGCGTGGCGCACCGCTACCGTTTCGACTGGTTGCTCGCCACCAACCGCCGCGCGTCGTTGCACCGCATCCACATCATCAACGCGGTCCTCTACACCGGCATCATCTTCATCACCGAGGGGTCGCAGAAGGTCCTGGCCGAGATGTACGCCGTCGGCCTGATCGCGAGCTTCTGCATCAACATCGGGTGCCTGCTGATCTACCGCTACAATCAGGGCACGAAGGAGATCCTGCCGTACTACACGTCGCGTACGGTGACGATGCTGCTCGAGGTGGTGCTGATCGCCTGCTTCGTCTACCTCGCCGCGCACCGGCCGTACGGCACGGGGCTGTGGGCCGGGGTGGTGGCCGCCATCCTGATGATGGGCATCCCGTTCTCCAATCGCTTCGGGCCCGAGGTGAAGGAGAAGCGGCGCAGCGACTATCCCATGGAGCTGCTGCTGGCACTCGGCGATGTCGACGGCCCGCTGCACGTGTGGTTCAAGCGCCCCGGCGAGGCGGACCTCACCGGCGACATGGCCACCGTCTACGTCACCTTCTTCTCGGTGCGCCAGGCCATCCCGCCGAAGCTCGGCCCGGCGCACTTCCGCTTCCCGATCCAGGGGGGGAGCGTCTACCGGAGCATCAACGCGTTGCTCGAGCTCATCGTGGAAGAGCTCGACGGCCGTGACGTCACGATCCACTTCGGCTGGCCGACGTCCTCCTGGCTCGATCGCGTGGCGACCGGTGTCTTCGTCGCCAACCTCATGCGATTGCCGCTGATCTTCAAGACGTTGCGCTTCGCCATCGAGTCGACGCCCCAGGCGTCCGCAGACGACCGCGCAGCACGCACCGGCTGGCGCGGTGTGATCGGCACATGAACGTCGTCGTCCTCGTCGTCCTGAACCTCGTCCTCGTCGCCGCGTTCGCCGTCGTCATGCGGCAGCGCGACCTCCTCGGCTACGCCCACGGTGGCAAGTGGTACCTGACCTGGTTGTCGATCGGCGTCATCACGCTGATGGACGAGCTGACGTCGGTGTTCTACGCGCCGGCCGAGGCGCACCGCTTCATCGGCGCGCAGGCGATCTTCTTCATCGCCTTCACCTCCATCCTGATGCGCTTCCTCTCGAGCCGGATGGTCGAGATCGCGCAGATCCTCGAGCGCAACGACATCCGGGGCGGCGGTGTCTACTCGTTCTCCTACATGGTGCTCGGGCCGGTCGCGTCCTTCGTGGCGGTGGCCTCCATCATGGTCGACTACATCCTCACCGCCTGCATCTCGACCGTGAGCGCCGTCATCAACGGCACGGCGTTCCTGCCGATGTCCGGGCCCGTCGAGTACGCGACCATCCTCGCCATCATCTGGGGCGTCGCGGGCCTCAACATCCTCGGCATCCGCGAGAACGCGCGCGTGACGTTCGGCATCTTCGTGGCGGCGGCGTTCGTCTTCGTGAACCTGATCGCGCTCGGCATCCTGCACGTCGATCCGGCGAGCCCTGCGGTGATCATGGAGAGCTTCACCAGCGTGGGGCAGAGCCTCGTCGATGGCGGCGTCGGCCACTTCATCTCGGTGATCACGATCGGCGTCGCCAGCTGCGTGCTCGCCTACTCGGGGATCGAGTCGGTGATCCAGACCGCAGGGCTCGTGCGTAGCTGGCGCGACATCGCGAAGGCCTACTGGTTCCTGGCGCTCACCGTCGGCATCGTCACCCCGCTCGTGTCCGCGCTGGCGCTCTCGGCGCCGATCGACCTGCACGAGCACGAGGGTGATCTCATCACGCACTGGGCCACCATCGTGGGCAACGTGCCGTTCGGCGCACTGGTGGGCGTCTTCGGCAGCATCATCCTCATCATGGCGGTGAACACCGCGTACGTGGCGTCGAGCGAGCTGCTCGAGCGCGTCGGACACCGCTACCACGTCGACTGGCTGATCGCGACGAACAATCGCGCCTCGCTGTATCGCATCCACCTGATCAATGCCGTGCTGTACACGGCGATCATCCTGCTGACGCGCGGCTCGCAGGCGATCCTCGCCGAGATGTACGCCATCGGGCTCCTCGCGAGCTTCTGCCTCAACATCGGCTGTCTGCTCATCTACCGCTACTTCCGCGGCACCAAGGACATCCGCGACTACTACACGTCGCGTACCGGCACGGCCGTCCTCGAGTTCGTGCTCGTCTGCTGTCTCGTCTATCTCGCGGCGCACAAGCCCTACGGGCTGGCGCTGTGGGCCGGCGTGGTCGCCGTGCTCCTCGCCGCCGGCATTCCGTTCTCGCGACGATACGGACCGGAGGTGCAGAAGCGCCGGCGCAGCGACCTGCCCATGGAGATGCTGCTGGCGCTCGGCGAGGCCGACGGCCCGCTGCACATCCACTTCCGCCGGCCCGGCGAGATGGACCTGGAGGACGCCGGTCCGGGCCAGGTGTGGGTGACGTTCTTCTCACCGCGCGAAGAGCTGCCGGAGCGTCGCGGCGCCGCCCACTACCGCTTCCCCATCCAGCAGTCGAGCGTCTTCCGCAGCATCCAGGCCATCCTGGCGCTGCTCGACGAGGAGCTCGACGGGCGCCGGGTCACGGTCCACTTCGGCTGGCCGACGTCGTCCTGGCTCGATCGCATGGCGACGGGGGTGTTCGTCGCCAACATCCTGCGGCTGCCGCAGCAGTTTCCGGCGCTCCGCTACGCCATCGAGTTCCCGAATGGCGAGCAGGCGATTCTCCCCGCCGCTGCGAGCGAGCCCGAGGCGTCGTGGCGGGGCGTCCCCAGCTGAGGGTCAGGGGCCGGGCCACCCGTACGGGGCGCCGCCGTACCAGAAGCCGTCGTTCTCCATCGTCCACGGGCCGTCGTCCGCGAACGCGGCGTCGGCGGCGACCGCTTCGAGATACGACTTCTGCATGTAGTCGATGGTGTCGTCGGCGACGCCCTGCTGGCGCAGGTCGGCGAGCTGGCTGGCGCTCAGGCGATAGACGGTGCCCGACCGCTGCATCTCCGCGATGATCTCTTCCGACGGTACCCCGGCCCGACTCATGTCGACGACCTCGGCCACCGACACGCGCTGCGGCCCCGCGAACATGTTCTGCATGCGCATGCAGCCCGCGAGCGCCATCGCGAGCATCACCACCATCATCGTTCGCATCGGACGCTGCTAGCCGGCGGACGCGACCGTGTCGAGCGCGGTCAGGTGGCGCGCCGGGCGACGCGGGACAGGAAGTCGATCGCGAGGCGCGCGACCTCGTCGCGGTCGAGGTCTTCGGTGAGCACGTGGAAGCTGCGCTCGAGGACGTGTGCCTCGATCCACGTCGATCCCAGCGCCCGACGGAGCGCCTCCTGACTGCGGACGGGGACGACGTGGTCGTGGCGGCCGTGCAGCAGCAGGGCCGGCTGCATGACGCGGGCCAGGTCGTGTCGCACCGTACGCTGCAGGTCGAGCAGGGAGAGGACGGCGGGGAGCGGCATGGCGTCGTAGGCGCAACTGGCGGCGCGTGCGACCGGGTCGGCGATGTCGCGTCCGCCGCGCTTCGGCATGACGGCGAACCGTCCCGACAGTCCAGGAACCCAGCGCAGATAGGGCAGCACCAGCGGGCGGCGATCGGCGAGGCGCAGCGCCGGCGCACACAGGATCAGCGCCGCGACGTCACGCGATCGCATCGCCGCGAGCCGCAGCGCCAGCAGGCCGCCCATCGACATGCCGGCGATCGCCACGTGCTCGACGTCGCGGCGGAGCGCAGCGAGCCCGGCCTCGACCGACTCGAGCCAGTCGCGCCAGCCGGTCCGGGCGAGGTCGGCGACCGTCGTGCCGTGCCCGGCGAGCTGCACCGATCGGACGGGGAAGCCGGCCCCGGCGAGCGCGTCGGCGAGCGGACGGACTTCGTCCGCGGTGGCGGTGAAACCGTGGAGCAGGAGGCAGCCGAGCCCGCCTGCGGCGGGCAACTCAGCTCCGGCCGGTGGCGGCGTCGGCCTTGACCTCGAGCGCGCCATCCTTGAGCGCGCGTTCCTTCAGCTGGTTCATGAAGGTGGTCAGTGCGTCCTGCTGCTTCTGGGTGAGCAGCTGCTCCTTCAGGCCGGCCTTCTCGGCGTCGAAACCCGCCATGTCCGCCGGTGTACGCGCCTTGAGGGCCACCACGAGGGCATCGCCGCCGGCGGTGTAGGTGCGCGGGCCGAGCGGCTTCTCGGTGGTGAGGGTGAAGGCATCGGCACGCAGCTCCGGCGCCATGCCGACCTTCGGCACCGACCCGGCGCGACGCTCGAACGCTCCGGTGTCCTCGAGCGTGATCCCCATCTCGTCGGCGGCCTTGGCCAGACCGATCTCCTGGGCGCGCACGCGCAGCTTCTCGGCGCGCTCCTTGGCCATCGCCTCCGCGCGGGCGCGCTTGGCGTCGCCCTCGACCTTGGCGCGGACCTCGGACAGCGGGGGCACGGCGGGCTCGATGCGTTCGATCGGCGTCAACATGTAGAGGACGTCGTCGCCCTCGATGATGTCGCTCGGCTGGTTCAGGTCGAGCCCGAAGGCGGCGTCGGTGAACGGCTTCACGCGGCCGACGCCCGGCACCTCGTCGGTGGCGGCGAACGGGGCGGTCTCCTGGACGGGGCGGGTGCCCACGGCCTCGGCGAGCGGCTTGCCGCCGACGACCTGCCGGCGATCGGCGTCGGCCTGCTTGTGCGCCAGCTCGAGACCACGTTCGTCGGTGAGCGTGGCGACGATCTGGTCGCGCACCTCGGGGAGCGGGCGCGGGCCGCCGGCCTTCTTCTCGTCGACCCGGATGATGTGGAAGCCGAAGGGGGTTTCGACGATCTCGCTGATGGTCCCCGGCTCGAGCGTGAACGCGGCGGTCTCGAACGGCCCGACCATCCGGCCGCGCGGGAAGAAGCCGAGGTCGCCGCCCTTGCTGGCGGATCCGGGATCGCCCGAGTTCTCCTTCGCCAGGGCGGCGAAATCACCACCCGCCTTCACCTTGGCGAGGACGTCGTCGGCCTTCTTGCGGGCCGCCGCCTTGGCGGCGTCGTCGGCGTCGGGTGCAACCGGGATCAGGATGTGGCTGGCACGGACCTGCTCCTGCTCGGTGAACCGGTCGTCACGATGCTCGTCGTAGTAGGTCTGGATGGCGGCGTCGTCGGGCGCCGCGAGCGCCGCGAAATCCTTCGGCGAATAGGAGACGTAGCGGACCCGGACGCGCGGCGGGGTGCGGTAGCGCTCGGCGTTGTCGGTGAGCCACTTCTGCAGGTCGTCGTCCGTGAGCGTGACGGCTTCGAGCTGCCCGGCGGCCGTGACCTTGGCGATGGTGAGATCGACCTGCTCGCGATCGAGCTTGTAGCGATCGGCGACCTCGGCGTCGCTCACCTGCACGCCGTCGACCACCAGTGATCGCATGCGCTGGTTGATGAGGTCCTGGCGCACCTGGTCCTCGAACTCGCCGCGATCGCGCTGCAGCTGCAGGACGCGCTCGAGGAGGTCGCGGTTGAAGCGCCCGTTCTCCTGCAGCTCGGGCATGGCGGTGATGGCCGTCACCAGCTCGTTCTCGCCGACCTCGAGGCCGAGACGGTCGGCTTCGTGGCGCAGCAGCGCGTTGTCGATGAGCTGATCGAGCGCGCGGCCGCGCAGATCGAGGGAGCGGGGCAGCGTGGCGCCCTTCAGCATCTCCTCGAAGCGCCGCTGCAGCATGCCGGTTTCGGAATCGAGCTGCTGGCGGGTGATGCGGTCGCCATGCACCTCGGCGACGACGTCGACGCGGTCCATTCCGACGGCCCCGACGCCCCAGATGAGAAACGAGAGCGCGAGCAGACCGTAGAGAATCTTGACCGGGACGGACGTCGAGTACTTTCGCAGCGAGTTCAGCACTGGTGGTGGTCCGTCGGCGACGCTAGCGTGCGCCTGGCGGGTTTGCAAATCATTCGACGGCCGTCGTCGTTCGTTGCTGCCCCCATGCGTTTCTGCTACCAGGCTTGCCGCAACCCCACATGATTTTCGATCGCATTCTGGGGCTGTTCTCGAACGATCTCGCGATCGATCTGGGGACGGCCAACACCCTGGTGTACGTCAAGGGCGAGGGCATCGTCTGCAACGAGCCCTCGGTGGTGGCGGTGCAGAAGGAGGCGCGCGGCGGACGTCGCGTGCTCGCCGTCGGCGCCGAAGCCAAGCGCATGCTCGGCCGTACGCCGGGCAACATCACGGCCATCCGGCCTCTGAAGGACGGCGTCATCGCCGACTTCGAGATCACCGAGGCGATGCTGCGCTACTTCATCCAGAAGATCCACAACCGCAAGACGCTGGTCCGGCCGCGCATCATCATCTGCGTGCCGTTCGGCGTCACCGAGGTCGAGAAGCGCGCGGTGCGCGAGTCGGCCGAGTCGGCGGGCGCACGTGAGGTCTACCTCGTCGAGGAGCCCATGGCGGCGGCCATCGGCGCGGGGCTGCCCATCACCGAGCCCACCGGCAACATGATCGTGGACATCGGCGGCGGTACCACCGAGGTGGCGGTCATCTCGCTCGCCGGCATCGTGTTCTCCAAGTCGGTGCGGGTCGGTGGCGACAAGATGGACGAGGCGATCGTCCAGTACATCAAGCGGAAGTACAACCTGCTCGTGGGTGAGCGCACCGCCGAGCTCATCAAGATCACCATCGGCTCGGCCTATCCGGGCAACGAAGTGCAGACGATGGAGATCAAGGGTCGCGACCTCGTGGCCGGTGTCCCGAAGACCGTCGAGATCACCGACGAGGAGATCCGCGACTCGCTGCTCGAGCCCATCAATCAGATCGTCGAAGCGGTGCGGATCGGGCTCGAGCGGACGCCGCCCGAGCTGGCGTCCGACATCGTCGACAAGGGCATCGTGCTGGCGGGCGGTGGCGCGCTGCTGCGCAATCTGGACACGCTCCTGCGCGAGGAGACGGGCCTGCCGGTCATGCTGGCCGACGACCCGCTGACGGCCGTGGTCATGGGCGCGGGGAAGGTCCTGGACGAGCTCTCGTTGTTGAAGGACATCGCAATACAGTAGCGCTCCGCGCCCCCGTGGGGGGTGATGCTCGAGTTTCTCCGTCGCAACCGTGTCCTCGCCACGACCGCGCTCTTCCTGGCGCTGGCCGCTGGTCTGGTCGTCGGCACCAGTGGCGATCGTCTGCGTGACGATCGTCTCGGGCGTGTCTTCCTCGAGGTCATGGCGCCGCTGCAGCGCGCGGGCAGCTTCGTCAGCCGCTCGTTGTCCGACGTCTGGATCGGCATCGTCGGGCTGTTCCAGGCGGCCGACGAGGTGGAGGCGCTGCGCGCCCGCGTGCGCGAGCTCGATCGCGCCACGGCGCGGCTCGCCGAGACCGAGCTCGAGAACGCGCGGCTGCGCGAGCTGCTCGACTTCCGCGAGGCCCTGCGCGGTGAGCTCCTCACCGCCCGCGTCATCGGCCACGACGCGTCCGCCGGCCTGTCGCGCACCCTCACCATCAATCGGGGCACCGCCGACGGCGTCCAGAAGGGCGACGCGGTACTGGCGCCCGAAGGCATCGTCGGGCACGTCTTCCTGGCGAGCGCGCATGCGGCGCGGGTCCTCCTGATCACCGACCACAACAGCGGTGTCGACGGCGTCGTCCAGCGTACGCGGGCGCGCGGCATCGTCGAGGGCACCGTCGACGGCCGCTGCGGGCTCAAATTCGTCAAGCGCACCGAGGACCTGCAGGTGGGGGACCTGGTCGTCACCTCCGGGCTCGACGGCATCTTCCCGCGCAGCGTGCCGATCGGGAAGGTCGTGGCGGTGGACAAAAAAGGACAGGGGCTCTTCCAGTACGCCGAGGTGCAGCCGGCGGTCGATGCCAACCGCCTGGAGGAGGTCCTGGTCACCCGCGGGCTCGTCGAGCCGCTCGAGCCGGAGACGCCGATCGACGACCCGGTGGGACCACCGCCGCCGCCGCCCGACGCCGGGGAGTGAGGTGCGCCGCGCTCTCGCCATCGTCGTCGCGGCCGTCCTGGCCATGGTCCTGCAGACCACGGTCTTCCCGGCCCTGTTGCCGGCGGCCGTGGTGCCAAACCTGATCCTCGTCCTCGTCGTCTACCTGGGTCTCCAGCAGCATGGCGTCGCCGGGGCCGCCGGCGCGTTTCTTCTGGGCTACTTCCTGGACACGTTCTCCGGTACGCTGCTCGGGGTGAATGCGTTCGCGCTGACGGCTGTCTACATGGCTGTGTACCTGGTGGCGCGCACGCTCTGGACCGAGGGCGGCTTTCCGGCGATGGCCGTCGTCTTCGCGGCTGCGTGCGTGCATGCCGTCGCCGCCATCACCATCACCTGGCTGATCGAGGCCGGCGCGCCGCTCTGGCACCATGCGCTCCGCTACGGCCTCCTCGAGGCGGCCGTGGCCGCGATCGTCGCGCCGGCGGTGTTCGCCTTCGTCGGCTGGGAGCAGCGGCTCCTCGGGGTCGGCTGACATGGCGGCGGGTCGCATCCGGGTCGGCGTCGTGCCGCGCGAGGTTCCCTCGGAGCTGCTAACGCGCATCGCCGTCACGCTCGGCGTCGTGCTGCTGGCGTTCGGCCTGATCTACTCCCGGCTCTACTTCCTGCAGGTGGTGAAGGGGCCGGAGATGCGCTCGGTGTCGGAGCACAATCGCGTCCGGCTCGTGCGCGTGCCCGCGGCGCGCGGCGTCGTGTACGACCGCAACGGCGAGATCCTCATCGACAACCGGCCGTCGTTCGACGTGGTGTTCGTTCCCGAGGACGCGCGCGATCGCAAGGCGGTGCTGCGCACGCTGGCCGGACACCTGAGCGAGCCGGAGACGGCGGTGGTCGAGCGCCTGAAGGCGCCGTCGAAGCGCCCGCCGTACGAGGGCATCGTCGTGCGGCGCGACCTCGACTGGCAGGGCGTGGTGGCGCTCGAGACGCACCAGCTCGAGCTGCCCGGCATCTCGCTGCAGGTGGGGCCGCGTCGCTACTACCCGTTCGGTCCGCTGGCGTCGCACCTGATCGGCTACGTTGGCGAGGTGAGCGAGAGCGACCTCGCCAACCCCGAGCTCGGGCTGCGCCCCGGCGACCTCGTCGGCAAGGCCAACCTCGAGAAGGCCTGGGACAAGGAGCTGCGCGGCGAGCCGGGCGGCCAGCAGGTCGAGGTCGATGCCCTCGGCCGTCGCGTCCGCGTTCTCGACGAGGAGCCCGACGTCCCGGGCAACACGCTGACGCTCACCATCGATCGCGACCTCCAGGAGGAGGCCGAGCGCGCGCTCGGCGACCACACCGGTGCCGTCGTCGCCATCGATCCGCGCAACGGCGAGCTGCTCGTGCTGGCGTCGCGTCCCTCCTACGACCCGAACGTCTTCTCGCGCGGCATCCAGCGTGCCGAATGGCGTCAGCTCATGCAGGACCCGCTGAAGCCGCTGAACGATCGGGCAGTGCAGGGCCAGTATCCGCCGGGCTCGACGTTCAAGGTGGCGGTGGCGGCGGGCGTGCTCGAAGAGGGGCTCGTGACACCAAACGCGGGCGTCCACTGCGCCGGCGGGACGCCGTTCGGGAATCACTTCTTCCGGTGCTGGCGCAAGGGCGGCCACGGCGGCGTCAACCTGCACGAGGCCATCGTCCAGTCGTGCGACGTCTTCTTCTATCAGATGGGCCAGCGGCTGGGCGTCGATGGCATCGCCGACTACGCGCGGCGTTTCGGACTCGGCCTGTTGAGCGGCATCCCGCTCGATCACGAGAAGGCGGGCACCATCCCGGACACGCAGTGGAAGCGGAAGCGCTTCAAGCAGCCGTGGTTCGCTGGCGAGACGCTGTCGGTGGCGATCGGGCAGGGCTACGTCACCGCCACGCCGCTGCAGATGGCCAACCTCGCGGCGACGATCGCGAACGGCGGCACGCGCTACCGTCCCCAGTACGTGAAGCGCATCGAGGCGCCGGACGGCTCGCTGCGCACCGAGATCCAGCCCGAGGTGCTCGGCACCACGGGAATATCGCCTGCCACGATGAAGGCGGTGCAGAGTGCGATGCGCGACGTCGTGATGTCCGATCATGGCACCGGCAAGAAGGCGCGCGTCGCCGGCGTCGAGGTGGCGGGCAAGACGGGCACCGCGCAGGTCGTCACGCTGGCCGGCTCGAACAAGAAGGCGCGCGGTACGCGTGACCACGCCTGGTTCATCGCGTTCGCGCCGGTGGAGAATCCCGAGATCGCGATGGCCGTGCTGGTCGAGCACGCGGGTGGAGGCGGTGGTGCGTTTGCGGCGCCGGTGGCGAAGCAGATCCTGACGCGCTACTTCTCCCGCAACCAGGGACCGGTGCCCGAGCAACCGGCCCAGCAGGCCAATGCGGTTCGACCGTCGACTCCTGACGCACTTTGAGTGGCTCCTGCCGCTGCTGATCCTCAGCATCTGCGGGCTCGGCATCCTCACCGTCTACAGCGCCAGCTACACGCCGGGGATGGAGACGCCGCCGCCGCTGGCGATGCGCCAGATGACGTGGTTCGCGGCGGGGGTCACCGGCATGCTCGTCATGCTGGGCTTCGACTATCGGCGGCTCGATCGTCGCGCCTACCTCATCTACTTCCTGGTCCTCGGCGCCGTCCTCGCGGTGCCGCTGATCGGCGAGGTGGGCGGTGGCTCGCGACGGTGGATCCGTCTCGGCCCGGTGTCGATCCAGCCGTCCGAGTTCGTGAAGCTCGCGATCGTCATCGTGCTGGCGCACTACTTCTCGCGCACGCCGCCGGCCCGGCTCGGCCTGCGCGAGGCCATGGTGCCGCTGCTGCTGACGGCGGTTCCGGCCTTCGCGATCCTGATCCAGCCCGATCTCGGCTCGGCGGCGCTGCTCTGTTTCGTGTCCCTGACGATGCTCGTGCTGGGCGGGGTGCGGCTGCGTTGGCTGGCGCTGCTGGCGTCACCCGTCGTCGTGCTGGCGCCGGTGCTGTGGGGACACCTGAAGGAGTACCAGCAGAAGCGCATCCTCATGTTCATCGATCCGGCGCAGGATCCGCTCGGTGCCGGCTATCACATCATCCAGTCGAAGATCGCCGTCGGCTCCGGGATGCTCTGGGGCAAGGGCTTCCTGCAGGGCACGCAGAACCACCTGAACTTCCTCCCCGAGCAGCATACCGACTTCATCTTCTCGGTGTTCTCGGAGGAGTGGGGCCTGGTCGGTGCCGGCACGTTGATGGCGCTCTACCTGGGCGCACTGCTGCGCGGGATGGTGATCGCCTCGCGCGCGCGCGATCGATTCGGTGTCCTCCTGGCGCTCGGCGTGATGTCGATCGTGTTCTGGCAGGTGGTGGTTAACGTCGGGATGACCACGGGCCTGCTCCCGGTCGTCGGGATCCCGCTACCCTTCTTCAGCTACGGCGGCAGCTCGCTGCTGTGCCTGCTGGTCGGGGTCGGGCTCGTGATGAACGTGTCTACGCGGCGGTTCCTCTTCTGAG
>CAYOIZ010000023.1:0-87283 GCA_964404165.1 uncultured Binatia bacterium (SeqCode) | reverse complement strand
GGCCGGCGGCGGCACGTTGCCCTGGCGACGATCGCGACCGCGGCGCTTGCGCCCCGCCCCGCGACCACCCGGCTCGGCCACGCCCTGCGAGCGACAGAGATCGCAGCGCCCGCACGGCCGCGGCTCGACGTCGCCGAAGTAGCGGCGCAGCGCGACGCTGCGGCAGCCCGGATCGTCGGCGTACTCGGTGACGGCGCGCAGACGGCGCGCGTCTTCCCGACGCAGCACCTCGAAGCGACTGCGCAGGCTCTCGACGCGCTCGACCAGCTCCTCGAGCGGCACCAGCGGGCGCACGCGATTCTGCGGCAGCCGCTCGCACACACCGGCCTCGACGAGGACGGTGACGAGCGACGTGGCAGCCCGCTGCGAGATGCCGGCCGACAGCGCCAGCTCCTCGATGTTGGGATCGCGCTCTTCGCCCGCCCACGCCGCGAAGGCGCGGCCGAAGCCGCCGAGCAGCGTCGGGGACAGGCGCGACAGCGAGAGCAGATGCTCCTGGATCTCGAGATCGCTCTCGTCGAACAGGAGGATGCAGCGCGCGATCTGGCCGTCGCGGCCGGCGCGGCCCGCCTCCTGCACGTAGCGTTCGAGCGACGCGGGCGCCTGGTAGTGCACGATGTAGCGGATGTCGGGCTTGTCGATGCCGAGGCCGAAGGCACTCGTCGCCACCATGACGATGCGCTTGCCCTTCCGCATGAAGCGCGCCTGGTGCAGCACGCGTTCCTTGTCGGTCATCTTGCCGTGGTAGCGCGCGCACGGGATCTTGATGAGCCGCAGCCCGAGCCAGACGTCGTCGACGGCCTTGGTGGTGGAGCAGTAGACGATGCCCGGACGAGGCATCCGTCGTGCGAGCTTGGCGAGCTGGCGCAGCTTCTCGTCGCCGCGGGCGCGTCGGACCTCGAACAGGAGGTTGGCGCGATGGGGCGACGCGACGATGATCTCCGGCTCGCGCAGCGCCAGATAGCGGACGATGTCCTCGCGCACCGGCGCCGTGGCCGTGGCCGTGAGGCCGAGGATGCGGCCCGTCTTGAGCTGCTGCAGGCGCTGGCCGAGGGCGAGGTAGGCCGGACGGAAGTCGTGGCCCCACTCCGAGATGCAGTGCGCCTCGTCGACCGCCACGAGGTCGGGCGGCACGATCTCGAGCAGGCGTCCCAGCTCGGCACCGGCCAACGTCTCCGGCGTGGTGAGGATCAGCAGCGACCCGCCCTGGGCGATGCGCGCGAGCGCCTCGCGGCGGGCGACGGCGCCGACGGTGCTGTCGAGCCGGACGGCCGGCACCTTGTGCTGCTGGAGCTTCTGGTACTGGTCCTCGAGCAGCGCCAGCAGCGGCGACACCACCACGGTGGGGCGCTGCAGGAAGAGCGACGGCAGCTGGTAGCAGAGCGACTTGCCCCCGCCCGTCGGCATGATGAGGAGGGTGTCCTTCCCTCCCAGCACGGAGAGGATGGCGCGCTCCTGCTCGCGGTGCAGCCGGTTGATGCCGAACTGCTCGCGTGCGACGCGACGGATGTCGTCGAGACCGACCGGGGGGGTGGTCTCAGGGTCTCCGCTCTTCAGCGTTGCCACCTTAGTCGAGTTCGCCTGGTTGCCGATGCCCGGTAGACCCCGGGCGAGGACAGGCTGCTTCGAGGCCTTCCGGGCCTCGCGGCCGCACGCGGTGTCTCTCGAAAGCCCTACCCTGCCGCGTGCCGGTTCGAGCGGACCCTGCGTCGAAGATGCCGGTCAGCTCGAGGACAGGCTGCGTCTAGCCCATCGAGAAACGAAAAGCCAGGGCTGCTAGAGGAACATGAGCATCGCCGCGGTGGCGCCGAGCGAGAGCGCGGCCGAGGCGACCCCGAGCACGATCTTGCCCGCGGCGGACGCGGTGCGATCGGCCTCGGTGGGCGGGATGTTCGGGCCGACGATCTGGACGCCCGAGACGTCCATCGCCTGCACGTCCTGCTCCTGCGGCTGGGCGATGGCCACCACCTGCTGCTCCTCGGTGGGTGCGATCGCCGTGACCGTCTGCTCCGTGATGACGTCGGCCCCGGAGGGTACGACGGCGGTCATGGCGGCCACCAGCACGAGGAGGGCGAGGACGCGACGCATGGCCCGAGGATAGTCCAGCGAGGGCCGGGTTGCGAGGGAAAAATCGCTCCCCGGGCCGGTTTGCCCGTGATCCCGACCCACGTTAGGACGGTCGGAGGCCAGCGGTGATCGGACCGCACGGGGGGCGATAGGGATGACCACACAGCGGCTGGGAGAGCTCGAGGACGTCATCGGTCAGGTGGCCGCCAGCTACGGCGCCGGGCGCCTCATCGACAGCCTGGGCACGGCCCATCTCCCCAACAAGCGGCAGGTGATCGAGGCGCTGAACCACCTGAAGGCCGTCGCCTACCTCGGCTACTACACGACGGGCACCCTCGAAGAGGGCAAGCTCCGGTTCGCGATCGCGTCGCACGTCTACCCGGCCTACGAGATCCTGGTCGAGCAGATCCGACGTGCCGTCGAGTACGAGGGCTTCCGCTCCACCGCCGGGACCCGGGACGCCGACTGGCCCGTGACCGCCGCCGTCGGCCTGATGCGGACGCTCCCCGAGCTGCGCTCGATGCTGTCGAAGGACGTGCTCGCCGCGTTCCAGGGCGACCCGGCGGCCAACAGCGTCGAGGAGGTCATCTTCAGCTATCCCTCCATCGAGGCCATCACCGTGCACCGCATCGCCCACGAGCTGCATCGGCAGGGCGTGCCGATGCTGCCGCGGATCATGGCCGAGCACGCGCACTCGATCTCCGGCATCGACATCCATCCGGGCGCCCAGATCGGCGAGTCGTTCTTCGTCGACCACGGCACCGGCGTCGTCATCGGCGAGACGACCACGATCGGCAACCACGTGAAAATCTACCAGGGCGTCACCCTGGGCGCGATGAGCCTCGAGCGTGGTCCAGCGGCCGATCGCGGCACGAAGCGCCACCCGACGATCGAGGATCACGTCACGATCTACGCCGGCGCCACCATCCTCGGTGGCAAGACGACCATCGGCGCCCACTCGACCATCGGCGGCAACGTCTGGCTGGTCGAGTCGGTGCCGCCCGGCAGCCGCATCACCTTCGAGACGCACGGCGTGCGCCCGAAGGTGTAGCGGCTCTCCGTCGTCAGTCGAGGAACGCGCCGCTCGGCGAGCCGGCCTTGCCCTTGTACTGCGTGGCGTCGTTCTGCAGCGTGCCGGCGGCGTAGAACGTCGACTCCCAGCATCCACCGGTCTCGCTCTGCAGCTGCACGACGGCCGGCAGCGGCAGGGGCAGCGGGAACGCGGGCAGGTTCGGCCCCTTCCCCTTCACCAGCGCCTTCGCCTTGCCGGCGAGCCCGGCCTTCAACAGCACCTTGTCGAGGCCGTCGGGGGTGCGATCCTTGTCCTTGTAGCTGTAGCCCTTGATGCTGATGGCCTTCCAGCAGGGCTTGGTGCCACACATCCCACCCGCCGGGGCCAGGGTCTTCATCAGGAGGCCCGAGGGGCCGAAGACGCAGAGCGCGAAATCGTCGGTGGTGAGCGGATCGCCGAACTCCGAATTCGACGTCGCACCGCCACGGATCCACTTCCAGTTGAGGAGGTCGGCCGTGTCCGGGGTGCGATCCTTCAACTGCAGCTTCGCCTTGAACGGCGTCGTCGGCACCGTGCAGCCGGTCCGCGGACCCTGCATGCAGCCGCCCAACGGGTTGCAGGTCTCGCAGAGTGGGCAGGTCTGCGCGAGCCCGCCGCCACACACGCCGGCGTTGCAGGTCTCGCCCGTGGTGCAGGCGTTGCCGTCGCTGCAGCCGGTGCCGGCGGTGACGAACGTGCACGCGGTCGTGCAGCACGAGCCGGGCTGGCCGTTTGCCGGCCCGTCGTCACAGGCCTCGGTGTAGCTGGGACCGGCATCGAGGTTGCCGTTGCCGCAGAGGCTCTCGATGGTGACGGTGACGAAGTGTCCGTCGTCGGCCTGGACACGCACCGGGCTGCCGGGATAGTCGCCCGCCGTTTCGGTGGGGACGTCGGACGTGGCGCCGAGCCGGACCGCCGCCTCGTCACCGGGCGTGGCGTCCGTCGACGCGGCGTTCGACCACTGGAACCGCAACGAGTGCGCCACCGGAGCGCCGTTGCTCACGCCGAAGATGGTCGCTGCATTGCTCTGGTCGATCGGCGAGGACGCGCCGGACGAGCCCCCCACGATGCCCGCGTCGGGGAGCGAGAGGCCGCCGGCGATCACGGTGCCGCCGGTCGAGAAGCCGGAGACGGCGCCGATGTCGGCTGCCGCGCCGCTCGCGCCATCGTTCACGAGGTGGAGCTCACCACGCAGTGCGGTGTCGACCGTGAGCCGGTATGCTCCGGGGGCCGTTGCGAGGAAGGAGACCGTATAGTCCGCGAACAGCGACTCCCCCAGGCCGGCCCCGGGTCCACCGTCGCCGTCGGCCGTCACCAGGGCGACGAAGCGGGTCACGAACGCGCCCGCCGCCGAGGAGACGATGTTGGCGCTCGTCTCACGCTCGAAGCTCGGGACGCTGGCCGTCCCCAGGAAGAGCTCGTTCGGGTTGCTCTGGTTCAGGAACGCCGGGGTCGACAGCGACTGGGCGGCAGCGGAACCGGCCGACAGAGCCAGTGCCAGCAGGACGGCGGACCGACGGATCGACATGCCGAACCCTCCTCCGGATAGACCGGAGCTAGTGACGTTGTATGGAACCGAGCCCGGATAGCACGACAATGCCCCCGCCGGTCAAGAAAAATCGCAATCCACCCGGCGGTCCTGGCATGTTCCGCCGGTGGCTCTTCCGCCTGCCGCTCCTCCTGCATCGCGTCGGCATCCGCGGGCTCGAGCGCATCGTCGGCATCGACTGGATCGTGCTCGAGACGATCGGCCGGCGCAGCGGGCGTCCGCACGCCGTCGTGCTCGACGTCGTCGGTGAGGCGCCCGGGGTGTGGTACGTCCAACCCGCCTATGGGCGCGGCGCGGCATGGGTGCGGAACGTCGACGCCGAGCCGTTCGCCTGGGCGACGATCGGCGGCCGTCGGCTGCGGGTGCGCGTCACCGACGTCACCGGGCCCGAGGGCGCCGAGGTCGTGCTGCGCTTCGTACGGACGCACCCGTGGTACGCGCGCATCGTCGTGTGGTTCGTCGGCTACGTCGACTCGATCGACCGCCCCGACGACGTGCTGCGCGAGCGTCTGCTGACGACGCCGGTCCGGGCCATCCGCGCCCTCTGAGCGCTGGCATGCGGGCGACTGCTCGTGCTTTGACTCCCCCCGGTGTCCGCGGCGACGCATGCCCTGCCCTTTCCCGTCCGCGCCCTGAACGGCGTCGGCGGTCTGCTCGCCCGCGGCGGTCTGGCACTGCCCGGCCTGGACGAGGAGGCACTGCTCGCGCGTGCCCGCCGGACCACAGGCCTCGACGACTTCGGCGATCCCTGGTTCCGCACACCGCTCCGCCACCTGCTGGCGTCGCTCGAGGGTGAGGCCGCCCTCACCACGCTCGGCCGCATCACCGCACGCACCGATCTGCTCCGTCTGCTCGAGAACCGGCTGCGCATCGTCGACGCGCACCGCCGCCATCCGGAGATCGCCGCGGCGCCCATCACGCGCCCGCTGTTCGTCGTCGGCCTGCCCCGCACCGGCACGTCCATCCTGCACGAGCTGCTGGCACAGGACCCCGCCAACCGGGTCCCGATGACGTGGGAGGTGATGCACCCCTGGCCACCGCCCGAGCGCGCCACCTACGACCGTGATGCGCGCATCGCCGCCGTCGACAAGCACCTCGCCGGCGTCGACCGGCTCATCCCCGGCTTCAAGTCGATGCATCCCATGGGGGCGATGCTGCCGCAGGAGTGCGTCGCGCTCATGCAGCTCGACTTCGCCAGCATGATCTGGAGCACGACCCACCGCGTGCCGACGTACCAGGCGTGGCTCGACCAGGCCGACATGCGGCCGCTCTACGCCTCGCATCGCCGCCAGCTGCAGTACTTCCAGTGGCGCTGCCCCGCCGACCAGTGGGTGCTCAAATCGCCGGGCCACCTCTGGATGCTCGACGCGCTCCTCGCCGTCTATCCCGACGCCTGCATCGTGCAGACCCATCGCGACCCGCTGTCGGTGGTGGCATCCCTGACCAGCCTGGTCTCGCTGCTGCGTCGCCTGGCGTCCGACGACATCGTCCCGGAGGAGATCGGCGCCGAGTGGACGACGCTGCTCGCGGCGGGGCTCGAGCGGAACATGGCCAGCCGCGACCGTCTCGGGCTCGGCCCCGACCAGCTCTTCGACATGCAGTTCCGCGAGCTGCTGGCGGACGAGATCGCGATGGTGCGTCGCATCTACGCGCACTTCGGGCGCGAGCTCAGCGCGGAGGCGGAGTCCAGGATGCGACGGTTCCTCGCCGAGAATCCCCGCGACAAGCACGGCCGGCATCGCTACACCCTGGCCGACGCCGGGCTCGACGTGGCGACCGAACGCCGGCGCTACGCCCGCTACCAGGAGCGCTTCGCCATCCCCTCCGATCCGCACGGCTGATCCGGTAGTGGGCTTGACGTAATAGTTAACCTCGGTTAACTATGGGCCCCGATGAAGCCCGCGGTCGACGACGTGCACGGCGCCATTGCCCAGCTGCAGCGGCTGGCCGACCTGTTCCAGCAGCGTCGCCTGCAGCTGGCGCAGAGCGCCGGCCTCAGCGAGCAGCAGTGGCGCGTGCTCGAGGAGATCGCCACCGAGCACTTCATGCCGTCGATGTTCGCGCGCGACCGCGAGAGCACCGCGGCCGCCGTGTCGCGCATCATCCGCCAGCTGCTCGACAAGAAGCTGATCTCGGTGTCGGTGTCGCCGAACGACGGCCGCCAGCGCCGCTACGTGCTCACCGCCCGCGGCACGAAGACCCTGGACGCGCTGCGCGCCAGCCGCCGCGACGCGATCGAATCGGTGTGGATGGACCTCGACGCCACGGCGCTGCGTGACTTCACCCGCTTCAGCGCGGCGCTCGTCGCACGCCTCGAGGCCTACGCCACCCGCCAGCCCGACTGACCAACGGAGACTCACATGGGAAAGACGCTCTACGAGAAGGTATTCGACGCGCACACGGTCCGCCGTCTGCCGTCGGGCCAGGTGCAGCTGCTGATGGGCCTGCACCTGATCCACGAGGTGACGTCGCCGCAGGCGTTCTCGATGCTGCGGGACCGCGGCGTCGGCGTGCTCCACCCGGAGCGCACCTTCGCCACCGTCGACCACATCATTCCGACGCACAGCCAGGCCCGACCGCTGGTCGACCCGCTGGCCGAGGAGATGCTCCAACACCTCGAGCGCAACGTGGCGCAGTACGGCATCCCCTTCTTCCCGCCCACGTCGGGACAGCAGGGCATCGTGCACGTCATCGGCCCGGAGAAGGGCCTCACCCAGCCCGGCATGACGATCTGCTGCGGCGACTCGCACACCTCGACGCACGGGGCGTTCGGCGCGATCGCGTTCGGCATCGGCACGTCGCAGGTGCGCGACGTGCTCGCGAGCCAGTGCCTGGCGATGGACCGCCTGAAGGTGCGCCGCATCGAGGTGAACGGCCGGCTGCGTCCGGGCGTCTACGCGAAGGACGTCACGCTCTACGTCATCAACAAGCTCGGCGTGCACGGCGGCGTGGGCTACGCCTACGAGTACGCCGGCGAGGTCATCGACCGCTTCTCGATGGAGGAGCGCATGACCCTCTGCAACATGTCGATCGAGGGCGGCGCGCGGTGCGGGTACGTCAACCCCGACGAGACCACGTACGCGTATCTGCAGGGCCGCGAGTACGCGCCGACGGGTGCGGCGTGGGACACCGCCGTCGCCTACTGGAACTCGGTGCGCTCCGACGCCGACGCGCACTACGACGACGTCGTCGTGCTCCGCGGCGAGGACATCGAGCCGATGGTGACCTGGGGCATCACGCCCGCGCAGTCGACGCCCGTCACCGCGGCACTGCCGCAGACCAGCTCGTTCGCCGCCGGTGAGCAGCCGCTCATCGCAGAGGCCTACGAGTACATGGCCCTCGAGCCGGGGCACCCGCTCGCCGGCACGAAGATCGACGTCGCCTTCATCGGCTCGTGCACCAACGGCCGTTTGTCCGACTTCGCCGAGGTGGTGCGCCACATCGAGGGGCGCCCGTTCAAGGTGGCGTCGCACGTGAAGGCGCTGGTCGTGCCGGGCTCGCAGCCGGTGCGCGAGGAGATGATCCGGCGCGGCTGGGACACGGTCTTCCGCAACGCCGGTTTCGACTTCCGCGAGGCAGGCTGCTCCATGTGCCTCGCCATGAACCCCGACAAGCTCGAGGGCGATCAGCTCTGCGCCTCGTCCTCGAACCGCAACTTCAAGGGCCGTCAGGGCTCGCCGACGGGCCGCACGCTGCTCATGTCGCCCGTCATGGTGGCCGCCGCCGCCATCAAGGGCGAGGTCACCGACGCCCGCGACCTGTTCGACATCCCCGCCGATCGGAGTGCCTCGTCATGATCGACTCGACCCGTACCAAGATCACCGGCCCGGCCATCCCGGTTCGCGGCCACGACATCGACACCGACCGCATCATCCCGGCGCGCTACCTGAAGTGCGTCGTCTTCGAGGGGCTCGGCGCCCACGTCTTCGAGGACGACCGCGCCCAACAGCGCCGCGCGAACACCGTGCATCCCTTCGATCACGAGCGCTACGCGAACGCCCGTATCCTGCTCGTCAACCGCAACTTCGGCTGCGGCTCGTCACGCGAGCACGCGCCGCAGGCGATCATGCGCTGGGGTCAGGGCATCGACGCCATCGTCGGCGAATCGTTCGCCGAGATCTTCCAGGGCAACTGTCTCGCCATGGGCATCCCGTGCGTCACCGTCGACGAGGCGGACATGGCGCTCCTGATGGACCTCGCGGAAGCACAGCCGGACATCCCGTTCACGCTCGATCTGCCGACGCGGACGCTCAAGGCCGGCGACGTCGACGTCCCGTTCCATCTCGCCGACGGCCCACATCAGCAGCTGGTCGAGGGGCGCTGGGACTCGATGGGCGAGCTGGTGGCCGCCACCGACCAGATCGAACGGACGGCGGCGGCCCTGCCCTACTTCGCGGGATGGCGCTGAGCGCTCACGGCGCCGGCAGCACGCCGACGTAGGCGAGCGAGAACTCCGGGGTGAACTCCTCGGACGAGAAGATCTGCAGCGCGGCGCCGCTGTTCTGGCGCAGGACGACCTCGACGAAGTCGCCCTGCTCCAGCGCGGCGATCGTGCTGACGGCCTGCTCCGTCGTGTTGCCACCGGCCACCGGCTGCACGACGTCGCGCAGGATGATCGCCGTGGTGTTGCGACGGATCGAGAGCTCGCGCGCGCCGGCCGCATTGGTGCCGGCCCAGGAGATGTTCGCGCTGATCATGTAGATGCCGTCGCGCGGCGCGGTGAGGCGGGACGGGGTGTCGCTGGCGTGCACGTCGGCGGTGTCGAAGCGCTCGACGTTGAACGTGAGCGTGATCGGCTCCGCCGCACCAGGGATGTTGATCGGCACCGAGCTCGAGACCCGCGCCGCCGGGACGACGCCGACCTTCTCGGGCGTGACCGCGCCGGGCGCGAGCCGGTCCGTGGTGACGCCGCCGTCGGCGATGCCGATGCCCGCGTTGCCCGCCTCGAGCCCACCGTCCGGATCGACCACGCCGAGATCGGTCGCCAGCGCCGGGACGAGCTTCTTGGCGCACACCGGCTTCACCTGCAGCGTGCCCGTCTTCTTGTTGCGACAGAGCGCCGCGTCCGCCGCCATCGGCGCCGCGAGCATCGCGACCGCCAAGGCCACCATCATGATCCGCATCGTCCACCTCCTGCGCCCGAGGGCGTCGTTGGCAGGGTACTGGCGACGTGGCCCACGCTCAAGACGGACCGCGGAGGCAGCCGGCGCCCTGGAGCACGTCGAGGAGCGCGTTTCGTCCGTCCGGCGATGCCTCGCACGGGCGCACACATGCGTCCTGGAACGTCCCGGATATGCGTTGGCGACGATAGCACTCCATCAGGAACGGCTCCGGACGCCGCGTGCCGCATCCCGTTCGCTGCCAGGCCACGAGGTTCTGGTTCCAGAGGGTGCGATCCTTGTTGCACAACTCGACCATGTGCAGTCCGCAGAGCGCCTCGCACGAGTAGCGCGTGTCGGGTGACGACGGCACCGCCACGGCCGGCTCCTCGGCCACTGCGGCCGGTGACGGTTCGGGAGCACGGGTCGCAGCCGTCCGTCGTCCCACCGCACGCGCCATGGCCGCGAGCGCCCGCTCACGGATGGCACGTCCGGCCTTGGCGTCCCGGAGCTGGAGGTCCTGGACCGCGAGCGCGAGGAACGGACACCCGGCCTTCACCAACCCATTGGCGACCGCGTCCCAGCGAGGGGCAGGCAGTCCCGGCAGACGGGCGACACCGGCAGCCACGGCTGCCGACAGGTCCGGCCCGTCGATCGTCGCCGTCTGCGCGCGTGCGCCCGCGCCATCCATGGCGCGTACACTCACCTCACCCGTCACCGGCGTCGGCGTCGCGGCGAATACGTCGAGCATCCCGCGCGCGGGCGGGGCCGTCCCCGGCCCGAGGGAGAGACGATAGACCGCGTCGGCGCCGAGACGCGCCGCCACCAGCGCATCGACGTGCTTCGCACAGCGCGGCTCGTGCCAATCGTACGTCCGCACCGTTGCGCGTTCCCGCCGCACGCGCGCGGCGAGCTCGCGCAGCACGGCCTCGTTCGCCGCGTCGTCGACGATGTCGACCCGTCGCTGGGTGACCGTGCCGATGCCGGCGACGGCTGCCGCACGCGCCGACGGCTCGACCAGTGCCGGACCGGAGAGGCGCACCGCCACCGGCGGGCGATCGGCCGGGATGCCGGGAGCCGAGCCGCGCCATGCCGCACAACCCGACATGGCGACCGCTACACAGACGATCCGCACGACACGTGACATCGCGAGAGACGCTCATGGCAATAACCGTGCCCCGTGCCCGGGCGCGAGGGCGACAGGGGAGCGTGAGGTGCCGCGGCGCGCATCGTCACCGGGATGGCATGTCGTCGTCGTCGTGACGATCGGTGCCCGACGCGCGTGGCGACCGCCGGAACCCCTTGGCAGGCATGGGCCTTGCTGTCAGCGGGGCGCGACGGCGCGTTCACCTCATGCATCCTCTCGGATTCTCCGCACGCCTGGGCATCGCGACGTCGGTCCTGGTGGGCCTCGTCTGCATCGCCCAGAGCGTCATCCTGTCGCAGCGCGACCTCGGTCACATGCGCCGTCATCTCGCGGAGCGTGGAGAGGCCGCGGCGCATCACGTCGCCCGCGGCGCGATGTCGCGCATGGCAGGTGGCGGCGTCGAGGCGCTCGCGCAGCTCTGCGAGCAGGTCCGCTTCGAGAGCGACGTGGTGTCGTGCCGCATCTTCGATCGCCACGGACTGCTCCTCGCGTCGGTGGGCGAGGCGACCGCCGGCCCGGCGCCACCGCTCGATCAGACCGGCCCGCTGGTGGTGCCGCCCGATCGGTGGGAGCTGGTCGCCCCGATCGGGGTCGAGGGCCGCGTCGTGATCGGCATGTCGACGGCATCGCTGGACGCGCTGTGGCGGCAGCGGCTGACGACGGCGACGTGGGGAACCGCGCTGTTCACGCTCGTCGGCGTGCTCGCCGCGCTGATTTTGGCCCGCGTGCTGACACGCCCGCTCGCCTCGCTCGCCGCCGCCGCCGACAGGATTGCCGCGGGAGACCTGACCACGAGGGTCTCCGTCGGCACCCGCGACGAGATCGGCCGCCTCGCGCGATCGTTCAACGCCATGGCCGAGAGCGTGGCACGCAACCGCATGGCCCTCGAGGGCCGCGTCGACGAGCTGCAGGAGGCGAACCGGCTCAAGTCGGAGTTCGTCGCCACCATGTCGCACGAGCTGCGCACGCCGTTGAACGTCATCCTCGGATACGCCGAGATGCTGGCCGACGCCGCCGCCGAACGACTGTCGGACGACGAGCGCTCGATGTTGGCGGCCGTACGCCACTACTCCGAGCTGCAGCTGCACCTCGTCACCGACGTCCTCGACTTCGCGCGTCTCAGCTCGGGCCGTGTGACCGTCCGCTCCGAGCGGTTCGACCTGGGCCCCCTGCTCACCGACCTCCAGGTCCTCTACCGCCCGGCGCTTCGACGCCGACACCTGGCCCTCGGCGTGATGATCGCGCCCGACCTGCCGCTCCTCGAAACCGACCGCACCAAGGTGCAGGAGATCGTCCGCAACCTGGTGGACAACGCCGTCAAGTTCGTGGATCAGGGCGCGGTCACCGTGACGGCGCGTCCCGCCACCGTCCCGGGCGCGGTCGTGATCGAGGTCACCGACACGGGGCCGGGCCTCCCACCAGACGAGATGCAGCACGTCTTCGAGCCGTTTCGTCAGGTCGGTGCGAGCAGCACGCGCGCCACGGGTGGCGTCGGGCTCGGACTCAGTATCGTGAAGCAGCTGGTGGAGGTTCTCGGCGGTTCGGTCCACCTCGAGTCGCGCCTCGGCGAGGGCACGACCTTCGAGGTGACCCTGCCCTGTCGCGCCCCCACGCTCCGCGCCCGGAACGACCAGCAGGCGGCCTGACACGCTCCGTTGCGCTGCGGGACCCCCTCCCATACACCTGCGCGGACATGCCGTTCAGTGATCTAGGTATCGACCCCGCGCTCATGCGCGCCATCCGTGAGCTCGGGTTCACCCGACCCACCCCCGTCCAGAAGGACGCCATCCCGCCCGCCATGGAAGGCCGCGACGTCCTCGCCTGCGCCATGACCGGCAGCGGCAAGACGGCGGCATTCCTGCTGCCCATCATGCAGCGGCTGCTACCAAAGAAGCGCGGCACGACGCGCGCCCTGATCCTGACGCCCACGCGCGAGCTGGCCGCCCAGATCGACCAGCATCTCGCCGAGCTCGCCACGCACACACCGCTCTCCGGGGCGGCGGTGTTCGGCGGTGTCGGCATGGGGCCGCAGGAGCACGCGTTCCGCAGTGGCGTCGACGTCATGGTGGCCACGCCCGGCCGTCTCCTCGACCACTTCCGCATGCCGTACGCGAAGCTCGCCGGGCTCGAGGTGCTGGTGCTCGACGAGGCCGACCGCATGCTCGACATGGGCTTCCTGCCCGACATCCGTCGCGTGCTGCGCCACCTGCCGGCGCTCCGCCAGACGTTGTTCTTCTCCGCGACGATGCCGCCGCCCATCGTCCAGCTCGCGCGCGAGATGCTGAAGAATCCGGTGACGGTCAACCTCGAGCGCAAGTCGGCGCCGGCGGTGGGGATCACGCAGGCGATCTATCCCGTGCCGCAGGATCTCAAGACCGGGCTGCTCTGGGAGCTGCTCCAGCGCGGCGACCTGAAGAGCGTGCTCGTCTTCACGCGCACGAAGCACCGCGCCAACCGGCTGGCCGAGTTCCTCGACAAGCACAAGGTGTCGTCGGCGCGCATCCACGGCAACCGCTCGCAGGCGCAGCGCACCGAGGCCCTGGCCGGCTTCAAGAGCGGCCGCTTCCGCGTGCTGGTGGCCACCGACGTCGCCGCGCGCGGCATCGACGTCGAGGACCTGAGCCACGTCGTCAATTTCGACGTGCCCGCGATGCCCGAGGACTACATCCATCGCGTCGGCCGAACCGGACGTGCCGACGCCACCGGCGACGCGTTCACCTTCGTGTCGCCCGACGAGGAAGGCGATCTGCGCAACATCGAACGCGCGATCGGCAAGCGCCTGCCACGCGTGACGGTGCCCGGCTTCGACTACACGAAGCGCGCCGCGGAGCGGTTCGAGGTTCCGGTGCAGGAACGCATCGCCGCCATTCGCGCGCGCAAGGCCGAGGAGCGGGCACGCGCGAAGGCGAAGGCCGAACGACGCGGTCCCACGGCCGCCCCGGCGCGTCCGAGCGGCGAGACGCCGCGCGGCCCACAGGCAGGCCCCGGCGGCCGCGGACGCACCCGCAGCTTCGGGCCCCGACGCTGACGCGCGACCATGCGGCGCATCTTCGTCGGTGACATCCAGGGGTGCCGCGACGAGCTCGAGGACCTGCTCGCGGCGGTGCGGTTCGACCCGTCGTCGGACGAGCTGCACCCCGTCGGCGACCTGGTGAACCGCGGGCCCGATTCGCTCGGCACGTTGCGGCTGCTGCGACGCCTCGACGCCGGCGGCGTGCTCGGCAACCACGACATCCACCTCCTGCGTCTCGCCGACGGCATCGGCACCGCACGTCCGGGTGATACCCTCGACGCGGTCCTCGCCGCCCCCGACCGCGACGACCTCGTCAGCTGGCTGCGGGCGCGCCCGCTCTGCCGCGTCTGGGACGACGTCGTCGCCGTGCACGCCGGGCTGCATCCCGCGTGGGACGATCCCGCCGCCGTGCTGTCTCCCCTGGCGCCGACGGATGCCGACGACGAGCGTGTCGCCTTCGCGACCCGCGTCCGATACTGCGACGCCAAGGGCCGGCGGCCGGCGCGCGACTACCCGCCGCCCGGTCCGCCGTTCTCGCCCTGGTACGAGCACTGGGTGGCGCGTCACGGCACCGCGCGCACGGTCACCTGGGGCCACTGGGCACGCAACGGGCTCGTGCGGATACCCGGTGGACGCGGCCTCGACACGGGCTGCGTCTGGGGCGGCCAGCTCACGGCATGGATCGCCGACGAGGACCGACTGGTCCACGTCCCCGCACGACGGAAGTACAGCTCGAAGGACTGACCAGCGATGGACGCCGCGTCGTATCAGGCCGCCGGACTCTACGACCCCGCGGCGCCGAACGCGGCCGACCGACTCGCCCTGCTCGACTGGCTCACGGCGCGCGGCATCACCATCGAGCAGATGGTGCGGGCGCAACGCGAGACGTCGCTGACGGGGCTCGCCGGCGACCTGGCCCTCGAGCCCGGGCGTCGCATCACGGCGGCGGAGCTGGCGGCGCGCATCGGCGTCTCCGCGGCGGAGGTCCTGGCGCTCAGCCTCGCCGCCGGCCTCAAGGTCTCCGCCGACGACCTCGCCTACACCGAGAACGACGTCCCGCTGTTCGCGGCGTTGCGCGGCGGGGGCTCGATGTTCGGGGAGACCGCCACGCGCCGATTCATCCATACGGTCGGCGCCGCCCTGGCCACGGTCGCCGAAGCCGCGGTGGCGCTCTTCCAGATCAACGTCGAGGGCCCGATGCGGGCCTCCGGCGTCACCGAGCTGGAGCTCGCCCAACAGAACCTCCGGGCGACGGAGTCCCTCGAACAGGTCCAGGCCATCATGCGCGGCCTCTTCCGGCCGCACGTGGAGTCGGCCATCCGCCGGTTCCGTGAGACGGGCCCCCGCACGTCGATCGGCATGGCCCGCATGACGATCGGCTTCATCGACATGGTGGGCTTCACGACGCTGGCGCACCGGGTGTCGTCGGACGAGTTGCGCGAGGTGGTGGAGCGCTTCGAAGAGACCGCCCACGACGTGGTGACGACGCGCGACGGCCGCCTGGTGAAGCTCATCGGCGACGAGGTGATGTTCGTCACGCGCGAGCCGGGGGCGGCGTGCGACATCGCGCTGACCCTGGTGGAGCGGTTCGCGGGCGACCCGTCCGTCAAGCCGCGCGGCGGCCTGGCGACGGGCAACCTGCTCGTCCGCGGCGGCGACTACTACGGTCCCATCGTCAACCTGGCGGCCCGCGTGGCCCAGCTCGCCGTCCCGCACGAGCTGCTCGTCACACAGGAGCTTGCGGCCCATGCCGTGGCGACGGGGCTGCGATTCGAGCCGGCCGGTCGTCGTACGGTGAAGGGGCTCGACGAGCCGGTGACGCTCCTCACCGTCGAGCGGGCCTGAGGCAGACCGCATTCTGGCCCGATTCCTCCTTGACCCGAATCTCCGGCGCCGAGTACGGTCCGGGCCCCACCCGCACACCCTGGAGGTCCCTCGATGCGTTCGTTCCGCTTGGCCGTACTCCTGTCCCTCATGGCGTTCGTCGCGCACGCCGCCGATCAGACGATTCTCGGCAGCATCCTGCTGGTGAAGAACCCGAGCACCCCCGACAAGCGCAAGGTCGTCGGCAAGGCCAAGGAGACGGGGAGTCCGAACACCATCGTCGGCGATCCCGTCGTGAGCGGCGCCACGCTCACGGTCACCGCCAACGGCGCCGTTCCGACCAGCCAGACGTTCACCCTGCCCGTCGGCACCAGCAGCACGGGCAAGGCCTTCTGGTCCGGCAGCGCCGCCAAAGGCTTCAAGTACACCGACGCCAAGGGCGACAACGGCCCCGTGAAGCGCGTCCAGATCAAGCGCACCGGCGGCGGCGTGTTCCGGATCGTCGCGCTGGTGATCGGCAAGCTCGGCGCGCTGACGGTGACACCGCCCAATCCGGGGACCGACGGCTGCATGTTGCTGGCGCTGGGCGGCGGCGATTCGTACAGCGTCCGCTTCGGTGCGGACGGTCGCGTCGTCAACAACGGCGGCGCCCTGTTCAAGGTGTCGCGCCCCGCCGTCGAAGGCACCTGCCTCGTCCCCTCGACCACCACCACATCGTCGTCCACGACGACCACCACCAGCAGCTCGACGACCACCACGACCCTGCTCTCGGGATGCTTCCAGGACTGGGGGGACGGCACGATCCGCGACACCTGCACGGGCCTGCAGTGGGAAAAGAAGGACGGCGCCGACGGCAGCGCCAACGGCGCGCTCCTGCACGACGTCGACAACGTCTACTCGTGGTCCGGCACCTGCACGCTGTCGCCGTCGACGCTCTGCCAGCCCACGCTCGACGCCGAGACGCTGTGCAAGGCCCAGACGCCGGCCGTCAACTGGGTCGACGGCTGCGAGCAGTGCGGCGTGGGAGACGGCACCTGCAACGTCGACAGCGGCAGCGTCGGCGCCACCAACACGGTTTGGGGCTGGGTCGACGCCCTGAACGACGCCGCGTTCGCCGGTCATTCCGACTGGCGTCTGCCGTCGTCGGCGGGTGGCGGCTGCTGCGGGACGCCGACCGGCGAGCCGGCCGAGCTGGAGTCGATCATCGACCTCGCCTTCACCCCCACGATCGATCCGATCTTCGGGCCGACGATCGAGTTCGGCTACTGGTCGTCGACCACCGACGTCGACGTGGTCACCGCGGCGTGGGACGTCTCGTTCGCGGCGGGCGAGCCGTTCCCGGGGTTGCTCAAGGCCAGCGGCGACTTCGTCCGCGCGGTGCGGTAACCCTCGGGGCCCGCGGCGGTGGACAACGCCGCCGCGGGCACATACCAAGGCCTGCACCGCAATTCGCTCAGGGGGACGAGACCAATGGCCCAGACCAGGAACCGCAAGAAGACGGCGCGCGTGCGCGCCGCCCGCAAGCACAAGGCCCGCAAGAAGCAGGAGCGCAAGGGAAGCGCGAAGCGCGTCAAGGGCGGCCGCCGGCACTAGGAAGCGACCCAAGACCATGTCTTGGGTCGGATAAGACCGCGAGCGTGGAGCGACCCGTCCCGCGCGACCTGAGACATGGTCTTGGGTCGCACTCCTGATCAGGGGCGTGCGGGCTCGCCCGTTCTGGCCGGCGCGTGGTACTGGCGCCCGTCATGGACGTGTCCCTCCAGCTGATCTTCCAGAACTACGCCGGGCGCCTCGCCGACGACGTACACCTCGCTGCCGAGACCGGGCTCGCCGTCCTGGCCGAGCCACTCGGCTACGATCGGGTGTTCGCCGTCGAGCACCACTTCTTCGACTACGCCGCGTGCCCCGACAACGCCCAGTTCCTGAGCTGGCTCGCCGCCAAGACGAGCCGGATCGGTCTCGGGACCGGGGCGTTCATCCTGCCGTGGCACGACCCGGTGCGCGTCGCCGAGCAGATCGTCCTGCTCGACCATCTCTCGGGCGGACGCGCCGTGCTCGGCCTGGGCCGCGGCCTGGCACGACGCGAGTACGCCGGCTTCGGCATCGACATGGCCGAGTCGCGCGACCGCTTCGACGAGGCGGCGCGCATGATCCTCGACGCCTGCGACCGCGGCTGGATCGAGGGCGACGGTCCCTACTACCCCCAGGCACGCGTCGACATCCGGCCGCGCCCGCTGCGCGGCTTCCGCGATCGCCTCTACTGCATCGGCATGTCGCCGGAGTCGGTCGAGCAGGCGGCACGCATCGGCGCCAGGCTCGCGATCTTCTCGCAGATGCCGTGGGCGATGTGGAAGGACAGCAACTACGCCGCCTACCAGCGCGTCTGGCACGAGACGCACGACGGGCCACCCCCGCCGCCGCTCACCAGCGACATCATGTACTGCGGCGAGAGCGACGCCGAGGCGGAAGACGTCGCCCGCAAGCACATGGTCGAGTACTACCTGACCGTGATGGAGCACTACGAGATCATGGGCAGCCACTTCGCCGGCGTCCGCGGCTACGAGATGTACGCGCAGGCGAGCGACATCCTGAAGTCGATCGGCAAGGAGGATCAGGCCGCGATGTATCTCGACGTGCAGAGCTGGGGATCGCCGAAGCGGATCCTCGGCAAGCTGCGCGAGCGCTGGGAAACGATCGGGCCGTTCGAGCTGTCGGTCATTCCGCGCTACGGCCTCCTGCCGGCGGCGAAGGCCGAGGCGAGCCTGCGGCGCTTCGCCGCCGAAGTGTTACCCGAAGTGAAGCGCTGGTAGGCCGGAAGAGAAATCTATTGACAGCGGGCGACGTCCGTGGGCACAGCGCGCCCAGGGGGGATCGCCATGGTCGGGTCGCTCGCCGCGGTCGTCGTCACGTGCGTGCTGGGCGGGCCCGGCCTCGCCCTCGCCCAGTCAGGTCTGCTCGCCGACTACGTCGTCTTCGGCGACCAGAAGGTGACGGTGGGGTCCCGTGCGAGCGTGCTCGACGGTGACGTCGGCGGCAACGCCCTGGTCGTCATCGCCGGCCGCGTGACGACGAGCGCTCCCGTCGCGCTGGTGGGCGACACGGTCCGCGTCGGCGGCGCCAGCGTCGTGCAGGGCGACATCTTCAGCAACGACCTCAAGGCCTCGAGCTCGGCGGTCCTCGGGACCGAGCACGACGGGGTGACCCTGCCCGTGCTGGCGCTTCCCGCGCCGCCGGTCGTGTCGGGCACGGGGCCCGACGTCGTCGTGCCGGCGGGCGGCAGCGTCACGCTCCCACCCGGGTCGTATCACGCCATCAAGGTGCCGCCGGGCGGGTCCCTCGTCCTCCAGTCCGGCGTCGTCCAGGTGGACACGCTCTCCGTGAAGGGCGGCGGGGCCACCGCCGCGACCGTGTCGTGCGAAGCCGCCGGTACCTGCGTCGTTCGCATCCGGACGCGGGCGGTGCTCGGCGCGGATCGCATCGGCGTCACCGGCGGCACGCTCCGCTTCGAGCTCGCGGGCAAGAGCACCGTCGTCGTCGGGCGGCCGGGCGCCGACGTCCGCGCCGTCGTGCACGCGCCGCTCGCCATCGTCAATCTCAAGTCGGCGTCCCGAACCCCGGCGACGTTCCATGGCGCGTTCGTCGGACGGCAGGTGAAGGTCGGCGCCGGCGCCGTGGTTGGCACGATCCCCGACTGCGGCGACGGCGTGAAGCAGTCGCCGTCCGAGCAGTGCGACGTCCCCGACGACGCCGCCTGCCCCGGCCTGTGCCAGGCCGACTGCACCTGCGCACCACCGTCCGGCACGCAGGCCATCCTGCACGCGGTGGGACCGAGCGTGCTCCACAACGCCACCAGCTTCGGCCTCCAGCTCTTCGGCGAGGACTTCGCGCCCGGTGCCGTCGTCCAGCTCACCGACAAGGTGACCACGGCAGTGGTCGCGACCCTTCCCATGACCCTGGCGTCCTCGACCGAGGCGACGGCGCTGGTGCCCGCGGGCCTGCCAGTGCCGACCGGCATCCAGCGTGAGCTGGTCGCACGCGTCATCAACCCCAGTGCGCTGCCCTCGCTGCCGCCGGACATCGGTCATTGCCAGGTGGACGGCCCCGCCTCGCCCACCGCCTGCACCGACGATCTCGACTGCCCGCCCGGCGCCGGAACCTGCGTCCACGGTGATCAGAAGCTCACGCTGTTCAACGACCTCGTCTTCCTGAACCCGAACTCCGCGGCCGTGCTGCCGGCGCCCTTCGGCGTCTGCGACGACGGCACGCCGTGCCAGTCGGCCGCTGCGTGCAGCGGCATCGGGTCGGGCGCGTGCGCCGCCAAGCTGTACGTGACGCCGCAGCAGCGCGACGAGGTTCTCGTCTACAACACCGGCACGCGACAGTTCGTCGATCGCAATCCGGCGCAGGGCGGCATCCAGGGCATCCCCGTCGGCGACAATCCCTTCCACGTCGAAGTGCTCGCCGCCGGCGGCGCCGTGCGCGCGTGGATCGTGAACCGCTTCGACGACTCGTTCTCCATCGTCGACCCCGCGACCGATACGGAGGTCGCCCGCGTGACGGGGGCGACGCTCGGCGTCCCGGGGCGCCTGCGCATGGAGACCGAGATCGAGTTCAATCGCGCCGGGACGCGCGCGTACCTGAGCAACGAGAACCTCGACGAGGTGCAGGTGCTCGACATCGCCGGCCCGCGGCGGGACGCACCCGTGTTGATCGGCGCCATCGACGTCGGCGTGAACCCGCGCGGGATGGTCACCAACGCCGCCGACACCCGGCTCTATGTCGCCAACGTGCAGAGCGCCGACCTGTCGGTGGTCGACATCGCACCCGGCAGCCCGACGGAGAACCAGGTGATCGACACCGTCGCACCGCGCGCCACCGACGACATCGTCGGCGGCCGGGCGGACGGCTGGGAGCCCTTCGTCATCGGCGGCCGCGCGCCACGCGGTATCGTGTACAGCGACACCCTCGGCCTGGTGTTCCTCACCAGCATCGGGCCACAGACCGGGCCGCGCCAGGGCGTCGTGCAGACGGGCGGCGCCATCATCAACCCGACGATCACCGTCGTGGACGCGGCCACCGACACGGTCCTCGCCCACGTCGCGTTCGATCTGTTCAATCGCAACCGCTCGTCCTGCACCGACCCGGAGTTGATGGCGCTCGACGATGCGCGCGGTCGGCTGTACGTCACGTGTCAGGGCAGCGGCACCGTCGCCGTGCTCGACACGGCGGCGCTCGCCGCCGGCGTCCCGGCCGAGCTGGCGGTCGTCGGGCTACCTCCGCCGAGCATCCCGACGCCGTCGCTCTCACTGCCGCCCGCGGTGGGCTCGTTCGGCGCGAAGGTGTGCGCCGCGTTCACGCAGAGCCCCGGCGTGCCGTGTTCGGTCGACGCCAACTGCACCGGATGCCCGAGCCTCGTCGAGGGTCTCCCGGTGGCGTGCTGCTCGACGAACAACCCGAACGGCCTGCACAACGGCCCGCGCGGGCTCACGCTCTCGGACGACGGCGACACGCTCTGGGTGGTGAACCAGTTCACGACGTCGATCGCCGAGGTCGACGTGAGCCCCGCGAACGCCGCGCTGATCACCGTCCAGCACACGGCGTCGTTCCCCGGCGCCTTCGGCACGGACACGCCACAGCGGGATCGTCGGCTCGGCCAGATCGAGTTCTTCTCCGACGTGAAGAAGACCGGCGTCAGCTGCGCCACCTGCCACATCGACGACCACCAGGACGGCGTCTTCTTCGAGGCCGACGTCCGCGGGCCGCGGCTGCGTCGCGTGCTCTCGGTGCGCGGCACGCGCGACTTCACGCCGCTGCTACAGGACCAGCTCGTCCCCGATCTGCTGTCGTTCACCGACATCGTCGTGCAGGCGGAGCGTGGCGGGCCGATCCCGTGCATTCCGTGCATCGAGATCAACGGCAATCCCTTCTGTTTCGGGGGCGGTAGCTGCACCGTCACGAGCGACAGCGAGAACCAGCAGAATGCCCTCTACGCGAAAGCGATCACGTTCTTCCCGAATCCCAACCTGAACGCCGACGGCTCGTTCTCGACGTCGGTCCCGCTCCCGGGCGGTGGCACCGGTGATGCGGTCCGCGGCGCCGCCGTGTTCGACGAGCTCGCCTGCCAGACGTGTCACCCCGAACCGATGTTCACCATCGACCAGCTCCGCGCCTTCGACAGCTCGACGCTCGGCGCGCCGGTGCGCATGCGCGAGACCAGCACGCCCATCTTCATCCCGCTCCGCAGCCAGTGTCAGGACCTGAACCGCCCGCCCGGCTCGGACGGCAGCGCCGGCTTCAGCGTGCCGACGTTGCGCGGCATCTGGGACACCTTCCCGCTCCTCGTGAGCGGCGCCGCGGGGCTCGGTGCGGTGGGCGTCGATCCCGTCTTCGCGCCCGGGTGCACGCCGGGCAGCGCCGGCTGCTGCGCCCAGCTGCAGAGCCCGCTCAATCCGTCGGGGACGCCGGTGCCGGAGCAGCACCTCACGGTGACGGCGAAGGATGCGATGCGGGCGGTACTGACGGCGCCGCTGGCGGTCCCGGGGACCGGACATGGGGCGGCGTTGGGGCTGTCGGCGAGCGATCTCGATGCGCTGATCGCGTATCTGCGCTCGCTGTGAGGCTCAGCGTCCCGCACAGTACACGTTGCCGGCGACGGCGCTGGCCGTATGTTCCGCGCGATATCGTACTGCGCCCGGCGCTCCGATCCGCAGGGTGTCGGGGCACCGCGCGAGCGACGGCGTGCGACCCCGATGCTTCCCGGTGCACGCGGCCATCTCGCCGGCCGTCTTTCCGAGACACGTGAGCCGCTCCGAGAACGACGTCGCGGCCGTTCGCATCAATCGGACCTCACACCGCAGCACGTCCGACGACGGCGGCACGAATCCCGTGATCGACCCGTCCGGACTGAGCGACTCGGTCCCGACGCGGTAGAACTCGGCGTTGACGGCCCGGAGAATGGCCTGCAGCGTATCGGCCACGGCCGGCGCATTCGCGACCAGGCAGCTGGGACAGCCGCGCCGGCGCGCGAGTGCACCGTCGTATCGTGCTCGCGCGCTGCGCTCACAGGTCTCGCCGGATTCGGGCGCGCGCTCGTGCGCGGCGCTCGCCAGGTCCGCCCGGCAGCGCGCGATGGCGTGGACGAGACGAGCGGCCGCGGCAGCGACGCGCCGCTCGCAGGCGCGTGCCCTTCCGGTGGGGGGTGTGCGGGCGGGCGGGGCCGGCGCCGGCGCCCCTGCGCCGAGATAGGTGGCATAGCGAAGGTGCGAGCCATCGGCGGCAAGGGTTGCAGCGTAGGCGTCACTGCCATCCCGGGTGGGAACGAACGCATTCGGAGTCGTCGGGAGGTCGAGAAAGGTGAAGGCGACCACGCTCGCGACTCCACCGGGTCCAGTCGCGATCCCCGCCGCGCCGTCCGACCCGAGATACGTCGAGTACACGAGGGTCGCCCCGGCGGGATCGAGCTTCGCGACGAAGCTGTCGAACAGGCCGACGTAGCCCCGCAAAGGGTCCGGCGTCGTCGGGAAATCGAACGACTGCGTTTCGCCGGCGACGTAGGCCGCGCCGGTGGCGTCGACGCCGATCGCCGTTCCACCGTCCCATCCCGTCCCCCCGAGATACGTCGCGTAGACGAGGTCCTGCCCCAGGGCGTCGAGCTTGATGACGGCGGCATCGATGTCGCTTCCCGGAGCAGGCTGCACGACACCGGGCGTCGTGGTGAACGCCCACATCGTCGCCGACGTCACCTGCCCCGTCACGTACGCCGCACCGCCACCATCGACGGCGAGCCCGCTGGCGCCGTCGATGGGCAGGAATGTTCCGTAGAGCAGCGTGCGACCGTGACCATCGAGCTTCGCGACGAAGCCGTTGCCACGGACCTCGTCGCGTCGTCGGAGCTCGCGCTGAAACGCGCCCGGCGTTGTGGGGAAGTCGGTCGAGCGCGTCGTGCCGGCCACGTACACACCGGAGGCATCGACGTGCAGCCCGCTGGCAGTGTCGTCCTCGCTACCCCCGAGACACGTGGCGAAGCCGAGCGACCCCGTGGGGGACAGCTGGACGATGAACGCATCGGGGTCGCTCCGACACGGAGTGATCGTCGTCGGGAAGTCGGGCGAGGTGGTGAATCCGGCGACGTAGACGAGGCCGGACGCATCCACGGCGACCGCGGCCGCCCCGCTCGCGCCACCGCCGCCAAGGTACGTCGAGAACGTCGCTCGCCCCGTCGGGTCGAGCTTCGTGACGAACGCCGTCGTGCGTGCCTCGGGTCGGGGCTGTTGGAGCGCGTGGAGCGTCGGGAAGTCGAGCGATTGCGTCGTGCCGACGACATAGGCGTTGCCGTCGGCATCGACGGCGATCCCGCCCGACGAATCGTCGTCCGAGCCGCCGAGATAGGTCGAGTACACGACGTGACCGTCGGCATCGATCTTCACGACGAACGCGTCTCTGCCGAGCAAGGTGCCGCCCCGCAGAGAGCGCTGCATGGCTCCGGGCGTGGTCGGGAAGTCTGGAGAGGACGTGTTCCCGGTCACGTAGATCGCACCCGACGCGTCCGACGCGACACCGGTCGCGCCGTCGAGGTTCAGCGTCGGCGTGGATGGTTGGTACGCCAGGATGCCGATGGCGAGGCCCCCACCGGCCCGACGCGTCGCACTCGCCCGTCGCACCCCGCAGACGAGCGCCACACAGCACGCGACGCACGTCGCCGCGAGTCGCAGGGGGCTCCGTTTCGTCGAGATGCGGCTGCTCTCCATTCGCACGGCCAGCCCCGCCATACGGAGCCGCGCGGTCCGGCGTCAATGCGTCCTGGTGCCCAGGGACACCACGCCGCAGATCTCGGGCGGATGCGCAGCAGTTGGGGAGTGGAGCCGAGGGGAGTTGAACCCCTGACCTCGCTGCCTAGACCACTTGCCGTCCACATCGCCATGAAGGACGCCGAGCGCGCGGCGGAGCAGACGGCGCGGGAGCGGGGCTCAGGTGCCCAGGGCGCTGGCGGGCTCTTGTCCGGCGAAGATGTAGCTGCACCCGAAGATGCCGATGAACGCGATGGCTTCCAGCACGATGATGGCGCCGGGCAGGGGCTCCAGGAACAGCCGCAGCGCGGTGTAGACGGCGCGACTGGCGACGGGCACTGCGATGCACAGGAGAGCGCGTCGCCGGTGGACGGGGGGCAGCGTGGGGTCGCGTGCGACGCGACGGGCCAGCACCCAGGTGAGCACGCACAAGAGCAGCAGGAGCGTGACGTTCCCACCGGGCAGCCACGGAGGGGCGTCGATGGATAGGTCCGAGTCCGGGAAGATGAGGGGCTGGGCGAGAATTCCCGCCACGACGATGGCGCCCATCCGCACGACGGAGCGCTGCTTCCTCGTCACAGCTCCAGGCTGCGCTCGGGTATGGCAGGTCTCAAGCGCCGAACAGGAGCGACGGGAGCACGGTGCTCCCAACCCGCACACTTCCCGCACACTCCGCCGAAATCGGCGTCAGGACCGGGACGCGGGACTAAGCCTCAGAAGCGGAAAAACGTAGCAACGACCGAGCGAATGAGCGAGAGAAGAAAAGTGGAGCCGGACGGAATTGAACCGACGACCTCTTGAATGCCATTCAAGCGCTCTCCCAACTGAGCTACGGCCCCACACGGTTGGGAACGGGACGAAAGGACGCCCCGTATAGCCGGCTACCCCCCGCTGGTCAACGAGATCGGGCGGGACGCGCCGGCACCGCTGGCGAGCCAGCAGCCGGGGTCGACGGCCTGGCCGGCCAGGCGGACCTCGTAGTGCAGGTGGACCCCCGTCGCACGACCGGTGTTGCCGACCGCACCCACGACCTCGCCCTGCCGGACGCGGCGACCGACCTCGGTGTAGATGCGCGAGAGGTGGGCGTAGACGGTCTTGAGATCGGCCCCGTGGTCGACGATCACCATGGCGCCGTAGCCTGCCATGTAGCCGGCGTACACGACCTCGCCCGCCCCCGTCGTCGTGACGGGCGTGCCCATCGTCGCCTTGATGTCGACGCCGGGATGGAAGTCGGAGCCGCCGCCGAGCGGGGCGCGACGCATGCCGAAGTCGGACGTCACGTTGCCACGCACGGGCCAGCGGCTGGGAATGCTGCCCCGGCTGGCCTTGCTCTCCTTCATGAGGGTGCTCAGCAACACCACCGACTCGTTCATCGACGCCGTCTGGCCCTCGAGCCATGCCAGCTGCTGCAGCGCCAGGCTGCCCGCCTCGGAGTACAGCGGCTGGCCGCTGTCGGGGATGACGTCCGGCTTGAGCGGCGACATCTCGAGCTCGCGGCTCTCCTCCAGATGCGCCACCCGACGCAGCTGCGCCGCCCGCTCACGCGCGCCCTGCGCCTGCCGCGTCACGCGCTCGACCGAGCCCGCGAGCAGTGCGATCTCGTCCTGGTGCCGGCGGACCAGCGCTCGCTTCTCCACGAGCCGCGCATGCACCCAGTCGAGTTCCTTCCGGGCTTCGTGCAGCTCGTGCAGCGTCGAGCGGGCGGCGACGCCCCCTCCCACCACCACCGCGGCGGCCAGCATGACCGGGAGATACCGGCCCATCGCGGCACGCACGATGACACGTCCTCCTGCTAGCATTGTGAACACCTCCTGGATCGGTCGGGTCGCAACGGGCTATCCGTATCGTCAGTTGGCGTCAAGGCGCAGTCCCGGCGCGTCCGGTGGCCCGCGCGGGGCTCGCCGCGGCGCTCGCCAGGAGCTCTTCCGCGTGCTGCTGGGCCTCGCGCGTGACACGCGCGCCGCCAAGCATTCTCGCAAGCTCGGTCACCCGATCGGCCGACGACAACGGCCGCGCCGACGACACCGTGCGCCCCTCGATCACGCGCTTCGCGACCACGATGTGATGCTCCGCGAACGCCGCGATGACGGGCAGATGCGTCACCGACAGCACCTGGCGGCGACGGCCGAGCTGGCGCAGCTTGCGCCCGATGACCTCCGCCACGGCACCACCCACGCCGGCGTCGACCTCGTCGAAGATGAGCATGGCGCCGTGCTCGTCGGCCGCCGTCAGCGTCTTCAAGGCCAGCATGATGCGCGACAGCTCGCCGCCCGACGCCACCCGCGCCAGCGCGCGGACCTCTTCGCCGCGGTTGGCGGCGAGGTAGAACTCCACCTCGTCGCGTCCCGTCGGTCCGACGCTCTTGTCGTCGGTGTCGGCGAAGCGCACCTGGAAGCGCGAGCCCTCCATCGCGAGCTGGCGCAGCTCGGTGACGAGCGACTTCTCGAGCGAGTGCGCCACCTGGCGGCGCTCCACCGACAGCCGCTTCGCCCACTCGAGCGCGTCGCGCTCCGCGGCCTCGACCTCGGCGACGAGCCCGGCGAGCGCCTCGTCGCCCTCGCCCGCCGCCGTCAGCTCGGCGAGCAGGCTTTCGCGCTTGCGGATCAGCTCGTCGACGGTGGCGCCGTACTTGCGCTTGAGCCGGGCCAGATCGGCCAGCCGGTCCTCCACGGCTTCGAGCCGCGCCGGATTCGGGCTGAGCGTGCGCACGTAGCGTCCGAGCTCGCCGCCTGCCTCCTCGAGCTCGGCGAGCGCCGCCTCGACGAGACCACGGATGCGTCCGATGGCCGGATCGACGCGCTCCGCCTCACGCAGGAAGCCGAGGGCCCGTCCGAGCGAATCCACCGCGGCCGTCTCGCCCGAGTAGAGCCCCGACTCCGCCGACGTCGCCAGGGTGCCGAGCCGCTCGGCGTGCACGAGCCGCGCCCGCTCGCCGACGAGCGACTCCTCCTCGCCCGGCACGAGATTCACCTTGCCGAGCTCGTCGGCCTGGAAGCGCAGCAGATCGACGCGCTCGGTGGCGGCGCGCTGGCTGTTGCGACGATCGGCCAACGCCTGGCGCGCGGTCGCGAGGCGACCGTGGCGGCGACGCATCTCCTCGACCGTGCGACCGAGCCCGCCCGCGGCGTCGAGCAGCTCGCGATGACTCTCCACGCGACGCAGCGCCTGGTGCTCGTCCTGCCCGTAGACGCGCAGCAGATGCGGCGCGAGATCCCGCAGCAGCGCCAGCGAGCCCATCGCCCCGTTGACGAACGCGCGCGTGCGGCCACCGGCCGCGATAACGCGACGGATCACCAGCTCCTCGCCGGCGTCGTGTCCCGACAGCCCGGCGGCACGCAGCACCTCGCGTGCGGCGTCCGGCACGTCGGTGAAGAGCGCCTCGACGACGGCTTCCTCGGCGCCGCTGCGCACGAGGTCGGCGTCGGGCCGGCCGCCGAGTGCGACGTCGAGCGCCTGCAGCAGAATGGACTTCCCCGCTCCGGTCTCGCCCGTGATCACGTTGAACCCGGGCTCGAGCAGGAGCTCGATCTCGTCGATGATGGCGAGATCAGAGACGCGCAACGCGCGGAGCATGCCCGCCTCCCTGGTTGACGCCCCAGCCGAGCTTCGAGCGGAGGACGTCGTAGTAGGTTCGATCGGGCGAGTGCACCAGCGACACCGCCGAGCGCGCGCGTCGCACGGACACGACGTCGTTGCCCTCGAGCGGCATGCTGTCCTGACCGTCGATGGTGAGCACCACGTCCTGCTGACCCGACGCGAGCGTGATGCGCACCACCGCCTCCGGTCGCAGCACCATGGGGCGGTTCGACAGCGTGTGTGGCGAGATCGGCGACAGCAGCAGCACCTGGACCGTGGGCTCGACGATGGGTCCGCCCGCGGAGAGCGAATAGGCCGTCGAGCCGGTGGGCGTGGCCACGATGAGCCCGTCGGCCTTGTAGCTCGTCACCGGCAGGCCGTCGACGGAGACCCGCAGCCGGATGATGCGCGCTCGTGCGCCGTTCGAGACGACGACGTCGTTGAGGGCGCGAAACCGCCGGATGATCTTGCCGCCGCGCTCGAGCACCGCGCTCACCGCCATGCGGCGGTCGATCTCGAAGCGACCCGCCAGGACGCGCGCCAGCATCTCCATGGCCTCGGGCTCGGCCACCTCGGTGAGGAAGCCGAGCTCGCCCATGTTGACGCCGAGGATCGGCACGCGGGCGTCGGCGCGGCGAGCGACCGACAGCAGCGTCCCGTCGCCGCCCAGGACGACGATGAGATCGGCCTCGCGCGCCAGCGCCGCCTTGGTGCGCAGCGCAGCCCCGGGAAGCCTGGCCTCCTCGTCGAGGAGCACCTTCACCCGCCGCCGCGCCAGAAACGCGACGATGCGCTTCGCCAGGTTGGTGGCACGTGGATGGTCGCGCTTCACCACCAGGCCAACCGTCCGGATGCGCCCCATCTCGACCCCTCGTCGCGGCGTGGTCGTAGCACGCGCTCCGGACGTGTTCCAGCCCGAGAACCGTGTGATAGACCAGCAATCATGGCGCGTCAGCCCGAGCTGTTTCCCCGCGCCCAGGCTCCCGCCGCACGCGCCGCGCACGCCCCACTGGCCGAGCGGATGCGACCGCGGACGGTCGAGGAGTTCATCGGCCAGCAGCACCTGCTGGGCCCCGGACGCGTGCTGCGCGACCTGCTCGCGGGCGGCCGGCTCGAATCGCTGATCCTGTGGGGTCCGCCCGGCACCGGCAAGACCACGCTCGCCCGGCTGCTCGGCGCCGCCAGCGGCGCGCGCAGCGCCAGCTTCTCCGCCGTGCTGCACGGCGTGAAGGAGCTGCGCATCCTCGTCGAGGAGGCCGGCCAGGAGCTGGCCCGCACGGGACAGCCCACGGTGCTGTTCGTCGACGAGATCCATCGACTCAACAAGTCGCAGCAGGATGCCTTCCTGCCGCACGTCGAGGCCGGGACGATCATCCTGGTGGGGGCCACCACCGAGAACCCGTCGTTCGAGGTCATTCCGGCGCTCATCTCGCGCACGCGCGTGCTGGTGCTCGAGCCGCTCACCGACGCCGACCTCGGCACGCTTGTCGATCGCGCGCTCGGCGACGCCGAGCGCGGGCTCGGCGCGGATCGGCTCGAGATCACGGCCGAGGCGCGCGAGTTCCTCGTCGGACACGGTCAGGGCGACGCGCGCGTCGTGCTCGGTGCGCTCGAGCTGGCGGCGCGCATCGCGCGCGCACGGAAGACCCACACGCTCGACCTGCCGCTGCTCGAAGAGGCCTCCCAGCAGCGCGCGCTGCGCTACGACAAGGGCGGCGAGGAGCACTACAACGTCATCTCCGCCTTCATCAAAAGCATGCGCGGCGGCGATCCCGACGCCGCCGTCTACTGGGTGATGCGCATGCTCGAGGCCGGCGAAGACCCGCTCTTCATCGCGCGACGCATGGTGATCTTCGCCGCCGAGGACGTCGGCAACGCGGATCCGCAGGCGCTGCAGGTCGCCATCGCGGTGCGCGACGCCGTCCACTTCGTCGGTCTGCCCGAGGGACGCATCCCCCTCGCCCAGGCCGCGACGTTCCTCGCCACCTGTCCGAAGTCGAACGCCGCCTACCTCGCCATGCAGGCCGCCTCGGAGGACGTGCGGCGCACCGGCGCCCTCCCCGTCCCGCTCCACATCCGCAACGCGCCCACGCCGCTCATGAAGGGGCTGGGCTACGGCGCGGGCTACGAGTACCCGCACGACCATCCGGATGCCGTGGTCGAGCAGGACTATCTGCCCGAGGCGCTGGCCGGTCGTCGCTACTACGAGCCCACCGATCGCGGGCGCGAACGCGAGATCGGGGAACGCCTGCGCACCTGGCGCAGCCGAACGCCCACGCGTCCGCCCCGCTGACCACCACTCCACCACCACGCCCCAGCCAGCAAGCCCGGTGCCAGCACGGTGGGACGTACCGTCGCACTGGATCCGGGCTCCGGTGTCGGACGCCGCGGTGCGCGGTGTCAGGACTTTGGCCGCACCGGGGCCGAACGCCCCTCGTAGCGCACCGCACGGAGCACCAGCCCGATCGCCGGGGCGGTGGGCCCGGCCCGGGTCCGGTCACGCGACGCGAGCAGCCCCGGCATGGCGTCCGCCGGACGCTCCCCCAGGCCGACCTCGACCAGGGTGCCGACGATGTTGCGTACCATGTGTTTCAGGAAGGCCGTCGCCTCGACGCGGTAGACGAGCAAGGGTGGTTCGCGCGTCACGGCGCTCACCAGCACGCGACGGACGGTGGTCCGATCGGGTGCCGCGGGATCGGCGCCGCAGAGGGCCGCGAAGTCGTGCTCGCCGACGAGCGCCTGCGCCGCCACGTGCATCGCGTCGGCGTCGAGGGGCCGCGAGAAGTGCCAGCTCCACGAGCGCCAGAACACCGACGGCGCGTGCGTGGTGAGGATGCGGTACTCGTAGACGCGGCTGGACGCGTCGCGCCGCGGATCGAAGGCGTCGTCGACGACGGCGATCTCGCGGATGGCGATGTCGTCGGGCGTGAGCGCGTTCAGGCTGCGCTGCAGCCGCTCGAGATCGTCGGGCACGCGCGTCACCGGTGCGGCCACCACCTGTCCCAAGGCGTGCACGCCGGCATCGGTGCGTCCGGCACCGCGCACACGGATCGGCTCGCGCAGCGCGGTCGCGAGCGCACGCTCGAGCGTCTCCTGGATCGTGGGTCCGTCGGGCTGGAGCTGCCAGCCCTGATAGTTCGTCCCCTCGTACTCGACGACGAGCCGGAGCTGCATCCCGTCAGAGGTGATCGCGCACGAGGACTTCGGCGATCTGCACCGCGTTCAGCGCTGCGCCCTTGCCGATGCTGTCGAGCGACACCCACAGCGAGAGCCCGTTCTCCGTCGACGGGTCGGTGCGGATGCGTCCCACGTGCGTCGCCTCCGAGCCCGTCACCTCGATGGGCGTCGGATAGGGATCGGGCTCGGTGCCGTGCAGCAGGATGCCCGGCGCGGGCAGCAGCACGGCGGCGGCCTCCTCGGGACTCATCGGGCGTTCGGTCTCGATGTTGACGGCGAGCCCGAGACCGAAGAACACCGGCACACGGACGGCCGTGATCTGCATCGGGAGATCGGGAATGCCGAGCACGCGACGCGTCTCTTCCATGGCCTGCAGCTCGTGCGTGGTAGCACCACCGGGCTCGAGCGCGCCCACCTGCGGCAGCACGTTGAAGGCGATGCGGCGCGCGAACCGCGTGCGCTTCGTGCCGCGGCCGTTGAGCAGACCGATGGTCTCCTTCGAGAGCGCATTGATGGCGCGCTTCCCGGCGCCGGCGACGCCCTGGTAGGTCGACACCTGCACACGGCGGAGCCCCGCCTCGGCCAGCAGCGGCGCCAGCACGACGGAGAGGGCGATGGCCGTGCCGCTCGGGTTGGCGACGATGCCGCGCTCGCGCCAGTCGGCGAGCCCCTCGCGATTCACCTCGGGCACGACGAGCGGCACCAGCTCGTCGAAGCGGAAGCGGCTGGTGAGATCGATGACCGCCGCACCGGCCTCGGACGCCATGGGCGCGAACTCGCCCGAGATCGTGGGGCCGGCCGCGAAGAACGCGACGTCGACGCCGTCGAACAGATGCGGCGCCAGCAGCACCACCTGCGCCGCGATGCCGCCCTCCTCGACGCGCGCCCCGGCGGTCCGCACGGACCCCAGGAGTCGCACCTCGCCGGCGGGAAACGCGCGGCTCTCGATCAGGCGCAGGATCTCGCGACCCGCGAGCCCGGACGCTCCGACCACCGCAACCGTCAGGGCGTCCGTCGCCATGCTCAGCCCTCCAGCCGCTCGCGCACGAGACGACCCATGGCGCGGCATCCGACGGGTGCGCCGCCCGCGTCGAGGTCGGCGGTGCGGTGACCGGCGTCGAGCACGTCGGACACGGCCTTCTCGATGACGTCGGCCGCCGCGGGGCTGCCGAGCGACCAGCGACACAGCATGGCCGCGGACAGGATCGCCGCCAGCGGGTTGGCCTTGTCCTGCCCCGCGATGTCGGGGGCCGAGCCGTGGATGGGCTCGTACAGGCCGTGACAGCGCGTCCCCGGCGCAGGCGCCCCGGCGAGCGACGCCGACGGCAGCATGCCCATCGACCCGGCCAGCATCGAGGCCTCGTCGGTGAGGATGTCGCCGAAGAGGTTCTCGGTGACGATGACGTCGAAGTCGCGCGGCCGGCGGATGAGGTGCATCGCCATGGCGTCGACGAGGACGTCCTCGTAGGCGACGTCGGGATAGTCGCGCCGCACCTCGTTGGCGATCTCGCGCCAGAGACGCGAGGACGACATGACGTTGGCCTTGTCCACCGAGGTGAGCTTGCGACGACGCTGGCGCGCGAGCGCGAAGCCGGCGTGCATGACGCGGGCGATCTCCTCCTCGGTGTACGTCAGCGTGTCGACGGCCTCGCGGTTGGGCGCGGTGCCGCGCCGCTCGCTGGGCTTGCCGAAGTAGATGCCGCCGGTGAGCTCGCGCACGACGACGAGGTCGACGCCGTCGAGCACCTCGGGACGGAGCGTGGACGAGCCGATGAGCGACGGGACGGTCCACACCGGCCGGAGGTTCGCATACAGTCCGAGTCCCTTGCGGAGCCCGAGCAACGCCTGCTCGGGACGGACCGTCGCCTTCGGATCGTCCCACTTGGGGCCACCGACGGCGCCGAGCAGCACGGCGTCGGACGCCTTCGCGCGCTCGAGCTCGGCTGCGGGCAGCGGGTTGCCGGTGGCGTCGATGGCGGCGCCGCCGATGACGCCGGGGCTGAACGTCAGCGAGAGCCCATGGCGCGGCGCGACCAGCTCGAGCACGGCCTGCGCTTCGGCCGTGACCTCGGGACCGATGCCGTCGCCGGCGAAGACCGCGATGGTGGCCTGTGCGCTCACGGCCCCACCTCGGCCTGCTGCTGGGCGCGGTGCTGCCGTCGGTACTCCAGCTTGTTGAGTGCGTTCAGATACGCCAGCGCGCTGGCCTGGATGATGTCCGTGTGGCTGCCCTGTCCCGTCACCGTGACTCCGTCCTCCGTGACCAGGCACGACACCTCGCCCTGCGCGTCCGTGCCGCCCGTGATGGCCTTCACGGCATAGCGGTCGAGCCGCGGGTGCTGCCCCGTCAGATCGCTGATGGCCTTGTAGCAGGCGTCGACCATGCCGTCGCCGGTGGCCGCCCCCGACGCCTCTTCGCCGTCGATGCGCAGCTTCACGCTCGCGTGCGGCACCGCCATGCTCGACGAGGTGACGTTCAGGTACACCAGCTCGTAGCGGTCGCGCACGTTGGCGCCGCGCACCGACTCCTGCGCCACCAGCGCGATGATGTCCTCGTCGTAGACCGTCTTCTTGGCGTCGGCCAGCGTCTTGAAGCCGTCGAACAGGCGGTTCATGTCGACGCCGGTGGCGTCGAGCCCCAGCTCGCGGATGCGCGACACCAGCGCGTGCCGTCCCGAGTGCTTGCCCAGCACCAGCCGGTTCGACGACAGCCCGACGTCCTCGGGGTTCATGATCTCGTAGTTCTGGCGGTACTTGAGGACGCCGTCCTGATGGATGCCGGCCTCGTGCGCGAACGCGTTCTCGCCGACGACGGCCTTGTTCACCTGCACCGCCAGCCCGGTGATCTGCGACACCAGACGGCTGGTGGCGAAGATCTCGGCGGTGACGATGCCGGTGTCGACGCCGAAGCGGTCGGCGCGCGTCTTGATGGCCATCACCACCTCTTCCATGGCGGTGTTGCCGGCGCGCTCGCCGATGCCGTTCACCGTGCACTCGATCTGGCGCACGCCGTTCTGCACGGCGGCCAGCGAGTTGGCGACGGCCATGCCCAGGTCGTCGTGGCAGTGCGCGCTCCAGATGACCTGATCGGCGCCGGGCACGCGCTCGCGCAGCGTGCGGAACAGCGCGCCGTACTCCTCGGGCAGCGTGTAGCCCGTGGTGTCGGGTACGTTGATCACCTTGGCGCCGGCGGCGATCACCGCGGTGAACACCTCCACCAGGTAGTCGATGTCGCTGCGCGACGCGTCTTCGGCCGAGAACTCGACGTAGTCGAGATGCTTCTTGGCGCGGCTCACCGCCCACACCGCCGCGTCGACGACGTCCTTCCGGCTCATCATCAGCTTGTGCTTCAGGTGGATGTCGGAGGTCGCGATGAAGATGTGGATGCCGGGGCGCTTGGCGTGCTCGACCGCCTTGATGGCGCGGTCGATGTCCTGCTCGCGCGTGCGCGCCAGCGACAGGACGATGGGCTGGCTGACCGCACTCGCCACGCGTCGGACCGCCTCGAAGTCGCCGTCGGACGAGGCCGCGAAGCCCGCCTCGATGACGTCGACGCCCAGGCGTTCGAGCTGGCGCGCGATCACCAGCTTCTCTTCCATGTTCATGGTGGCGCCCGGCGATTGCTCGCCGTCGCGCAGGGTGGTGTCGAAGATCTGAACCCGATTCATGGTGGATCCCCTTTCCGCCACTGCGAGCCAGCCGCCTCAGAGCCCAGAAACAAAAAAGCCACGAGCGGCTGACCCGCCCGTGGCATCTCGCTGACGTTTTGGAACGAAGTCCCTACGCCCTCGCGACCGCCACGGGCGGGCTGCTAAGAAGCAGGCCGGCCGCAAGCAGCAGGCTCGAGAGGAGGGTGTAGAGAAACATCGTGTCTCGGGACTATCCGCGGTATCCCGGCTTGTCAAGCACGATCGGCCGTACCTCGGCGGTCGTGGGGGTCGGCTGGGGCTCGGCCTGCGGCGGCTTCCGCCCCGTCAGCAGGCGCCACAGGAACGTGACCGGTGCCGACAGGACGTAGGTCGTGATGCCGGCGAACAGCATGGGCTCGGGCGCCCCGATGGTGAGCATGATCAGCAGGATCAGCCCGACCAGGACCGGGAACGGATGGCGGCGATGGAGGTGGAACTCCTTGAAGGAGAAGAACCGGAACTCGCTGACCATGAGCGCGGCCACGACGTAGATCAGGCCGAGCATCAGGATCTGCTTGTGGGCCGCCCCCTGCCCGCCCAGGTAGTAGTAGAGCAGGACGGTGGCGGCGATCATGTTGGCGCCGGCCGGGATCGGCAGGCCGAGGAAGTGCCGTCGCTCGACGGTGCCCACCTGGACGTTGAAGCGCGCCAGGCGCAGCGCCCCCGCCGTGACGTAGAGGGTGGCCGCGAGCCAGCCCCACCGTCCCCACGGGCGCAGCGCCCAGGTGTAGACGAGGATGCCCGGCGCGACGCCGAACGCGATCAGGTCGGCCAGGGAGTCGTACTGCACGCCGAACGAGCTCGACGAGCGCGTCAGGCGCGCGATGCGACCGTCGAGGACGTCGCACAGCTGCGCCACGAGGATCATGATCGCGGCGAGCCGGTAGTCGTGGTTCAGGGTGCAGATGATCGAGTAGAAGCCGGAGAACAGGCCGGCCGTCGTGATCAGGTTCGGCAGGAGGTAGACGCCCTTGCGCAGCGGCGGGATGCGTCGACGTCGCATGCCGGGCTCTCGCATCCGTCCGATCCGTCTCACGAGGGCGCCCCGGCGGGGATCTCGCCGATGACGGTGCAGCCCGCCGTCACGCGGTCGCCCTTCGCGACCGTGGGCTTCACGTCGGGGGGCAGGAAGATGTCCACGCGCGAGCCGAACATGATGAGGCCGTAGCGCTCACCGCGCTCGAGTCGGTCGCCGGGCTTGCGATGATTGATGATCCGTCGCGCCACCGCGCCCGCGATCTGGATGACGACGAAGCGGCGGCCGCCGCTCTCGAGCACCATGGCGTTGCGCTCGTTGTCGAGCGACGCCTTGTCGTGGAACGCGGCGCGGAACTTCCCGGCCGTGTGCTTCACCAGCTCGATGGTGCCGCGCACCGGGCTGCGATTCACGTGCACGTCGAGCGGCGACATGAAGATGCTGATCACGGTCGCCGGCGCATTGAGGAAGATGTCCTCACGACCGGCCGTGACGTGGAGGATCTTGCCGTCGGCGGGCGACACCACCTGCCGATCGTCCGGCGGCGGCTGCCGCTCGGGATCGCGAAAGAAGTAGAAGCTGAACGCGAGCATGAGCAGCAACGGCACCACGGCGACGGGATGCCCGGCAAACACACCGACCGCCGCCACGGGCCCGAGCACACCAGCGACGACGCCGATGACCCCCCACCCCTCACGCGCAATCGGAATGATTCGACTCATCTGTGGCCGGAGCAGCATGCCGCGCCGGCTTCGCCGGCCGCGGCACGCCAGTCACTGAGGACTCGACGCTGCACTCTCGCCCTCGCCCAAGACATGGTCTTGGGCGACGTCTAATTGCGCGAGCGATCGACCAGGCGATTCGTGGCGAGCCACGGCATCAGGCCGCGCAGCTTCCCGCCGACCTGCTCGATGGGATGCGTCGCCGCCTCCTTCCGCAGCTCGCGGAAGTGCGGCAGGCCGCAGCGGTACTCGGTCATCCACTCGTCGGCGAACTTGCCCGACTGGATCTCGCTGAGCGTCTGCTTCATGGCCTCGCGCGCTTCCTTGCCGATGATGCGCTTGCCGCGGGTCATGTCGCCGTACTCGGCGGTGTTGCTGATAGAGTAGCGCATGTCGGCGATGCCGCCCTCGTAGATCAGGTCGACGATGAGCTTCACCTCGTGCAGGCACTCGAAGTACGCCATCTCGGGCGAGTACCCCGCCTCGACGAGCGTCTCGTAGCCGGCGCGGATGAGCTCGGTGAGCCCGCCGCAGAGCACGGCCTGCTCGCCGAAGAGATCGGTCTCGGTCTCTTCCTTGAACGACGTCTCGAGCACCGCCGCGCGCGTGCCGCCGATGGCCTTCGCGTACGCGAGCCCGACCTGCTGCGTGTCGCCGCTCGGGTCCTGCGCGATGGCGAGGAGGCACGGCACGCCGCGGCCCTTCTCGTACTCGCCACGGACGAGGTGCCCGGGGCCCTTCGGCGCGACCATGAACACGTTCACGTCGGCGGGCGGGACGATCTTCTTGAAGTGGATGTTGAAGCCGTGGCCGAACGCGAGGTACTTGCCCTTCGTCAGGCCGGGCTGGATCTCCTTCTCGTAGATCTCGCTGCCCTGCTCGTCGGGCACGAGCACCATGATGATGTCGGCCTCCTTCGACGCGGTGGCGGCGTCGACGACGCGCAGCCCGGCCGCTTCGGCCTTCTTGCGCGACGCGCTGTCGGGACGCAGCCCGACGCGAACGTCGATGCCGCTGTCCTTCAGGTTGAGCGCGTGCGCGTGTCCCTGGCTGCCGTATCCGATGACGGCGACCTTCTTGCCCTTGAGCGGGTCGAGCGTGGCGTCCTTGTCGTGGAAGATGTTCATGCGGCTCCTCGTTCCTTGTCTTTGCCGTCGACCGTGAGCAGCCTTGTTCCTCTGAACATCGCCACCGTCCCGGTGCGGACGATTTCCTTGATGCCGATCGGCTTCAGCAGCTCGATCAGGGCATCGATCTTGTCTTCGGTTCCCGTCACCTCGATCACGTAGGAGCGACGGGAGACGTCGATGATCTTCCCACGGAAGATGTCGACGATCTGGATCACCTCGCCGCGCGTGCGTTCGTCGGCGGCCACCTTGAGCAACACCAGCTCGCGCGTGACGTGCGCGGTCTCGGTGAAGTCGGTGACCTTGATGACGCTGATCAGCTTGTTGAGCTGCTTCTCGATCTGCCCGAGGACCTGGTCGTCGCCACGCGTGACGAGCGTGATGCGCGACACGGTGGGGTCCATGGTCTCGGCGACGGACAGGCTCTCGATGTTGAACGCCCGGGCGCTGAACAACCCGGCGACGCGGGCGAGCACTCCGAACTCGTTCTCGACCAGGATGGAGATGGTGTGGCGCATGCGGCAGCCGTCAGTGCGTCCGGTGGCGCGACAGGATCTGCATGATCTTGTCCTTGCCCGCGAGCTTGAGCTTCTGGAGGCGCTTCTTTTCCACTTCTTCCTCTGGCGTCAGGTAGAGCTTGTCCTGGAACGGGCTGAGCTCGCGCTCGAGCTCGGTGTGCTCTTCGTAGTAGCGCCGCAGGTCCGGTTCGCGATCGAGCAGGGTTACGATGAGCTCCTCGTCCTTCTTTTCCATACGATGCCCCCTGCCAGCACGAAGATGGTGTAGGTAATACGCCCCAAAACGGCTTGTCAACGTGAGGCCTTCCGGGACGGCTCGGCGTCGGGAGGGCGTCCGTAGACGGGCTCGAGCGTGCCGGTGTCGGCCTGCTCGCCGGCCGCGAGGCGGATCGCCCCGAGCCGCGCCACCAGCCCGCCACGCGGATGATGGGTGGCGAAGGGCCGTATCCGGGCCCGAGGCCCCAGCACGTCGGCGTATGCGGTGCCCGCGTCTCCGACCAGGATGCAGCCCTCGGGGAGCCGCTCCGCGAGCGCCTCGGGGGCCAGCGTGAGGTCGTCGGTGAGTCGTTCGAGGGCGCCGTCGTCGGCGATCCGGAACAGCGCGGTCCAGCACTCACGCTTGCGGGCGTCCAGGGCGGCGCAGACGGTGGCGCCCGGCGACGCCTCGGCCGCCGCCGCGAGCGCTTCGAGCGTCGGCACCGCGACCAGCGGAACGCCCCCGGCGAAGGCGATGCCCTTCGCGAACGCGAGCCCGATGCGGAGCCCCGTGAACGACCCGGGGCCGATCGACACGGCGACCGCCTCGACGTCCCTCGCCCGGAGCCCCGCCTGCGCGAGCACGTCCATCGTGAGCGCCGGCAGCGTCGCCACGTGTGCCCGCGACTCCGCACGCACGCCTTCGGCCAGCACCCGCCCGTCGCGCACCAGGCCGACGGTCGCCGTCCAGGTGGACGTATCGAGCCCGAGGACGATCAGCGGCTCAGCCCTGCACCAGCCGATGGATGTCGTTGTAGAACACGAACACCATCAGGCTGAGCAGCAGCAAGAGCCCCACCTGCTGCGCGATCTCGCGATGCCGCTGCCGCAGCGGACGGCCCATGGCGCCTTCGATGACGAAGAGGGCCAGGTGTCCGCCGTCGAGCGCGGGGATGGGCAGCAGGTTCAGGACGCCGAGATTGATCGACAGGAACGCGAGCATGCTCAGGAAGTAGCGCGCCCCGGCACGCGCCTGCTGTCCGGCCGCACGCGCGATGGCGATGGGGCCACCCAGCTCGCGCAGCGGCACCCTGCCCTGCACCATGAGCGCCAGCCCCTGCAGCACGACGAACGACGCGGTGTAGGTCTGTTGCCCGGCCATGACGATGGCCTGGCCCGGTCCGACGCTCTGCCAGTCGTGCGAGGCCTCGATGCCGATCAGGTAGACCTTGCCGACCTCCTCGCCGAAGATGGTGCGGCTCTCCTTCAGCTCGGGCGTGACCTCGACCGTCTTCGCCTCGCCGTCGCGCGTGACCGCGAGCGACAGCGGCACCCCCTCGGAGTCGCGCACCGACTTCGCCAGCTCCTCCCAGGTGGTGACGGCCTTGCCGTTCACGCTGGCGACGACGTCCCCGGCCTGCAGTCCGCCGCGCTCGGCGGGCGACCCGGCCGACACGCCACCGACCCGCGGCAGGTTCGACGGCACCTCCGCCCCCACGGCGACGAAGAGCACGGTGTAGACCAGGAACGCGAACACGAAGTTCATCGTCGGTCCGGCGAGCACGATGGCGGAGCGCCGGAGCACCGACTGGTTCGAGAAGGCGCGCTCGGGCTCGCTGGCGACGTCCCCTTCCTCGTCGTCCTCCTCGCCGAGCATCTTCACGTAGCCGCCGAGCGGCATGATCGAGAGCGCATACTCGGTTTCGCCGCGCTTGCGGGCGAACAGCACCGGCCCGAAGCCGATGGAGAAGCGCAGCACCTTTACGCCGAGCCGCTTCGCCACCGTGAAGTGCCCGAGCTCGTGCACGAACACCAGCACGCCGAGGGCGACGATGAAGGCGACGAAGGTGATGACCGGTGCCGGAAGCGACATGGGGACCCTCAGACCTGCGGAAAGACCGCGTAGTAGTACGCGAACACGAACGGGAAGAGCAGGCTGTCCAGACGATCGAGGATGCCACCGTGTCCCGGGATAATCCAGCCCGAATCCTTCGCGCCGAAGGCTCGCTTGAGCGCCGACTCGCAGAGATCGCCGAACTGCGCCAGGACGCTGATCGCCACCGCGAGGACCAGCGCCTCGCCCATCGGCCGTCGATCGAAGAACGAGAGGCTCGCGAGCCATGCGATCAGCATGGCGCCTGCGACCGCCCCGACGGCACCCTCGATGGTCTTGCTCGGGCTGATGGCGGGCGCGAGCTTGTGCTTCCCGAGGAAGCGCCCGGCGAAGTAACCGCCCGAGTCGGAGCCCATCGCGACGAAGACCGTGAACAGCACCCAGCGCCACCCTTCCGGCTGCTGGTGCCGGAGCAGGATGACGTGCGGCATCAGGAAGCCGACGTAGAGCACGCCGAGCACCAACAGGCCGAGTCGGTTCACCGCCAGCGTCAGGTCGCCGTGGCGCGCGAGCGGAAAGCACATGCCGCCGAGGATGGCGACGAAGAGACCGGCGCCGGCCCAGGCCAGCTGCCCCGTGATCACGCCCCCGGCGACGAGCAACCCGAACAGCATCGTCGCCGCGATGGCCGGCCGGTCGTCGGGGAACGCCATGCTGCCGTACTCGAAGAGCCCGATGGCGACGACGGTGACGATGAAGGCCGTGAACAGCGGCGGCCAGAGATACTGGATCAGGAGCCAGAGCGTCGGCAGCGCGATGGCGGCCGTGGCGAGGCGGGTCCGCAGCATCAGCGACGACGGGGTCGGGCGCGGACCAGGATGCTCACACGGCGTGCAGGCGCGTGCGCTCGAGCTGCGCCGGCGTGCGCCCGAAGCGGCGTTGCCGCTGCTGGAAGAGCGCCAGCGCCTGGTGGTACTCGCGCTCGCGGAAATCGGGCCACATGGTCTCGGTGACGTAGATCTCGGTGTACGCCAGCTGCCAGAGGAAGAAGTTGCTGATGCGCATCTCGCCGCTGGTGCGGATGAGCAGATCGGGGTCGGGCACGCCCTTGGTGTCGAGGTGCTGCGCGACGACGTCGGCGTTGATGCGCCCGGGCGACAGCTCGCCGCGCTCGACCTTGCGCGCGATGGCGCGGGTGGCCTTCGCGATCTCCTCGCGGCCGCTGTAGCTGACGCACAGGATCACCGTCATGCCGGTGTTGTTGCGGGTGGCGGCGATGCTGGCGCGCAGCGCCTCGCGCACCGCCGGCGGCAGGCGGCGCAGGCTGCCGACGGCGAGCAGCCGGATCTGGTGCTGCATCATCTTGCCGAGCTCGCTGGCGAGGTACTTCCGCAGCAGCGTCATCAGGCCGTCGACTTCCTTCGGCGGCCGATGCCAGTTCTCGGTGGAGAAGGCGAACAGCGAGAGGTACTGGATGCCGAGCTGCCGGCTGGCTTCGACGATGGCGCGCACCGACTCCTTGCCGACCCGGTGGCCGTGCAGTCGGCTGAGGCCGCGTTGCTCGGCCCAGCGCCCGTTCCCGTCCATGATGACCGCCACGTGGCGTGGCAGCCGGCTACGATCGACTTCCACCATCACACCGCCATGATCTCGTCTTCTTTGATCTTGAGCATCTTCTCGAGGCGATCGATGGCGTCCTTGGTGAGCCCCTCGATCTTCTCGCCGGCGTGCCGGCGATCGTCCTCGGTGATCTCCTTCTCCTTCTCGAGATCCTTCAGCATCTCGAGGGAGTCGCGCCGATGGCTGCGCATCGACACGCGATAGTCCTCGGCGATCTTCTTCACGTGCTTGACGAGATCACGCCGGCGCTGCTCGTTGAGCGGCGGGACGGGCACGCGGATGAGCTTGCCGTCGCTCTGCGGATTGAGGCCGAGGTCCGACGCCTGGATGGCCTTCTCGATCGCCTGCACGACGCTCTTGTCGAACGGCTGGATGACGAGGAGCGTGGGCTCGGGCGCGGACATCGTCGCCACCTGGTTCAGCGGCGTCTTCGAGCCGTAGTACTCGACCATGATCGAGTCGAGGAGCGCGGTGTTCGCGCGCCCGGTGCGGACGTGCGACAGCTCCTTCTTGAAGGCAGCGACCGTGCGATCCATCTCCTGCTTGCAGGACTCGAGCACCTCGTCCGTCATCAGCGTCCCCCGTGCACCAGCGTACCGATGCGCTCGCCCGACACCGCCTTCAGGACGTTCCCGGGCTGCATCATGTTGAACACCAGGATCGGGAGGTCGTTGTCCATGCACAGCGAGATCGCCGTCGAGTCCATGACCTGCAGCTGCCGGTTCAGCACCTCGATGTAGGTGAGCTCCTCGAAGCGCACGGCGTTCGGGTGCTTCTCCGGATCGGCGTCGTAGACGCCGTCCACCCGGGTGGCCTTGAAGATGACCTGCGCCCCGATCTCCATGGCGCGCAGGCTGGCCGCCGTATCGGTGGTGAAGAACGGATTGCCCGTCCCGGCCGCGAAGATCACGACGCGGCCCTTCTCGAGGTGGCGCGTCGCCCGCCGTCGGATGTACGGCTCGGCGACCTGCTGCATCTCGATGGCCGAGAGCACGCGCGTGGGCACCTCGAGCTTCTCGAGGGCATCCTGCAGCGCCAGGGCGTTGATGACGGTGGCGAGCATCCCCATGTAGTCGCCGGTGGCACGGTCGATGCCGCGCGCGCTGGCGGCGATGCCACGAAAGATGTTGCCGCCCCCGATGACGAGCGCGAGCTCGCATCCGGCTGCATGGACGTCACGGACTTCCGCCGCGAACCCGACGAGGACGGCAGGATCGATGCCGTAGCCCACGGAGCCCGCGAGCGCCTCCCCACTGATCTTGAGGAGGACGCGACGATACCGCCCCGCACCAGGTTCCCCCGGTGCGGGCTCAGGCTCCGGGCGCGCCTCCAGCGGGGTTCTCCTTTTCCTCCGCACGTCGCTCCAGCGACTCTCCGAGCTGGAAGCGGGCGAAGCGGCGGACTTCGACGTTCACCCCGAACCGGACGATGGCTTCCTTGACGATCTCGCCCACGGTCCGGTCACTCTGCTTCACGAACGGCTGATCGAGCAGGCAGACGTCCTTGTAGTAGCGCTCGATCTGGCCGCTGACGATCTTCTCGATGACCTGCGCCGGCTTGCCGCTCTGCTGCGCCTGCGCGCGGTAGATGGCGCGCTCGGCCTCGAGCTCGGCCTCCGGCACTTCCTCGCGACGCACGTAGCGCGGCGCGGCGGCCGCGACCTGCATCGCGACGTCGCGCAGCAGCTGCTGGAACTCGTCGGTCTTGGCGACGAAGTCGGTCTCGCAGTTGACCTCGACCAGGACGCCGACCTTGCCACCCGGATGGATGTAGGCGCCGACGGAGCCGTCGGTGGCGACGCGGCTGGCCTTCTTGGCGGCCTTCGCGAGTCCGCGCTCCCGCAGGAGACGCAGCGCCTTGTCGACGTCGCCCTCGGCCTCGCCGAGCGCCTTCTGACAGTCGAGGAGTCCTGCGCCGGTCTTCTCGCGCAGCTCCTTCACCAGAACCATGCTCATTGAGGCGCTGCCTCCATCGCCTCCGGCTCGGCGTCGGGCTCGCCGTCCGACGACGGACCGCCGTTCGAGCCGCCGTCGGGCTCGACGCCCGCGCCGCGCTGGCGCTCCTCGTACAGATTGCGACCTTCGATCACCGCCTCGGCGATGGCCGCGCAGAACAGCCGGATGGCGCGAATGGCATCGTCGTTGCCGGGGATCTTGTAGTCGATGAGATCGGGATCGCAGTTGGTGTCGACGACCGCCACGACGGGGATGCCGAGCTTGTTCGCCTCCTTCACCGCGATCTCTTCCTTCTTCGGATCGATCACGAAGACCGCGTCGGGAAGCTTGCGCAAGCCCTTGATGCCACCGAGGGTGGCCATCAACTTCTCGCGCTCACGGCGGAGCCCATTGAGCTCCTTCTTCGTGAGCGCATCGGCCACCACGGAATCCTCGAGCATCTCGTCGAGCTTCTTGAGGCGGTCGATCGACTGCTTGATCGTCTGGAAGTTGGTGAGCATGCCGCCGAGCCAGCGCGAGTTCACGAAGAACGCGCCGCACCGCTCGGCCTCTTCCCGGATGGCGTCCTGCGCCTGGCTCTTGGTGCCGACGAACATCATCTGTCCGCCCTGCGCCGTCCGCTCGCGCACGAAGTTATAGGCGTCGCGGAACATCTTCACGGTCTGCTGCAGATCGATGATGTAGATGCCGTTCCGGGCGCCGAAGATGTACGGCTTCATCTTCGGGTTCCAGCGGCTCGTCTGGTGGCCGAAGTGGACACCGGCCTCGAGCAGATTCTTCATCGTCACATCCGTCATACGCGCTCCCTAGGTCATCCCTCCTCTCAGCGAGATTGGGAAAACGTGGTCCCTTACCAGAAACGTCGAGGCTGGCGCAATGCGGGCCTCACGAGCCCATGGAGTCGAGGAACTCCTGATTGGCCTTGGTACCTTTGATCTTGTCGTGCAGGAACTCCATGGCTTCCACGGTGTTGAGTTGCGTCAGCAGCTTGCGGAGTATCCACACACGGTTCAGCACGACCTTCGGCAGCAGCAACTCTTCCTTGCGCGTGCCCGACCGCCCGACGTCGATGGCGGGGAACATGCGACGGTCCATCAGGCGGCGGTCGAGGTGGACCTCCATGTTGCCGGTGCCCTTGAACTCCTCGAAGATCACCTCGTCCATGCGGCTGCCGGTCTCCACCAGGGCGGTGCCGATGATGGTGAGGCTGCCGCCCTCCTCGATGTTGCGCGCCGCCCCGAAGAACTTCTTCGGACCGCGGAGCGCGTTCGAGTCGACGCCGCCGGAGAGCACCTTGCCGCTCGGCGGCACCACGGAGTTGTAGGCCCGCGCCAGGCGGGTGATCGAGTCGAGCAGGATCACGACGTCGCGGCCGTGCTCGACGAGGCGCTTCGCCTTCTCGATGACCATCTCGGCCACCTGCACGTGTCGCGTCGCCGGCTCGTCGAACGTCGAGCTGACCACCTCGCCCTTCACCGACCGCTGCATGTCGGTGACCTCCTCCGGTCGCTCGTCGATCAGCAGCACGATCAGGACGACGTCGGGGTGGTTGGCGGTGATGCCGTGCGCAATGTGCTGCAGCATCATGGTCTTGCCCGTACGGGGCGCGGCGACGATGAGGCCGCGCTGGCCCTTCCCGATGGGCGTGAGCAGATCGATGATGCGGGTGGTGAACTCCTGCTGGTCGAACTCGAGCCGCAGGTGCTCCTCGGGATAGAGGGGCGTGAGATTGTCGAAGAGGATCTTGTCGCGCGCCCGCTCCGGCTCCTCGAAGTTGATGGTCTCGACCTTGAGCAGCGCGAAGTAGCGCTCGCCTTCCTTGGGGGGACGGATCTGCCCGTAGACGACGTCGCCGGTGCGGAGGTTGAAGCGACGGATCTGGCTCGGCGACACGTAGATGTCGTCCGGCCCCGGCAGGTAGTTGTAGTCGGGGGCACGCAGGAAGCCGAAGCCGTCGGGTAGGATCTCGAGCACGCCCTCGCCCGACACCGCGCCGTTCTGATCGGCCTGCGCCTGCAGGATCGAGAAGATCAGCTCCTGCTTGCGGAGGGCGGCGGCGCCCTCGATGTGCATCTCCTTGGCGAGGGCCGCCAGGTCGGCGATCTTCTTGTCCTTGAGCGACTTGAGGTTCAGGCCGGCGACGTCGGGCGACGGCGCGTGCGCCGCCTCGGCCGCGATCTCGGCGTCGGCCTCGGCCACGGCGGCAGCGGTCCTGCTGCGCGGACGCGTAGCCGCATCGGCACGTTCCCTCGTGCTCACCGCTCACCCCAGAGCCTTAGACGTGACATGGCAGACTGCGGAAGGGCCACCGGCTCGCCGAACCGACCTGTGTCCGGGCGCGTCGCAACTTGACCGTGGAATATGAGAGTGTCGGGGAGCGTGGCGGAGTGAAAAACCTGCGTGGACACTAGGGAATCGACCCCAGGGTGTCAAGCAATTCCTGCCCCGCCGAGGGTCTCGACGAGGGCTCGGATGTCGTCCGGAACCGGCGCCGCGATGGTCAGCTCGACGCCGGTCAGCGGGTGCGCGAACCGGATCGACTCGGCGTGCAGCGCCTGGCGCGGACACGCCGCGAGCGCGTCGTCCGACAGCCGCGCCACGCGGCGCAGTCCGCCACCGTAGACGCGGTCCGCCACGATCGGATGACCGAGCGCCGCCAGGTGCACGCGGATCTGGTGCGTGCGCCCCGTCTCGGGCGCGAGGCGCAGCAGGGTGGCGTCCCGCAGATGCTCGAGGACCTGCCAGCGCGTGACGGCCGCCCGGCCCCGCGGGCTGTGGATACTCATGCGCTTGCGCTCGACGGGGTGCCGTCCGATGGCCTGGTCCATCACCCCGCTCGCCGGCTCGACGCGCCCGTGGACGACGGCGAGGTAGCGCTTCGCCAGCGTCCGCTGCCGGAACTGCCGCGCCAGCCCCTCGAGCGCCTCGGCCGTGCGGGCGACGAGCAGGACGCCCGAGGTGTCGCGATCGAGCCGGTGCACGATGCCCGGACGCCCGGTGGCCCCGACGCCGTCGAGCGCCCCCAGCCGGTGCAGCAGCGCGTTCACGACCGTCCCCCGCGGCGACCCGGGCGCCGGGTGCACCACCATACCGGGCGGCTTGTCGATCGCCAGCAACGCGTCGTCCTCGTAGAGGACGCGGAGCTCGAGCGCCTCGGGCTCCACCGTGCTCGGCACCGGCGGCGGCACCACGACCTCCACCCGCTCGCCGGCGCGCACGGGGTGCGACGCCTTGCGCAGCACGCCGTCGACGGTGACGTGCCCGCCGTCGATGAGCTGCTGCACGCGCGAGCGCGTGCCGATGCCGGGCAGCGCCGCGACGAAGCGATCGAGCCGCGTGCCAGCTGAGTGCTCCGGCACCACCACCGTCACGGGGCCGGCCGGGAGCACGGCTCAATCCGCCAGGTGCACGCGTGCGGCGACCACGTCGGCCTTGATGGCGGCGACGAGCGCGCCGGGGCCGCTGAACTTCATCTCGCCACGCAGCCGCTCGACGAGATCGATGCAGAGCCAGCGCCCGTAGAGGTCGCCGTCGTAGTCCAGCAGGTGCGCCTCGACCGTGCGTCGCAGCTCGCCGAACGTCGGCCGCACGCCGACGTTCACCACCGCCGGGCGGCGCACGCCGTCCACCGTGGCCCACACCGCGTACACGCCGTCGGCCGGCAGCAGGACGCCGGGCTGCTGGTGCAGATTGGCGGTGGGGAAGCCGATGGTACGACCGCGACGATCGCCGCCGACGACGCGACCGCGCAGCTGATGCGACCGCCCGAGGAGGCGCGCCACGCGACGCACGTCGCCCGCCGCGAGCAGCCGCCGCACGACCGTGCTGCTGACGTGGTCGCCGTCGACGGTGACGGGGCCGACGGCGTCGACGGCGAAGCCGTACTGCGCGCCCAGCGTCCGCAGCGTCTCGACGCTGCCGGCGCGGTCGCGCCCGAAGCTGACGTTGTAGCCGACGACGACGTGCAGCAGCTCGAGACGCCGCAGCAGGAGGTCGCGGACGAATGCCTCGGGCTCGAGCGAGGCGAAGGCGCGCGTGAAGCGCTGCACGACCGCCACCTCGACGCCGAGCGAGCGCAGCTGCAGCAGGCGACCGTGCAGGGACTGGATGCGCTCCGGCGCGCGATGGGGAACCAGCACCGAGGTGGGATGCGGATGGAACGTCAGCACCACCACCTGGCCGCCGACGGCTCGCGCCTCGCGCGCCGCGCGCTGCACGATGGCCTGGTGCCCGAGGTGCACGCCGTCGAAGTTGCCGAGCGTCAGCACCACACGCGGCAGGGCCGGCGCCTGGTGGGACAGGTGGCGGATGACCCGCATCGTCCCGCCTATATCGCAGCGTCAGGGGCTATTGAAGGTTACTGCTCGATCTCGGACAGCTTCTGGCGCGCCTTCGCCGCCTCGGCGGAGTTGGGGTAGTCGCGGATCAGCTTCGCGAGCGCCAGGCGGGCATCGGGCGTGTCCCCGATGGAGAGGAACAGATTGCCCTGCAGCCACAGGGACGTCGGGGCCTTGTCGCTCTTCGGGTAGCGGGTGACGACGTCGTAGAACTTCGAGATGGCCTGGTTCTGGTCGCCCTTGGCGGCGTAACAGCGTGCGGCCCAGTAGAGGGCGTTGTCGGCCAGCGCCGAGCCCTTGCGGTTAGCCGCCATGCTGTTCAGCTGCGGCACGGCCTTGTTGCAGTCCTTCTTCGACAGGCCGTCGAGGATGCCGAGGTACTCGGCGCGCTCGGGCACGTTCTGGGTTCCGACCGCCGCCTGCTCCTGCGCCACCTCGCGACGCCACTCGTCGGTGTCGACCGGTGGCGGCGGCGCCGGGGTGGTGCGCGCGACCGTATCGGCGGGCGGCTCGGGCGGCGGCACCGCGGCGTTCGGATCGACCGGTGGGGCGTTGGGATCGGTGGGCGGCGCGTTGGGGTCGACCGGCGGCGTCGCCGCGGGCGGCGTCGGATGCTCGATGGCCGCGAGGCGCTGCTCGATGGCGGTCATGCGCTCGTCGGGGGCCCTGCCGCCGACCTTGCGACCGCCGCCGTCCTCGATGTCGGCGCGCAGCTTCTCGACCTCGCGCTTCACCTGATCGATGGCGCGCTTCTGGTCCGCGATCATGCTGCGGACGCGCTTGTCCTGGGCGAGCAGGTCGGCGCGCGTGGCACAGCCGGCGAGCCCGCTGGCCGCCAGGAGCACCACGGTCGCCCGCGCGATGCGTGAGCTCACTGGCCGAGGATCACGAAGTGGACGCGCCGATTGCGCGCCCAGCACTCTTCGGTCTCTTCCTGACACAGCGGGAGCTCCTTCCCGTAGCTGATGGTGGAGATCCGCTCGGCGGCGATGCCCTGCGTGACCAGGTAGTCCTTGACGCTCTTCGCCCGCTTGGCGCCCAGCGCGAGGTTGTACTCGATGGTGCCGCGGCTGTCGCAGTGGCCCTCGAGCTCCACCTTGGCGCGGCCGTTCTGCCGCAGCCACTCGAGATTCTGGTCGAGGACGCCGTTCTCGCTCGGCTCGACGTCGGAGCTGTCGTAGCCGAAGTGGACGTCCTTCAGGAGGCCGTCTTCCTCGGGGCCGAGGCCCTTCTGCGCACGGTTCAGGCTGGAGCCGCTGAGGCCCTCTTCACCCATGCCGGCGCCGTTGGGTCCGCCGACGCCGTCATCGGCACCGGGACCCTTCTTCGAGCAGCCTCCACCGAGCGGAATCAGCAGGCACAACGCCAGCAGCCAAGTCCACGTCCGCAGCCTCGTCATGCCCACGACCTCTCTCATTCCATCCGCCGCGACCAGGACGGCGACGTATCATCGCCCGGACCGCGGGTCAATTCTTTCTGCGTCCGTCCGTCGCGATCGGCCATCCACAATTTGCGCTTGCCGCCGCGCGACGACGAGAAGACCAGGTAGCGACCGTCGGGTGCCCACGACGGATCCTCGTTGCTGCCGGCGCTCGTGATCGTCTTGCCGACGCCGTCGAGCGGCTGCACGACGATCTGGAATCCGCCGCCGGCGCGCGTGCTGTACGCGATGAGATCGCCCTTCGGCGACCACGCCGGCGACGTGTTGTAGTTGCCGACGCGCGACACCCGGCGTGGCTCGCCGCCGTCGATGCTGGCGACGTAGATCTGCGGCGCGCCCGAGCGCGCCGAGCAGAACGCGAAGCGACGGCCGTCGGGCGCCCACACCGGCGAGACGTCGATGGCCCAGTGATCCGTCAGCCGACGGATGAGGGTGCCGGCGCGGTCGAACAGGTAGATGTCGGAGTTGCCGCCGCTCTCGCGCGTGACGAGCAGCTTCGAGCCGTCGGGCGACCAGCTGCCACCCAGGACCGCGCCCTTCTCGTTGAGCACCTCCCCGACGCGCTTCGTCGCCAGCTCCACCTGGAAGAGGCGCGGCTGATGCAGCTTGTACGACGTGAAGAGGATGGCACGCAGATCGGGGCGCCAGCTCGGCGCGATGACGATGGAGCGCTCGTTCGTCACCTTCACCGGCGCGTCCATGTCGAAGGTCCAGACGTTGACCTCCTTCAACGGGCCGCCGCGCGTGCTGGTGAGCGCGATCTTCGAGTCGAAGGGGCCGCGCTCGCCGGTGAGGAACTCGAGGATGCCGTCGGCGGTGCGATGCGCCATGCGGGCGATGTCGCCGCGCGCGCCGGCGAACCGACGGCCCACCTGGGGAACGTCCTTGCGTCCGGGCACGTCGAACAGCCGCACCTCGACCGTGATCTGGTCGCCGTTGACGGTGACGCTGCCCTTCACCACCTCCTGCGCCCCGATGGTGCTCCAGCCGACGAAGTCGACCTCCTCCGCCGTGATGCCGGACGTCTGCGGGTTCTCCACGAACGTCTTCGGGTCGATCAGGCGGAAGTAGCCGGAGAGGTCGAGGTCGCGCGACAGGACGCGGGCGAACTCGTTGCCGAGCGCCACGCCCGCGTCGCCGCTGAGGCTCTTCAGCGGCACGACGGCGACGGGGAACGATTCGCTGCCGGGGCCGAAGATGCTCCCCGTGACGACGGCGGCGGCCGGCCGCGCGACGGCGAGCGTCGCCAGCAGCCCCAGGATCATGCGCAGGATCTTCGTCATCCGGCTCCCTGCCCTCCTTCTTCGGAATGGAACTCGATCAGGAACTCGCGAAACTCGTTGCGGTACTGCGTCGGCGGCGGCGGCAGCGGGTTCGCCCGCTGCACGGCGCGCGTCACCGACGTGTCGTAGACCGCATCGCCCGACGGATGCACGATGCGGATCTCGCTGACGGCGCCGTCGGGCGCGATCTGGAACTGCACCTTCGCCACCAGGCCCGGCTTGCGGAGCGCGTTCGCCCACTGCTCCTTCACCATCTGCACGACGCGCTGGCGATAGGCGAGGAACTCGATCCCCACCACCTGCCCGCCGCCGCCACCGGTGCCGCCTTCGCCGATGGGACCCGACGCGCCTTCCGGGCCGTTCAGCCCGCCGCCGCCACCGGCCTTCGTGCGCCAGCGACCCGCGGCCGCCGCGTAGGCGTCCGCGGCCGCCGCGTCGCCCGCGGCATCGCCGGTCCCCGTACCGCCCGCTGCACCCGTGGGCTTGCCCTCGGTCGGCTTCGCCGCCGGCTTGGCGGCGTCGGTGGGCTTCGCCGTCGTCGGCTTCGCTTCGGTCGGCTTCGCGGCCTCGGGCTTCGGCGTGGTCTCGGCCGGCTTCGCCTCGGGCTTCTTGGCCTCCGGCTTGGCCTCGGGTTTCGGCTCCGGCTTCTTCGCCTCGGGCTTGGGCTCGGCCTTCGGTTCCGGCTTGGGCTCCGGCTTCTTCGCCTCCGGCTTCGGCTCCGGCGGCTTCGGCTTGTCGGGCAGCTTCACCACCGGCTCCTGCGGCTTCGGCGGCTCGACGGGCACCGGCTTCGGCGCTTCCGCCTTGGGCGGCTCGACCGGCTTCGGCGCCTCGACGGGCTTCGGCGCCGGCGGCGTCTCGGCCAACGGAGCCGGCGGCTCCGCCGAGCGCGCCGCGGGCTTCGGCCCACCGGCCGCGGGCGCCGGTCCGAGCGGCTTGTCGAGCGGGCCCGGCGGGAGGCGTCCGCCCAGACCGCGCATGTCGGTGAGCTCGACGGTGTACGCCGTGATCGGCGGCGGTGGCGGCGGCGTCAGCGTCTGCGCCAGCACGAGCAGGATGATGACGACGACATGCGCCCCGGCCGAGACACCCACCATGCGGGTGAACTGCGGGTCCCACTCGGGAGCGAGCCGCATGGGGAGCACGCGCGGCATGAGCGCGACTACCGTCCCGGCGGGGGCTCGGTGACGAGGCCCACCTTCACGAGGCCGGCATCGCGCACCGCCCCCATGGCCCGCATGACGTCACCGTAGGGCACCGCCTGGTCGGCGCGGACGTAGATCTGCCGGTCGGCCTTCCCGGCCGCGATGGCGCGCAACTTGATCGTCAGCTCGGGCAGACCGTAGGGCGTGTCGTTCAGGTACACCTGCCCGTTCTTGGCGACGTTGACGACGAGCTGCTCCTCGTCGCCCCCGAGCGGGCCGGCCGCGACCTTCGGCAGATCGATGGGTACGCCCTGCTGCAGGATGGGCGCCGTCACCATGAAGATGATGAGGAGCACCAGCATGACGTCGACCAGCGGCGTCACGTTGATGTCGGAGATGGAGCCGCCTTCGTTCTGTCCGCCGCCGAACGCCATGATCCTACTTCTTGAGGAAGTGCCGCTCCGCGATGTTGAGGAACTCGGCGCCGAAGGTGTCCATCTCGGCGCTCAACACGCGAAGCTGCCGGGCGAAACGGTTGTACATGATGACGGCCGGAATGGCGGCGGCCAACCCCATGGCGGTGGCGATCAGCGCCTCGGCGATGCCCGGCGCGACCGCCTGGATGCTCGACGAGGTGGTGGTGGAGAGCCCCATGAAGGCGGTCATGATGCCCCACACCGTGCCGAACAGCCCGATGAAGGGCGCGGTGCTGGAGGTGGTGGCGAGGAAGGTGAGCCCGCGTTCGAGGCGCGTGACCTCCTGGGTGCGGGCGCGCTGCATGGCCCGCTGCACGTTCTCGATGCCGCCGAACTCGACCTCGTCGGTCTCGCCGGTGCTGCCGCGTTTCGCCTTCGTGAACCGTTGCAGCTCCTGGAAGCCGGCCCGGAACACCTGGGCGACGGGGCTCTCCTTCATGTCGGAGCTGGCCGCCTGGATGGTGTTCAGGTTCTTCGCGTCCCAGAAGACGTCGATGAAGCGGGCCGACTGTGTGCGTGCGCGCCGCATCTCGCGACTCTTGGCGATGGCGATGCCCCAGCAACCGACCGAGTAGGCGATGAGGGTGAAGAGCACGAGCCGGACGACCCATCCCGAGCCCCACAGGAGGTGCCAGAACTCCATCTGCGGCGCCGCCGGTGCGGCGACGGGTGCAGCGGTCTGTGCGGCGGCGAGCCCCGGCCCGATCAGCGTAGCCACGATCTCAGGAACCACATCGCCTCCCCACACCCACGTGCGCAAGTTCCTACTCCGCGGGTCGGAACCCGTCAAATCTCGCGGGCCTGTATTTCTTGACGTTCGCAGCGTACGCGTGAGATACGGCGCGGTCCGCCGCGGTCCCGTCAGGAGGTGCTCCCGTGCGACAGCTCGACGCTCTCGATCCAGCCCACAAGCGCGTGTTCGTCCGCGTCGACTTCAACGTCCCGCTGAAGGACGGCGCCATCACCGACGCCACCCGCATCGACGCCACGCTGCCGACGCTGCGCTGGCTCCTCGATCGCAACGCGCGGCTCGTGCTGGCGTCGCACCTCGGGCGCCCCAAGGGCCAGCCCAAGCCGGAGTTCTCGCTGAAGCCGGCGGCGACGGCCCTCGCCGAGCGGCTCGGACGGCCCGTCACGCTCGCGCCCGACTGCATCGGCGCCGAGACGGAGCGCCTCGTCGCCGGCATGAAGGACGGCGACGTCGTGCTGCTCGAGAACCTCCGCTTCCACGCCGAGGAGGAGAAGAACGATCCGGCGTTCGCCTCGCAGCTCGCGAAGCTGGCCGACGTCTACGTGAACGACGCCTTCGGCGCGGCGCATCGCGCGCATGCGTCCACCGCGGGTATGGTGCACCACTTCAAGGAGCGCGCCGCGGGGCTGCTGCTGGCGCGCGAGGCCGAGGTGCTCGGGCGTCTGCTGACGTCGGCCGAGAAGCCGTTCGTGTCGATCCTCGGCGGCGCCAAGGTGTCGGACAAGATCGGCGTCATCGACCACCTGCTCGAGCGCGTGCAGTCCTTCGTCGTCGGCGGCGCCATGGCCTACACGTTCCTGAAAGCGCAGGGGAAGCCGGTCGGTCGCTCGCGGGTCGAGGAGGACAAGGTCGATCTGGCACGCGAGACCCTGGCGCGCGCCGCGAAGCGCGGCGTGTCGGTGCTGCTGCCCGTCGATCATCTCGCGGCCGACAAGCCCGAGGCGGGGGCGCGCACGCAGATCGTGTCGGCCGACGCGTTCCCCGACGACATGCTCGGCGTGGACATCGGTCCCGAGACCGCGAAGCGCTACGCCAAGGAGATCGCCGGCGCGCGCACGGTGCTCTGGAACGGGCCGATGGGCATCTTCGAGATCGACGCCTTCAGCAAGGGCACGTTGGCGATCGCCGACGCGCTCGCGGCGTCGACGGGTACCACGGTCGTCGGCGGCGGCGATTCCGTGGCCGCGCTCGCGCGTGCCGGCAAGACCGACGCCGTCACCCACGTGTCCACCGGCGGCGGCGCGTCGCTCGAGTTCCTGGAAGGCAAGACGCTGCCGGGCCTGGCCGCGCTGGAGGATTGATCGATGGCACGCATCCCGATGATGGCCGGCAACTGGAAGATGCACGGCACGCGTGCCGAGACCGCGGCGCTCGCCGGCGCGCTGGTGAAGAGCGTGGGCACGGTGTCGGGCCGCGAGGTGGTCATCGCCCCACCCTTCACCGCGCTCGAGACGGCACGGCAGACGATCGCCGGCAGCGTCATCAAGCTGTCGGCGCAGAACGTCCACGGCGAGCCGAAGGGTGCGTACACCGGGGAGGTATCTGCGGCCATGCTGGTCGAGGCCGGCTGCACCCATGTCATCATCGGGCATTCCGAGCGCCGGCAGTTCTTCGGCGAGACCGATGCCAGCGTGAACCATCGCCTGAAGGCGGCCCTCGCGGCTGGCCTGGTGCCCATCGTCTGTGTCGGTGAGACGCTCGCCGAACGCGAGGGTGGGACGACGGAGGCGGTCGTCGAGCGCCAGACCAAGGGAGGGTTCGCGGGGATCGATGCGGCCCAGCTGCGCGGGTGCGTGGTGGCCTACGAGCCGGTCTGGGCCATCGGGACGGGCAAGACGGCCTCGCCCGAGCAGGCCCAGGACGTCCATCGGTTCATCCGGGGGGTGCTCGCGGGCCTCGGCGGGAACGAGGTGGCAGGCGCCATACGGATCCTGTACGGAGGAAGCGTCAAGCCCGATAACGTCGATGCCCTCATGGCAAAGGAGGACATCGACGGGGCCCTCGTGGGTGGTGCCAGCCTCGACGCGGCGTCGTTCACAAGAATCGTGCAGTTCGAGGAGTCCTGATGAGTTCCGTCTTCATTGGCTACATCGTCCCCACCATCCACGTGGTGTCGTGCCTCTTCCTCATCGTCGTGGTCCTGCTGCAGACCGGCAAGGGCGCCGACATGGGGGCCGTCTTCGGTGGCGGCAGCCAGACCCTCTTCGGGTCGGGCGGCGCCGGCAACCTGCTGACGAAGCTCACGACGGGCACGGCGATCGCCTTCATGCTGACGTCGTTGATGCTCACCTACGGCCAGAGCCGCTCCCCGTCGACGGGCCTGATCGACCGTCTGCCGCCGCCGGCGACGGAGATGCCTGCGACGGCACCGACGCCCGATGCGGCGATCCCCGCGCCGAACGCGGGTGATGCTGCGGCGCCTGCGCCGGGTGCGGCCGCCGAGGCACCGCCGGTCGCGGCCAACGATGCAACTGCTCCGGTCGCGCCCGCGGCGCCTGCAGCGGAGGCACCCGCCCCCGCCGCCGAGGCGCCGGCTCCGACGCCTGCACCGGCTCCGGCTCCCGCGCCGTGAGGCGTGTGATGCTCGACAGCCCAGGAGTGCTCTGTTAGGAAACGGCCCCTGCCCGAGTTCGACCCCTTTGTGCGAGGATGGCGGAATGGCAGACGCGCTAGTTTGAGGGGCTAGTGGGGTAACACCCGTGGGGGTTCAAGTCCCCCTCCTCGCATTCCCTTTTTCGCCCCGTCCCGCCGTGCTTTCGCGTTCGCGGATCCACGATGTCTCCGAAGGACATACTCTGCCCTTCGCGCGGCATTCACTTGCTGTAGTGCCGTCGAAGCGTGGCGTAGGTGACGCCCGTCTGCGCCTCCAGCCACGCGATCCGCACGCCGCTCGCCACCGCCCTGCCCGGGCCCTTTGATCAGCGGCCATCGTCGGCGCCCGTAACGCGCACCGAGGGCACTTCAGGCCGTCGGTGAGCGTTCTCAACAGAGCAGCTCGACGTGGACCTTGCCCCGGCCGGTGATCGCCTTCCACTCTTTGGAACCTAGCTTCGGGATAACCCGGCGCCCTTCGGCTTGAGAAACGATTCGGACGAACGTCCCTTCCGAGACCTGAATACGGTCCGCGCCGGCAAGCCGAGTCGGGCCAGATATGACGGCCGGGAACCTGCTTTCCCCGATCGCGATGTCGCATGCCTTATCGAGTCGCTCAGCGAACCAGGGCACTCCCTGCGGGAAGAGAATCGCATTGCCCTCTATCTCGGTCGAGGAATGCCACGTCAGCACCACCTCCCGCTTCTCCACTGGCTCCAAGGCCGCTGAGTACGCAGCGAGCTGTTTCAGGTATCGAGCATTCCCCGCGCTGTGCCTCTTCTTCAGGGTTCGCCACAGGCCCCAGAAGTCATTGGCTGCCAGTAGGTCGAACTTCTTCAGGGCGTCCGCATCATGCGCGTCGATGACGGCGTGCGGCTCGCCCCACGAGCACACCGTCACCTTGGTCAGGTTGCCGTCACGCTCGAAGAAATTCTGAAGGATGGCAGAGAGCGGTAACGACTCGCCCCCGTCGACTTTCAGGACGGCCTTCCCTGTCGCTGGATCGACCTCGACCTGGAGGTGGCTGCCACTGTTCGTGACCGTCGCTCGCGCCACGATGAACACCAGAGTCATCGCCACAACAGCGACCAAGGCCTTCACAATGGTCTGCCCCATAGCTGCCTCCCGAATGATCCGTGTGGATTCTCTCCCTCTGACCGAGCAAGCGTCGTGCCGGATGCGCCCCCCGGTCTGCATCCGCGCGCCTGGCCGCGTCCGACCACTGTAGAGGACGACCTGTCCGATCTAAGAGACAGGCCATGATGCCTCGTGCGACATGCGTGGCGGATGTGTACGTGCGCACCACGCCCGTCGAGACCATCACGGTGCCCTTCGTGGCGCCGAAGTTCGCAGGGGTGGTGCGCGGTGTCGGACAACCGGTCAGGATGGCCAGGTTGGCGGCAAGAGACCTCGCAAGGCATCTCGACACCGAACAGTGCCGTACCGCACTCCGCGCTTTTGGCTTGCGCTCAGACTCGCCGGCAGTCTTGTCGCTCAGGGCATGGTCGTCTGAGGCACCGCCAAACTCGCGGCAGCCATCGCACTGGTCGTCGGCACGTCAGCGTTTGCGGGTGCAGTGCCCTTCACCAGCTTCGCGGCGTCTACACCGTGCCGGTCTTCATCAACTGTCAGGCCGAGGGCGCAGCGCTCGACCGTGCGATGACGGCGTCCAGCCGTCGCCGGCCGGCCAGCGTACAGTAGGCTCGGAATAGCGCGAGCGCCGCACGGCAGTGCGCGTCGAGGCTCTCCGCCGGATCGCGATCCGGGGCGATCACGATCGCCGCCGGCAACCAGAAGAACACCTGCGTCACGACCTGCAGGCGAAGCTCCGGCAACGCGCGGTGGGTGCGACGCCGGTCCAGGAGGCCCGCGTCGATCAGACGTTCCACGATCGCGTCGATCCGCGCCTCGCGGGCGCGCTGCATCCGCTCGTGGAGCGGCCGGAGCGACGGCAGCGCGACGAGGAGGCCGACGGCGTCCCGCATCATCCACCGATTCTCGAGGTCGCGACGCATGATCGCCTGGAGGATGTGGGCCAGCGTGTCGAAACCGAAGCGTCCGACCGGAGCGGCGATCAGGTCCTCGTTCCGTCCATGCGCCTCCTCCATCAGGGCGGCCAGGAGCCGTTCCTTGGTCGGGAAATGGTACGACACGTTGCCGGGGCTGAGGTCCAGATCCCGTGCGATGTCGCGGATCCGGACGGCCGCGACTCCCCGGTCGTTGAAGACCCGCCGGGCGTGGTCGAGGATCCGGCGGTCGGTGGCGGCCTGCGGTTTAGTACGTTGACCTAACCCCATGTCCCGGGATAGTACGACGTCCTAGAAGGAGGTGCCACCATGGACGACCGGACGATCGAGAACCCCGTCACCGGCGAGCGTGTCACCTACGTCGAGACGTCACGCGAGAGCGCCGGCGCCCGGACCGTGGCGGACATTGAAGTCGGACCCGGTGGCGGCGTGTTCACCCACCGCCACGCGGACCACGAGGAACGCATCGACGTGCTCGACGGCGAGATCGAGGTGCGATCCGGCGGTGTGACTCGGCGGATCGCCGCCGGCGACTGGGCCGTGATTCCGCGCGGTACGACCCACGTGTGGCGGAACCCTTCGGCCGATCGTCCTCTGCGATTCCGGGGTACGATGACGCCGGGTCATCCGGCATTCGAAATGAGCCTGCGGATCGTCTTCGGCCTCGGACGCGACGGCGAGCTGCGCTCCAACGGGATGCCGCGGCGCCTGCAGGATGTGGTTTTGCTCGCCGACTGGGACCCCTCGCTGGCTACCGGCCCGGTGCGGCTCCTCATGCCGTTCCTGCGATGGGCGGCGCGTCTCCCCGCCGCCCGCCAGCGCGCTGCCGAGCTGGTTCGTCGCTATGCAATGGGCCTCGTGACGGGCTGAGGGGAGACGATCAGAACGATCGATCGCCGCTGCGCTCGAGAGCGACCGACGGCCAGATGGTCGGGGGCCAGCCGGTGGTCCTCTGATCGGTGGGAGACCAGAGAGTTGCTCCGAAGTCCTTCGATGCAATCCCTGAGACACCCGCTCGGTTCTGCGGGCTTTAGACAATCACAACGCGCCCACCGCTGCGGGGCTCGAACGGTTTCTGGTCGCGTGCTTCGCGCCACTTCGCCCACCGAAACGGGGTGCATGTGGCGTCACACCGCCATTGCAGGCCTCGCAACGGGGTGTATGCAGCGTCACACTGCCATTGCAGGCCTCGCAACGGGGTCGTGGTCGCCTACAGCCCCTTCCAATCGTCGCCGCTCACGTCGCCGTAACGCCCGGGCCCGACGATGCTGGTGTCGCCGGCGACGGACTCCCCTGATCGCGCACTGGATCGATCATCACGAGCAGCGCGCCCGCCCCGCGTTCGAGGGCGCCGTTATGTGTAGAGCAGTTCGCCGCCGGGGCCGGGCATCACAACGCGTTCGGGCGACGTACGACTCGTTCGTACGGTCGCGGCGGTCCATCACGGGAGCGAGGGAGCCGCGGCGCAGTCGACGACGTGCCCGGTGGCAGCCGAGTTGTCGAAGTAGAAACCGCAGGCGTCCAGCACGTTGATCTTCTGATCCGGCCCGGCAATGCATCGGACGCCGATCTCGGAGGAAGGTCCGCCGCCGCCGAGGGCGCCCCCGGCGCTGAAGCCCACTCGGTGATACGTGAGGCCAACGGCGAGATCGTGCGCCGCGTTGTTGAGCGCCTGGCCGTCGACCGGGAAGAAGAAGGCGTACTGGCCCCCCGAGTACAACGCGATGAAGCCCTCGGCCGGGCCGGCCACGCTGGCGCCGAGCTTCACCTTCTTGAGGACGATCAGCGATCCTGCACTGGCCCCCGCGTCGACCTGGATACACAGGCCGCCCGCGAGCGCCGGCACCGCGGCGGTGGAAAGCAGGACGAGCATCCCGAGCATCCGCGCGATGGCCCTGGCCAACGGCTGCCGTCCCGGGCTCCGTGTCCGGCTCGAGTCGCCGGGATTGGGGCCGCGAACCTCCTGGTCCGGCGCGACAACGGCGTCCATTCCCGTAGGCAGGGAATCGAGTTCGACGCGCATGGTATCGTCCCTCCGTCGGAGATGTCGATTCGTACCAGCACGGACCTAGTCCTCGTCGTAGGCGGCTGTCAAGGAAGACAGCGTCGCGCCGGGTATCCCGTGCATGCAGATTTCTACGCTCCTACGGCTGCGGGCCTCGGAACGCTGCCGGTCGTCGAAAGCCGTTCGATGCCTCGAGAAGCATTCCCGTCACCAGGGGCGCCGACGACACGGACGCCCCTCACACCCGACGCATCACCGCCGCCCCACATGGCCCGCCACCTCCCCCACCACCTGCGCCGACTCGCGGGAGTCGGGCGCCACGTTCCACGGCACCATGCGCTTCAGCAGTCCGTCGCGGATCACCACCGTGTGGAACAGCACCGCGCTCAGATGCGCCATGAACGTGAGGAACAGCAGGTACGCGAGCACGGTGTGCGCGCGGCGCAGCACGGTGTACAGCGCCGCGCTCTCCGGCAGGATGGGCGGCAGGTGTATCGGCCCGTACAGGACGATCGGATACCGCGCCGCCGACAGCATCCCCCACCCGATCAGCGGCAGCGCGAACATCAGCGTGTACAGCAGCCGCTCCGACCACTCCGCCGCGAAACGTTCGGTCCGTGACATCGTCTCCGGGAACGGCGGCAACGGCTGCAGCTGCCGGTTGACGACGCGCACGACGGCGAAGACGAGGATCAGCATCCCGAGCGGGCGATGGATGGCGACGAGGACGTGGTAGTCGGCGAGCGACGCCACCATCGCGACGCCGATGAAGAGCATCGCCAGCAGCATCGCCGCCATCGTCCAGTGGAGGATGCGGGACGACCACGCGAATTGGCGGACGGCGGTCATGGCTTCCCTCCCCGCTCGACCTCTGCGGTCGAGATGGCGCTGGGCGACACCGCCTCGCCCTCGCGTCGGGTGAACGACACCGAGTACGCAGCCGAGCGTGCGCTCAGCAGCGGATCATCCGACGCAGCGATGCCGTCGGGAAGGATCAGCGGGTCGAAGTTGATCGTGCGGACGGGACTCGTGTCCTCGCTCTCGATCCGGTCGAACGTGAGCGTGCCCGCGTCGATCCTCTCGCGGTCCGCGGGCCACGCGATCGTGGCGTCGTCCGTCGGATCTCCGGGCTGACCGATCGTCAGCACGAGGCGCCACTGGAGCGGATGCGCCTCGACCTGGGCGACCAGCGCGTCGAAGAGGAAGTTCGGATCGCTCGCCGGCTGGTCGGCCGCGGCCGCGACGAACGGCTGCACCGGCTCCATCGACCAGCGGACCGGCGTCGACGTGCCGGACGCATCGATGAGCTCGAACGCATTGAGCGCGTTGTAGGTGTCGACCGCGAAGCCGGACGCAGCCGGCTGGGCCTTGATGGCTGCCACCGCACGCGCGAACTCCGGATGCGCGCCGATGAATGCCTGCGCCTTCTGGGGATCGGGTTGGCCGGTCTTCGGGTCGGGGCTCATGGCGATCATCTGCTCGCGGAACGCATCCGGCGTCCGCACCACGAAGACCGGGATGTTGATCATGGCGGTGCGCCACTCCTCGCCGTCGGGAAGGGCGAATCGGACCGCGAGGCTGCGGATCGTCTGCAGGCTGTCGACGGCATGTGGATTGCCGCCGGCCAGGGCGAACCTCCCGACCACCGGTACCCGCCCCTTCTGGAAGACGACGGCGCGCGACACCCGTGCCCCCTGGCCGTTCGACTCGAACGAGCCGCTGACACACACGCCCTTGGCGTGGTTGCGACGGAAGCCCGGGTGCAGACCGTTGATCTGCTCGAACGTGTCGATCAATCGAGGCGGCGTCAGCTGCTGCGGGCTCAGCCAGCCGCCGGTGTACGCGAAGGCGACGCCCACTGCCGCCACGACGACAGCCACCGACGCCAGGCGGACCATGCTTCTCGTCCCGTTCGTCATGGTTGCAGCTCCGACTGCAACCGCCGTGCCCTGCCACTCGGGCCGGGCGACGCGGGGAAGTTGCCGACACGGGACGCCGCCCCGTGCCAACGGGACGGCACGTGCCGACGCGCCGGCTCCCTGTCCGACACGTACGTTGCAGCACGCTACCTCGAGCGAAGGGCCGTCGAGCGGGTCGGGCGGTGAAGCCCGACCCGCTCGACGGGGTTAGTCACCTGTAGTCGCCCGGGCAGTCGAACTCGCCGCCCCGCGCGTGCTCGGCTTCGCAGGTGTCCTTCGGACCCCTGCCCCCGCGAGCGGTGTCGTCGCCGGGACCACCGATCAACAGGTCGGCGCCGCTGCTTCCGCCGCTGTTCTGCAAGCGGTCGTCGCCATCCTCTCCGTAGACCCGGTCGTCCCCGGTTCCGGAGGACATCCGGTCGTTGCCGATCCCGCCGCGGAGGACATCGTCGCCGCCATGACCCCTGATCTGGTCATCGTCGGGAGCAACTCCGCCGCCGCCGAGACAATCGAGCGACCCGTCGACGCGGTCATTGCCCTGGCCCGCCTGGACCAGGTCGTTGCCCGAGCCGGCGCAGATCACGTCGTCGCCGCCGGACGCGTAGATGCGATCATCCCCGGACGATCCGCAGATGACGTCCGCGCCGTTGGTCCCCCTGCAGGGAACTCCCGCGACGCAGTAGATGGCCTTGCTCAGATCGGAGGGTGGGCAGATCTGCGGTGGCGCTTCGCACGTCCCTTCCACCTCGATGATGCAGTCGGCCGAGCAGCCGTCGCCGCTCTCGTTGTTGCCGTCGTCGCATTCCTCCGGCTGCTCCACCTGCTCGTTCCCGCACACCGGTTCCGTCTCGGTATCGTCGCCGACACAGTCCGGATCGAACGTCGCGTCCCACGTCAGCTTGACGACGACCTGTGTCGGAATGTCCGACGTCGTGTTGAGGGTGATCAGGAACTGCGGGCTGGCGATTGCCTCGAGCCCGAGACCGGTCAGATCGACCGCACCGGCGCCGTCGATCGGCTGATCCGGGATGCCCGGGATGGCGTTGCCATTGCTGTTCGCGAATCCGACCGTGCCGTCGGTGTAGTCGGCACGAACCGGCTCGATGATCTCGAGCTTCTTGTACGCGGAGGGGCTGCACTTCTCCTGCGGCACGATCAGCTGTGCAGACAGCACCCGGATGGCGCCCTGACCACACGCGCCGCCACTGAAGGCGTCGAGGTTCTGTATCTGCGATGCGCCGTAGTCGGCGTTCACCCAGAGGCACGTCGGACGCTGTGGATCCGCGTTGATCGTGTAGATGAAGCCGGCGCCGGGCGTGCCGCGCGGGAAGTTGGCACAGCTCGCCGACGTCGAGTAGTCGTAGCACCGCACGGTGTCGGAGTTCCCGGTCGCGAGGTAGACGCGCGGTCCCAGCGTCACGGCCGGCCCGTTCCACTGGCCCGTCGCCCCGATCGCCGTCGTCATGTTCGCCGGCGTCGGCGTGCTCGCGCCGGCCATCGTGAAGCACTCGTTGCTGAACGTCGGAAGGCAGAAGCCCGTGACGCCGCCGCTCGAGTCGAGCATCGGGAACGGGGACCCGTAATTGTTGGCGTAGCCGATGCCCGGCGCGAGCGGGAACGAGCCCGCGCACTCGCCCTGAAGGCTGTCGTCCCAGCACGCGATGCGCTCGATCGAGTCTGTGTAGATCGGGATGATGATCTGATCCCCGATCACTGCCGTCGCCGGCACCGGGTAGGTCCCCACGTTGACGGACCCCGCACCGATGTCCACCGTGAACGGTTGGCCCGCGCAGGCGGCCTCGGTACTGGTGTCGAAGCAGAGCAGCTTGTCGCGGTCGCCGGTCGGGGTGCCGTTGACGTAGTTGAAGGCGTACAGGTGGTTGCCGACCTTCATCGGAACGCTGGTGATGCCGCCGTCGCCGACGGCCGTCAGCGCCACGAATCCGCAGAACGGGTTGGTGTCGACCGCAGCGGTGGTGGTGTCCACGCACACGATGCCCGCGGTGCCGTCATACCGCGTTGCGTACACCCAGAGCTTCCCGTTCGCCTGGGCGAGGTACGTCCCCGAATGGCTTGCCGAGGAGAAGCCGACCCCGTTGTCGTCGGTGATCGTGCGCGTGGGGTAGCACGCGGAGGCGTCGCTCTGCTTGTGGCAGGCGACGAACAGCCCGCCGCTGTGGTGGAAGACGTTGAAGACCTCGGTCGGCGACAGGGAGACGTCCCAGCCGTCGCCGCCGCCGGTACCGGCATAGTTCGACGCCGGGGGCACCGGAATCGTCTCGATCGACGTGTACGTCACCGTCACCGCAGACGCCGCCTGTGCCGTCACGAGCGCGAGCACCGAGCACAGGGCCGCTGCGAGCGGCGCACGGGCACGGGAAGGGACGGCAGTTCCACTCTTGCCACCGGGGAAGGCGAAGCGAGAAGACGCCTCACCAGAAACCTGTGTCGCGTCCATGTCACCTGCTCCTTCTTGCTGCAGTTGCGTTCAGCCCGCGTCGCGAACGTCGGGGGCGCGACTCTATGAACCTGGTGCTGGGGCTGTCAAGAGATTTCTTGGGGTGAAGTTCCCCAACAGGCCGTCATGCCGCCGGCATTGAGCACTTGTTGTCGCGGTGCGTCAGATAGCTCACCCGCCATGCGTATGCGCATCCCCATGTGAGTAGATGCTGCCCCAGGCGCTGGACGCGGGCAGGTCCTTCGACCGCGCGTCACACCGGTGGTCTTCGGCACCGCGGCTACGGCCGGATACGACGGCGGCGCCGACCGAGTGCAACACCTCGCGCGTTGCCCTGCCGCGACCCCCGTGCGACAGCTTCGCACCGGAGGACGGTCGCATGTGGTACGTTTCGATGTCGCTCGCCGCCATGCTCGTCTCGGTCGCATTGCCGGCCGGCGCGAGTCGGTCGCGACGCCCTCTTCAATTCCATCTGCGCGGATCTCGGCTGATGAGATCACGCGACCGTTCCGTCGCAGACGGACCGGAGCGGTAGTCCGCGTGCGGCTCTTCCTGGCGACCATCGCCGCCCTGCCCCTCCTCGCCGGCCTCGTCGCCGCGGCCGGACCACGCACCGGCGACGACGCGGCCGTCCGCCAATGGCTCGCCCCGCACCTCACCGAGATCGTGGCGCTCCAGCAGCGTATCCACACCCACCCCGAGCTGGCCTTCGAGGAGACCGCGACCGCCGCGCTCGCGGCCGAGACGCTCCGCGCGGCGGGCTACACCGTGACGACCGGTGTCGGTCGGACCGGCGTCGTCGGCGTGCTGCGCAACGGTGACGGGCCGACGGTCCTCGTGCGTGGCGACATGGACGCGCTGCCCGTCACCGAAGCCAGCGGCCTGCCCTATGCGAGCGCCACGCCCGGGGTGATGCACGCCTGCGGGCACGACGTGCACGTCGCCGCCCTGCTCGGCACCGCTCGCGTGCTGGCCGCCGTGCGGGAGCGCTGGCGCGGGACACTCGTCATCCTGGCACAGCCCGCCGAGGAGACCGGACGCGGCGCGCTGGCGATGATCGCCGACGGACTCGCCGCGCGCTTCCCGAAGCCCGACGCCCTGCTGGCCCTGCACGTGAAGCACGACCTGGCGGCGGGAACGGTCGGCTACACCCCGGGCTGGTGGTCCGCCAACGTCGACTCGGTCGACGTCGTGGTCCACGGGCGCGGCTCCCACGGCGCGCGGCCGGAAGCCGGCGTCGACCCGGTGGTGGCAGCGGCCTACATCGTGACCGCACTGCAGACCCTCGTCAGCCGCAACGTGCCGCCGTCGGAGGCCGCCGTGGTGACCGTCGGCACCATCCACGGCGGCACCAAGCGCAACGTCATCCCCGACGAGGTCAAGCTCGAGCTGACGGTACGCTCGAACACGCCCGAGGTCCGTCGCCTGCTCCTCGACGGCATCCGCCGCATCGCCACCGACACCTGCCGCGCCTTCGGGTGTCCGACCGATCCCAGCGTCGACGTCGAGCCCGAGCCGACGCCCGCGGCCTACAACGACCCCGCGCTCACGGCGAAAGCCGCCGACGTGCTGCGCGCCGTGCTCGGCCCGGACGCGGTCGTCGAGCTGCCGGCAGAGCTCATCGGTGAGGACTTCGGCCGCTATGCGAGCGCGCTCGGCGCGCCGGCCGTGCTCTACCGGGTCGGCGCCGTCGAGCCTGCGCGCGTGGCGGCCGCACGTGCCGCCGGCACGCCGCTCCCGTCACTGCACTCGGCGGAGTTCGTCGCCGCGTCGGAGCCCACGCTCGAGACGGCGGTGCGAACCATGGCCGACCTGACCCTGACCCTTCTCGCCCCGGGGCAGTGAGCGGGTCAGTACGGCCGGTCGCCCACCACCGTCACGCGCTCCATCACCCGCACCTCCGGCCAGTAGTCCGAGGTGGCGTAGTGCTGGGTCGAGCGGTTGTCCCAGAACGCGATCGAGTTCTTCTTCCAGCGGAAGCGCACCTGGTACTCGGGATGGCTCGCCTGCTGGTAGAGGTAGCTGAGCAGCCGGCTGCCCTCGTCGCGATCGAGGCCCTCGACGTGGCTCGTGAAGCCGCGATTGACGTAGATCATCTTCTCGCCGGTCTGCGGATGGGTGCGCACGATCGGATGCGACACCGCGGGATACTCGCGCTGCTTCTCGGCGAGCTTCTCCGGGGACATCGTGCGACCGAACGTGATCGTGAAGTCGTGCACCGCGCGCAGGCCGTCGATGCGCTCCTTCACCTCCTCCGGCAGACCCTGGTACGCCGCCGCCATGTCGGCGAACAGCGTGTCGCCGCCGACCGGCGGGCACTCGCGGCAGCGCAGGATCGATCCCAGCGACGGTGCCACCCGCCAGGTGACGTCCGAGTGCCAGGCGTTCTCGTAGCCGCCGACGGCATCGTTCTTCGCCAGCAGCACGACCTCGGGCGAGCCGTCCGGCGCCGGCAGGAACGGATGCACCTCGAGCTCGCCGAAGCGCCGGCCGAAGGCGGCGTGCTCCGCGGGTGCCAGGTCCTGGTCGCGGAAGAAGAGCACCTTGAAGGCGAGCAACGCGCGCTCGATCTCGGCGAAGGTGGCATCGTCGAGCGGCCGGCGCAGGTCGACGCCATTGATCTCGGCACCGATCGTGGCGCCCATCCGCTCGACGCCGATGCGCTCGAACTGCAACGCCGCCAGCTCCTCACGGCGCGCGCGCAGGAACTTGCGCGGCCCGACGGGGGGAATGAAGTCGATCTTCATCGCGCGCAGCATGACACGATCCCGTCGGCGCGATCCAGCGTGTTCTGGGCTCGAAGACGGCTCAATGGCGCTCGAGATACTGCATGACGTCGGCGAATCCGGGGTCGCCACCCGCCCAGCCCGCGTTCGCCTCGAGCATGCTCTTGAACGACTTGCCGTTGAACGACCGACCCTGCCTCCAGTCCACGCCGCGCTCGAGCAGCATGAGCACCACGTTCCAGTTGCGCGCATCGGCGGCGTAGAACAGCAGCCGCTCACCCTTGCGGCCGGTCACGTTCAGATCGGCGCCGTGGTCGAGCAGCATCGTCAGGATCTCCGTGCTGCCCGAGTGGCCGGCCGCCGTGAAGTAGATCGGAAGTCCCATCGGTGCCGCTCGATTCGGATCCGCGCCCGCGTCGAGCAGCAGCTTCACCGGTCCGGGCCCGGTCTCGTCCGCGATCTGGAGCGCCATCTCGAGCGGCACCTCATACTCGGTGCCCTGGTTCGGGTCGGCACCGGCCTCGAGCAGCACCGCGAGCACGTCCTGCCGATCCGGTGTGATCCGCAGCTGTCGGAGCGCGCTGATCAGCAGCGTCATGCCGTCCATGCCGGCGGCGTTCACGTCGACCTGCGGGACGAGCGCGGCGACCGCCGGCGCGTCGTTCCGCCGGATGGCCTCCACGATGTCGCGCATCGGCCCGGCCCGGAAGAACGTCAGCTCACCCTGCTCGTTCGAGTTCGCCAGGAACTGCACGCGCGAGAAGGCCACCATGCCGGCGCCCAGGACCGGCGGGAGCGCCACGAGGACGAACGCCGCCACACGCCAGGCCCGCGCATGGCTGCGGACGAAGAGCACGACCGACGCCACGAGCGGCAGCCCCGGGAGGATCAGCAGGTACAGGACCACCGACATCGGATTGGTCCCGGACGGCTTCGCCGCGGCGAGACCGAGCACGAACAGGAGCAACAGCCCCATCGTGTCGAGGGCCACGAAGACCCAGAAGATCGCTTTGGTCACTGCCCCCACGGCCCGATTCCTGCGGTCACGCTCCCTCGCTGCCCCTTCCCGCGACGGGCCGCACAGTGCGTGACCGCATGCAGGGCAGCGTAGGATGGTCGCGTTTCGAAAGCGAGAGACGTCAGCCCGCGCTCGCATCGTCTGCCTTGACGGCGCGCTCCGTCCCGCGGTACCGCCTGGCAGGGTCTCGATGGCGGACGACGAGTCGACGGCAGGCTGCACACGCCGAGCGTTCCTGACGGCCGCCGTCGCCGGTGCCGCCGTCACGCTCACCGGGCGGCGCACCTGGGCGGCAGCCGTGCGCGGCCTCGTGCCGCCGCCGCGCGTCGTGATCGTCGGCGCGGGCCTGGCAGGACTGACGGCCGCGCTCGACCTGCGCGATGCCGGCTGGGACGTCGTCGTGCTCGAGGCCCGCGACCGCGTCGGTGGACGCGTGCATACGATCTACGACGCGTTCTCGTCCGGGATCCACGCCGAGGCCGGCGGCGAGTCCATCGACGACAACCACGATCGGCTGCAGGCCATGGTGTCGCGGTTCGGGCTCGCCACCGAGCTGCGGCCACCCGACAAGCTCCTGCAGTCCGTCGTGTTCCGCCGGCGGCATCGTGGGCCACTGCTCGATCTCCTGGGACGGCGCGACGGTGCGGTCCTGCGCGACTATTTCCGCTTCGACGAGGCCGTCGCCGAAGTCGCTGCGGGTGTCGATCCCGAGCATCCCGAGCGTGCCGCCGACGCCGGGGCACTCGATCACCTGAGCCTCGACACTTTCGTCCGCCGGCAGCATCTCGTCCCGGAAGCGGACTTCCTCGTCCGCCTCGAGCATCGGGCGGCTTTCAACGCCGAGCCGGCCGACGTATCGATGCTGTTCGTCGCGCAGCAGGCGGCCGCCGTCGCCGACATCGGTGACGCCGGCGCCGAGACAATGCGGATCGCGGGCGGGAACACGCGGCTGGTCGAAGCGATGGCTGCCGCTCTCGGCGATCGCGTCCTGCTCGGCGCACCGGTGACGCGGGTCGAGCACGATGCGGGCGGTGTACGCGTGATCGCCGGACCGCACACCGTCGACGCCGACCACCTGGTCCTGGCCGTCCCGATGCCACCGGTCCGACGCATCACGTTCGCGCCGGCACTGCCTGCCTCGATCGCAGCCACCATCGCCGGCCTCGACCTCGGCCCCGCCGCCAAGGTCATCACCGAGTACGACGCGCGCTTCTGGGAGGCGAGCGGCGTGGCGGGATTCACCGTCACCGATCTCCCCTTCCACGTCGCATGGTCTCCCACCGACTCGTACGCCTCGTCCGGCGGCCTGCTGGCGCAGTTCATCACCGGTCGTCCGGCGCGCACCGCCGCGCGCCTGACCGACGCGCGCCGCATCGCCACGTTCCAGCGTCAGCTCGACCGCGTCTATCCCGAGGGCGTGCCGCACAAGACGACGCGAGCAGCCACGATGGCGTGGGCGAACGAGCCGTACACCGGTGGCGGCTACGCGGTGTTCCGCCCCGGACAGATGGTGCCGTTCTGGCCGGCGCTGCGCGAGGGGATCGGGCGCATCCGCTTCGCGGGCGAGCATACCGAATCGCTCGCCGGCTACATGGAGAGCGCGGTGCGTAGCGGCCATCGCGTCGCCGCGACCTTGGTGGCCGAGCAGACGGCGTAACCGGGAGAAGTGGCGCGAGCAGGCGCCCCGCGGCACCAACCGCGGGGCACCCGACCCCGCGTTCAGGTCAGCGTCGGATCGACGTACAGCGCCAGCAGCTGCCCACCCTCGACGAGCTCCGGATCGGGGTTGGCCTTGTGCACCTGGACGTCGAGCAGGAACCAGCCCTTCCCCAGGATCTCCTCGGCGTCGATGATGCCCGACGACTCCTCGTCCTGCGTCACGAAGAGCGGGTTCTCGGGGAGGCTTGCATCGAAGAGCTGCGGCTTGTGCGCCGCGATCTGCGTCAGGTTCCCGGTCGCAATGTGGTACATCCAGATCTTGGCGAGGCGCGCGTTGTTGCCGGGGTCCTCGTCCATCAGTATCCGCCCGCGGCGATCGATGGTCACGTTGTCGAGCATGCCGTGACCTTCGTCGCCCTTGAGCAGGATGGTGATGGTCCCGCCCCGCTCGGGCTTCTCGACGTTGTCGAAGCGCAGGCGCCAGAGCCGGCAATTGGTCGTCAGGCTGGCGGTCGTCACGAAGTAGAAGTCGTCCTCCTGCTTCGGATCCCACGCGCCGTCCTCGACACGCTGGAAACGACAGACCTGCTTGTCGATCGACTCCTGCTCGAGCTGCGCGGCGCTGGTGAAGCCGGAGACGTCGCCGCCCGGTCCGAGCTCCACCAGGCTGAACCGTCCCGAGCCGACGAACGCCGTGCTGCCGAGGCCGAAGTCGTTGCGCTCGCCGGCGATCGGAGTGCCGTCGTCGAGGGACACCTTCACCCCGTAGAGCTTGCCGTTCGTGAGCCCGGACGCCTCCACCGGATGTCCGCCGCGCACCTTGGTGCCGATGTAGACGTAGACCTCGCTCGGGAAGTCGGTCGCATTCGGAGTGCTGGCCGGGAACGTGTTGATGCTCGAATCGTCGAGGCACATGACGATCGTCTTCCGCTGCGGATGCGGGCTGGCGACGACGTTCTCCCAGGCCAGGCGTCCGAGGCGGGGCAGCTCCCAGCTCTCGCCCGCGTGCTCGCCGGTGACGACGTGCGCCCACGCCCGCCCCTCGGTGATCTCCTCGCCGTTCAGGTAGATGCGCTCACGGGTCCCGTGGCTCTGACTGCCGAGTGCCTTCGGCGACGGCAGGTCGCCGGAGCAGAACCGCTCCCAGCGGGTGGTGCCCTGCGTGTAGGTCATCTCCGCGGGATTCCATCGGTACACGTGATCCGGCGACGGCGTCTGGTCCTGCCCGTCGATGACGGCGAGGGTCTTCGCGTCGATCCGCCACCGCGAGACGAAGGCGCCGTTCGAGCCGTGCGCACGCACGATGCCCGGCGCGCCGGCGGTGATCTCGTGGTTCATCAGGAGCGTGAACTCGCCCCGCTTGCTCTGGAAGGCGCCGAGGCCGTCGGGGATGCCCACCATGCGATAGCCGTCGGCGGCGTCCCCCACCGTCAGGATGGAGACCGTCTCCACGCCGGCAATGCTCGGCACGAGATACGGCGCCGTCGTCGTGCTCGGCCCCATGCCCACCGCCGCCCGGGCGGCACGGGGCTGCAACAGCGACGGACCGAGCAGCAGCAACGGCGCGGTTGCGAGTGCCCCTTTCAGGACCGTTCGGCGTGCAACGGACGTGTCTTCTTCCATCAGTATCCTCCTCGCGCGTGTCGCGGAGGCCACTGAATGCCAGACGACGTTTACGGAGATGCGTGTTGCCGCGTAACAGTCTCGTGACGGATTGCGGTGGTCACCCCATCAGTCGGACGATGAACGACTGGCTGCCGGTCGCGAGCAGTCGCCCGTTCTCGCCCCAGAGATGGATCAGCCCGTGCCCGAAGCCGTGCTCGATGGCGAGCACGCGGATGTCGCAGAGGATCCACTCGGACGGGAACACGTCGACGATCCGCAGCGTGTTGTCGAGGCTGTTGCCGCCCGCCCACCGGCCGAGCGCGTGGCTGATGCCCGACGGCATCCAGTCGGCGATGATCGCGAGCGCCGCGGCCGACGTCTCGAGGCCCTCCGGGATGCGCACCCAGATCGCGGAGCGACCGTCGCTGCTGGGCGTGCCGTCCTTGTCGGCGCCGTAGCGCCCCATGCCGACGCGCAGCTCGACGCGCGAGTGGATCGTCCGATCGCCCCCCTCCATCATCGGCGCGGGCCGGCACTGGTCCGGCGGCGGCACGACGGGCATCCGTGCCCAGGTGCCGTGCACATCGAGCGTGCGGCGACCGAGCGAGGCGTTGACGGTGAATATCTCGCGATCGCCGACGTGGCCCGTCGCCCGTGCCTGCGAGCTGTGCTTGCCGCTCACCGGCACGGTGACGTCGAGGTCGAGGATGTCGGGCGGCCGCGCGTAGGAGAGGTACTGCGCCGTCGCCCACACGAGCTGGCGGCCCGTCACCGCCTCGAGCGCCGTCACCGCCGCCCCGAGCCCGCAGCCGCCGAAGAGGAAGCCGGCGTAGCGCACGCACACCCCCGGCTCGACGGGGAGGACCCAGCGGTGCGGATTGTGCGTGGCCCGGAGACCCAGGAACTCCTGCGCGTTCATGCTCGGGCGAGATTCCGGTCCGGCGGTACCGAGTCAAGCCGAGCCGACGGGCGCGTTTCGAATTGCATTGCCCATTGCTGCATTTCGCAAAGGCACGCGATCAGGGCCAGGCAGAAACGGCGCCATCGGCGACCTTCGGGACGGCACGACCCGTGCTCTGGTGAATCGGTCCTGGGTTTGTCTCGGTGTCGATCCTTGGTAGAGCCGAACCCACGAGGGAGATGGACGATGCCGGACACGCCGACGCCCCGCGAGGAACGCATCCTGGTGTGCGTCGGCCCGGGCCCATCCTCGGCTCGACTCGTGAGCGCGGCCCACGCGATGGCCACCCGCCTCCATGCGACGTGGCTGGCGGTCCACGTCGAAGCGCCCAAGATGGCGATGCTCCCCGACGCCCGCCGCCGCGTCGCCGACACTCTCCGCCTGGCCGAGCAGCTCGGGGGTGAGGTCGTCACGCTGACCGGCAGGGACGTCGCCGACCGGATCGCCGACTTCGCCCGGCAACGAAACGTCACCAGGCTCGTCGTCGGCAAGCCGACGCAGCCCGTGTGGAGAAGCATCCTCTCCGGGAGCCCCGTCGATCGCCTGCTGCGGATCACCCCGGACATCGACGTCCAGGTCACGATCGGAGATCCGGTGGAGCCGCGGGCTGCGACCTACGTCCTGCAACCCGACAGGTTCCATCTCTCCGACTACGGCTCGAGCATCGTGTTCCTGATCGTGGCCACCGCGATCGGCTTCCTGATGTTCCCGTACTTCCACCTGAGCAACATCATCATGGTGTACCTGCTCGGCGTGATGATCACCGCGACGGAGTGCGGACGCGGGCCGGCGATCCTGATGTCGCTCTTGAGCGTGCTGACGTTCGACGTGTTCTTCGTTCCACCGCGGTTCTCGCTCACGGTGGAGGAGAGTCAGTACGTCGTCACGTTCGTCGTCATGGCCCTGGTGGCGCTCGTCATCAGCCATCTGGCGGCGGGGATGCGGGAGCAGGCGACGATCGCGAGGCTGCAGGAGCGGCAGGCGGCGGCCATGCACGGCCTCAGTCGGCAGCTGGCCAGCACGCGCGGCGTCGAGAACATCCTGGAGCTGGCGGTGCGCTACATCTCGCAGATCGTCGACGGAGCGGTCGCGGCCCTGCTGCCGGACGCCGGCCACAAGCTGAAGTGGGTCGCGGGTGATCTGTCCTCGGTGATCGAGAAGGACATCACGAGTGAGATCCACGTGGCCCTCGCCGCCTACGACAGTGGCCAGATGGCCGGCCACGGAACGTCCATCGCACCGACGACGGCGAATCTCTACGTGCCCTTGCGGGCGGCCGATACCACCGCCGGCGTCCTGGCCGTGCGCCCCAGGGACCCCGGGCGCTTTCTGCTACCGGAGCAACTGGCCCTCGTGGAGTCGCTCGCCAGGCAGGTCGCCCTCGCGCTGGAGGTGGAGCGCGTGTCGACGCAGGCTCACCCCACCAAACCCGCGCAGGGCTTCTGAGCCCGCACGGGTCACGCCACGGCCTTCAGGACCGCCATCAACATGTCCTTCACCGGCACCTCGACCGCCGCCACGAACACCAGCGGGAGCGCGGCCGGGAGCAGGACGAGCGCCACCGTCTGCTTGCCGATCAGCGAGACCCCCATCTTCCGCACCGCCTCGTAGAGCGCGATCGTGTCGGCGACGGGTCCGATTTCGGGCGCGCTCAGGAGGTCGCTCTCGGTGGCCTCGCCGAGGATCCACCGGCGACGCACCAGCCGTCCGTGCTTCCCCACCAACGCGCCGTAGTCCAGCAACGCCTGCCGCTTCGCCGCCGCGAGCGGCTTCGTGAACGCCAGCAGCGGCAGGTGGAACACGATCAACATGAGGACGAGGAACGTCGCGGCGACGAGCTTCAGGGAGTCGACGTGGACGCCGTGGTACATCACGTCGTGTCCCCACCGTGATGCGAGCACGCACGAGATGGCCAGCACCACGGGCACGAACGCCATCGGCAGGCGCTGCAGGAAACCCAAGCCGCCCAGTCCGTCGGCATGGGTCGGGACGATGGCCAGCGGCAGCTTCGCGATGCCCGCAAGCAACCGATTCGTGAGCACCAGACGCCAGGCCCACCCGAGCAACAGCATCAGATAGAGCGGACGCGTCACCCACATGAACCACCAGCCGCCGAAGCCGTAGCCGAGGTGGCCGTCGACGTTCTCCGCCGCCCACGCCACCTCGTGCACCTGCGCCTCGGGCGACGGCGCCACGGTCACGGCAATGACCAGGGCGAGGATACTCACCCAGGGCAACGTGGCGTCGCGCAGACGGCGCATGCGGTCGAGCACGTCGACGAACCCACCATGCGCCTCCGCGGGGATCATGCCCGACGTGAGGAAGTACGGCACCAGGGCGAGCATGATGCCGTGCCCCACCCCCTCCGCGATCACCAGCAACGGGATGGCGATCAGTGCCCGTACCTGCACGCCGAAGTGCTGCAGCAACGGCTCTCCGGCCACCGCGCCCAGGGCGCGCCCGTACACGGCGGCCCAGATCACGATCGGGAGCCAGGCGACGGCAGCGAAGATGACGGCCCGGCGCCCGACGCCGAGGCCGGTCCGGGGCACGAGGCGCAGCACACGCTGCAACCGGAGCGACGGATCGTCCTCCAGGAGCGACAGACCAGGAGCGGGCGTCGATTCCGAATTCATCGCGTGTCCTCCGAGCGTGGACCTTTGTCACCATGTGGCGCCGCACACCAGGTCACCGGCCGCATCCGTCCCACACGGGGACCGCATCCGCGGTTGTAAGCACGTGCGCATGGTGCGAAGCAGCGTGCCGGGGGGGACAACATGCGAAAGACTCACTTGGGTGCGGCCATGCTGATGCTGGCCGCGGTGACACCGTTCGGGTCGTCAGGGGCCTGGGCTATGGATACGAGCGAGCCCGAACGCGTCGGCGTCATCGGCGCCGCGGTCGATTCGGTGGTCGGTGACGTCTATGCGGAGCCGTCACGGTGGCACCCGTTGTCACTGACCAGCTTCTTCAGCGAAGGCTGGGACCAGGCGTGGGCCAGTCCGGTGAACGGCTCGGGCGGCGCGCCGCGACAGGGATGGATCGGAGCCGCCGACGGCGTGTTCTATCGCCTCGGGATCGGCACCTACTCCTACGCGCACGACATCGGGGACAACGGCGACCAGCATGCGGGGGCGTTCACGCTGTACACGCCGCTCAGCCGGCGCTTCGAGATCCGCCAGGACATTCCGATCGTCGTCAACAACAAAGGCAGCGGCTCCACGTACAATCCCAACTTCGGGGACTACACCATCACGCCCCGGGTCATCCTCTCCGAGTCGCAGGACTTCACGCAGTCCTTCGGTGTGGCGTTCCGCACACCCACCGGCTCGGACGTCAACGGCAACCACGTCGCGGCGGTGACACCAGCCTACGAGTTCTGGAGCAATCCCTGGCAGAAGCTCGTGGTGCGCGGCGGCGTCGGGATGTTCGTACCCTACGGGCACGATTCACTCGACGAGGTGGGCGCACGGACCGCGTTCAATGCCAACCTCGCCGCCGGCTACTACCTCACCGAGCACGGCACCGTGCCGTTCGGCGATCTGGTGCTGTACGCAGCCGCCAGCCTCTCGACCCTGACCGACAGCCACGGGCCGAACACCACGACGCTGGTGTTCACGCCGGGCCTGCGCACGCATCTGAGCTGCAACTGGTACCTGCTCGCCGGCATCGATCTGCCGGCGACGCACCCCGAGCCGTACAGCTATCAGCCCACCGTCGGACTGATGAAGGTGTTCTGAAGGCGCACGGGCGCGTCGATCACGGTTCGACGCGCCCGTCGCCTCCCGGCGACGCCGTGTCCTGGCTACACGCGTGCAGCCGCGGACGGCCGCGATCGACGACGACCGCCGGACCGTCGCGTCGGCGGCGTGTCCCGGGGCTGCGCCGACTCGCGATGCGGCGTGGCCGGACGAGACCCGGCTTCGAACCCGGCGACCTCGCTGCGAGGCACCTTCGTCCCGAGGGCACGCTCGATCGCGTCGAAGCGCTCTTCCTCCGCCGGCGACACGAAGGTAATCACCTCGCCGACGGCACCCGCACGCCCGGTACGACCCGCGCGGTGGATGTAGTCGTCCGACGAATGCGGCACGTCGAAGTTGACCACGTGCGAGATGCCGCTGACGTCGAGTCCGCGCGCCGCCACGTCGGTGGCGACCAGCACGGGGAACTGCCCTCGACGGAATCCCTCGAGCGCGGCGACGCGCTCCTCCTGCGAGCGATCGGCGTGGATGCTCGTCGCCCCGACGCCGCCGCGACGAACCGACCGCGCCAACTGGTCTGCGTCGATCTTGCGTCGCACGAAGACGATCACCGACGTCATCTCCGCCCGCCGCAGCAGCGTGGTCAGCAGTGCCGCCTTCCGGTCCTGCGCCACGGCGCAGACGCTCTGCTCGATGCCGATCGCCGGCGCCTGGCGATCCACCGTCACGGTGACGGGATCCCGCAGGATGGTGTCGGCGAGCTGGCGGATCGTCGTCGACATGGTCGCCGAGAACAGGAGCGTCTGTCGCTCCGCGGGCAGGGCCGCGAGGATGCGCTGGATGTCCGGCAGGAAGCCCATGTCGAGCATGCGATCGGCCTCGTCCAGGACGAGCACCTCGACGCCACTCAGGTCGACGTAGCCGAAGCGCATGTGGTCGAGCAGACGTCCGGGCGTCGCCACCACCATGGCGCTGCCTTCACGCAGCGCACGCTCCTGCGGGGCCATGTTGACGCCGCCGACGACGGCAACCGCGCTGAGCCCGACATGGTAGCCGAGGGCGAGCGCCTGCTCGTCGATCTGCAGGGCGAGCTCGCGCGTCGGCGAGATGATCAGTGCCCGGCAGCGGGTGGTTTCGCCGCCGTTCAGCCGCTGCAGGATCGGCAGAAGGAAGGCGGCGGTCTTGCCGGTGCCCGTCGCCGCGCAGGCGATCAGATCGCGGCCGGCCAGGGCAACGGGAATGGCCTTCGCCTGGATCGGCGTCGGCTCGGTGTAGCCCATGTCCGCCACGGCATCGACCAGCGCGGGCATGAGCTCGAGATCGTTCATCGAAATTGTCATCGTCCTCCAGGACTGTGCTGGGACCCGGCGCCACCACGGCGTCGGGACACTCTCCTCGCGCATCGACCCAGAAACTGCGTGGGGACGCGCGTGAGGGCCGCCGAAGCGTCGATCACGCTGCGAGGCAGGCTCCCAGCGGGGTACGGAGCGGACATTCACACCGCTACGCTACCGTAACCTCTATCCTCTTACGGGGTCCTGACACAACCCATCATGCGAGCCCGGGTTTACAGCCCTCCCGCCATGGGCCAAACATCCCCCATGCCCGCCATCGACGTCATCCGCCGCCGCCTGAAGGAAGACCGCGTCCCCGAGATCCCCGACGAGTTCGGCGAGAAGAAGAAGCGGCCGCGCGAAGTCGCCTTCATGGACGTCAACCTGTGCTTTCCGTGCGGCAAATGCCCCGAGTTCTGCCCGGTGCAGTGCATCGAGACCCTGCAGCCGGGCTCGGTCCCGGGACGCGGCGTGCAGCCGGTGCAGGACCGCTTCCAGGAGTGCATCGGCTGCTACATCTGCGTCGAGGTGTGCGCGCTGCTCACCGACTACGACGCCGTACGCATGTACGACGTCTCGCTGGTGGAGCAGGCCCTCGGCGTCAAGATCGGCGACCGCAAGCCCGACGAGCCAACGCCCGCCGAGGCCTACGAGGACCTGTTCTCCGAGGGCGGTATGTATCGCCACCTCGGCAAGGGGTCGCGGATCAAGGACAAGATGAACGCCGAGGAGCGCGCCCTCATGGCGCGCGAGCGCGGCTAGCATGCGACCCAAGACCATGTCTTGGGTCGGGAGGCGCGCGAGCGTGTAGCGACACGTCACGTGCGACCACCATGGTGCGGCCGGCGAAGCCGGCGCACCGTACTGCTCCGATCGCCTGACGCCGCCTCGCTGCGTACTGGTACCGCAGCACCGCACAGTCCGGACCCATGCGTGCTTCCCCTGTCGCGCCGGCTTCGCCGGCCGCGACATGCCGGTCGCGCGGGACGCGGGGCGCCACGCTCGCGGTCTTCCCCGACCCAAGACATGGTCTTGGGTCGCTTCTAGATCGTCATGACGCCCGGCCGGGGCGTGGTCGTGCCCCACGTCTCGGCCGTGAGCGGGATGCCCATCTCGGCGAGCGCCGCGCGCTGCTCCGTCGGCGGCGTGCGGATCATGCGATCCTCGATCGCCTTGAGCGTCTGGAAGCTCGGCAGCCCGAGGACGCGGTCGACGAACGCCTTGGTGCGCGGCCAGCGCGCGCCGTCGATGTGGAAGCGCGCGAAGCGCGCATTGCGGAACGGACACGCGATGGCGATGTCGGCTGTCGACACGTCGCCGAAGAGGAAGCCGTCGGCGGGCACCTGGCTCTCGAGGTAGTCGAGCACCTGCGGCACGTCCTCGGCGAGCGTGCGATCGACCACAGCCTGGTCCGTCGGACGACCCCAGACGAACGGCCCGATGACCAGCTGGTTGAAGAGCCGCCAGATGAACACCTCGCCCATGCGGGTGTCGGCGAACTCCTCGAGCCAGCGCGCCCGCGCCCGATCGGCGACGTCGGTGGGCAGCAGCGGCGGCGACGGGTAGCGCTCGTTCAGGTACTCGACGATGACCGTCGAGTCGGAGAGCGTGACGCGGTCGTCGATCAGGACGGGGATGCGCCGCACCGGGCTCACCGCCGCGAACCGATCGTCGCCGAAGAACGGCACGATGGGGTCGATCTCGTACGGGACGCCCTTCAGGTCGAGCGCCACCAGCACCTTGCGCACGTAGGGCGACAGGAACGATCCGATGATCCGCACGCGATCCGCCATGCGGCGCACATACTGCGATCCGCGCTCCCGATGCCATGGCTCCACGTCGACGTGCCGGATTGGCTCCCCATTGGCCCTTCCCGAGCCAAATTGCCTCCGCTACGGTCGTGGCGTGCTCGACATCGCCTTCACGCCCGACCGGACCAGCGACGTCGCCATCGCGCGGCAGCTCGCCGAGCATCTCGCGGGTCTGATCGAGGCCGGCCGCCTCGCCGGCGGCACCCGCCTGCCGCCGGCGCGCGAAGTCGCCACGGCACTCCGGCTCGGACGCAACACCGTGAACGCGGCCTACGCCCAGCTCGCCGCCCGCGGGCTCACCACGGGCCACGTCGGCCGCGGCACCTTCGTCGCCACCCGCGCGACGCCCTGGCGGCCGACGGTCGTGCCGCTCGCCCCGCGCGAGTTCGGCTGGGCCGGCCTGTTCGCGCGCGGCGGCCGCAGCGCCACGGTCTCGTCCCTGCTGCGGCGGGTCGGCGTCACCGACGGTCTCCCGTTCGACTTCGGCGGCGGCCGCGTCGATCCCGACGCCCTGCCCGTACAGGACCTGCGCTGGGCATTCGCCAGGCCGTTCCAGAGCCGGGCCGTGCTGCGTGCGATGGCGGCCCATCGCGATCCGCATGGCTGGCCGCCGCTGCGCCGCGAGATCGCACGACGGCTCGCCGAGCGCGGCATCGCGTGCGACGCGGCCGACGTCGCCATCGTGAGCGGCCTGCAGCACGCCATCGACCTCACCGCCCGCGCCCTCGTCGACCCCGGCGACGCCGTCGTCATGGAGCAGCCCGGCTACTTCGGCGCCGCCCTCGCCTTCGCGGGCTGCGGCGCCGACGTCCTCGGCATCGACGTCGACGAGCACGGCCTCGACACCGACCGCCTGGCTCGGCTGCTCCGCGTGCGGCGCGTGAAGCTCGTCTACACGACGCCGGCGGCGCAGAGCCCGACCGGCGTCGTCTTGAGCGACGCCCGCCGCGCCGCGCTCACCGCCCTCGCCGACGAATACCAGGTGCCGATCTTCGAGGACGACTACGACAGCGAGCTGCGCTGGGACACGCCGGTGCGTCCGGCGCTCAAGGCCGGCGACGGCGCCGGGCAGATCGTCTATGCTGGCACGTTCTCGAAGGTGCTCTTCCCCGGGCTTCGCGTCGGCTGGGTGGTCGCGGCGCGGCCGCTCCTGCAGCGACTGGTCACGATCCGCGCGCTCGCCGACTTCGGCACCGGCGTCGTCGAGCAGGCCGCCCTCGCCACGCTCCTCGCCACCCGCGGCCTGGAGCGGCACGTCCGCCGGATGCGACGCCTCTACGCCGAGCGACTGACGGCGCTGCTCGATTCCCTCGCGCGCGAGATGCCCGACGGCGTCCGTTGGCTCACGCCGCAGGGTGGCCACCTCGTCTGGGTGACGCTGCCGGCAGGTCTCGACGCCGAGCGCCTGCAGCACGCGGCGCATGCGCGCGGCGTGGCCTATGCGCTCGGCCAGCTGTTCTTCGCCGACGGCCGCGGCGCCGAGCACCTCGCACTCGCCTTCACCAATCTCACGCCGGACGCCATCGCCGACGGCGTCGCCCGGCTCGCCGCCGTCATCCGCGAGCAGCTCGCAGGACGCGCGCGGCGCACCGCCCTCGGCAGACAGCCGGCGCCACGGCGCCGTGCACGGAGGTCGCATGCCGCCCACTGACCGCACCGATCCCTGGCGCTGGGGCCTCGCCATCGGCGGCCTCGCCAACCTGGGCAACGCCGGCTGGATGCTCGCCGATCCGGCCGGCTGGTACGCCACCCTGCCCGCCGCCGTCCCCGACACCGGCCCGCTCAACGAGCACTTCGTGCGCGACATCGGGAGCGCGTTCGCCGTCATGGGGGTGGCCATGGCCTGGGCGGCGTTCCGCCCCGCACTGCGCGCGCCGATGCTCGCGCTCGTGAGCCTCTTCTACGTGCTGCATGCGCTCGTCCACGTCACCGACACCATCGCCGGACGGCTCCCCGGCTCGCACTGGGGCATCGACTTCCCCGGCGTCTATGCGCCCGCGATCCTCATCGTCGTGCTGACGGCGATGGCGGCGCGCGCCGCGCCACGATGAACGGCACCGCGCGCATCCTCCTCGGGCTGGCGCTGGGCGCCCTCCTCGCCAGCCTTCCGTTTCTCCACTTCCGGTACGGCGCCGGACACACGCACGCACCGGACGACACCACGAAGGAGTCCGATCATGCGCCTCACCCCCATTGAGTCCCCCCGCAATCCGATCCTGCGCGTCCTCTACGGCGTCATGCAGCGCCAGTTCGGACGCACCATCACGCCGTTCAAGGTCGTCTTCGCGCGCCTGCCGTGGGCCATTCCGAGCCAGCTCGGCATCTACGCCGGACTCGGCAAGCGCCTGCCGCTCGACCCGGCGCTGCAGCTGCTCCTGCAGCACCACGTGGCCCGCCTGAACGGCTGCGACTTCTGCGACGACATCGGCCGTGCCATGGCGGTCTACCAGAACCTGTCGCCCGAGAAGCTCGACGCCGCGGCGGAGTGGCGGACGAGCCCGGTGTTCACGCCGGCCGAGCGCGCCGCCCTCGCCTACGTCGAGGAGGCGACGCACACGAAGCGCGCCGGCGACGACACCTTCGCCGCGCTGCGCGCCCATTTCGACGACCGGCAGATCGTCGCGATCACCTGGATCAACGCGGTCGAGAACTACTTCAACCTGCTGAACGGCCCGCTCGGCATCGCGTCCGACGGCCTCTGCGCCATCGCCGTGCAGCGCACGCGACGGCACGCCGCGCGCGAGATCACCGCAGCCGGGGCCGCATGATCATGATCGTGAAGTCCGACGAGAGCACCCCCGTCGAGATCAGGATCTCCTCGATCGCCACCAGCATCCGGATGATCGTCGCGTGCTCCTCGTTGTCGGGCAGGAAGTTGCCGACGATGTTCTCGAGCAGCTTCTGGAGGATGGTGCCGCCGTAGTCGTGGCGCTCGATGGTCTCGAAGTACGTCTCGAGCACCGCGGGGATGTCGGCCGAGCGCACGCACTCCGATGGATCGCAGCGCAGCCACTCCGCGATCGACATGCGCGTGATCGGCTCCTTCGGCCGGCGCTCCGGCAGCCGCGACAGATCGATGCGGAGATACTCCGGCAGCTGCGCCAGCAGCTGGTTGCACACCGCCAGCTGCTGCGGCGTCCACTGCATGCGGGTCGGGCCGATGAACTCGTCGACGAGCAGGATGCCGTTCGGTCGCAGCGACGCCCGCACCTGGTCGCAGAGATGCTCGAGGCGCTCGATGTGGTGCAGCGCGTGGGAGAAGAACGCGACGTCGAACGTGTTCTTCGGCAGCTCGATGAAGTTGAGATCGGCACAGTGGAACTCGGCCGACGGATGCTCGTGGCCGACGGTGGCATTGGCCTGATCGATGCACGCCGCCGAGATGTCATAGCCGACGTAGCTGTCGGCGAAGTTGCGCCCGATCAGGAGACGTTCGAGCGCGCCCTCCCCGCACCCCAGCGTGACGCAGGCCTTTGGACGGGGTGCGCTCAGGTAGGTTTCCTGCGCGTGATCGAGCCACCAGCGCCCGGGATCGCCGGTGGTCATGCGATTCACGTAGCGCTTGACCTCGGGATGCCCGAACCAGCTCACCTGATGCAGCTGCAGGCGGAAGTCCGGTGCGGCCGCCTTCGCCCAGAACGCGCTGACGCGTTCCGATGGCGCGTCGGCGTCGTGGTCGGTGGCGGCGTTGGACGGCATGGGTTCGGGTACCAGGAACGCACTGGGCGCACAATCGACGGAGGTCACCTTGCCCACCCGGCCCCGGCGTGGGATAGCTCCTGCCACTCGCCGGCGCGAGCCCGATGGACGCCCCCGAACTGCAGTCGTCGATTCGCAAGCGACGCTCGCTCGGCGTGCGCCTGTTGCGATGGATCGTCCCACGGATCTTCTTCGCGTACTCCTACCTGCTGTTCCGCTCGTGCCGCATCACCTACGTCGCGAAGCACCACGAGAACCGGTTTCTGGACCAGGGCCTCCCCGTGCTGTTCGCCGGCCTGCACGAAGGCATGCTGTACCTACCCTACCACTTCCGCGATCGCGACGGGGTCGTGATGGTGAGCGCCAGCCGCGACGGCGACCTCATCGCGGATACGATGGCACTCTTCGGGCTCCGCGCCGCCCGCGGCTCGAGCACGCGCGGCGGGCGCGCCGCGCTCGACGCCATGGCCGACGAGATCAACGCCACCCGCTGCAGCGGTGGCATCATCGTCGACGGACCACGCGGCCCGGCGCTGGTCGCGAAGATGGGGGCCATCACGCTCGGCGCCGCCACCGGTCTGCCGGTCGTCCCGGGCGCCTGGTGGGCGCGCCGTGCGATCCGCCTCAAGTCGTGGGACGGCACCATCATCCCACTGCCCTTCACGCGGATGGTGTTCGCGTTCGAGCCCGCGCTCGAGGTGCCGCGCGACGTCGCGCCGGCCGCCATGGAGGCGATGCGCGACGAGTTGACGGCGCGACTCGCGCGCGCGCGTGCCACGGCACGGGCCGCGGCGACTCAGCGCGCGGGCATGACCAGCATGGCGCCGCAGTCGACGCAGAACGCCGACTGACGACGCCGCGCCGCGGCGTGCTTGCCCTCGTCACAGGCGGCCGACCCGATGGCGGTGTTCACCGGGCCTCCGCACTGCGGACAATGACGCACCGGAGCGTCCCGCCGCCGGTGATTCATGTTGTCGCACGCGTTCGCGGCTCGGGGTCGGATCATCGGATCAGCGCGCCTTCGCCGGCGGCGACTCGGGCCGCGACGTCGATGGCGCCGAATGGTCGGCCATCAGGAACGTGGAGCGCGTCACCGGCACGACCTCGTGGCAGCGCGGGCACTTGGGCGTCATGCTGCTACCCGACACGCCGTGCAGGTAGGACAACGCGCTCTGACAGTGGGGACAGGGGCCGAACCAGCCTGTCGACATGGAACCTCCGCGCCCAGGTGCATGCGAGGGTGTCGCAGCGGCCGGGCCGTCGGCCTGGTTCACGGCGCCTCGCCGACGGGGGCCATGTCCTCGGCGCGGTGACGTCGTCTCTCGCGCCGCATGCGCGGTCACGGACACGACATGACGCGACCGTATCGGGCGCGGACCGTCGGTGTCAACCAACGTCCACGGCGAACGCGGCGCGGAACGTGGCGCCCGGATGGACCAGCGGCAACGCGTCGCCCCCGCTGACGAGGGCGTTCGTCGGGGCCGTCATCGGCTCGAAGCAGACGAACGCCCGTCCCGGCGGGGCGAAGACCTGCGTGAAGGGAAACCCCTCGAGGAACGTCACGGCGATCGTCCGTCCTCCCCCCGACACCGTGAACCGCGCGGGCGTATCGAGGTCGGTGAAGGCGTCGTCGAAGGCGCGTGCGCCGAGGGCCGCCGGCGCCAGGCGCACCGGGCTGCTGGCGCCGGTCGGCAGCTGCCGATCGTCGAGCGCGAGGTGCCGTCCGACGGGGAGCGCCACGACCCATGCTTCGCGCGGCACACCGGGCAGTCGGAGATAGGGATGGAAGCCGAACGACACCGGCACCGGCACGTCGCTCGACGGCGTCAGCGTCGTCGTCACGGTGAGGGTCGTCGACGACAGCGCGACGGCGAGCCGCAGCACGTGCGGAAACGGGAACGCCGCCAGCGCCGCCGCGTCGGACGAGAAGTCGAGCCGCGCCGCCACGACGGCCTCGGTGGCGTCGGCCTCGCAGCGCTCGACGACCCACGGCGAGCGGCTCGGCACCAGCCCGTGCAGCGGCAGGCCGTTCTCGTCCAGATGCAGCAACGACGGATCCGACGGCAGCGTCACGCCACGACCCGCCGCCGTGTAGGTGAACCCGCTCAGCCGGTTCGCCCACGGATGCAGGAGCGGGATGCCCATGGTGGAGCCGGTCGCCGCGAAGCGCGCGACACCGCCGCGCGGATCTAGCAGCTCCTCGCCCGCGTGCCGCAGCGACGACACCACCATGCCCGCACCGACCACGACCGTGGCGGTGAGCTGCGACGACGACAGCACCGTCGCGGCGTAGCCGTCGACGGTCGTCCGCTCGATGCGATGCGTGGCGATGTCGCACCGCTTCGCATACCGCCGTGGTGCCGGCAACAGCGGCCGGATCGTCAGCGCAGGAAGGTCGCGATGATGCGCTCGCCGCAGTCGACGCAGTAGGCGACCTGACGCCGGCGCGCGGCGGCGTGCTTGTCGTCACCACACGACGACGCGGCGGCGCTCGGGTTCACCACCTCGCCACACTGCGGGCAGTGACCGACGGGGGCGTTCGGACGACGGTGGTTCATGTTGTCGCATACCGTCGGCTGCTTGTAGGGACGCAGGGAGTGCATGATGTACCCGCGCCGCAGAGCAACATGCATGCCGCGGTGGATGCGGCAGCATGGTCGCATCACGAGACCAGCGTACGGTCCGGATCCACGCAGCCACCACCGCGTCACGCGCGGCGCACCGCATGCGGCCCGACATGTGCAGTCCACATGCGGCCGACGCATCGATAGCGACTCGTTGCGTTTTGGTCGCTCCGAACCTGCGTGATGGGTTGCCGCTTGGCCTGAAGAGCGGCACAGGCGTTGCAAAAGGCCATCGAATGCCCGGATCCCCCGACGCGCGCCGCGAGCGCTCGACCGCCGCTGCGTCCGGAAGTCGGGCCGACGGTGCGAGCCAGAAGCTCGCCGAACGCCTGCACGAGATCGCCGCCGAGGCGCCCGCCCCCGAGGATGCGCTCGAGCCCGCGCTGCGTGCCGTCCTCGAAGCCTGCGGCGCCACGGCAGGTGCGATCTGCCTGTTCGACCAGCGCAACGAGATGCTCCGCCTCGCCGCCGAGGTCGGCCTCTCCGACGAAGGCTGTCGCCAGCTCCGCAGCGTCCGGCGCGGCGGCATGGGCACCTGGGACATGCCCCTGCACAGCCTGCTCAATCGGCGGGCCTACCTGATCGAGAGCGCGGCGCGGAACCGCTACGTCCCCCCGCTCGTCGAACCCGCGGCTTCGGTGCGGACGCTGGCGTGCGTGCCGCTGTACGCAGGCTCCACCCCGCTCGCCAGCCTGATCCTCGTCGCGATGATCCCGGCGTCGTTCAGCGAGCGCGACATCCGCGTCCTCGACCAGGCGATCCGCGAGCTCGTCAAGATGATCGAGGCCGTGCGGCGCCGCGCACCGGGCCAGACGTCGGCGCCCGAGGCCGAGGCACCGGACGCGCCACCGCCGCCGCCCCCCGCTCCGACCACGACGGCACGGACACACACGCGTGCGACGCTGTCGCCCGAGCTGAGCCCGACCGCACCGTCACACGCGGCGCCGTCACCGGCCGCCGCCCCACCGGCCCCGGCGGTCACGGGCGATCCGGCGACGACCGAGGTGCTCGCCACGGCGCTCGCCGATTCGGAGCGCGAGCGCACGCGCCTCGCCACCGCGCTCGAGCAGGCGCTCGGACGTGCGGGCGGGATTCCCGCCGGCACCGACGACGAGCTCGCGCGCGCACACCAGGCACTCGAGGCGGCGGAGGCCGCGCGCGCCACGGCGGCGGCCGAGGCCGAGGCCGCACGCGTCGAGGCGACGCGCTGTCGCGTCGAGATCCAACGGCTCGAGACGTCCGACCGCGAGCACGTCGACGAGCGCACGCGCCTCGAGCAGGCACTGGCCGCCGCCACCGCGCGCACCGACGAGGACGGCGCGACGCGCACACGGCTCGAGTCCGAGCTCGGCGAGGCGCGCACACAGCTCACCCGTCTCGCCGCACTCGAGCACGAACGGGATGCGCTCGCCCTCGAACGCGATCGCCTGCGCGAAGCGGCGGCGCAGGCCGGCGAAGCGGACGCCGCGCGGGCCGAGCTCGCCCACGCCCGGGCCAGCCTCGAGACGCTCGGTGGCGACGCCGACCGCCTGCGTGCCGAGATCACCGCGCTCAGCGCGGCTACCGAAGCGGCGCGCAGCGAGCAGGCGCGCCTCGAGCGCGAGCTCGAGACCGAGCGGGCGCAGTCGGTCGCGCGGCAACGGGAGCTCGACACCGAGCGGGCACAGGCAACCGCCCGCCAGCAGGAGGCCGACGCCGAGCGCGCCCAGGCCGCCGCCCGCCAGCAGGAGCTCGAGGAGGCGCTCGCGGCCCTGCGCGCCGAGCGGGACGCCGACGCGGCACGCAT
>CAYOIZ010000022.1:0-89009 GCA_964404165.1 uncultured Binatia bacterium (SeqCode) | reverse complement strand
GTGATCGCGATCACCGCGATCGAGCCGCCGCCGGCGCTGGCCTCGCTCGTCGTGCGCGTACCGGCGCTGGCCGAGCGGCGCGACGTCGTCCCGGCGCTGGCGACGGCGATGCTCGCCACGTTGGCCGCGCGTCGAGGCGCGGCGCCTCCGGCGCTCACGGACGCGGCGGCGGCGGCGCTCGTCGCGCACGACTGGCCGGGCGATCAGACCGAGCTCGACGCGACGCTCGCGCGCGCGGTGCTGTGCGCCCACGGCGGTGACGTCGATGCGGTGCATCTGCGGCTGCCCGAGACGACGCCCGCCGCCCAGGTGCCTCCGCCGGCCGAGCACCGCGAGCAGCTCGAGTTCCTGCTCGCCGAGATGGCGCACGAGCTCAAGAACCCGCTGGTCACCATCAAGACGTTCGCCGATCACCTGCCGGCGCTGCTCGACGACGCCGAGCTGCGCGAGCGCTTCGCCACGCTGTCCGACGACGCCATCAGCCGCATGGACGGTCTCCTCGACAACGTGCTCGACTTCGCACGGCTCGACAGCCCGAAGCCGCAGGCCGTCGCCATCGGCGCCGTGCTCGACCGCCTGCTCGCCGACGTGGCCCCCGAGCTCGCGGCGCGCGCGGTGACCATCCGGCGCAGCGGTGACGACGCGCGCTGCGCCGCCGACCCCGAGCACGTCGCGTTCGCGCTGCGGAACCTGCTCGCCGGCGTCGTGCGCGAGGTGCCGCCGCGCGAGGACCTCATGCTGGACGCGTCGGCGAACGGCGTCGTGCGCGTCGGCTTCGCCGCGGGCGGCGCCGCGGCCACGCGACTGCGCCAGCTGGCCGCGCCCGGTGGCCCACACGATCTCGCCGACCCGACGCTGCTGCCGCTGGCCTTCACGCTGGCGCGCGCGGTCATCGAGCGCAACGGCGGCACGCTCGACGTCGCCCCCGATGTGGACGGCCGCACCACCCTCGTGGTGCGCCTGCCCACGGCCGATCCCGAGAACGCACACGGAGGATGAGGTGGAGATGGACGGTACCAAGAAGCGCGTGCTGATCGTGGACGACGAGATGGGGGTGCGGGAATCGCTCCGCATGGTCCTGAAGGACACCTACGAGCCGGTCGCGGTCGAATCGGCGGACAAGGCCATGGAGGCGCTGGCGGCTGGCAGCTTCGACGTCGTGCTGCTCGACATCGTCATGCCGGGCACGGACGGCCTGCAGCTGCTGGAGGCCATCCGTAGCCGCTACACCACCCTGCCCTGCATCATGTTGACGGCGACCAAGACGGTGAAGACCGCCGTCGGTGCCATGAAGCTCGGCGCGTTCGACTACCTGACCAAGCCGTTCGACGTGGAGGAGCTGCGGGTCATCCTCGACAAGGCGACCGAGAACGCCGCCCTGGTGAAGGAGGTCGAGGAGCTGCGTACCGAGGTGGGCCGGCGCTACCAGATCGACAACATCATCGGGCGCTCGCCCGGGATGCAGGACGCGTTCAAGACCGTGCTCACGGTGGCGCCGCTGCGCAGCACGGTGCTCATCACCGGCGAGAGCGGCACCGGCAAGGAGCTCATCGCCAAGGCGATCCACTACGGCAGCCCGCGCGCGCGACGACAGCTCATCCCGCTCAACTGCGCCGCGCTCACCGAGACGCTGCTCGAGAGCGAGCTGTTCGGCCACGAAAAGGGGGCGTTCACCGACGCCCACGCCCGCAAGCTCGGCCAGTTCGAGCTGGCGCACGAGAGCACGCTGTTCCTCGACGAGATCGGCGAGATGGGTGCGCAGACGCAGGCGAAGCTGCTGCGCGTCCTCGAACACGGGGAGTTCCTGCGCGTCGGCGGCCAGAAGCCGGTGCAGACCGACGTCCGGATCATCGCCGCCACCAACCGTGACCTGGCGGTGGCGATGCAGAACGGCACCTTCCGGCCGGACCTCTTCTACCGGCTGAACGTCGTCACCGTGCATCTGCCCCCGCTGCGGGAGCGGCGTGACGACCTCATGCTGCTGATCCGTCACTTCGTGGAGTCGAAGTCGCGCGAGATGGGCATTCCCGAGAAGACGCTCAAGCCCGAGGCGGTGGACGCGCTGCTGCGCTACCAGTGGCCGGGGAACGTGCGCGAGCTCGAGAACCTCATCGAACGGCTCCTGGTGCTGTCCGAAGGGCCCATGATCTCGGTCGAGGACATCCCCGAGGCGGTGCGACGGGCCGAGGCCACGCCGGGCAGTATCAAGGAGCAGGTGCTCGGCGGGCGGAAGTCGCTGGGATCGGCGGTCGACGACTTCGAGCGCGACATCATCATGGAGGCGCTGCAGCAGACCGACTTCAACCAGACGCGGGCCGCGGAGATGCTGGGTACCACCCGCCGGATACTGAAGTACCGCATGGACAAGCTCGGCATCGACGCGCCTGACAGATAGCTGGCTCTGCGGCGGCCGCCATGGCACCGCCACGGGCGTCTCGAGTCCATCGGTGTGCCGCTGCGCGGCCCATCCGTTCAGATTTGGACGCCTGGGGTACTCCGCCCCGGTGTCACCCCACGGTGATTGCGGGCCTTCTCCCGGCCGGCCGTGGCATGTTTTCTGCACTATCCGTCACATCATGACCTCACTTCCGCGGGTGCTCATCGTCGATGACGAGCTCGGGGTGCGCGAGTCGCTGCGCGCGATCCTGGGCTCGGACTACGACATCATGACTGCCGGCTCCGGCGACGAGGCGCTCGGCATCTGTGCCCGCGAGGCCGTCGATCTGGTGACGCTCGATCTGCGCATGCCCGGCATGGGCGGCATCAGCGTGCTGGAGGCGATCAAGAAGATCGACCCGGAGATCGAGGTCCTGATCATCACCGGCTACGGCTCGTTCGACACGGCCATCCAGGGGCTGCGCAATCGCGCCTTCGACTACCTGTCGAAGCCGTTCGACTGCGACCACGTCCGCCACGTCGTGCAGGCGGCGCTGGCGCGGCGCACGGCGCTGCGACGGCTGCGCTCCGCGCCGGAGCAGATCCTCGCCACGCTGTCGCACGAGTTCCGCACGCCGCTCAACGTCATCATGGGCTACTCGACGATGATGGGCGACGAGCAGGACGCGCCGCTGTCGCAGGAGCAGAAGCTGGCGCTCGACCGCATCCAGGCGAACTCCTCGGCGCTGCTGAGCTACGTCGAGACGCTCTTCTACATGGTCGAGCTCGATCGCGGCCTGGTGCCGCTGAACCTCGGGCCGGTGCACATCGCCAACGTGCTCGTTCACGTCCAGGGCGAGATCGCCAGCGCGGCGGCGCAGAAGGGTGTGACCGTCGCCATCGACGTCCCCACCGATCTCGTCGTCACCAGCGACGAGGACAAGATCACGCGTCTCGTGCGCGCGCTCGCCGACAACGCCGTGCGCTACAGTCCGTCGGGCCAGGTGGTGCTGGCGGCCCGCGCGGTGCGTGACCAGGTGGTGCTCGAGGTCCGCGACAGCGGCGGCGGTATCTCACCGGAGCTGATCGCCGAGACGCAGGACGTCATCGCCGGCCGCCCGGGCGCCGATCCGCCCCGTCTGCTGGGCTTCGGGCTGCGCCTCGCCGGACGCCTGGTCCGCGTCCTCGGTGCGGGCCTCGCCATCACGGCCGGTCGTGGTGGGACGACCTGCGAGGTGACCGTCCCGACGATGGCGTCGGCCGAGCTGCCCCGCATCGCGTCGAACGGCTGACTTTCAGCCAGGTTGCCTTGACACGCAGGTACCCCGCAGGTAGCTGCGAAGCGGTTTCCCATGCCGCTTTCTGCGCACGGCACCGCCCGCCTGCCCCTGCTCGAGGTGCTCGATCGCATCGCCACCGGCGAGTCGCTCGAGGCCCCCGACGCCGTGGCGTTGCTCGGCTGCGCCGACACCACCGACGCCCTGCTCGCCGTCGCCGGGGCGCGACGGGACGCGCACTGGGGTCGCACCGTCACCTACTCGCCGAAGGTCTTCCTGCCGGTCACGAACCTCTGCCGCGACCGCTGCACCTACTGTACCTTCCGCAAGGACCCCGACGATCCCGACGCCTGGACGATGCGTCCCGAGGACATCGCGGCGTGGTCGTCGCGCGGGCGCGCGCTCGGCTGCATGGAAGCCCTCATGTGCCTCGGCGACAAGCCGGAGATCGCGTTCCGCGGCTTCCGCACCACGCTGCGCGAGCTGGGGCACACCACCACCGCGGGCTACGTCCGTCAGGCCTGCGAGATCGCGCTCGAGTGCGGGCTACTGCCGCACACCAACGCCGGGCTCCTCTCGCGCGACGAGATGGCGCGGCTCCGCGACGTCAACGTCAGCCTCGGACTCATGCTCGAGAACGTGTCGCCGCGACTGCGCGAGCGCGGGCAGGTGCACCAGTGGGCGCCCGACAAGGATCCGGCGCTGCGGCTCACGATGCTGCGCGAGGCGGGCGAGCTCCGCATCCCCTTCACCACGGGGCTCCTGATCGGCATCGGCGAGACCCTCGCGGAGCGTGTCGACACGCTCGTCGCCATCCGAGACCTGCATCGCGCGCACGGCCACATCCAGGAGGTCATCGTCCAGAACTTCCGGGCGAAGGCCACCATCCCGCTCGCCGATGCGCCCGAGCCCGAGGCCGCCGATCTCGCGCGCACGATCGCCGTGGCGCGTCTGCTCCTCGACGTCGACGTCAGCGTGCAGGCGCCGCCCAACCTCTCGCCCGACGACCACGCGCTCCTGCTGCGCGCGGGGCTGAACGACTGGGGTGGCATCTCGCCGCTCACACCCGACTACGTGAACCCCGAGGCGCCGTGGCCGCACGTGACGGCCCTCGCCGACACCTGCGCCGCCGCCGGCTATCGTCTCACCGAGCGTCTCGCGATCTATCCGCCGTACGTCGAGCGCTCCGGTTGGCTCGACGATCGGCTCCGCCCGCACATAGCCCGGCTGCAGGCGGCCGCGGTGCCCGCGTCCGCGACGATGGAGGTTGCTGCATCATGAGCTGGTTCGACCCCTGGGAGGCCATCGAGGCGCTCGCACTGAACGACGAGCCCGTCGAGCGCGCGCTCGGGCGGGCGACCCCCGCCGTTCGCGGCATGCTCGACGGCGTGCTGGCGCATCGTCCGCTGTCGGTGACCGACGCCGAGACGCTCCTCGGCGTCGAGGGGAACGATCTCACCGCCCTGGTGCGCACCGCCGACACCATCCGCGCCACCGACGTCGGCGACGTCGTCACCTACGTCGTCAACCGCAACATCAACTTCACCAACGTCTGCTTCGTGAACTGCCAGTTCTGCGCCTTCAAGCGCCAGCGCTGGGAGAGCGACGCCTACACGCACGGGCTCGACGTCGTGCTCGGCAAGGTGGACGAAGCCATCGCGCGCGGCGCCACCGAGGTCTGCATGCAGGGGGGCATCAACCCCGACATGGAGCCGTGGACGTACCGCGACGTCCTCGTCGCCATCAAGCAGCGGCACCCGTCGCTGCACGTGCACGCGTTCTCGCCCATGGAGATCATGTACGGGGCGCGGCGCACCGGCCTCGCCTACCCCGAGTACATCGGCATCCTGCGCGACGGCGGCCTCGGCTCCATTCCGGGCACCGCCGCCGAGATCCTCGACGACGAGGTGCGCGAGGTGCTGTCGCACAAGAAGGTGGACGTCCGCACCTGGATCGAGATCATCACCACTGCGCACCGGCTCGGCGTGCCGACGACGTCCACCGTCATGTACGGCCACGTCGAGACCGCGGGCCACGTCGCGCGGCACATCGATCTCCTGCGCACCTTGCAGCACGAGACCGGCGGCTTCACCGAGTTCGTGCCGCTCGGATTCATCTGGGAAAACACGCAGCTCTACCACGACGGCAAGGTCGTGCCGGCGCCGAAGGGCCTGCGCGACCTGCGCGTCTACGCGGTGAGCCGCTGCATGCTGCGCGGGGTCATCGACAACCTGCAGACGTCGTGGGTGAAGCTCGGGCACCGCCTGGCGCAGCTCTCGTTGCGGGCCGGGTGCAACGACTTCGGCGGCACGCTCATGGAAGAGAGCATCTCGCGCGAGGCGGGTGCCGACGCCGGCGAGTACACGTCGGTCGAGGAGATCGAGGCGCTGGTGCGGGGCATCGGGCGGCCCGCAATGCAGCGCAGCACGCTCTACAAGCACATCGGGGAGACTGGTGGCGCGCACACCGATCACGGTGCTGGCGGGTGGCGTGGGGGGAGCCCGGTTCCTCCAGGGCCTCTCGCGCCGCACTGATCCACGTCACCTCACCATCATCGGCAACACCGGCGACGACGAGGAGTTCCTGGGGCTCCACGTCGCGCCTGACCTCGACACGGTGCTCTACACCCTGACGGGGTTGTCCGATGTCGAGCGCGGCTGGGGTCGCGCAGGGGAGACGTTCGCGTGTCTCGACGCGCTCGGCACGCTCGGCGCCCCGACGTGGTTCCAGCTCGGCGACCGCGATCTCGCGACGCACCTCTGGCGCACCGAGCGGCTGCGCGCCGGCTGGTCGCTGTCGCGCGTGACGGCGGCGCTGGCGAAGACGCACGGGTTGCGCCCCACCCTGCTGCCGATGACGAACGACCGCGTGCGGACGTTCGTCCATACCGAGCGCGGGCGCCTCGCCTTCCAGGCGTATCTGGTGCGCTACCGCGGCCGCGGCCGTGTGCGTCGGATCGAGCTCGCCGGTGCGGCCGAGGCCAAGCCCGCGCCGGGCGTGCTCGCCGCCATCCGCGACGCCGCGGCCATCGTCATAGCGCCGTCGAACCCGCTCGTCTCGATCGGGCCCATGCTGGCCGTGCCCGGCGTGCGACGGGCCCTCGAGCGGCGACGGGCGCCGGCGGCGGCAATCTGCCCGCTGGTAGGCGGCCGGCCGGTGCGGGGGCCGCTGCATCGCATGCTGCGCGGCCTCGGGCACGAGGTGTCACCGCGCGGCGTGGCGGCGCTCTACGAGGGGCTGATCGACCTGTTCGTCCTCGACGGGGCCGACGCCCGCTGGGCGCCGCGCATCGCGGGCATGGGGTTCCGGGTGCTCGTGACCGACACCATCATGCACACGCCGGTGCACGCCGGACGGCTTGCGACGTCGGTGCTGCGGGAGCTAGGGGTGCGGGCCGCATGACCGTCGCCGTCATCCCCGTTCCCGGTCTCCCCATGATCCAGCCCGGTGCCGACCTGCCGGCGCTCATCGGCGACGCCATCGAGGCGGCCCGCGTCGGCCTCAAGCCGCACGACGTCGTCGTCGTGTGTCAGAAGGTGGTGTCGAAGGCCGAGGGCGCCGTCGTGCGGCTCGACGACGTCGTGCCGTCGGCGCTCGCGGAGACGATGGCGGCGCAGACCCAGGGTGGGAAGGATCCGCGCGCCGTCGAGGTGGTGCTGCGCGAGGCGCGACGCATCGTGCGGATGGATCGTGGCCATCTGATCGTCGAGACGCGGCACGGCTGGGTGTGCGCCAACGCCGGCGTCGACGAGTCGAACGGTCTCGCCGACGGGGTGCTGACGCTGCTGCCGCAAGACCCCGACGCGTCGGCGGCACGCATCCGTGGTCAGCTCGTGACGCGCTTCGCGATCGACGTCGCCGTCGTCATCACCGATACGTTCGGGCGGCCGTGGCGCGAAGGTCTGGTGGAGGTGGCACTCGGGTGCGCGGGCATGGATCCGCTGCTCGACCTGCGCGGTCGCGCCGACCTGCACGGCCGCGTGCTGCACCACACGGTGGTCGCGCTCGCCGACGAGATCGCCGCCGCGTCCGGGCTGGTGATGGAGAAGGACAGCGGTGTCGCCGTGGCCATCGTGCGCGGCGTCACGTACACGCCGGGTCCGGGCGGCGCCGCCGCGGCGCTGGTGCGCAAGCCCGAGCTCGATCTCTTCCGCTGACGGAGGTCCCTATGCCGAAACGGCTGCTGGTGGCGCTCGCGCTGCTGCTCGCGACCGGACGGGTGGTCACGGCCGAGCGCATCACGTTCGGAATCCACACGCCGCAGGAGAACACGTCGTGGCAGGAACTCGTCGCCACGTGGCAGCAGGCCGAGAAGCTCGGCTACGACGAGGCCTGGGGCTACGACCACTTCGCGCCGCTGCGTGGTAGCAAGGACGGTCCGGTGCTCGAGGGCTGGACGATGCTGGCCGGCCTCGCGACGCAGACGCAGACGATCCGCATCGGGCTCCTCGTCACCGGCAACACGTACCGCAACCCCGCCCTGCTGGCGAAGATGGCCACCACCGTCGACCACATCAGCAACGGTCGTCTGAACCTGGGCATCGGCGCCGGCTGGGAGGAGTACGAGCACAAGGCGTACGGCTTCCACTTCGGCACCGCCAAGGAGCGCGCGGCGCGGCTCGGCGAGGCGCTCGAGGTGATCACCCTGCTCTGGAAGGGCGGCCACCCGACGTACACCGGCAAGTACTACACGCTGTTCGAGGCGCCGATGGCGCCCGAGCCGATCCAGAAGCCGCATCCGCCCATCGTCATCGGCGGCCAGGGGCCGAAGTGGATCATGCCGCTGGTCGCCAGATACGCCGACGAATGGAACGTGCCGATCGGTCTCACCCCCGACGACGTCCGCAGCCGCCTCACGGAGATGAAGGCCGAGTGCGCACGGATCAAACGCGACCCGTGTGTCAGGAAAGTGTCCGTGTTCCTGCCGCTGGTGACGATCACCGACATCCCGCTGGCGGGGCCGGCCACCCGGCTCGGGGCCCGCGCGCTGGTCGACGCGCGGGTCGCGGGCTCGCTCCTGGCCGGCTCGGCGGCCGACATCCAGGCTCGATTGCGCGAGTTCGTGGACGCCGGGGCGACCGGCTTCATCATCAACGTGCGGGCGCCGTTCGACCACGCCCTGCTGGCGCGGTTCGCCACCGAGGTCGTGCCGGCCTTCCGCTGATCGGCGCTGCTTTCACCCGACGCCCCCCTCGCGTACTCTGTGTGGGTCGGGATGTACGAGAACTTCTACGGGTTTCGTGAGCCTCCCTTCCGGATCACACCCGATCCGCGCTTCCTCTATCGCAACCCGTGCTACGAGGAGGCGGCCGCGGCGCTGGCCTACGGCATCGACCACCGCAAGGGGTTCCTGTCGCTCGTCGGCGAGGCCGGCACCGGCAAGACCACGCTGCTGCGCTACCTGCTCGATCACCTCTCGGCCGGCACGCGCACGGTGCTGCTGCTCCACCCCACCGTCAGCTTCGAGGAGATACTCGAGTACATCCTGATGGAGCTCGGCGTGCCCGTCGACGGTGCGCGCAAGCTCGTCCTCCTCCAGCGTCTGAACGAGTTCCTGCTCGAGCATACGCGATCGGGTGGCAACGTCGTGCTGCTGATCGACGAAGCGCAGGACCTCGACGCGCGCGTCCTCGAGGAGCTTCGCCTGCTCTCGAACCTCGAGACCGGCAGCGAGAAGATCCTGCAGATCCTCCTCGCCGGGCAGCCCGAGCTCGAGGCCAAGCTGGCGCAGCCGAACCTCCGCCAGCTCCGGCAGCGTATCGCGATGCACGTGCGGCTCCGTCCGCTCGCCCCGGGCGAGGTCGTCTCCTACGTGCACACGCGCCTCGAGCACGCCGGCAGCCCCGACCGCGAACTCTTCACGACCGACGCGCTGGCCCGGGTCGCCGAGGTGACGGGGGGCATCCCGCGTATCGTCAACGTCCTGTGCGACGCCTGCCTGGTGACGGGCTTCGCCACCGGCAGCCGCAAGATCACCGCGGCGATCGTCGAGGAGGCGTGGGTCGACTACGAGCGGCTGCTGCCGCCGTCGGAGGCACCGCCGGTGACGCCCGAGCCGGTGCGCGCGCCGGCCGCCTCCCCGGTGCCCCCGCCGCCGGTCGCCGTCGCACCCCCGCCATCATCGCCGCCACCACCCGTGGCGCCGGCGCCCGAGCCGGTGGCCGCTGCGCCGGCACCCCTGGTCGAGCCGGAGGGCCCTCCCCTCGTCGCCGATCCCGAGCCTGTGGCGGCGTCGGAGCCGGAGGTCGCGGTCACGGGGGCGGAGCCCGCGATCGAACCCCTGCCTTCACCCGAGCCCGAGCCGTCGCCGTCGCGCGCGGTCCCGCGCGCGCCCTCGCGCCTGCCGGTCATCCTGCCGCTGGCGGCAGCGGCGGTGGTGGCGCTGGTGGTGGGCGTCTACAGCGCCATGCCCGACGTGGTCGACTTCGTGATGGAGACACCGTCGGCCGCGCCTCCGCCGGTGACGGTCGTGGCCTCGGTCCCGAGCACCTCGCTTCCCGAAGTCGAGGCGGCTCCGACGCCGGCGCCCGAGCCGGAGGTCGCTGCCCTGCCGCCGACCGATCCGTTCGTCGCGCCGGTGGCGACACCCGACCCCGAGCCCGCCGCCGACGTCACGTCGCCGCCGACGCCGGCGGAGGCACGCGCCATCGTGCACGAGTTCCGCCTCGCGTACGAGGACCGTGACGTGCCGCGTCTGATGACGTTGTTCGCGCCCGACGCCAGCGAGAACGGCGTCGTCGACCGCAGCAAGATCGCCGAGGCCTACCGCAAGGCCTTCGCCGACATCGATCAGATCAGCTACACGCTGCCCGACATCGTCGTGGTCGCGAACGACGACCGCGTCACCGTGAGCGGTCCGTTCGTCATCACGTACCGCCAGGATCCGAACGGCAGCGGCGAGATGCGTGGCACGGCGTCGTGGGACATCGCACGGCGCGACGGCCAGCCGCGCATCGTGGCGCTACGCTACAGTTTCGGACCCGGCGCCACCGCGTCGCGGTAGAGCCGGCGTCCCATCGCGACGCGTGCCGCCACGTCGTCGGGGATGTCGGCGTCGCGGACCTGCTCGAGCAGCGGGCGCAGGCCGCGGCGGTTGGCGAGCTGGATCGCGAGCCCGGGGCGTGCGTTGAGCTCGAGCACGAGCGGGCCTCGCCGCGCGTCGAACACGATGTCGACGCCGAGGAAGCCCAGGCCGGCGGCATCGGCGGCGCGCGTCGCGAGTGCGAGCGCGTCGTCCCACGCCGGTAGCTGCACGCCCGCGAGCGTGCTGCCGAGGTCCGGGTGGGTCGTCACCTCGACGCGACCGGCGATGCCGAAGGTGGTGCGGCCGGTGTCGAGATCGACGCCGACGCCGACGCCGCCGACATGGAGGTTGGCGCGACCGTCGGACCGTCGCGTCGGAAGCCGCAGCATGGCGAGGATGGGCACGCCGCGGAGGACCAGCACACGCAGGTCGGCGACGCCGCCGACGACCAGTCCTGCGGTCACCGGCTCGGGCACGACGCGCTCCTCGACCAGGAGGCTGTCTTCGCGCGAGCTCAGCGAGAAGACGCCGGCCAGGATGTCGGCTATGTGGGCCGCCATGTCGCGCCATGCGACGCGCAGGCCGCTCGCCTTGACGAAGGTGTCGTCGACGCGATCGACGACGACCATGATGCCGCCGCCGCCCGCCCCGCGTGCCGGCTTCAGCACGAATTCGCGCCGCTCGGCCAGGCGGGTGCGCAGCGCCGCGATCTGCCACTGGGCGTCGCAGCGGTCGAGGATGGTCGGCGTCGGCACGCCGTGCGCCTCGAGGACCGCCTTGCAGGCGATCTTGTCGTCGACGAGATGGAAGCGGTCGCGCCGGTTCCAGCGGAAGAGATAGTCGTGGTTGCGCCGGTTGATGCCGAGGAAGTCGCGCCGCACCTCGGCCAGGCGGGCGATCACGAGTCCGCCTGGTGGGCGCGCAGGAAGCGCCGGTACTCGAGCAGCCGCACGCCGCGCCATTTGCCGACGGCGACGTTCACGACGACGGTGGCGAGCAGCAACTCGGGATAGGCCAGCACGAGCGACTGCAGGCCGGCGCGGTCGACGATGACGTAGCAGGCCATCGACAGCAGCAGCGTGTTGAGCGTCAGCCGGACCGCATGGCGTGTGCCCAGCTCGGCCTGTGAGGCGGCGAAGCTCTCGATGACGTTCGCCATGATGAGCATGGGAAAGACGCTCAGGTGCAGCAGCGGCCCGATCCCCATGATCGCTCCGAAGTAGGTGAGGCCGCCCATCACCGCCGAGACGAGCGCGATCAGGATGGCGAGGCGGGCCATCGCCTGCAGCCGCAGGTGCTGCAGGGCGGCCCGGAGCAACACCCCGAGCCCGACGATGACGACGAACGTCAGCGTGCCCCACCACAGGCCCGTCGTGATGAAGGCCAGCGACACGATGACCGGCCCGAACATGCCGAACGTCTGCACGCCGATGACGACGCGCGCGACCACGACGATGGACGCGATGACGGGCAGGATGAGGATGAGCGTCAGCGCCGGCAGCGGCACGCCGGACTTCACGATGCGGGCCCAGGCATGCAGCAACGGGCGCCGCCAGCGCGGCAGCGGCGCGCCGGCGTCGCCGAGGACCAGCGCGTCGATGCTCCAGCGTTGCGCCTCCTCGGCGAGCGGCGCGCCGTCGATGAGGTTGGCGCGCGCCATCTCCCAGAGCGGCAGGACGTCGGACGCGGTGCGCACGAGGGCCACCTCGCCGGGGCGCAGCAGCGTGTAGAGCAACGATCCCAGCATGAGCGACGCCGGCCGGCTCATGTTGCCGGCGACGATGATCCGGCTGTCGGGGAGTCGCACGCCGCGCTCGGCGAGGCCGAGCAGCGCCAGGACGCCGGCGCTGTCGGCCGTGGCCACCAGCACCAGGTTCGCCTTGCGGATGAGCGGGAGGTTGGTGGCAACGAGGCGTTCGAGATAGCGCTCGCGGAAGTAGCGCGAGTCGAAGCGGGCGGTGAGGAGGACGCAGTCGATGGACGCGGCGCGTGCCTCGCCGAGGATGCGGTCGGTCGCGGCCGCGGGGACGCTCTGATCGGCGATGAGCACCACCGAGGCGACGGGAGCCGCGACGTACGCGGCGTGGGTCTGCACGCCCGCGGTGCCGGCGGCGTGCTCGGTGGCGGTGTCGGCTTCCGCGCTGGGCTCCTCGCGTGTGCCCTCTTCCACCGCGCGCCGTGTGGTCTGCCGGATGGTGAAGCCGTAGCTCAGCCCGAGCCCGGCGGTGTGCGTGATGAGCGGCAGGTCGTCGCGATAGAGGGCGAGGTACGTGTCGGGCAGGACGCCGAAGTGGTTGCCGACCGGATCGAGCGGGGCCCACGCGCTGCCCGTCCACGCCTCCACCCACGAGCTGGTGGCGCGCTTCTGCGCCGCGTTCTCGAGCTTGAGCCCGCCGACGAGGCGGGCATGCACGCCGGCGGCGCGCAGCAGGGCCACCAGGGCGCGCGCGCGTCCGAGGCTGTTGCCGCGTCGGGCCGCGAGCACGGTGCGCGCGTCCTGCGGTCCCGGGGGATCCGACGGCGGCAGGAAGGCCGCGACGTACTGGAAGAGCGACCACACGACCTCGTCGACGTGCTTCGCCTTGCCCACGATGCTGCGCGCCAGCTCGACGACGCTCGGGTCCGTGCTCTGGATGACCTCGCCCGGCGCCAGCATCTCGTCGCCAGGGGGTGGAGCCGGCAGCGACGCCAGCGGGACGGACGGGATCGCCTCGTTGCGCTCGGAGATGCGCACGCCGAGGTCGTAGACGATGGTCCCTTCCGCCGGTGCGGCGGCGGTCCACTGGGCGCGCAGATCCGGTCCGGTCTGCGTCTCCTCGAAGCGCCAGCCCGGGGCGATCACGCGACGCATGAGGATGTCCTGCCGTCCGTCGGAGAGCGGCAGGAGCATGCCGACGCGTGCCGGACGCGGCGAGGCCTGTACCGTCAGGGTCGCACGCACGCGCCAGTAGCTCAGCGTGGGCGTGCGGGTCGCCCCGCCGCCTGCGACCTCCTCGGTGCCGGTGAAGACCTCGGTCTCGTCCGACGCGTGCGCCGTGCGCGCTGCGGCGACGAGGGGCATGCCCCCCACCACGATCCCAAGACACATGATCGCCACGGCGAGGCGCACCGCGCGGAACCTAGGAGGCGGCGCCCCGGTTTTCAAGGCGTTCCACGGTTGAACTGCCAAACCAAACGTGGTGGTCTCCGCGCATGTCTGACGCCGACGTCACCGGGCAGATCCTCGACACCGTCCGCCGCTTCGTCGATCGCGAGGTCCTGCCCGTCGCGAGTCGGTACGAGCACGCCGACGAGTACCCGCAGCCGCTCGTCGACCGCATGAAGGAGCTCGGGCTCTTCGGCGCCACGATCGCCCCCGAGTGGGGCGGGCTCGGGCTCGACGTGTCGACCTACGCGCGCATCGTCGAGGAGATCTGTCGCGGCTGGATGAGCCTCTCGGGCGTGCTCAACACGCACCTGATGTTCGCCTACGTGCTGCAGAACTTCGGCACGCCGGAGCAGCAGGAACGCTGGCTGCCCGCCATGGCGCGCGGCGAGCACCGCGCCGCGCTCTGCCTCACCGAGGCGCACGCCGGCAGCGACACGCAGCAGATCCGCACGACGGCGAAGCGCGACGGCGACCACTACGTGGTGAACGGCTCCAAGATGTTCATCACCAACGCGCGTACGGCGACGATCTATTCGCTGGTGGTGAAGACGGATCCGTCGGCCGACCCGCCGCACAAGGGCATCAGCCTGCTCGCCGCCGAGAAGGGACCCGGGCTCACCGTCGGCCGCGACATCGACAAGCTCGGCTACAAGGGCATCGAGACCTGCGAGGTCGCGTTCGAGGATTTCCGCGTCCCGGTCGCCAATCTGATCGGCGGCAAGGAGGGTCGCGGCCTGCAGACGGTGCTCTCGGGCCTCGAGGTGGGGCGCATCAACATCGCGTCGCGCGCCGTCGGCGTGGCGCAGGCGGCCTTCGAGTCGGCCATCCGCTATTCGCAGCAGCGCGTCGCCTTCGGCAAGCCCATCTGCGAGCACCAGGCGATCCAGCTGAAGCTCGCCGACATGGCCACCAAGATCGAGGCGTCGCGGCTGCTGGTGCGCCGGGCGGCCGAGATGAAGGACCGCGGCGAGCGCTGCGACCTCGAGGCCGGCATGGCCAAGCTGTTTGCGTCGGAGACCTGCCAGGAGGTCTCGCTGGAGGCCATGCGGGTGCTCGGCGGCTACGGCTACACCAAGGAGTTTCCGGTGGAGCGCTTCTATCGGGACGCCCCCCTCATGATCATCGGGGAAGGGACCAACGAGATCCAGCGGCTGGTGATCGCGCGTAGTCTCGTGCAGAAGTACAAGGTGTGAGCAGGAGCCGCGGCAGGGCCGCGGGCACACCGATGACGAGGATGTGGTGGGGAGCGCTCCTGGCCGCCGTCTGCCTGGCGGCCCCGGTGAGCGGGTTCGAGGCGCCGTCGCTGGTGGCGCCGCTGCTGTTGCCCCCCACCCCCCGCGTGCTGGTGTTCGCCCCCCATCCGGACGACGAGACGATCGCCCTCGGCGGGCTGATCCACCGCCTCACCCACCAGCGGGTCCGGGTGGACGTCGTCTTCGTCACCAACGGCGACGGCTATCCCGACGCCCTGGGCCCCGTGCGGCACCTGGGACCGCCCACCGGGAACGACTTCATCGATCTCGGGCGCCGGCGCTGGCGCGAGGCGTTGGACGCCACGCACCGGCTCGGCGTGCACCGCAAGGCGGTCCATTTCCTGGGCTTCCCCGACGGTGGGCTGGCGGAGCTGTGGCAGGCGCACTGGGCGCGGCCCTACACCTCGCCGTACACCGTGCAGGACCACCCGCCCTACCCCGACGCCGAGGATCCGGGCCTCGACTACGAGGGCATGGACCTGACGTCGATCATGGCGCATCTGATCCGGCGGCTGCGGCCGACGGTCGTCCTCATGCCGCACCCGGGCGACACCCACCTCGACCACCGCCACACGAGCTTCTTCGTGACCGAGGCGCTCGACACGCTGCGCGCCGACCATCGCCTCGATCCCGACCCCGCGGTGCTGACCTTCCTGGTGCACGACTACACGTGGCCGCCGCCGCTCGGACAGCCGACCGACATGCCGGGGCCGCCGGCGGAACGCTACGGCAACACGGTGTGGCTCGAGACGCGGCTCGCGCCCGCCGACGCGGCGGCGAAGCGCGGCGCGCTCGACGCCTACCAGACGCAGCTCGCCATCATGCCCGACCTGCTCCGCAAGTTCCTGCGCCCGAACGAGCTGCTCGGGCGGGTCGCGCCCGACGTCCTGGTGCGCATCGCGGCGCACCATCCGAATCAGTCGAGATAGCCGAGCTTGCGGAGCTTCTCCTGCAGCGTCGGATCGCCGCCGCTGACGGGTGGCGGCGGCGGCGCGGTGTCGCGTCGCTCGGTGAGCTCGCGCAGGAACGTCGCCCCGGCCGGATCGTCGCCCCAGCGGTTGGTGCGCTCGTGCGGGTCCGTCGTCAGATCGTAGAGCTGGCGTGCGTCGCTCGCGGGCGCCCAGATGAGCTTGCGCTCGGGGGAGCGCAGCGAATCGAGCTCGACGTCCTGACCGTCGGGCCCCGCGCCGTAGCGCGTCTCCGACCAGGCGTGACGATCGCCGGGGGTCTCGCCGGCAAGGATGTCACGTCCCGGCAACCCGGGTGGCGGCGGCATGCGCAGGCGCGCGGCGACGGTGGGGAAGAGATCGATCCCCTGCACCTGATCGGCACGACGTCCCTTTGCCATGCCGGGGCCCAGGACGATGAGCGGCACGTGGATGGACTCGTCGTAGAGCTGCTTGCGGTGGCCGAGGAGCCCGTGCTCCTGGAACTCCTCGCCGTGATCGGCCGTGACGATGACGATCGTGTCCTGCAGGACGCCGCGCGCCTCGAGTCCCGCCAGCAGCCGATCGAACGCCGTGTCCCACGCGGTGATGGCGCCGTCGTAGAGCGCCATGAGATAGCGCAGCTCCGCCTCGGAGAGCGGCGGCCGCTTGCCGAGCCGGATCGCCTCGGCGAGGTTCCGCACCAGCCCGGCGCGCACCTCGGGGTTCAGGTTCGGCGGCTCCGCGGGGCGCGTGCCGGCGGCCGGCTCGTAGGGATCGTGTGGCTCCATGTAGTGCAGCCACGCGAAGAAGCGACGGCGCGGATTGCGATCGATCCAGTCGAGGAAGGGCATGTTCACCTCCTCGGCACGGGCCCAGCCCTCCTCGCCACCCTTGCGCGGTCGCAGCTCGACGAAGGTCTCGAACCCGTGCGCCAGGTTGTTCTCGCGCGACACGAGCGGGTTGGCCGACACGCCGATCGTGCTGACGCCGGCGCGGTTCGCGGTGGACGCCAGCGTCGGCAGCGCGTCCGAGAGAAACGCCCAGTCGGCGTCGGGCGCCGCGCCCGGCGGGGTGCCGTGTCGCCACGAGCGACCGACGACGCCGTGCCAGCGCGGATAGAGCCCGGTGAACAGTGTCGCCACCGATGGCAGCGTCCACGGCGCCTGCGCGATGGCCTGGTCGAACACGAGCCCCTGCGTGGCGAGCTTGTCGAGCTTGGGGCTCGGACTCGGCGTCGCCCCGTACACGCCGAGCCGATCCGCGCGCAGCGTGTCGACGAGGAGGACGAGCACGTTCGGCGTCTCCGGCCCGGGTCGCTGGCGATCGATGAGCGTCTCGCGCACGAGTTGCACGCGGCTCCAGCCCGGCGTCCCGGCGACGGGGCCGTCGCCCTCGGTGCGGGTCGCGAGCGTGATGGTGAGCGGCTCGTCGCTCGCAGGCAGCGCGATGCTGTCGTCGAACCAGCGCTGGTCGCGTCGCGCGGTGACGGGATTGACGACACGGTCGAGCACCTGCGCGCCGTCCACCGTCACCGTGAAGCGGGTGGCGGCCGCCGTCGCGGGGGGCTTCTTGTTGCGACCCACGCCATAGCCGACACGCAGGATGGCGCCCGGAGACGCGGGGACGACGAAGCGCAGCTCGGACGGGGTCGGCGCGAGCAATGCGCGACGGTAGCCGCGCGAGGGTGCGGGCTGCAGGCCCCCGACCGTCACCGGCGCCCCGGGCGCCTGCTGCACGACGCTGGCCGGATCGAGACGGTCCGAGAGCTCGGCCAGGACGTCGGTGACGAGTATCCTCGGTGGGAGGGGCTGCTCGCCGTCGTCCGCCAGACGCCACAGCCCGATGCCTGCGACGGCGCCGATCACGATGATCCCCACGACCCACGGAAGGGGTCCTCGTCGAACGCGCGCCTGCATGCCGGGACGACCCAGGATGACCGATTGCGTCCTGGAGGGCCAACGCTTGACCCGGGTCGGTGGACCCCCTAGGCACACCGCGCAACGATGATCTCGGTCGTGGTGCCCGCCTACAACTGCGCGTCATGGCTGCCCGAGGCCATCGACAGCCTGCTCGCGCAGACGCATCGCGATCGCGAGATCGTCGTCGTCGACGACGGCTCGACCGACGACACGCCCGCCGTCCTCGCCGACTATGGTGATCGCATCCGCGTCGTGCGCTCCGCCAACGGCGGGCTCGCGGCGGCTCGCAACCTCGGGCTGGTGCACGCGCGCGGCGACTGGATCGCCTTCCACGACGCCGACGACGTCGCCCTCCCCGACCGTCTCGCCGTCCTGCTCGACTTCGTCGAGCGCACGCCCGGGATCGAGGCGGTGTTCGCCGACGGCGAGCGCATGGACACCGGCCGTCGCATCGTGCCGGCGAAGATGACGGCGCGCCTGGCGGGGCAACGCCTCGGTGCCGCCGATCTCTTCGTGGGGTTCCCGGCGTACTTCCAGGCGTCGTTGGTGCCGCGCGCCGCCTTCGCCCGTGCCGGATCGTTCGATCCCGACTTCCGCATCCATCCCGACAACGACTACGCCTACCGGCTCTTCGCCACCTGCCCGACGGCCTACATGGACCGCGTCGTCTTCCGGTATCGCTGGCACGAGTCCAACATCACGCGCGACTGGCTGGTCGGCCGCGAGGAGCTCAGCCGGACGCTCGAGCGCCTCCTGCGCGACGATCCGGCGTCGGTGGCGGCGATCGGCGCGACACGCCTGCACGAGCAGCTGGCGCGGCACCTGCACCGCACCGGGCGACGCCGTCTGAAGCACGGCGACGTCGAGGTCGCGCGCCAGCAGCTCGGGCGTGCGCTCGCGCTGAACCCGCGCAACCCGATCTACCGCTACCACTGGTGGCGCGCGCGCTGGGCGCCCGAATGACGGCCTAGACGCCGGCGACGTCGAGCATGCGACGGAGCACGCCCGGCGCGTCGAAGTACTCGCGCGCGACCGCGGTGGCGTGCGCGCTGGCACGCGGATAGTCGGCCTCGATGGTGCGGATGGCGTCGGCCGCTTCCTCCACGGTGCGGAAGGCGTGCATGCCGGGGCCTAGGGGCAGGACGTCGCCGAACGCGGTGTCCTGCTCCACGACCGGCCGGCCCGCGGCGAGGTAGCAGGCGGCGCGATCGCTGAACCACCCGCTGCGCAGCCGCACGTTCAGGTCCTTCGCCACCGTGAACTCGCCGCGCGAGCCGCGCACGTAGTCGCGGTAGCCCCAGGGATCCCCGGAGACGGCGCGCGGGTCGACGATGCGCCAGCCGTGGGCGCCGAGGACCGCCGGATCGTCGGGCACGCTGCCGACGTCCATCGCCACCTCGAACGTGGCGCCGGTGCGTGACGGCAGGTCGAGACACCGCAGCCACTCGGTGCGCTTCCGCCAGCGGTAGGTCTCACCCTCCCAGGTGAGGTCGCGGCTGCTCTCGTTCCACCGTCCGACGGTGGTGTACGCGGGGCCGGGCGCCCCCGCATCGGCCCACAGGTCGACGCACACCGGACTGCGCGTCGGATGCCAGGTGAAGCCGGCGGTGGGGATGCGCGAGCGCGACGTGCCGATGTTCTCGCCGATGGTGAAGTGGTGCTGATGCTCGGCGAGGATGGCGCACAGCATCGGGTCGCCGTCGACGGCGCGGATCTGCGTGAACGCGGGATCGATGTCGACGTAGATCGCGGGCCGCCCGCCGCGGCGCTCGGGCGGGATGCGGTTGATGCCGGCGACGTTGATGACGAGGTCGGCCTCGCGCAGCAGTGCCGTTGCGCGCCCTGCACCGGGTCCGTGCTCCTCGCCGCGGCCGACGTCACAGAACACCCAGCGCGTCCCGATGCCGAGGCGTTCGAGGAAGCGGCCGGTGGCGGCGACGCCGTAGGCGTAGTGCGGGCCGAACTCGTTGGTGACCGGGTCGTACGCCAGCTCGTAGTGGCCGGTGTCCTCGTAGAACCACGCCTCGTGCCCCAGCGCTTCCAGGCCGCGGAGATAGTGCGCCACCTGCCAGGCGTAGCCGCCCAGGGGATTGCGTACGAGATAGCCGGCGACGACGACGCGAGCCATCCGGTCACCCGAGCGCGTCGTCGAGGAGCCGGCGGCAGACGTCCTCGGCGCGAAAGCACGTCTCCGCCACGGTGCGGGCGTGCTCGCATGCCCGGCGGTAGTCGGCACGGATCGACTCGAGGGCGGCCACGGCCTCGGCTGCCGTCGTGAAGGCATGCAGGCCCGCCCCGCACGGCAGATGCCCCGAGAAGGCCGTGTCCTGCAGGACGCAGGGACGGCCGCTCGCGAGATAGGCGGCACTGCGCGTGCTGAACCACCCGCTGCGGGTGGCGACGTAGGCGTTCTTCGCCACCGACAGCTCGCCGCGCGAGGCCGTGATGTAGTCGCGGTAGTCGTCGAGCGTTGCCGAGACCTCGCGCGCGTCGCGCACCGTCCAGCCCGCGGCGGCGATGCGATCGCGTGGCGCGGCGCCGGCGATCGCGGCTTCGAGCCGCTCGGGCGTGCGTCGCGGCAGGTCGAGGAAGCGTTCGAACTCGACGTCCTTGCCGCCGTAGACCACGCCGCCGACCGTGGGCGGCGTCGGGTTGATCGTCCACGACAGGACGGTGGTGAACGGCGCAGCCGCCGGGCCGGGCGTGACGGGCCATGCGTCGAGCACGATCGGCTGCCGCGTCGGCAGCCAGTCGATGCCGGCAGTGGGAACGCGGCAATCGTCGGCACCGATGTGCTCGCCGAGCGTGAAGAAGACGTCGTGTGCGCGGATCAGACGCGCAGAGCGCAACAGCTCGTCGTCGGCCGTGCCGGCGTCCACCGCCGCCAGCTTCGCCTGGCTGTAGGACGGGTCGCTGTCGAGGTAGGCGGTCACGCGTGCGGCACGGTAGGGCTCGCGCAGCCAGCAGCCGCCGGAGACGTTGAGGAAGAGATCGGCGCCCGCGCAGGCGCGATGCACGGCGGCCTCGTCGAGACCGTGCATCGTGCCGTCGACGGCGCGCACGGCCCAGTGCCCGGCCATCGCGGGCGCCAGGCGTTCGAGCGCCGCGGCGAGGAATCGCACGCCGGTGGCGGCATCGGGGGTGAACGTCCCCGCGACCGGGTCGTAGCACCACTGTCCGGTGTCCTCGAGGTACGTGACGTCGCAGCCGAGGGCGCGGAAGCCCAGCACGTACTGCAGGTAGTCCCACGCCACCCCGCCGACGGGATAGGTCGCCACCAGGCCCGTGACGACGACGCGCACGGCCGCCGTCAGCCGAGGCCGGCGTCGGCGAGGAGACGGCCGAGCACCGGACGGGCGCCGAAATGCTCCGCGGCCACCTCGCGCGCGGCGGCGCTGTGGGCCGGGTAGTCGGCGTTGATGCGGGCGAGCGCGTCGACCGCCTCGTCCATGGTGGAGAATGCGAACAGCCCGCGTCCGGTGGGAATGAACTTCCCGAACGCCGAGTCCTGCGTCACCACCGGCCGTCCCGCGGCCAGGTAGCAGACGCTGCGATCGCTGAACCAGCCGCTGCGCGGGCGCACGTAGATGTCCTTCGCGACCGTGAACTCGCCGCGCGACTCGCGGATGAAGGTGCGGTAGCCGTCGATGTCGCGCGACGTCTCGCCGGGATTCACGAGGTCCCATCCCGCGGCACGCACCTGCGCCTCGACCTCGGGGCGCTCGGGCTTCATCGCCAGCAGGAACGGCTGCGGCGTGTGCCGCGGCAATTCGAGGAAGCGCAGGAAGTTGGTGTGCTTCGACCACTGGTAGGTCTCGCCCTGCCAGGTGACGTCCTTGCCGGTGTTGGCGAACGACGCGACGGTGGTGAAGGCGCGCGCGGCCGGATCGGCCGCCCCGGCCCAGCAGTCCATCACCACCGGCGGTCGGGTCTTCTTCCAGTCGAAGCCACCGAGCGGCACCGGACAGTCGGCGTTGCCGAGGTTCTCGCCGTAGGTGAAGAGTACGTCGTGCTTCTCCAGAAAGCCGATCGACGACTGGTCTCCGAGGGCGATCTTGAGCTGCTCGTGCACCGGATCGGTCTCGACGTAGATGAGCGTGGCGCCCTGGCGGTGCTCGTCGCGCGGCGCAGTGGCGCCGCAGAGATTCACGATGGCGCCCGCGTCGCGATAGAGCTGATCGAGGCGGGCACGACCGATGCCGTGCGTCTCGTTCTTCATCATGTCGACGTACGCCCAGCGGTCGCCGAGGCCGACGCGGCCCATGACGTCGGTGACGTACTCGATGGCGTAGCTGCATTCGCCGGTGACACCGCCGGCGCGCGGATCATAGGGCGGCGCGCCCGAGTCCTCGACGTACCACACGTCCCAGCCGAGCTCGCGGAAGCCGAGCAGGTAGTGGATGGCCTGCCAGGCCACGCCGGCCATCGGGTACTGCCCGACGATGCCGAGCACGAGCAACGGATCACGACGACGCGACACGCGACACCTCCCCTCCCCCGAACTGGGTCTGGTGCAGGCGGGCGAAGTGCCCGCCGCGGGCGACCAGCTCGTCGAACGAACCTTGCTCCGCGATGCGCCCCTGGTCCAGCACCAGGATGGTGTCGGCACGGCGTACGGTGGAGAGCCGGTGCGCGATCACGAACGTCGTGCGTCCCTCCATGAGCCGCTCGAGGCCCTCCATGACGCGCGCCTCCGTCCCGGCGTCGAGGGCCGACGTCGGCTCGTCGAGGATCAGCAGCGGGGCGTCGCGCAGGATGGCGCGGGCGATGGTGATGCGGAGCTGCTCGCCGGCGGACAGTGTCGCCCCGGCCTCGCCGACGATGGTCTCGAGGCCGTCGGGGAGGCGCGCCAGGAAGTCGTCGAGCTGGGCCAGCTGGGCCGCCTTCACGACCTGCTCCATGCTGGCGTCCGCGCGACCGTAGGCGATGTTCTCGCGCACGGTGGTCGGAAAGACGAGTGCGGGCTGCAGCACCATCGATACCTGCTGGCGGAGCGCCTTCAGCCGGAACTCGCGGACGTCGACCCCGTCGAGCAGGACGCGGCCGGCGCTCGGGTCGTAGAAGCGCGGCACCAGGCTGACGATCGTGGTCTTGCCCGCGCCGGTGGCGCCCACGATGGCGATCAGATCGCCGGCGCGGGCGTGGAAGTCCATGCCGCGCAGCACCTCGCGGCTGTCGTCGTAGCCGAAGTGCACGCCCTCGAACGTGACGTCACCGTGGACGTCGGCGCGGCGCAGCTCGCGCGTGCCGTCGGGCAGGTCGGGGACGGTTTCGAGGATCTCGAAGACGCGCTCGGCGCCCACCTTGGCGCCCTGGATGAGGCTCCACGTCTGCGTCAGGCTGTTGATGGGCGCGTAGAGCGACGCCAGGTAGCTCGTGAAGACGAGGACGTCGCCGATGCTGAGCTGGCCTTCGAGGACGTGCGTCGCGCCCACCCACAGGACCGCCGCGGTGCCGCCGGCGATCAGCACGTTGACGAAGGCGGCGTAGACCGTCTGGAACGTGTAGAGGCGCAGGTTGGCGTCGAGGCTGGCCCGGCTGGTGCCGACGAACTTGCGGTGCTCCTCCTCCTCGGTGGTGAACGCCTGGATGACGCGGATGGCGCCGATGGTGCGTTGCGCCACGGCCCAGAGCGCGCTCTCCTTCACGCGCGCGTCGGTGGAGAGCGCGGTGATGCGGTTCGAGAGGCGCGCGATGGTGAGGAAGAGCAGCGGAACGATCGCGAGCGAGACCAGCGTCAGCTCCCAGTCGATGCGCAGCATGACGGCGATCATCCCCCCCAGCAGCACCACGGAGGTGAGGATGGGGAAGAATCCGTTCATCGTGAGGGTCTGGATGGCGAAGGTGTCCGCGGTGAGCCGATAGAGCAGATCGCCCACCTGGCGGCGGCTGTGGAACGCCAGCGACAGCCGCTGCAGGTGCGCGTACAGCTCGCCGCGGAAGTCGTTCACCATGCGCTGGCCGACGCCGATGGTGGCGTAGTTGCTGGTGACGCTGAGGGCGCCGAGCAGGAGGTAGACGACGACGAGCGCGCCGCAGGCGACGGCGAGGAGCGCGTGGGGGGCCAGGTCGCCGAGACCGAACGTCGTGAGCGGACGCCCGCCGAGCACGTTGTCGACGACCACCTTGAGGGGCCAGGGCTTCGCGAGCTCGAGGAGGCCGACCAGCAGCACCTGGAGGATGGCCATGGTGAAGAGCCCGCGGTACGGCCGCAGCCGGCGCAGGACCTTCGCGATCACGCGCAGCGTGCCGCCCATCGCCGACGCCTCAGGCGGCGCGCGCCGGTGCGGCGCCGCTGCCCGTCGCGTTCACGGGACGCATGCCGATGTTGGCGCCGACGATGTCGAAGGTGTCGTTGATGATGCGCCCGAGGCGCACGTTCTCGGTGATGACCACCGCCAGGTTGACGAGGCCGAGCGCCGCGCCTACCGCCGTGACCTCGGGGACGCCGAAGAGCAGCCCGCAGCCGACGGCGATGGCGAATCCGCCGAGGGCGAGTCGGGCGACCTGCGTCAGGCGCACCTCGCAGCGGACGTTGTGCAGCCGCTTGGTGCCGCCGTGGTTCTCGACCGCCACCGCGATCCGCGCCTTCGACCAGATGCCGCGGTAGATCTCGAGGTCCCAACGGTTCCACCCCGGGTCGACGGTGATGAGGTACTTGCGCGGAATCAGGAACTCCATGATGCCGCCGAGCAGCGCCTCCTTCTCGTGCCCCTGCTCGCTCCAGTAGCGCAGCTGGTACGAGCGCTCGACCAGGTCGACGTCCGGGAGCTGGCGTGGCGCGGCCGGCATCTCCTGTTCGGTCTCGACCATGCCGCGCAGCCGCCACATGTAGCGTTGCAGTCCGCGGACGAGCGGGCCGAGGTACGTCAGCATCGCGATCAGGGCGCGGGCACGGAAGCCGGTGAAGCGCGGATCGATGCGGGCGTTCACCGCGGTGCCGATGGCCCAGGCGATGGAGACGGCGAGCGGCAGGATGGCGATGGGCAGGATGCGGGGCGACACCAGCGCGGCGAGGAAGAGCAGCAGCCCGATGGCGTTCCACTCGAGCGTGAACGGCAGGTAGGAGAGCAGCGACGACGGCGCCTCGTAGAGCGACTGGAAGAGCCCGCGGCCGAACGCGCCGAAGTAGATGACCGGCCGGCGGGACAGCACGGCGGTGGTGAGCTCGCCGTAGATCCGCCCGAGCCAGCGCGACTGGCCGAGCATGTTGAAGCGGTACGGATGCTTGAAGTAGAGCAACGCCTCGGCCTTGCCGTACCCCATCTGCTGCTTCAGGTACGCCTTCACGGTGTTGCGGCGGTAGTGCCACACCGTCGCCGCCGGGCTGAATCCGATCGGGTAGCCGCGATTCTGCAGGCGCCAGCAGAAATCGACGTCGTCGCCGGCGGCGGCGAAGATGGGCTCGAAACCGTGCACCTCGTCGAGCGCCTGCTTGGTGAAGGCCATGTTGCAGCCGGGGATGTGCTCGGCGACCTCGTCGTTCAGCAGGACGTGCGTCGGACCGCCGGGCGACACCGCGACGGCGGCCGGCACCAGGCTGGGCTCGGGCGGCGGGAAGTTGGGACCACCCACGGCGACGAACCCGCTGCGCACGAACTTGTAGACGAGGAACGCGAGCCAGTCGGGATCGGGCACGCAGTCGGAGTCGGTGTAGGCGACGATCGTACCCGACGACGCCTCCGCACCGACGTTCCGCGCGACGCTGAGGCCCTTGTTCTCCTGGCTGACGAGAATGAAGCGCGGCCCGTCCGGATCCGCGTCGTAGCGCGCCTTGTGCTCCTGGCTGATCGCGAGCGTGCGGTCGGTGGAGCCGTCGTTCACCACCACGACCTCGTAGTCGGGGTAGTTGAGCGTCTGCAGCGATGTCAGGCAGGCGTCCATCGTGCGTTCGGCGTTGAAGGCGCAGACGACGACGGAGACCTTCGGCGAGTCGTCGAGCCGCGGCGGTAGCGGTGCCGTGTACTGTGCCTGCACGGCGTGGAAGGCCGGCTTGCGCTCGCGCGCGGCGTCGACGACGCCGAAGGCCCAGTCGGCGATCTGCGAGCCGCCGGTGAACCAGTCGTCGGTCCAGGAGAAGACGAACGTGCCGGCGGCGCCCGACTCGTAGCCGGCGCGGATCATCCACGACAGCAGCTCCGCCTGGTGCTCGGTGCCCTCGCGGATGGAGTCGACGCCGAACTCCGAGAGGACCAGCGGCTTGTCCTCGGCGAGGTTCTGCAGGCGCGACAGGTAGCGCCGGAAGTCGTTCTCGCGGTGCAGGTAGACGTTGAAGGAGACGAAGTCGACGAAGTCGGTGACGTCGAGGTACTCCGTCGACGGGAAGTTGGCGTAGCTGATGAGGGTGCCGGGGGCGCGATCGCGGACTTCGGAGGCGAGCGTGCGGAGGAAGTCCTGCACCTTCTCCGGGCCGTACCAGCGCACCATGTCGGGCGGGATCTCGTTGCCGACCAGGATGGCGAACAGCGCGGGGTGGCCGCCCAGGGTCTCGGCCGCGGCGCGGCAGGTGCCGCGGATCTCGGCCACCATGTCCTTGCGGTCGAGGAAGGCCACGTGCTCGGCCCAGGGTACGGTGACCATGACGCGGATGCCGTGCTCGGCGGCGCGGTCGAGGAGCCAACGCGGTGGCACCGTGAAGGTGCGCAGGCAGTTGGCCCCGAGCTCCGCCATGAGCGTCAGGTCCTTGTCGAGGACCTCCTCGGACGGGAACGGGAAGCCGTGGGGCGCGGGACCGAAGGGGCCGTAGGAGAGGCCGCGCAGGTACAGCTTGTGGTCGCCGACGAAGAAGAACTTTCCCCCGACCGTCGGCAGGATACCGTCGAGGGCGGGAGCGGGGGCCCGCTCCGGGAGCGGCCGCAACATGGCCTGGGTCATAGCGGGGGACGAGTGCCGGCAGACATACGTGAGCCGGCTCGTGCCCACAACCAGACCGCGGCCTCAGGGCCGCTCGGGTGTCAGGCCGCGAGACGATGCGCGGGGGCGTCGGCCACTTCCATGAGCGATACCGGCGGCGCCTCACGCCAGGTCTTCGCGACGCGGACGAACGCGAGCACCCAGGTTCCGAGGAGGAGGATGAGCGATGCTTCGAGCATGCCGGTTTGAGCAACCCGTGTGCCCGCGTCCCGCGACGGAAAACTCAGGATTTTGACTCGCGGGAGCGACGATTCGGTGACGCCACGGTACGGGTTCGTCGATGGGATGGCGCAGGTGGTGTGGAGGGTGCTGGAGCGGCCATGGTGTGAGCTGGCGGCCCGCGCGTTCGACTTCGCGTCTGGCGGGTGCTGTGCCGTCCCGGACCCCGGCCCATCCCAGCACGGCCTTCCTTCCGCCGAGGCGACTTCCTGGCCGACGACTCAGGGCTCGGCTTCGCCGGGGGGGGGCCTGCTGATCGGCATCCTCCTGGCACTGATCGTCGCGGCGAACGCCTGCACCCGCATGTCGAAGGTGGCGCTCTTCTGGGCGGCATTCGTCCTGACGCGCCCGTTCGGTGCGACCTTCGGTGACCTGTTGACGAAGACGCCGGCGCAGGGCGGTGTCGGCTTCGGCACCGTCGGCTCGTCGGCGGTGCTGCTGGCGTTGCTCCTGTTGCTGATCCGGCGCCAGCGCCGTTTCGCACCCGCGTGACGCCGGCGTGAGCCGGAGACACTTTGCGGGCCAAGGTCGAAGCGCGTAAGTAGCGGACGGTCTTCAGCGCCGGGATGGCGAAACTGGCAGACGCGGCGGACTTAAAATCCGCTGCCACGCGAGTGGCGTCCGAGTTCAAGTCTCGGTCCCGGCATTCTCCCCCGCATCCTTCAGCCCTGCCGTGCCGATGGATCGGCACCGTGCCGAACGCGCGTGCCGAGTGCCCGGCGTCCGGGCATGGTGTGCCGAGCCGGCGAGTCCGTTCGCCGGGCACGACGCTTGCTCTCTGCGACGTCCATGAGCGCGCACGTCTGGTTCGTCACCGGAGCTTCCCGCGGGTTCGGACTCGAGATCACCCGACTGGCGATCGCGCGTGGTGATGCCGTCGTCGCCGCCGCACGCGATCCAGAATCGGTCGAGCGTGCGCTCGGACGGAACGATCGCCTGCTCGCCGTCCCGCTCGACGTCACGGACGAACGCCAGACACAGCAGGCGACCGCGGCCGCACTCGACCGCTTCAACAGGATCGACGTCCTCGTGAACAACGCCGGCCGTGGTCTGCTCGGCGCCGTCGAAGAGGCGTCGGCGCCGGAGGTCCGCGCCGTGTTCGCCGTGAACGTCGACGGTCTCCTCGCCGTGACGCGTGCGGTGCTGCCGTCGATGCGGAAGCGGCGCTCGGGACACATCATCAACATCAGCTCGGTGGGCGGGTTCAGCGCCTCGCCCGGCTGGGGCGTCTACTGCGCCACCAAGTTCGCGGTGGAGGGCCTCAGCGAGGCGCTCCACGCCGAGCTGGCGCCGCTCGGCATCCACGTCACGGCGATCGAGCCCGGGACCTTTCGCACCGACTTCCTCGACGCCAGCTCCCTGCAGCGGGTGGCGGGAAACATCGACGACTATACAGCCACGGCGGGAGAGACCCGCCGCTGGGCCGAGAACACCAACCACGGACAGCTGGGCGACCCCGTGAAGGCGGCGGCCGCGATCATCGCCATTGGCACCAGCGCCATGCCACCACTGCGGCTGCAGCTCGGCGCCGACTGCGTGGGTCGTGTCGAGCAGAAGCTGGCCCTGGTGGTCCGCGAGCTCGACGCGTGGCGGGAGCTGTCGCTGTCGACGGCGCACGTGGACGACGTCGCGCCATCGCCGCGGCGCGCACAGGAGGGAAGAGCATGAACAACGGAGCCATGTTCGTCAGCGACGTCGCCGAGATCCGACGTCGGGCGCGGCAGCATCTGACCGACGGCGCCGTCACCAAGAACTACGGCGGCAACGTCCAGGAGGCGATCGCCATCCTCAACCAGGCCGTCGCGACCGAGATCGTCTGCGTCCTGCGGTACAAGTTCCACGCCGTCTGCGCGACCGGCATCGCCAGCGAAGCCGTAAAGCAGGAGTTCGCCCAGCATGCGACGGAAGAAGAGTCGCATCTCGATCTGATCGCCGAGCGCATCAACCAGCTCGGCGGCAAGCCCGAGCTGAACCCCGACGGTGTCGGCGCGCGGGCCGCGTCCGAGTTCGTCGAAGGTGAGAACCTCGTCGACATGATCAAGGAGAATCTGATCGCGGAGCGCATCGCGATCGAGACCTATCGGGAGATGGTGCGCTACTTCGGCGACCGCGACCCCACGACGCGCACCATGCTCGAGCGCATCCTCGCGCAGGAGGAGGAGCATGCGAACGACATGCACGACCTCCTCGTCACGCACGAGGGGTACCCCATGCTCGAGCGGTAGCGTCGCAAGGGAGGGCGCGCCCGCGGCGCGCCCTCCCCCTCCTCGGCTCAGTCGCTCTTCGCGGAGTACGTCGACGCGGTGTTCTGCTGGGGTGCGCTGTAGACCGCCTCCCAACACTCACCCGTCGAGCTGCGCAGCTGCAGCGTGACGGTGCCTGTCAGCGGCAGCCCCGGGATCGGCAGGTTGCGATCGCGGCCCGAGACCTTGATGCGGGCCTTGCCCTCGGTGCCGGGCTTCAACAGAACGCTGCTGAGCCCGTCCTTCGTCTGCGCGGCGTTGCCCTTGAAGCGGTAGCCGCCGGCGCCGAGCGGCTTCCAGCACGCCTTCGTGCCGCAGAGCGCGGCCGCCGGTGCCACCGCGTGCATCCGCAGCGCCGGGTCGCCGCCCGGCCCGGACTCGTCGAAGAGCCACAGCGAGTAGGCGGTGGTGGTCGTCGGATCGCCGTAGTCCGCGGCGTCGGTGGCCTGCCCGTTGCCCCAGGTCCAGCCGAGCAGATCCTTCTTGTCGTTGCTGTTGTCGAGCAGCTTGAGGCTGCTCTTGCCGGACGCGACGGGCACGCGGCAGCCGGACAGGGGGGCCGGGATGCACTCCTGGCAGCGGAAGCCGCCGATCGCGGCACTGCCGAGGAACGTGATGTCCTGGTCGCCCCCGAGGTAGACGTCGGTGCTGTCACCGCTGACGGCGAGCCCCTTGAAGCTGGTGAACAGACCGTCGGGATCCTCGGTGACCTCGGCGAACGTCACGGTCGCGGTGGCGACGTCACGGTCGAACGACGCCAGGCCCTCGGGCCCGCTGACGTAGACGCGCGCGCCGTCGGCGCTCACCGCGACGCCGACCGGGTTCAGCAGGCCGTCGACGCCGCCGATGCCGTCCTTCAGCATCTCGACGAACGTGAGCCCGCCCGTGGTGGCGTTGCGCCGGAACACGGCCAGGGCATCGTCGGTGGCGCTGACGACGTAGAGATCGGCGGCATCCGGCGCCGCCGCGAGCGCGCGAAGCCCCGCCAGGCCGTCGACCCCGCCGACGCCGTCGGCCTTCTGCTCGACGAAGGTCAGGGTGCCCGTCACCGCACGACGGAACACCGCGACCGACGACGTGCCGCCGGCCCAGACGCTCGCGCCGTCGGCGCTGACGGCGACGCTGCGTGGCGCGCTGAGTCCCGCGACACCGCCGACGCCGTTCTCCACGACCTGCGTGAACGACAGGGCTCCCGTCGTGATGTTGCGGGTGAAGGTGGCCATGGCGCTGTCGTCCTGGCCCGTCACATAGACGCTGGCGCCGTCGCTGCTGATGGCGACGCTGCTGGCGCCGCCGATGCCGAGGACGGGGCCCTCCTCGTTGCGCTGCGCACCGACGAACGTGAGGCTGCCGGTGGTCTCGTCACGAGCGAACGCCGCCACCGCGCTCTCGTCGGCGGCGCTCACATAGAGGTGCTTGCCGTCCGGGCTCACGGCGACGCCGCTCGCGCCGTCGAGCCCGAGCTCGACGCCGCCGCAGTGGTTCTCCTCCCAGTCGACGATGCGCGTGCTGCCGTCGGCCGCATCGCGTGCCAGGACGACGACGTAACCACCGGAGGCCGCACCGCTGTCGCTGTCACCGACCAGATAGACGTTGGTGCCGTCCGGGCTGACGACGACGCCGGGCTCGGACAGCGAATCGACGGCACAGCGAACGTCGGCCAAGGTCAGCAAGCCAGTGCCCGCACGGTTGAACGCCGTCATGGCGTCCTCGTCGAGCGCACCGACGAAGAGCTGTCCACCGTCGGGTGCGATCGCCAGCGCCTCGGCGCCGGCGAGCGACTCGACGCCGCCGACACCGTCCTCCTCGACCTCGAGCAGCGTGAGCGCGCCGGTGCCCGGGTTGCGCGACCAGGCGGTGACTGTACCGTCGCTGTAGCCCGTGGCGTAGACCTGCGCGCCGTTCGGGCTCACGACGACCTCGCCGTCGGCGCTGCCGACGGTCTCGACGAACGTCAGCGCGCCGGTCCCGGTATCGCGCGCGTATACCTCGATGCCCGAGGTGGTCGCATAGACGCTGGTGCCGTCGGGGCTCACCGTGACGTCGAGCAAAAAGGAGGAGCCGGCGAGCTCCACGAACGTCACCTCGCCGGTGCCGGCATCGCGGTCGAACACGGCGACGCCGTTGCCGCTCGCGAGATAGAGGTTCGCGCCATCCGGGCTCAGCGCGACGCCGTAGATCGAGTCGAGATCGGGAATGCCACCCTCGTCGCCGAAGTAGGTGGTGACCGGCGTCAGGAGCCCGGTGCCGGGATCACGATCCCAGAGTCCGAAGCTGTTGAAGTCGAAGGTCGCATAGACGTGCTCGCCGTCCGGGCTCACGGCGACGGCGGTCATGTTCGCGCCGTCCCCCTCCGCCTGGAGCGACGTCAGCACCCCGGTCGTGGGGTTGCGTCCGAACACACCGAGGCCGCCGGGTGTGTCGCCGCCCGCGGTGTAGACGTTCAAGCCATCGGGGCTCACGGTGACGGCGAGCGCACCGAAGAGCACGGGATAGTCGTCGCCCGGGATGTCCTCGCCGTCGTACACCTGTGTGTTGTAGCGCAGCGCGCCCGTCGTCGGATTGCGACGGAAGCCGGCGATGGTGTCGGCGTAGAACGACACCGCGTACACGTCGAGCCCGTCGGGGCTCACGGCGACGCCGTTCGGGTCGTCGAGCGCGCCGAGCCCCTTCAGTGGGTTCACGGTGCCGATGTCGAGTGCGGCGGCTTCGGTGACGGAGAACAGGAAAGCCAGGCTGGTAAACAGCTGTCGCAGTGCTCGCATGGTGCACCCCCCGGCGGGGCTATGGCACCTGCGGTTCGAGGTGGTCAAGGTAAATCGGCTGGCGCGGTGCAGCGACGGATGCTCTAGTCGGCGGCATGGATCTCACCACACGACGCTGCGTCCCCTGCGACGCCGGCACGCCTCCGCTGGACGACGCCGCGCAGGCGGCGCTGCTCCCCCAGGTTCCCGGATGGGCGGTGCGCGATCGTCGCCTGCACCGGACCTTCCGGTACCGCGACTTCCTCGAGGCGATGCAGTTCGTGAACCGCATGGCCGAGGTGGCGGAAGCCGAGGCCCATCACCCCGACTTCACCGTGCACTACAACGAGGTCGCCGTGGTGATCTGGACCCACACGATCGGCGGGTTGTCCGAGAACGACTTCGTCCTGGCGGCCAAGATCGACCAGGTGGCGGGAGCGAGGGGAAAGTAGAGGCGGCGACCGGATTCGAACCGGTGAATGGAGGTTTTGCAGACCTCTCCCTTGGCCACTTGGGTACGCCGCCCTACGCCGCGTCAGAATTACGCGGCCCTGCAATGACTGTCTAGCGCGGCGCTCCGGTCGGCGGTACCGCCGGCGTCTCGGCCGGCTTGTCCCCCTCTTCGCGACGCTTCTCGTCCTTCTTCTGGCGCTTCTCGAGCGCCTTCATGCGACGCTCCGCTTCGCGCCGCTCTCGGACGTTGCTCTTGAAGGCCCGTCCCCCTGCCATGGATCACCTCCGGCGATGAAGACCCGCGACCCTAGCCGTGGGGGTCGTGGAGGTCAAGGTATGGCGGAGGCTCGCGCGGCGTGCGCCGGCTTCGTCCTCCCAGCCGTCGTCGCCGCTGCCGGGGACGAACTCGTACCAGCCAGTGAAGCGGTTCATCACGAAGTCGTGTCCCGCCGTGTAGATGCCGCCGTGCACCAGCGCGGCCAGCACCAGGAACACGCCCAGGACGAATGCTGCCCTCGCCGTCATGTCACTCCGTCTCCTCGCTCGGCTCGAGCTGCCGGGCTGCGATGCTCTCTTCCCAGTTGCGACCGTCGAACGGACGCACTCGTATCGCAGACAGGTCGACGCCGTCGAGGCAGCGCACGTTGATGTCGATGCGATCGGGGTGGGAGCGGGGAACGTAGAAGCCGCTCACGCCGCAGATGCCGCAGAAGCGGTGCTGTGCCACGCCGGTGCCGAAGCGATAGGTCACGAGGGCCTCTTCGCCCGCGAGCAGCCGGAACGCGTCCTGCGGCACGATCCAGTGCAGGTAGCCCTTGCGGGTGCAGATCGAGCAGTTGCACTCGACGACGTCGCCGAGGGGACCGGTCACCTCGAAGCGCACGCGTCCACAGTGACAGCTGCCCGGCAGGGTGGTCATGGATCGCATGCTAGAGGACACCTTCCACGACCGTCAACGCGTGATAGAACCGCGAACCGATGGACGTCGTGAAGAGCCCTCGCATCGTCGTGCTCGGCGCAGGGTTCGCGGGATTGCGGGCGGTCCGTGTGCTGGCGGAGGCCGGACGCGAGGTCCTCTGGATCGACGGTCGGAACTACCACACCTTCCTTCCGCTGCTCTACCAGGTGGCCACCGCCGGCCTCGAGCCGCAGGCGATCGTCTACCCGACGCGAAGCTTCCTGCGACATCTGCCTGGCGTGACGTTCCGGATGGCCACGATCGTCGGCGGCGACCCCGTCGCGCGCGAGCTGCGGACCGACGACGGCGATCGGATTCCCTACGATCGCCTCATCGTCGCGACGGGGGGCTCGATCGCCGACTTCGGCGTGTCCGGCGTGGACGAGCACACGTTCCAGCTCTACGACGTCGAAGATGCGCGCGCGCTGCGCAATCACATCCTCCTCCTCCTCGAGCGAGCCAGCCTCGAGTCGGACCCGGCGGCGCTGGCTGCCCAGCTGACGTTCGTCATCGTCGGCGGCGGTCCGACCGGGGTCGAGACCGCCGGCGCACTGGGGGAGTTCCAGCGGCACGTCGTCCCGCGCGACTACGGCCTGCCCGAACAGAGCGTCCGCATCATCCTGGTCGAGGCCGGTCCGGCCATCCTGGCGCCGTTCGACGAGCCGCTGCGCGTGCGCGCCAAGCACGACCTCGAGGGTTTCGGCGTCGAGGTCCGCCTGCAGACGTCGGTCACGCGCGTCGCCGCCGACCATGTCGAGCTCGCGGGCGGCGACCGCATCGACACCCGCACCGTCATCTGGGCGGCTGGCATCCGCGCCGGCGAGCTGATCGCGCACCTCGGGCTCCCCACCGGGCGTTCGGGACGCGTGCGCGTCGAGCCCACCCTCGCCGTTCCGGGCCATCCCGAGGTGTTCGCCGTCGGCGACGTCTGCATCATCGACGGCGACGAGCGGCTGCCGCAGGTGGCGCAGATGGCGATGCAGACCGGCGCTCACGCGGCCGAGAATCTGCTGCGGGGGCTGCGCAGCGAGCCGCTGCTGCCCTTCCACTACGACGACAAGGGGTCGATGGCGACGATCGGCCGCAGCCGCGCCATCGTCCAGATCGGGCGTCTCCATCTGAAGGGGGCGCTGGCGTGGTGGGCGTGGCTGCTGCTCCACATCGTGATGCTGATCGGCTTCCGCAATCGCCTCGTCGTCCTGGTGAACTGGGCCTGGAACTACCTCACCTACGACCGCGGCCTGCGCGCGATCCTCGGCAGTCCGATCGCACGCGACGACGACACGCGCCGCACACCCGAATGAGGCGGCGCGGGACCCCGGGACGGCGAGCGCCTGTCCCGGGGTGCCGCGCGCTGGTGCCGCTGTGACGATGCGGCGAGCGCTGCGAGTTGCGGGGGGTGGATTTGAACCACCGACCTCGAGGTTATGAGCCTCGCGAGCTGCCTGACTGCTCCACCCCGCGCAGAGGTTGCTATCGGTCGCTGTAGGGGATGTCAAGCCAGCTCGACCGCACGGCGTGCAGGGCTGTACGTCGCGTGTCGCGGCTGACGCACCGACGGTGGATCGGCACGGCCTGCCGACGTCGTCCGCCATCTCCAGTGTGCCACCGCTGACACACTCGCGTGCCATCGTGTGCCGCGCGAGCACCGCGGCTCCGGCACACTTCCCGGCAACCCGTGCGACGACGTCCCGGAAACACGGGAGTTCCCGCGTGACGGCCGAACGGTCCGAAACCTGCACCGTCCCTCCGCGAACCCAGTCCGGAAGCACCCTCCTCACCACAGGAGGCACACATGTCGAAGCGCACTGCACTCGCGAGGCCGTCGCGCGCGGGCCACCCCGCACGGCCGGAGCTCCGTCGATGAAGACCCGCCGAACGAATCCCCCTACGGGGCGCACCATCCTGGTCGTCGACGACCAGGCCGAGACGCTGACGTCGCTGCGCATGCTGCTCGAGCGGGAGGGGCATCGCGTCCTCACCGCCGACTCGGGGGCCAGCGCGCTCGACCTCCACGCCGCCGAGCCGGTGCAGCTGATGCTGGTCGACTACTTCATGCCGGTGATGACCGGCGAGGAGTTGATCGCGCAGGTGCGCGAGCGTGATCACCTGGCGCAGATCGTCCTGCAGACCGGCTACGCCGGCGAGAAGCCGCCGCGCGAGATGCTGCGACGGCTCGCGATCCAGGGCTACCACGACAAGAGCGACGGGCCCGAGCGCCTCCTCCTCTGGGTCGATGTCGCCTTCAAGGCGTACGACCAGCTCGCCGCCGTGCACATGGCCGAGCGCCTCAAGACCGAGCTGCTCGCGAACGTCTCGCACGAGTTCCGGACGCCGCTCAACATCATCGTCGGCTATCTCGATCTGCTCCGCGAGGGCACGTTCGGTGACTGCGCGCCCGAAGCGCAGGGCGTGTTCGACAAGGTGCGCGGCAACGCCGGCTACCTGCTCGAGCTGGTCGAGGAGTTCCTCGACCTCTCGCAACTCGAGGCCGGCGCGCTGCGGCTGCGTCGCGACCAGCTCGACGTCCCGCCGCTGCTGCGCGAGCTCGGCGAGTCCTTCTCGCTGCTCGTCCGCACCAAGCCGGTCGCCTTCGTCTCGGACGTGCCCGAGACGTTGCCGTTCATCGAGGCCGACGCTGCGAAGCTGCGGGTCATCGTGCAGAACCTGCTGTCGAACGCCGCCAAGTTCACCACGCGTGGCGAGATCCGTCTCGGCGCGGAGGCACGCGACGACGGCGGCATATCGATCGCCGTCAGCGACACCGGCCCCGGCATCCCCCCCGAGCAGCACGAGGCCGTCTTCGAGATCTTCCACCAGCTGCAGCCGCACGACGGCGAGCGCAAGGGCGTCGGCCTCGGCCTCGCCCTCGCCCGCCGCTTCGCGCGCATGATGCGCGGCGACCTGACGGTCGAGAGCACCGTCGGCAAGGGCACGACCTTCACGGTGGTGCTCCCGGGCGGGCACGCCGCGACCGGGGTCGACGCGCGCACGGAGGCCGCCTGATCCATGGGTGATCGGGTCGCACGCCCGCGGACGGGGCCGCTCGCCGTGCTGTCGTCGATGCGCGATCGGGTGCAACACCTGGTCGATCGTCTCTGCGGACAGCATCCGTACGATGCCGAGGAGGCGCTCGCGGCGGCCCGCACCGAGCTGGGCTCGACGCTCGACCTGATCGAGATCGCCCGCGCCACCGTGCGCACGCCGATGACCGTCCTGCGCCTCGAGCACGTCCGGCTCCTGCTGCGGACGCCCGACGGGTTCGTCGAGTGCGCCCGCCTGGGCGACGAGCAGGGTGCGGCGGTGTGGCTCGACGGCGCTGCCTCCCTGGCGCGGATGCTCACCGTCACCGGGCATCCCGTCGTGATCGGGAGCGTCACCCGGAGCGCCCAGGCGGACATCGAGTCGCTCGGTGCGGCGGTCGTCGTACCGCTCGCGTGCCAGGGAACGCTGACGGGCCTGCTCGCGTGCGGCCGCAAGGTCGCGGGGACGCCCTGCACCGCCGGTGACCTCGCCTTCCTGCGGGCCTTCGCGAACCAGGCCGCGCTGTCGCTGCAGAACGCGCGCACGTTCGACGATCTCCGCCGCCTGAACCGTGACCTCGAACGCCGCGTCCGCGAGCGCACGCACGAGGTGGCGGCGACCAACGAGCGGCTGGCGCGATCGCTGACCGAGCTCGAGGCGGCCTATGGCACGCTCCAGGCCAGCCAGGAGCAGCTCGTCTCGGCCGAGAAGATGGCGGCCTTCGGACGCCTCGCCGCCGGCATCGCACACGAGATGAACACGCCCCTCGGTGCGGCGCTGAACGGGCTCCTCATCGCACGCGAGCTGACCGCCGAGTGCGACGAGGCGGTGCGCGACGACACGACGCCGACGGCCATCCGTCGCGAGTGCCTGGCCGATCTCCGCCACACGCTCGAGCAGGTCGAGGCGTGGACGCACAAGGCCGTGGCGTACATCCGCAGCGTCAAGGGCTACGACCGCGCCGTCACCGGTGAGCGCGCCCCGATCGACCTCGGAGGCCTGCTCGAGCGCGAGCTGCAGCCGCTGCTCATGCACCGCCTGCGGCTCGCCGGTGTGCAGCTCGCGGTCGACGTCGAGGTCGATCTCCCCGAGGTACGGGGCGACCGGCTGCGACTGGGACAGGTGCTGGCCAACCTGGTCAGCAACGCCATCGACGCGTGCGAGGATTTGCCGGCCGACCGCCGGCACGTCGCGGTCGACGTCCGCGCCGACGGCGACGAGGTCGTGCTCACGGTCGCCGATCGCGGCACGGGCGTCCCGGCGGACGTGCTGCCGCGCATCTTCGACGAGTTCTTCACCACCAAGCCGACCGGCAAGGGGACGGGCCTCGGCCTGTCGATCGCCCGCGAGATCGTGACGGGCGAGTTCGGGGGCACGCTCGCGTGCACCACCGCGGTGGCCGGCGAGACCACGTTCACGATGCGGCTGCCCGCGCACGCGGCAGCGGAAGGTACGCGCGGGCAGAGCGCCCGCCAAGCGGCCTGACGGATCGGGCCGAAAGGAGCGATGATGCGAACGAGGACAGTGATGGGCTTGATGCTCGCGGCGTGGACGACGCTGGTTCTTCCGGCGACGTCGGACGCAGGCTGTGGCTGTGACAAGCCGCCGCCGCCGCGCGCAGCCATCCGCCCGTTCGTCGGCTGGGCCGACCAGCAGGTCGTGCTGTTCAACGACGCCCTGCAGGAGGGCAGGAAGTACGACGTGCGATTCGAGAGCACGGTCGGCGGCGGCGCCGACTGGAGCCGTGGACGCGCCAAGCGCAAGCGCGACATCGCCGACGGCCAGCAGCGCATGCAGCTGCGCGTCGAGGTGCCGGACCTGCCGCTCGGTCCGACCCGCATCACGGTCTATCGCGACAACGGCCAGGTCGTCATGCAGCTCACCGACGACGCCTTCACGATCGCTGCCGAGCCGATCGCGCTGCACGACTTCCGTGCCACCACGAACCGCACGCGCTACCAGGCCGCGATCGCACGCGACGGCACCATCTACATCCCGGTCGACGTCAGCCAGGTCGACGACGGCACGCGGTTCTGGGGTACGGCGGTCGACCTGCCCCTCGTGTTCCAGGCGTCGAACGTCGCCATGTACAACGACCAGGGCTACCTGATGCAGTTGCTCGACTCGTCGATCCCGAACCTGTTCGACATCTACTCGGGTGACCAGAACTTCTCGAACACGCTCGCGTACTGGCGTCACGAGTTCCGGACCTACAAGCAGCAGCACCGCTGGGAGGACGCGTTCGACGTCGACGAGGACCCCGAGTGGCACACGAGCGGGACCCGGCACGTGAACCACGACACCATCGTGGTCGCGATCCGCGGCACCCTCGAGAGCGGCGCCGTGCTGGCGCCGGGAGCGACGGAGCCGTTCCAGCTCGTCGTCATGTCCGAGCCCGAAGAGCACTGATCGCGGATGCTCCGACGTCTGCTCGCCGTCGCCGGCGGCGCCGGGCTGTACGCCCTGGCGCTGCCGCCCTTCGACTGCGCGGCGCTCGCCTGGTTGACGCTGGTGCCGCTGCTCGTCGTGGTGCGTCCACGACGGGCAGCGCACGCGTTCGGCTACGGCGCCGCGTACGGCTTCGTCATGGGCTGGGCCATCACCTGGTGGCTCGCGCAGGCCGTGGCCGCGTACTTCGGCGAGGGCCTGCTGCGCGGTGGGCTCGCCATGTCGGCGGCCTATGTCGTCGCCGTGTCGTCGACGGTGGGCCTCTTCGCCGCCGGCGCCACGGTGCTGCTGCGCACGGCGCCCGGACTCGTGGGGCAGCTCGCCGTGGCGGCCCTCTGGGTGGTCATCGAGATGGTGCGGGCGCGGCTGGTGGCGCAGCCCTGGGCGTTGCTCGGCTACTCGCAATATCAGCACACGGCGCTCATCCAGGTCGCGGCCGTCACCGGCGTCTACGGCGTGTCGTTCCTCCTGGTCCTCGGCAACGTCGCGTTGGCGGACGCGGTGCGCGCCCTGCGTGCCGGGGTGGCGTTGCCGCGGGTCGTGCGCGGCCTCGCGGTGCCTGCCGGCTTGACCGCCGCGGTCTGGCTCGCCGGCGCCGGCGTGATGCAGGGCGGCGGCGAGACGCCCTCGGTGATGCGCGACGTCGCCGTCGTCCAGAGCAACGTGCCGCCCGCCTTCGAGTGGACGCGCGGCTACGCCGAGCACCAGCTCGTCACGACCATGCGTCTCACCGACGCGAAGGTCACGGGTGACCCGGCGCTGATCGTCTGGCCGGAGAACGCGCTCACGCTCTATCTCGAGCACGAGCCCTATCTCGGCCGTGAGCTCGGGCGCCTCACCGCCCGTCACGGTGCCGACCTGCTGCTGGGCGGACCGCGCTACGCCGACGGGCACACCTACAACAGCGCGCGTCTGCTGCACCCCGGCGGCCGCGACGGCGGCTCGTACGACAAGCAGCGGCTCGTCCTCTTCGCCGAGACCCCGCCGCTCGAGGGCCCGGTGGCGACCGATCAGAGCGAGAGCCCCCGCGCCTTCACGGCGGGGCGCAGGCCGGGCGTGCTGCAGGGGTTCGTCCCGCTCGGCGTCAGCATCTGCCACGAGATCCTCTACCCCGACATCGTGCACGGGGCGGTCGCGCAGGGTGCGCAGCTGCTGGTGACGATCGCGAACGACGGCTGGCTCGACGGCGGCTACGGTGTCGCGAGTCGGCAGCACTTCGCGATGGCCGTCTTCCGCGCCGTCGAGTCGCACCGCTACCTCGTCCGCGCCGCCACCACCGGCATCTCCGGCATCATCGCCCCCACCGGCGCCATCCTCACCAGCCTGCCCCCAGGCATGGTCGGCGTCGCCTCGGCCACGGTCGGTGGCCTGACGACGATCACGCCATACGTCCGCTACGGCGACGCCTTCGGCTTCACCTGCATCGCTCTGGTGATGACCGTCCTGCTCCGCGCTCTCGTCCCCAACCCCACACGTTCGAGCGCACCGCTCCCATCCCCCGCACGAATGTAGCGAGCGCGCACGGCGCGCAGGGAGCACCGACCCGTCGGTCGTGGGTTGCGGGGCGGCGGGCATGGGCCGGCCGCATGAGCGAGTTGGTCGAGCGCGGGGCGTGGGGTCGGGGGGCTGGGTTGCGCGAAGGCCTCCGAGCGAAGCGGCCGGCCCATGCCCGCCGCCCCGCAACCCGCCCCGACACACGGTCCACCTTGCACGCCCCCCGACGGTCGCATACTCCGGCCCGGGGATGGCAGCGGAGGAGGGAGGACGCCGAACCTTGGCCCGGCGGGCCGGCGTGGTCAGCATCGCCGTGCTCGCGAGCCGCATTCTCGGTCTCGTCCGCGAGCAGGTGTTCGCCGTCTCCTTCGGAGCCGGTCGCGTCCTCGACGCCTACGTCACCGCCTTCCGCATCCCGAACCTGCTGCGCGACCTCTTCGCCGAGGGCGCGCTGTCGGCCGCGTTCGTCACCACGTTCTCGCAGGAGCTCGAGAAGAAGGGAGACGGCGGTGCCTGGCGCCTCGCCAGCATGGTCGTCAATGCGCTCGCCATCGTCGTCGGGGCGCTCTGCCTGCTCGGCATCTGGTTCGCCCCTGCCCTCACCCGTGCCATCGCGCCGGGGTTCGAGGAGGTGCCGGGGAAGCTCGAGCTCACGATCCACCTCACCCGCATCATGTTCCCGTTCCTGTTGCTGATCGCGCTGGCCGCGGTGGCGATGGGGATCCTCAACACGAAGAACCGCTTCGGCATTCCGGCGGCGGCGTCCGCGTTCTTCAATCTCGGATCGGTCATCGGCGGCCTCGCCTGCGCCTGGTGGCTCGCGCCGGGCTACCTCGGCAGCGTCGTCGACGACGTGCTGGGGCGTGGTGCTCCCAGCACCGATCCCGAGCTGGCGATCCGAGCGATCACCGGCATGGCCATCGGCACGCTCATCGGCGGCGTGCTGCAGCTCGCGGTGCAGGTGCCGTCGCTGGTTGCCGTCGGATTCCGATGGCGGCCGCTGCTCGATACGCGTGATCCCGCGCTGCGCCAGGTGCTGCGGCTCATGGGACCGGCCACCATCGGTGCCGCCGCCGTGCAGGTGAACGTCTTCGTCAACAACAACTTCGCGTCCTACCTCGGCGACGGCGCGGTCTCGTGGCTGAACGTCGCCTTCCGTTTCATGCAGCTGCCGATCGGACTCTTCGGCGTGGCCATCGGCACCGTCACGCTGCCCGTGGTGTCGCGGCACGCGGCACGCGGCGACGCCGAGGCGATGCGGACGGCCATCCGGCAGGCGCTCGAGATGGTGGCGTTGCTCTGCCTGCCGGCGGCGGCGGGTCTCGCCGTGTTCGGCGTGCCGATCATCGGGCTCATCTACGAGCACGGCCGGTTCGATGCCGTCGACACGTTGGCCTCCGCGCACGCGCTTGCCGGCTACGCCGTCGGCCTCGCGGGGTATGCCGGCATCAAGGTGCTGGCGCCCGCGTTCTACGCGCTCGACGACGCGCGCACGCCGATGCGCGTGAGCCTGCTGTCGATCGCGACCAACGTCGGGCTCAACTGGCTCTTCGTCCGTGGCCTCGGCTTCGGCCACGTGGGCCTGGCACTCTCGACGTCGGCGGTGGCGCTCGCCAACTGCGGCGTGCTGCTCCTGGTGCTGCGCCGGCGGCTCGGGCCGCTCGGGGGTGGCCTCACGACGGCGCTCGCGCGCATCGCCGCGGCCACGCTGGTCATGGTCGCGAGCGCCTGGGCGCTGGACGTCGCGGTCGCGGGGTGGATGCCGTCGAGTCCGCTCGCGCGCCACGCGGTGCGGGTGGGGCTGGTGCTTCCCGTCGCGGTCGGGGTGTTCTGGGTTTCGTGCCGGCTGCTGGGCGTGGCCGTGCCGCGGCTGCGGCGGCGCGCGGCGGCCCCAGCGCCTTGAGCCCGGCGACGCCACGGAGCGCGTCGACCTCGGTGCGCGTGAGATCGCGCCAGGCGCCGAGCGGGAGCGTGCCGAGCGAGAGCGGACCGAGCCGCACGCGCTCGAGCTTGTCGACCTTGTGCCCCACGGTCTCGAAGAGCCGCCGCACGACGTGCTTCTTGCCCTCGTGCACACCGATCTCGATCCAGGTCTTGGTCGGCAGGGACTTCACGACGCGGAGCCGGGTGGGCGTCACCAGGCCGTCGTCGAGCCGCACCCCGCGACGCATGCGCGCGAGCACGCGGCCGTCGGGCGTGCCGTCGACCTTGGCGTGGTAGACGCGCTCGACCTCGCGCTTCGGGTGCATGAGCCCTTGCGCGAGGGCACCGTCGTTGGTGAGGAGCAGCAGGCCGGTGGTCTGTAGATCGAGACGGCCGACGGGATACAGGCGCTCGTCGATCGGACCGAGCGCGTCGCGGATCGTCGGACGGCCTTCCGGATCGGAGAGCGTCGTCACCATGCCGCGTGGCTTGTGCAACATGACGGTGCGGCGGAACCGGCCCTTCCGCACCACACGCTCGCCGTCGACGGTGATCTCGTCGCGCTGCGCGTCGGCGCGCGTACCGAGCTCCTTCACCGTGTGGCCGTTGACGGTGACCCGTCCGGCCAGGATCAGCGCCTCGGCGTGACGTCGCGACGTGACGCCGAGCGCGCTCAGGATCTTCTGGAGACGCTCCGTCAGCCGACCGTACCGTCCTCGTCCGCGACCATCACCGCGACGGGCTCCGGCTCCGGTTCGGGCTCGGCCGGTGCGAGGTCGGCGGCCGGCGTGGGATGCACGCCGTCGGGGCCGATGGTGAGGTCGCGCGCCGCGAGCAGCTCGGCACCGTCGCCGAGATCGCTGAGCGGCGGCAGCGCGCCGATGTCGGGGAGGCCGAACACCTCGAGGAAGTCGCGCGTGGTGCCGTAGAGCAGCGGGCGGCCCGGCGCCTCCTTGCGGCCCTGGATGCGGATCAGTCGCCGCTCGAGCAGCGTACTGACGACCGCGTCGGCATCGACGCCGCGGATGGCCTCGATCTCGGTCCGGGTGCAGGGCTGGCGGTAGGCGATGATCGCGAGCGTCTCCAGCATCGGGCGCGACAGACGCGGCGGTCGCCCACCCAGGAGGCGGCGGACCCAGGGCCCGTGCTCGGGTGCCGAGCGCAGCTGCCAGCCTCCGGCGACGTGCACGACGCGGAATCCGCGGTTGTCGCGCTCGTAGCCGTCGGTGAGGGACTTGAGCGCCGCGACGATGGCGCGACGATCGTGACCGTCGAGCGTTTCGACCAGGCGTGCGAGCGGCACCGGCTGGCCGGACGCGAGCAGCAGGCTCTCGAGGATGGGCTCGAGGGCGGCGGTGTCGGCCGCCTCGACCGGGGCGTCCTCGGGCTCGGGGGCAGGCTCGACGACGTCGTCCGGCGGCGGCGCGAAGACGATCGCGGGCGGACCCTCGGCGTCGGCGACCGGCGCCTCCGCCACGGGAGCATCGTGCACGACGCCGTTGACGCCGTTCAGGTGCTCCTCGGGACTACTCGACTGGTCCACTTCCATGTGGCTCTCCCCCTCCCCGCCACGAATCGAACCCGACGTCCTGTACCATGGCCGCTGCTTCCCCGAGGTCGGCGGCGGCGAGGCCCAGTTCGATCGGCCCGAAACGATCACTTTGGATCGCTCGCACCACCTTAAGCCGGATCAGCTCGAGGAGCGCAAGGAACGTCACGACGACTTCGGTGCGATCGCTCTCGGCGGAGAACAGCTCGTCGAACCGCAGCTGCGTGCCGAGGGCGAAGCGCGACAGGATCCGATGGACACATTCCGAGACCGAGAGGCCCGGACGGAAGATCGAGTGCGGCTCGGGCTTGCGGACCCGCTCGAGGATGCCGCGGAGCGCGTCGAGGAGGTCGCCGAGGCTGGCGTCGCGTACCAGCGGCCGTCCGTCGTCGGTGGTGCCGGCGGGCGTGGGCTCGCCGGTGGGCGCGAAGACGTCGCGTTCGAGGAGTGCCCGCGACGACAGCGTGGCCGCGGCTTCGCGGTAGCGCTGGTACTCGAGCAGCTGCTGCACCAGCGCCGCGCGGGGATCGTCCTCGGCCTCGTCCTCCCCGTCGGCGATGGTGGGAAGCAGCATGCGGCTCTTGATGTACGTCAGGGTGGCCGCCATCACGAGGTACTCGCCGGCGCCGTCGAGGTTCAGCTCCGGCAGGTCTTCCAACATCGCCAGGTACTGATCGGTGATGGTGGCGATGGGGATGTCGGCGATCTGCACCTCGTTGCGCTTGATGAGGTGGAGGAGCAGATCGAGCGGCCCCTCGAAGACGTCGAGCTTGATCGTGCACGGCGGGGTTGGCGTCATAGCAGTCCCAGTGCCTCCCGTACCTCGGCCATCGTGCGCGCCGCGATGGTGCGGGCGCGGGTGTTGCCGGCGTCGAGCGCGGCGCGGGCGTCGTCGGCGGTGAGCCGTGCGCGTCGCTCGCGGATGGGCTCGAGCTCGGCGAGCACGTGCTTGATCATGATCTTCTTGCAGTCGAGACAGCCGATGCCGGCCGTCCGGCAGCCCTCGTCGACGGTGCGCAGCTCGTCGGCGGTGCAGTACGTGCGATGGAACGAGTTGAAGGCGGGACAGTCGGCGGGCACGCCCGGATCGGTGCGACGCGCCCGTCGCGGATCGGTGACCATCCGCGACAGCTTGCGATCGACGTCGGCCGCCGGCTCGGTGAGATAGATGGCGTTGCCGTAGCTCTTGCTCATCTTGCGGCCGTCGGTGCCGAGGATCTTGGGCGTCTCGGTGAGGAGCGTGGCGGGCTCGGGGAAGATCTCCCGATAGGTCCCGTTGAAGCGCCGCGCGATCTCGCGCGCCAGCTCGATGTGCGGCGCCTGATCGATGCCGACCGGGACCGCGGTGGCCTTGTACATCATCACGTCGGCCGCCTGCAGGACCGGGTAGCCGAGGAACCCGAAGGTGGAGAGGTCGCGATCGGTGAGCTGATCGCGTTGCTCTTTGTACGTGGGGTTGCGCTCGAGCCATGGCACGGGCGTGAGCATCCCGAGGATCAGGAACAGCTCGGCATGCTCCTTCACGGCCGACTGCTGGAAGATCGTGCAGCGCGCGGGATCGAGGCCGACGGCGAGCCAGTCGAGCACCATCTCGATGGTGGCCTCCGGGATGCCGCCCGTCTCCTCCCAGCTGGTGGTCAGCGCGTGCCAGTCGGCGACGAAGAAGAGGCACTCGTGCTCCTCCTGCAGCCGGACCCAGTTCTTGAGCGCCCCGTGGAGATTGCCGAGGTGCAGGCGCCCCGTGGGACGCGCGCCGCTGACGATGACCTGCGGCTTCTTCGTCACTGTGGCACCAGCCGGAAGAAGAAGTGGACGACCGGCGTGACGAGGAGACCCAGGATCGGCGTGTTCATCACCACGAGCAGGACGATCACCATGCCGATGCCCTCGATGGCGCGCAGCGCCTTCGCGCTCCGCGCCGGCAGGAACACGGACAGCAGGTGTCCTCCGTCGAGCGGCGGGATCGGCAGCAGGTTGAAGACCGCGAGCAGGCAGTTCACCTGGATCGACGTGGCCGCCATGCGCTGCAGCAGCGTCGGCTCGCTCGTGGGTTCGCCCATGGTGATGAGGAGCCCGAGGACGAGCGTGCTGAGCGCGGCGAGGATCAGGTTGGTGCCGGGGCCGGCGAGCGCCACCAGGATCTCGTCGCGACGGGGATGGTGGAAGTAGCGCGGGTCGATCGGGACCGGCTTGGCGTAGCCGAACAGGAAGGGCGAGTTCAGCAGGAGCAGCAGTCCCGGGAGCACCACGCTGCCGATGGGGTCGATGTGTGGGATGGGGTTCAGCGTCAGTCGACCGGCGCGGGCCGCCGTGGGGTCTCCGCAGAGGTAGGCCACGGCCCCATGGGCGACCTCGTGGAAGATGATTGCAGCCAGGAGCGGAACGGCCAGGATCGCTGTCTGGGCGATCACACCCGTCGCCTCCATTTGCGGCGGGAGTGTATCGACGCGGCTGGGGAGGCGCAAGGAATCTCTGCTAGAATCACCGAATGATCGTCGGTGTTCCGCGAGAGGTGAAGGAGGAGGAGAGCCGTGTCGCGCTGACGCCCTCCGGTGTGGGTGCCCTGGTGGCGCATGGCCACACGGTGCTGGTCGAGTATGGGGCCGGCGTAGGGTCGAGCCTCCCGGACGCCCTCTACCGCAACGCCGGCGCCACGCTGAGCGACGCGCCCGGCGTCTGGAGTCGCAGCGATCTCGTCCTCAAGGTGAAGGAACCCGTCCCGTCGGAGTTCGCTTTCCTGCGGCGGGACCTCACCCTCTTCACCTACCTGCACCTCGCGGCCAACGCCGACCTGACGCGCGCGCTGATCGACCGCGGCGTCCGCGCCCTCGCCTACGAGACGCTGCAGCTCGACGACGGCAGCCTGCCGCTCCTGGCTCCGATGAGCGAAGTGGCGGGTCGGCTCTCGATCCAGGTCGGCGCCTGGTGCCTGCAGGCCCAGAACGGCGGGCGCGGGGTGCTCCTCTCGGGCGCGTCGGGCGTACGGCCGGCGAAGGTGGTGATCCTCGGTGCGGGCATCTCGGGCATGAACGCCTGTCAGGTCGCGGTCGGCGTCGGGGCGCACGTCTCCATCCTGGACGTCGACCCCGGCAAGCTGCGGTACGTCCACGACATCCTCGGCGGCCACGTCACCACCGTGATGTCGAACCGGGCCAACGTCGAGGAGGAGGTCGTCGCCGCCGATCTCGTGGTGGGGGCGGTGCTCATCCCGGGCGCGCTGGCGCCGAAGCTGGTGTCGCGCGCGCTCGTCGGGGCCATGCGACCGGGGGCGGCGTTCGTCGACATCGCCATCGACCAGGGTGGCTGTGCCGAGACGTCGCGGCCGACCACGCACGCCCGGCCCACCTACGTCACCGAAGGCGTGGTGCACTACTGCGTCACGAACATGCCGGGCATCGTGCCGAACACGTCGACGCACGCGCTCACGAACGCCACCCTGTCGTACGCGTTGGCGCTCGCCGACCTCGGCGTGGTGGAGGCGCTGCGCACCCACCCGCCCCTGCGTCGCGCCTGCAACGTCCTCGCCGGCCACGTCACGCACGCGGGGGTCGCGGCGGCGGTGGGGGTGCCGGCCGTCCCGGTCGACACCCTCCTCTGAGCCGTCACTCGATGACGCGGATCGCCAGGTCGCGGAGCTGGATCGGGTCCACGGGCGTCGGCGCGTCGGTGAGCGGGCAGGACGCCTTCTGCGTTTTCGGGAACGCGATGACCTCACGGATGGAGTCGGCACCGGCGAGGAGCATGACGAGGCGATCGAGACCGAACGCCAGGCCGCCGTGTGGCGGGGCTCCGTACGACAGCGCCTCGAGCAGGAACCCGAAGCGTGCGTGGGCTTCCGTCTCGTTCATCCCGAGCAGGGCCAGCACGCGGGCCTGGACGTCGGGACGATGGATACGGACGCTGCCGCCGCCGAGCTCGATGCCGTTGAGCACCAGGTCGTAGGCCTGGGCGCGGACCGCCCCGGGATCGCTCTCGAGCTTGTCGAGATCGGCGTCGAGCGGCGCCGTGAACGGGTGGTGCACCGCGTTCCAGCGTCCGGCATCGTCGTCGCGCTCGACGAGCGGGAAATCGACCACCCAGAGGAAGCGATCGGCGTCTGCGGTCATGCGACCGAGCCGCTCGCCGAGGCGGACGCGGAGCTGCGAGAGGATCTGGTTGACGCGGGCCTCGGGCTCCGCGAGCAGGATCAGCAGGTCGCCCGCCGCCAGCGGGCCCGCCTGCGTCAGGCGCTCCTTCTCGGCGTCGGACAGGAACTTCACCGCCGGCGACTGCCAGCCGTCGGCGTTGATCTTGATCCAGGTGAGGCCGCGAGCGCCCTCCCCGGTCGCGAAGCCGACCAGGTCGTCGAGCTCCTTGCGCGACAGCTGCGCGCCACCCGGGGCGACCATGCCACGGATGCGGGTGCCGGCGGCGAGCGCATCGGCGAAGACGCGGAAGCTCGTGCCCGCGAAGCACGGCGAGAAGTCGGCGAGGTCGAGCGCGATGCGCAGGTCGGGGCGGTCGGTGCCGTAGCGCAGCATGGCCTCGGCGTACCCCATGATGGGGAACGGTCGCGGCGTCGGCCGGCCGCGTACGGTGGTGAAGATGTCGGCGATCATCGGCTCGACCATGCCCATGACGTCGCTCGGCGTGACGAACGACATCTCGAGGTCGATCTGCGTGAACTCGGGCTGCCGGTCGGCGCGGAGATCCTCATCACGGAAGCAGCGCGCGATCTGGTAGTAGCGGTCGACGCCACCCATCATCAGGATCTGCTTGAACAGCTGCGGTGACTGCGGCAGCGCGTAGAAGGCACCGCGTTGGACGCGGCTCGGCACCAGGTAGTCGCGAGCGCCTTCCGGCGTCGAGCGCGTCAGGATGGGCGTCTCGACCTCGATGAAGCCGTGCTGCTCGAGGTGCGCGCGCACCGCGCGCGTGACGTCGTGCCGCAGGCGCAGCTTCTGCTGCATGCTGGGCCGGCGTAGATCGAGGTAGCGGTAGCGCAGGCGGGTGTTCTCGTTCACCTCGGCGCTGTCGTCGATGGGGAACGGCGTCGGCCGGGCGGTGTTGAGGACGCCCAGCCGATGCGCCACGACCTCGATGGCACCGGTCGGGAGGTCGGGGTTCACGGTCTCCGCGGGGCGAGCCCGGACGGTGCCGCGGACGCCGATCACCCATTCGAGGCGCACGTCGCCGGCGAGCGCGTGGGCCGCGGCGTGATCGGGATCGCACACCACCTGCACCAAGCCGCCCCGATCGCGCAGATCGATGAACAGCACGCCACCGTGATCGCGCCGGCTGTGGACCCATCCGGTGAGCACCACCTCGCGACCGATGTCCTCGGGGCGGAGATCGCCGCCGAGCGTGGTTCGCTGCCAGTCCGCGAGCGACTCGATCTGCACCGTCATGTCGGAGTCTCCGATTCTGCGCGCACCTGGCGAGCGAGCTCGGGGCCCGGCGCATCGAGGGCGAGCGACTGGGGACGGTCCTCCCGTCGCACCAGGTTGCGGATGGTGGCGCGGCCCGCACGCAGCTCGTCCTCGCCGATGATGATGGCCAGCGTGGCCCGTTGGCGGTCGGCAGCCCGGAGCAGCGCCTTCATGCTGCGACCCGCCGGCTCGAGGACGACGCCGATGCCCTCGCGACGGAGCCGCGTGGTGACGTCGACGGCCGGCCCGACGGCACGTTCGTCGAGCGGGAGCACGATGGCGACCGGGGCCGGTGGTTCCACGGTGTCGAGCAGCATCGCCAGGCGATCGACGCCGAGCGCGAAGCCCACGCCGGGTACGTCGCCGCCGCCGAGCGCCGCGACGAGGCCGTCGTACCGTCCGCCGCCACCGACGGCGTTCTGTGCGCCGAGGCCGCCGGCGATGACCTCGAACGCGGTCCGGCAGTAGTAGTCGAGGCCGCGCACCATGCGGGTGTTGAGCGTGTAGACGACCCCCTCGCGATCCAGCAGCGAGCGCACCTCGTCGAAGTGCGTACGGCAGCCGTCGCACAGGTGGTCGAGCATGACCGGCGCGTCGGCCATGACGGTGCGGCAACCGGGGACCTTGCAGTCGAGGAGCCGGAGCGGATTGCGCTCGATCCGCCGATGGCAGTCGGCGCAGAGGGCGTCCAGGTGGGCGCGGCCGAAGGCCTGCAGGCGCTCGCGATAGGCAGGGCGGCAGGTGTGGTCGCCGAGCGAGTTGATCTCGAGCTGGACGTCGGGGACCCGCACGGCCGCCAGATAGTCCGACAGCATGATGAGCAGCTCGGCGTCGGCCACGGCGTCGGACCGGCCCAGCATCTCGACGCCGATCTGCTGGAACTGGCGGTAGCGGCCCTTCTGCGGGCGCTCGCGCCGGAACATGGGGCCGGCGTACCACAGCCGGGAGACGGGCTCGCGCTTGGCGAGGCCGGCCTCGACGTAGGCGCGGACGACGCTCGCCGTCGCCTCGGGTCGGAGCGTCACGATCGTCTCGTCGCGGTCGGGGAAGGAGTACATCTCCTTCTCGACGACGTCGGTGGTCTCACCGAGCGAACGCGCGAACAGCTCGGCCCGCTCCAGGACCGGCAGGCGGATGTCCCCGAAGCCGTAGGCTGCGAAGATGCGGGCGGCGGCGGCTTCCAGGGCCTGCCAGCGGACGCTCTCGTCCGGCAGCACGTCGCGGAAGCCCTTGACGGCGGTGATGGGTGCGGGCTTCGACATGGGCGCTGCGCTGAGCCGACACCCTCTAGCAAAGGCGTTCCGGGCACTCAAACCGGGGATTGTTTGTGAGATCGGCCATTTGCCCCCACAATCCGCGAGACGAGTCTGGAGGTCGATCGATGCTCGAGACGGGCAATCTGACGGTGCTCTTTCGCGATCTGGTGCGGACGGCCATGGCGTCCCAGCGCGTCGCGTCCTCCGAGACGACCGAGTTCTACCTCGTGCAGCTGCTCGAGGGCTTCGTGCGACCCGACCGGGCCGACCTGCTCGATCCGCCGCTGGCCATCGAGTACCTGGAGGCCCTGCAGATGCCGGCGTCGCAGCGCTTCTCGAAGCTCCGGCGGGTCGGGGACACGGCCCTGTTCGTCACCGGCATCTTCGTCGACAGCCTCGAGCGCAGCGCGGTGGGACCGACCTACTATGCGATGCTCGGTCGCAACGCCTACGCCCGACTGTCCGTCGAGCCCACGCGTGGGGCGCTCGCGACGTCGTTCGTCGAGCTGGCCGACCGCTTCCCCGACTTCGTCCGCGTGCTCGGCGAGATCGGGGACCAGGAGCTCTTCCGGCGCGAGCAGGACACGCTCCGGATCTACAAGCGCTGGCTCCACTCACAGGGACGACGCGAAGCCAACGTGCTGGTCCGCCGGGGGCTGATCCCGTTCGTCCCGCCGACCTCACGCCGGCACTGAGCGCTACGCTTCGACGCCCGGGGTTGCGACGACGCCGTCGGCGGGAACCGCCTTGGCGTTGCGCGCCACGACGATCGTGAACAACGACCGCGGCGACGTCTTCCACTGGCGTTCGACGTGGAGCGCGCGTCGATCGAGGACGTCGGGGAGGCGGAGCGTGGTCCATCCGAGCCGTCGTGTGATGGGATCGATGGTGCGCTGCAGGCGCGCGACGGCGCGCTGCTGGCTGCGGAAATGGTTGATGATGGTGATGACCCCGCCGGGCCGCGCCACCCGTCGTGCCTCTTCCAGCATGCGATGTGGATCGGGCACCACGCTGATGACGTGGAACGCCATCACGTAGTCGAACGAGCTGTCCTCGAACTGGAGGTCGAGGGCGTCACCCTGCGCCAGCGTGACGTGTCGCCAGCCATTCTGGTTGACCCGCTCCTGCGCGCGCTCGAGCATGTCGGGCGCGAGGTCGATGCCGGTGACGTGGCAGTGCGACGGGTAGGCATCGAGCGACAGGCCGGTGCCGACGCCGATCTCCAGCACGCGGGCGCCGGGCTCGATCTTCAACGACCGGATGACCTTGGCGATGCGGGGATAGAACACCCGGCCAAAGAACATGTCGTAGAGGTGCGAGAACTCGTAGTAGAGCGCGCTCTCGTGAGGCTGCGTGTTGGCGACGGTCATAGGACTCCCTGCCTTGTTGGCGCCACCGCGGGAGTCCGTCAGCGGCCCGTCCCTACGGAGATGGCGGGCGGCATCATGCCGCCGTGGTTCCACGAAGCTCTCGCTTGAACGACGTGATGTCCCGGCGGCGGAAGCGCCACTGCCGGCCGCGCTTGAAGGCCGGCAGCACGCTCTTGCGAGCCAACTCGTTGACGGTGTCTGGGCTGAGGTCGAGCATCTCTGCGACCTCTTTGCTGTTCAACAGCATGTCGTCCTTGTCGAACATGAATGGCCGATCTGCCCACACCAACGTCGTCGTGGTGGTAGCAGGGTGGCGGGACACCGTCAAGAAACTATCGAATCCTTTGTGATTCTCGTATCTTGTTCCGCGGCCGGCTGGAGGTCATGCACCACCAGCTCGAGCATGTCCCCTCCCCGCACCTGCCCGAGGCGTGGCGTGTAGGCGACGTCGTAGAGCGCCCCCGTGAGCAGTTCCTCGCTGCGCAGGTGCTGTGCGGTTGCGCGCAGCGTGTGCCCTTCCTGCCGCAGGCGCAAGCGCCAGTAGGGTCGCATCGGGTCGCCGGCGAGGCGGGCGCCGTCCAGGCGGGCGCCGCGCGCGACCAGGATCGGCTCGGGGTTGCCGGGGCCGTGTGGCTCGAGTCGGCCCAGGGTGAGGGCGACGCGGGGCGTGACGGCGGCCAGGGGCCAGTCCGCGTCGATCTCGACCGTTGGGGAGATTGGCACCGGGCCCCCTTCCGCCTGGGCACCCCAGCGCGCGGCGGCGAGCTCGATGTCGGCCGCGATCGACGTCGCGTCCGCTGCGGTCGTGGCGGCGAGGAGCGCGAGGACACGTTCCCCTTCCCCGATCCTGATGGCTGCGGCCAGCCGGGGCAGGATGCGACCCGCGATGGCTCTCGCCGTGGGCCGAGCGATCAGGGCGCTGTCGGCGACGGCCTGAAGGCCCGGGCGCGGCGTCTCCTGCAGCCGCCGCAGGCCCAGTGCCACCAGGACGCGGGCCTCGTCGCGGAGACCCGCACCCGATGCCAACCCACCCAGCGCCGCGACGTCCAGCTGTGCGCGGGGATCCGGCGTGTCCTGCATGGGATGCTCCGCCCGGAATGCACGCCGAAGGGCGATCAGCAGGTAGAACGCGACGCCGGCGATGCCGAGGCGCACCTCGCCGATGGTGGTCGCTGCGGTTGGGACGGTGGTCGCCGTGGCGCCCGGCGGTCGGACGACGAGTGCCGCATGGGTGAAGGCCAGGCACCCGTCGTCCCCCTCGGCGATCTCCACTTCGACGGCATGGCCGAGGTCTCGGAGCCAGCCCGCCGTCAGCGCCGCCGCGAGGACGGTCTCCAGCGCTGGTGAGGCCCGCAGCCGGAGCCGTCGACCGTTGGCCATCGCCATGACGAGCGCTGCCGCGGCGTCGTCGATCCCGGCCAGCGCGGACGGTGGCCGTAGGCCCTGCGCCAGCGTGGGCTCGAGGAATGGCTCCGCCGCTGCGGCGGACACGATCCCGCGATTCCAGAGGAGCTGCGCGAGGAGCGCGCCGAGGGGGCCGCCCGGTGGCACGGGACCGAAGTCGTCGGGGACGACCGACCGGCTGCGCGCCACCCAGGGTCGAGCCACCGACCGCGCTCAGGCGCGCTTCTGCCTTCGTCCCTCGAGCCAGATGACGATCGGGCTCGCGATGTAGATCGACGAGTACGTGCCGGCGATGAAGCCCACGAGCAGTGCGAATGCGAAGCTGTGGATGACGTCGCCGCCGAGGAGGAAGAGCGCTATGGTGACCAGGACCGCCGTCCCGCTCGTGATGATGGTGCGTGACATGGTCTCATTGATCGACACGTTCACGATGTGCGTGAGGGTGTCCTTGCGCATCTTGCGGGTGTTCTCGCGGATGCGGTCGGAGATGATGACGGTGTCGTTCACCGAGAAGCCGACGATGGTGAGCAGCGCAGCGACGGTCGTGAGATCGAACTCGATGCCCGCGATCGAGATGGCCCCGAGTGTGATCAGGACGTCATGGATCAGGGCGACGGCAGCCCCGAGGCCGAAGCGGAAGTCGAACCGGAGGGCGATATAGACGCCCATCATCAGCGTCGCGACCAGGACGGCCAGGGTGGCGTCCTTCCAGAGTTGCTTGCCCACCTTCGGGCCGACCGCCTCGACACGCAGAATGTCGTAGCTCCCCTCACCGAACTTCGCCTGCAGGCCGGCCTTCACGCCATCCGCCGCCAGGGAGCTGGCGTCGTCGGTGGTCGCCTGCACGCGAATCTGGAACTCGCGCGATTCGCTGCCGACGTCCTGGACGCTGACGCCGCGAAGGTCGGAGCCTTCGAGGGCGCCCCGGATGTCGTTGATGCTCGTGGCCTGCGGGAAGCGGACCTGCACGAGCGTGCCGCCGGCGAAGTCGATGCCGTAGTTGAAGCCGCCGTGGAACCAGATCGACGCCATGCCGAGCAGGATGAGCACCCAGGAGGCGATGGTCATGACCGGCGCCAGACGCACGAAGTCGATGCCCATGTTGGGCGGGATCAGCTCGAGGAACTTGACGGGCGGCTGTCCGCTCTTCGGCGCGCTCGGCGACGTCGACGGCGCGGCGGTTCCGGAGGTGCCCTTCATACGCTCACCGTCATCAGGCGGCGCCTGCTGGCGCGCCAGTCGTAGACGACCCGTGTGGCGAAGACCGCCGTGGCGAGCGTCGTGAGAATGCCGAGACAAAGGGTGACCGCGAAGCCGCGGATCGGCCCACTGCCGAACTGGAACAGGATCAGCCCCGAGAGGAACGTGGTGACGTTGCTGTCGAGAATCGCGTTCCAGGCGCGCTCGTAGCCCGCCTCGATCGATGCCCGTGGCGTCTTGCCCATGCGCAGCTCCTCGCGCACGCGCTCGAGGACCAGCACGTTCGCATCGACCGCCATGCCGACGGTGAGAACGATACCCGCAATGCCCGGGAGCGTCAGCGTGAAGCCGAAGGCCGCGAATGCTCCGAGGAGAAGCAGCACGTTCAGGACGAGCGCGAAGTCGGCAATGAGCCCGCCGCCCCGATAGTAGACCACCATGAACAGCACGACCGCGAGACCGCCGACGAGGAAGGACAGCGAGCCTTGCCGGATGGAATCCTTGCCGAGCGACGGGCCGACGGTGCGCTCCTCGAGCAGCTTGAGCGGCGCCGGGAGGGCGCCGTTACGCAGGACGTTTGCGAGGTCCTGCGCCTCGGCGAAGTCGAACCGACCAGTGATCTGGCCGCGGCCGCCGGTGATCGGCTCGCGAATCTCGGGTGCCGACTGCACGTAGCCGTCGAGGACGATGGCCAGCCGGCGCTTCGTGTGCTGCGTGGTGGCGTCGCCGAAGACCTTGGCGCCGCGGCCGTCGAGGACGAAGTCGACGGCCATGCCCTCTGTGGCGCTGCCGGGCTGGACCCGCGCGTCGGTGATGACCTCACCCGTCATGATGGGCCGCTTCTCGACGAGGTACTGGGTGCGGCCGCCGGCGTCGCCCTGCCCGGGCATGACGACCACGCCCGACCCGGGGCTCTGGATGGTGCCGGCCTCGGGCCCTTCGGCCAGGAGGCGGAACTCGAGCACGGCGGTGCGCCCGATCAGGTCCTTGGCGCGCTGTGGATCCTGGATGCCGGGGAGCTGCACCACGATCTGATCGTCACCCTGCGCCTGCAACGTGGGTTCGGCGATGCCGAACTGGTCGATGCGGTTGCGCATGATGTCGATGGCCTGCTCGACGACGCCCTGGCGGAGGCGCAGTACCTCGGCCGGCTTCAGCTCGAGCGTGAAGTCGGGTGCATCGGTGCCGGCTGAATCGGCCAGCGTGAGGTTCGTGAAGCGATCCTCGAGCAGCCGCCGCACCTCCGACCGCTTGTCGTGGTTGGCGAGCTTGATGTGCAGTGTGCGGCCGCTGCGATCGACCGTGAACGCGCCGACGTTGGCGTCACGCAGCTCGCGTTCAACGTCGCGACTGATGCGCTCGACCGTGTTGTCGAGCGCCTGCTCGATCTCGACCTGGTAGAGCAGATGCGTGCCGCCCTGCAGGTCGAGACCGAGGCGGACGGGCTGCTTCCACGGCCACCAGCTCGGAACGGTGGTGAACGTGGGCGTGATGACGACGAGCGACGCGATCAGCAGCGCTATGAAGAGGAGTCCCCGACCCCCGGCCGATCCCATTACGACTTCTCCCGTTCTTTTTCGCGCGTCTCGGCGCCGGGCATCTGCACCGACTGGATGGCCGAGCGATCGAAGACCACCTGGATCTTGGGGGCGATCTCGACCGTGATGGTCTTCTCGGCCAACGCGACGACGCGACCGTGCATGCCGCTGTTGAGGACGATCTGATCGTTTCGTTTGACGCTGTCGATGAGCGCTTGCTGTTCTTTCCGTCGCTTCTGCTCCGGCCGCAGCAGCACGAAGTAGAAGATGCCGATCATCAGCAGGATGAAGCCGATGTTGTACGCCGCCGGCGGCCCCGAGGCGGGGTCGCCGACCTGTGCCCAAGCCGTGCTCATGCTACGCCCATGCTCCTGCCGCGGCGGTGGCCCGGCGCGGGAAGGAGTCGTCGTCGACGTCGGCGCGGATAGCGGCCATCAGTCGGAGGTAGAAATGCAGGTTGTGCAACGACGCGAGCTGCGCGCCGAGCATCTCCTTTGCCAGGACGAGATGACGAAGCGCACCACGGCTGAAGTGCGTGCATGTGTAGCATGCACACTCCTCCTCCACCGGCCGCGGATCGCGGGCGTGACGGGCATTGCGGATCATCAGCTTGCCTTCGCGCGTGAAGAGCATCCCGTTCCGCCCGTTGCGGGTGGGCAGGACACAATCGAAAAGGTCATACCCCATGCCCGCGAAGGTTAGCAAATCGCGAGGTGTCCCGAGGCCCATCAGATAGCGCGGCCGTTCCGGCGGCAGCAGCGCGACGGTGGCGGCGGCGACACGCGCCGTCTCGTCGTGGGGTTCGCCCACGGACAGGCCGCCCACGGAGTACCCGTCGAAGGGCATGGCGAGGAGTGCCGCGGCGCTGATGGCCCGCTGCTCGACGTCGAACGCGCCCTGGACGATACCGAAGAGCGCCATGTCGTCCCGCGTACGGGCGGCGAGGCCGCGCGCCGCCCAGGCGGTGGTCCGCTCGACCGCGGCGGCCACCCGTGCCGGGGGCGCCCCCGCCGGGACGCACTCGTCGAGCGACATGGCGACGTCCACGCCGAGCGCCTCCTGCACGGCGATGGCATCTTCGGGCCGCAGCTTGCCCGCGCGCCCGTCGACGTGGGAGCGATAGCGCACCCCGTCGTCGTCGAGCTTCACCAGGCTGGCCAGGCTCATCACCTGGAAGCCGCCGCTGTCGGTGAGGATCGGTCCCGGCCATCCCATCATGGCGTGCAGGCCGCCGAGGGCCTGGACGATCTCGACGCCGGGCCGTTGTGCCAGATGGTAGGCGTTCGAGAGGACGATGCTGGCACCGGCCTCGTACACCTGGCGCGGCGTGAGGCCTTTGACCGAGCCGTGCGTCGCGACCGGCATGAACGCGGGCGTCTCGACGACGCCGTGGACGGTCACCAGGCGGCCGCGGCGGGCGCCGGCCGGCGCCGTCCGCAGCAATTCGAAGCGCGGCCTCATGCGATCAGCATCGCGTCGCCGTAGCTGTAGAAGCGATAGCGTTCGCGCACGGCGACGTCGTAGGCGGCACGGAGCCGCTCCCAGCCGGTGAGCGCGGCCACGAGCGCCAGCAGCGGCGTGCGTGGCAGGTGGAAGTTGGTGAGGAGCGCATCGACGACGGCGAATCGGTGACCCGGTCGGACGAACAGCGAGGCCGCCGCCGGACCCGCCTGCAACGGCCCCGCGGCCGCGGCCGACTCGAGCGCGCGCACCGTGGTCGTGCCGACGGCGACGATGCGACCGCCCGCCGTTCGCGTCGCGCCGATCCGGGCGACGGTGGCCTCCGGAATGTCGAAGCGCTCCGGCGCCATCGCGTAGCCGGCGAGGTCGCCGTTGCGAATCGGGAGGAAGGTGCCGGGGCCGACGTGCAGGGTCAGGGTGGCGTGCCCGACGCCCGCCGCGGCGAGCGCGTCGAGGAGGGCCGGCGTGAAGTGCAGGCCCGCGGTCGGCGCCGCGATGGCGCCCGGGACCCGCGCGAACGTCGTCTGGTATCGCTCCCGGTCCGTGGACGACGGACCGCCCGGCCGTTGGATGTACGGTGGCAACGGGATCTCGCCCACGCGCTCGAGCCAATCGAGGATCGGCATGCCGACGGCGAGCCGGAGCCGCCACCGGCCGTCGCCGAGATTGGCGGTCCACTCCCCCTGCCCTTCGGCGAAGTGGACGAGCTCACCCTCGCGTGGCGCGCCGCGAACGAGGGCGTCCCACTCGCCGCTCGGTCCTTGCTCGATCAGCAGGACCTCCAGGCGCCCCCCCGTGGCTCGTCGGGCCCGCAGCCGGGCGGGGACGACGCGCGCGTCGTTCAGGACCAGGAGATCGCCGGGGCGCAGGAGCGACGGCAGCTCGGCGACCGCATGATGCGACAGCGCGTCGCCGTCGCGCGACACGACGAGCAGGCGCGCGGCCGTGCGCTCCGGTGCGGGTTCCTGCGCGATCAGCTCGGGCGGCAACGCGTAGTCGAGGTCCTCGATCCTCATGTCTTGTCGTCGCCACGCGAACGCCCGGCGTCGAGGAGCGGGCGCAGGAGGTCGATCGGCACCGGGAAGATGGTCGTGGAGTTGTTCTCGGTGGCGATCTCGGAGAGCGTCTGCAGGTAGCGCAGCTGCAGCGCGATGGGTTCGCGGGCCATGATGGCCGACGCGTCGGCCAGGCGCTGCGCCGCCTGGAACTCGCCTTCCGCGGCGATGATCTTGGCGCGTCGCTCGCGCTCGGCCTCGGCTTGCTTGGCCATCGCACGGCGCATCTCCTCGGGCAGGTCGATGTGCTTGATGGCGACCTGCACCACCTTCACGCCCCAGGGGCCGGTGTGCTCGTCGATGATGGTCTGGATCTGGGCGTTGATCTTCTCGCGCTCGCCGAGGAGCTCGTCCATCTCGACCTCGCCGCAGACGCTGCGCAGCGTGGTCTGCGCGTTCTGCGACGTGGCGAAAAGGTAGTTCTCGACCTCCACGACCGAGCGGTTCGGCTCGACGACGCGGAAGTACAGCACGGCGTTCACCTTCACCGAGATGTTGTCCTTGGTGATGACGTCCTGCGACGGCACGTCCATGGTGATGGTGCGCAGGTCGACGCGCTGGGCGCGCTCGACCCCGGGAATGACGAACGTGATGCCCGGTCCGCGGGTGCCGACGAGGCGCCCGAGCCGGAACACCACGAGGCGCTCGTACTCGGGCACGATCTTGGCGCCACTCAGGAGCAGCGCCAGCAGCAACAACACGAACACCATCGTTCCAGGCATCGCGACCTCCTCGTCAGCTGCGCGCCGGCCGGACGTGGAGCGTCAGTCCGGCGACCTCGACCACTTCGACCGACGTGCCCGCGTCGATGGGGCCGTCGCCGATCGCGTTCCAGTGCTCGCCGCGGACGACGATGGTTCCCTGCGGCGTGAGCGCCTGACGGACGACGCCGATCTCGCCGATCATGCCTTCGCTGCCGCCGAACACCCGGCCGCGTTGCGAGCGCACCACCAGGGTGGCCAGCACGAGCATCACGAGGGCGACGCCGCCGCCGGCGCCGATGATCAGGCTGCGGTCGACCGCGAGGCCCGTGCCGTCGTGGTCGAACAGGAAGACCGAGCCGATCAGGAACGCCACCAGCCCGCCGATGCCGAGGAGACCGAATGCGGGCAGGTAGACCTCGGCGACGAGGAGCGCCGCGCCCAGCAGGATCAGCCCCAACCCGCCGTAGTTGACGGACAGGATGTGCAGGGCGGTCAACCCGAGGAGCAGGCAGATGCCACCGACGATGCCGGGCAGTCCGAACCCCGGGTGCGTGAGCTCGACGTACAGACCGAGCAGGCCGGCCATCATCAGGAGGTAGGCGATGTTCGGATCGCCGAGCACGTTGAGGATGCGCTGCGCGAGTCGCATCTCGTAGTCCTGGACGCGCACGTGGCCGTCGGGGCCGACGGCACGTCCGAGGTCGAGGGGGCGCGCCGTGCCCGCGATGTCGACGGTGCGGTCGCGCACGGCGGCAACGAGCGCGTCGAGGTCGGTGGCGACGAGATCGACCACGCCGAGGCGCGCCGCCTCGTCGGCGGTGACCGACACGCTCTCGCGCACCGCCTGCACCGCCCACTCGACGTTCCGTCCGCGCTGTTTGGCGATGGCTTCGCTGAACGACGCGGTGGCGTTCTCGATCTTCACGCCGAGGACGCCGTCGATGGTCTCGCCCTGCGCACCGACGGGATGCGCGGCGCCGATGCTGGTGCCCGGCGCCATGGCGGCGATGTGGGCCGCCATGGTGATGAACACGCCCGCCGAGCCGGCCCCCGCGCCGCTCGGTGCGACGTAGACGATGACGGGCAGCGGCGCGGCGAGGACGTCCTTCACGATGGAGCGCGTGGTCTGCAGCAACCCGCCGGGGGTGTCGAGCTGGATCAGCAGCGCCGCATGCCCGTCCCGCGCGGCGCGCGCAATCGATTCGTGCACGAAGTCGCCCACGGCCGGATTGATCGTGCCGTCGATCACGATGCGGCCGAGTGCCCCGGGCGTGACGTCGGTGCCGGCGGCAGTGCCGGCGAGTCCGAGCAGCACCAGCGCTGCCAACGTGGTGCGGGCGCTGGGCCGGCCGATCACGACCCCTTCACCGGCATGCCGAGGACGGCCATCACCTGCTGGATGTCCTCCCACACCAGGCGCTTCTCGGCCGGATTGCGCAGCAGGTAGGCGGGATGGAACGTCGGCATGAGCCGGATGCCGTGGTAGTCGAACCAGCGGCCACGCAGCTTGGTGATCGGCGTCTTGTCGCGCAGCAGCGTCTGCGCCGCGAACTTCCCGAGTGCGACGATCACCTCGGGGCCGATCAGCTCGAGCTGCCGGAGCAGGAACGGCTCGCAGGAGTCCACCTCGTCCGGCTCGGGATTGCGGTTGCCCGGCGGGCGGCACTTGATGACGTTGCAGATGTAGACGTCGTCGCGCCGGATGCGCATGCCCTTGGTGATGATCTCGGTGAGGAGCTGGCCGGCACGCCCGACGAACGGCTCGCCGCGCAGGTCCTCGTCGTGCCCGGGTGCCTCGCCGACGAACACCAGCCGTGCCTTCGGATTGCCGACCCCGAACACCAGGTTGGTACGGCCGGGGGCGAGCTTGCAGCGCTGGCAGTCGCCGATGTCGGCACGAAGGTCCTCCAGGGACGAGGACTGCCCGACGGTGGGCGGCGTGGGCTCATCGCGGGGATCGGGGGCAACGACGGTTGGTTTCACTGGAGTCGGCATGGGGTCGGGAATCACCGCGGGGAAGCCGAACAACGCCAGGGACTGCTGATGCTCGACCTGCGCGCGGATCGCGTCGATCAGCTCGCTGAAGCCACCTTGAGAGGTACCTGCCGGCAATGTAGGCTCGGACGCCATGTGGTCATTCGGCCTGATCGCGATCGCGGTCCTGTTCTGGCCGGGCGAGGCGCATGCGTGGGGTCCCGTCACCCACCTGATTCATGGCTCGCAAGTGCTCGGGAACCTTAGCATCCTGACCCCGGCCCTTCAAGAAATTCTCCGCACGCATCAGCAGGCCTACCTCTACGGCTGCATCGCCGCCGACATCATCCACGCCAAGAAGTACACCCGCAGCCTCTACACCCACTGCCACTGCTGGCCGGTGGGATGGCAGATCGTGGAATCGGCCCGGGGCGAGCGCGAGGAGGCGTTCGCGTGGGGATACCTCTCCCATCTCGCGGCCGACGTCTACTCGCACAACAACTACGTCCCGGTGCAGCTGGTCGTCAGCTTCGAGGCGCGCACGCATCGCCACATCTACTGGGAGGCGCGATTCGACGCCGCCCAACGACGTGATCGCTGGCGGCTCATCCGCTCGGTGCTGCGCAATCGCTTCGACGACTGTGATCGGCTGGTCGAGCGGGTGGTGGAGCGGACGCTGTTCTCGTTCCGGACCAACAAGCGCATCTTCAACTCGGTGATGGCCCTGCAGCAGCTCGAGCAGTGGCAGGTCATGGTGCGCGGGCTCGGGGAGCGGTCGCGGTATGCGTTGCCCGCGGCCGAGATCGAGCGCTTCAACGGCATCTGCGTCGGCGCCATCCAGGACATGCTCGTGCACCGCCACGACAGCGCCTGCCAGGCCCTCGATCCCACGGGGCGTGAGGCCCTCGCGCGCGCCGAGGCGCTGCGACGGAAGCTGCGGATGCTGAAGCGACGTGGTGAGATGCCGGAGACGATCACGGCCGAGCTGAACGCGCTCGGCCCGCGCGCCGCCTAGCGGGTCGACCGCCGACGCCGCGTCCGCGGTCGTCGGGCCACCACCCAGTCGAGGAGGCGATCGGCGACCGCGTCCTTCGACAACACCGGCAGCACCGCCTCCTCGCCGTCGGCGGCGATGAGATGGACGACGTTGGTGTCGGAGCCGAAGCCCGCACCGGGCGCGGTGACGTCGTTGCCGACGATCAGGTCGAGCCGCTTCTCTCGCAGCTTGCGGCGTGCCTCCGCCGCGAGCGTCTGCGTCTCCGCGGCGAAGCCCACCACGAAGCGGCGCCCCTTGCGCGCCGCGAGGCCGCTCAGGATGTCCGGATTGCGCTCGAGGTCGAGCGTCATGGTGCGCGCGCCCTTCTTCATCTTCTGCGCCGCCGGGCGGCGGACGCGATAGTCGGCGACGGCGGCGGCCATCACCAGCACGGTCGCCTTCGTGAAGGCGGCGGCGAGCGCGGTCGCCATCGCCGACGCCGTGTCGACGGCGATCGTCTCCACGCCGGCCGGCGCGGCGAGGTCCGTCGGTCCCGTCACCAGCGTGACGGTGGCCCCCCGACGGTGTGCGGCGCGCGCGATCGCATAGCCCATCTTCCCGCTCGAGTGGTTCGACAGATAGCGCACCGGATCGACCGCCTCGCGCGTGGGTCCGGCGGAGACGAGGACGTGCTCGCCGCGCAGGTCCTGGGGCGCCAGGAGGCGCTCGACGGCGTCGACGACGTCGGCGGGTTCGCTGAGCCGCCCTGCTCCCTCCCAGCCGCACGCGAGCGATCCGGACGCGGGGCCGACCATCTGCACCCCGCGCCGAACGAGCGTCGCGACGTTCTCGCGCGTCGCCGGATGCTCCCACATGTTGACGTTCATCGCCGGCGCCACCAGCACGGGCGCGCGCGTCGCCAGCAGCACCGTCGTCAGCAGATCGTCGGCGATGCCGTGCGCCATCTTCGCGATGACGTTGGCGGTGGCGGGCGCGACGAGCACGAGGTCGGCACGGTCCGCGAGCTGGATGTGCCCGATTTCCGATTCCTGGGTGAGGTCGAACGTCTCGGTGGCGACGGGATGGCCGGAGAGCGTCTGCAACGTGAGCGGGGTCACGAACTGCTGCGCACCCGCCGTCATGACGACCCGCACCGTGGCGCCGGCGCGCACCAGGAGGCGCACCACGTCGCAGGCCTTGTAGCAGGCGATGCCGCCGCTCATGCCGACGACGATCGTGCGCTGCGCGAGCGTCATGGCCTGCCCTCGGCCTCCGCCGGCTGGACCAGCGCGCGGACGGAGAGGTTCTCGCGCGCGAGGCAGATGCCCCCGACGCCGACGTTGACCGTCATCTGGACGATCCACGTCAGCAGCGAGTAGCCGACCGCCTGCTCCTGCGGCACGTGGAAGAGCGCCAGGGCGGTCACGCACCCATACTGCCAGGTGCCGACGAAGCCCGGTCCCTGCGGCAGGAACACGGCCGCGGCGACCACGACCACCACCGCGAGCGCCCCCTGCAGCAGGGGCACGTCCAGCCCGAGCGCCAGCATCGCGCACAGGAACGGCAGGCTGTTCGCGGTCCAGAGCAGGAGGGAGAGCAGCACGATGCGGAGCAGGCTGGACACGCTGCCGAGACTGCCGAGCCCGCCGAGGACGCCGTGGACGATGGGACGAAGCGCGGTGCCGACCTTCGGAGGCAGTCGGGCGAAGATCGCGTCGGCCAGGCCCTCGGCCGTGGCACGGAACCGTTGCAGCAGGAGCAGCACGACGAACGCCGCCGCGCCGCCGAGGGCGAGGACCGACGCAAAGCCCGCCATCGCCGACGGCAGCGTGTGGACGCGCGACAGCACCACGAACCAGAGGATGACGCAGAGCATGTCGAAGACCCGCTCGAGCACGACGCTCGACAGCGCCGGGCTGAGACCGATGCCGGTGCGACGGCCGAGCAGCGCCGGGCGGACGATCTCGCCGAGCCGGAGCGGCAGGACGGCAGTCGCGCCGAAGCCGATGGCGGTCGCCGAGAACGTCTCCCGGAGACCGACCCGCGCGACCGGTTCCAGCATGACGCGCCAGCGTTGCGCGCGGATGCCGATCGCCAGGACGCACGCGGCCACCGCCGCCAGGACCCAGATCGGGCGCGCACCGGCGAGGACGGCGCCCACCAACGCCCAGTCGGTGCCGCGGGTGGCCAGGTAGAGGCACGCCAGGGAGACGGCGATGCCGAGCGTCAGGCGGATGGTGTTGCGCACCGGCGGGGATTATCGCGTGTCGCCCGGTGGGACGAAAGCCGCGCGCCCGCGGGCGAGCCCGACGCCCGAAACCACCACCCCCGCGGCGATCAGGAGCCCGGCCAGGACCTGCCAGGACGAATCGAGCCGCAGCCCCAGGCCCAGCATGAGCAGCAGGAAGCCGAGGGGCCCGCTCACGGGAGCATCCCTCCGCCTCGGAGCGCCGAGGCGGCGTGGCGGCCGCGTTCCAGCGCCGTCCACGTGGAGACGGCGGCGAGGACGACGAGGGCCAGCGCCAGCACGGCGTGCGACTGGTAGCCGAGCAGCGGGCAGAGCAGATGGCCCGTGACGCTCGACACCCAGGCCCCGAAGCCGAGCAGGACGTAACGCTCCGGCCGCTGCGCCTGCCCTACCGTCATCTCGACGCCGAGCCCCTCGGCGCGCGCTCGCACGTAGCTCACCATCTGCGACGCGAACGCCGCCAGCGCGACGACGAAGAGCATCCAGCCGTCGTTGCGGAACAGCGCGCCGAGGCCGACGAAGGTGGCGAACTCCGCCCAGCGGTCGGCGACGGAGTCGACGAGCGCACCGCGCGGGCTCGCGACGCCGGCACGCCGCGCGAGCCCGCCGTCGAGGATGTCGAGCGTCCCGGCCAGGATCGTGAGCCAGCCGGCGAGGAAGAGGCAGCCGGTGCCGAAGGCGCCGCCGGCGAGCACACTCACCATGAGCTGCGCATACGTGAGGGTGTCGGGCGTCACGCCGAGCCCCGCGAGCGTCGCCTCGAACGGCTCCATCAGCCCGCGGTACCAGGCGCGCACGCGCGGGCCGATGAGCGGACCACCCGCCGCCGAGGGCCCGTCGACCGGCGTTCGCGCGATGCCGCGGAGTGCGAGGGCGATCGTGACGCCGATGACGACGATGGACGCCGCCGCCGTGCCGGGGCGGCACACCGCCGTGGTCAGTGCGCGAGCTCCCCGCGGATGAAGCGCTCGACGTCGTCGCGGGCCTGATCGTCGGTGACCTGCCGCGGCGGGTGCTTCATCAGGTACGACGACACGCTGTAGAGCGGGCCGCCGATGCCCCGATCGCGCGCCAGGCGGCAGCAGCGAATGGCGTCGATCACCACGCCGGCCGAGTTCGGGCTGTCCTGTACCGACAGTCGCATTTCGATCTCGATGGGGGCGTTGCCGAACCCGCGTCCCTCCATCCGGAGGAAGCAGATCTTGTTGTCCTTCTGCCACGGCACGTAGTCGCTCGGGCCGATGTGGATCTGCTGGCGGGCAAGGCGCTGCGGCAGCACGCTCTGCACCGCCTCGGTCTTCGAGATGCGCTTCGAGCCGGTGCGCGCGTGGTTCAGCATGTTGAGGAAGTCGGTGTTGCCGCCCACGTTGAGCTGATACGTGCGGTCGAGCGCGACGCCGCGGTCGGCGAACAGCTGGGCCAGCACGCGGTGGACGATGGTGGCGCCGAGCTGCGACTTGACGTCGTCGCCGACGATGGGAAGGCCGCGGCGCTCGAACTCGGCGGCCCACTGCGGATCGGATGCGATGAAGGCCGGGATGCAGTTGACGAACCCGACGCCCGCCTCGAGGCAGGCCCGCGCGTAGTGCTCGGTGGCCTGCTGGCTGCCGACCGGGAGATAGCTGACCACGATCTGCGCGCCACTGCGGCGGAGGACCTCGGCAACGTCGACGGGACGCCGCTCGGCGACGACGAAGCGCTCCTCTTCGGGATAGTCGCGCATGTGCTCCGCGACGCCATCGAGGACGGGGCCCATGTCGACCACGACGCTGGACCGCGGCAGCTTCGGAAACAGCGTGCGCGTGTTGTTCGGCAGCGCCATCGCGGCGACGTCGAGGGACGCGCCGACCTTGCGCTGGTCGACGTCGAACGCGCACACGACCTCGATGTCGTCCGGGCGGTATCCACCCAGCACGGCATGCATGAGGCCGATGTGCTCTACCGCGGCGTCGCGATCCGCAGAGCGATAGAACTCGATGCCCTGAAGCAGGCTGCTCGCGCAGTTGCCGACGCCAACGATCCCGACGGGAATCCTACCCATGTTCCTCGCTCGCGCGGGTTACAAGACGGCTCCCGTCGCGGGGCGCGCCTCATATACTCAAGGTCGCTAGAACTGTAAATGGCAGGACGGCGGGCGGCGACAAGCCTACTTCTTGCGGAATCGCGACGGGAAGTCTTCGGTGAACTGGTGGTCCGGATGGATCGCCTTCGCCTTCGCGAGCAGCTGCTCCTCGGACTCCACGTCGGCCGGATTCGGCACGCAGCAGTCGACCGGGCACACGGCCGCGCACTGCTCCTGATCGAAGAAGCCGACACACTCGGTGCACTTCTCGGGGACGATGTAATAGATGTCCTGCATCAACGCCGCGTGCGTCTCCCCGTGGTTCTCCCACTGGTTGCCGCCTTCGTAGATCGCGGTGTTCGGGCACTCCGGCTCGCACGCCCCGCAGTTGATGCACTCTTCAGTGATCATGGTCGACATGGCGGGTCGAACGTACAACGGAGCCCGAGCGATGACAACCGAGAAGGGGGTCGTCAGGCCTCGGGCTGGCGCGCGTCGCCGGCCGTGCGAACGTCGGACGCGATCCGCTCCGCCAGCGCACGGAAGATCGCGCTCACCGGATGGCCCGGCTCGGCCAGCACGAGGGGCGTTCCGGCGTCGGTGCGCTCGCGGACGGCGGGTGCGATCGGGATCCGCGCCAGGAGCGGCAGCCCGAAGTGATCGGCGAGCCGCTTGCCGCCATCCGTCCCGAACAGCGCATCCTCCGTGCCACACTGGGGGCAGACGTAGCCCGCCATGTTCTCCACTACGCCGAGCACGGGGGTGCTCACCTGGCCGAACATGGCGACGCCGCGACCGACGTCGAGGAGCGCCACGTCCTGCGGGGTGGTCACGATGACGGCGCCGGTGACGGGGACCTGCTGCACCAGTGTCAGCACCGCGTCGCCGGTCCCGGGCGGCAGATCGACGACGAGGAACTCGGTCGGTCCCCAGTCGACGTCGTGCAGGAACTGCCGCACGATCCCCATGACGATCGGCCCGCGCCAGATGACCGGGGACTCGTCGTCGAGGAAGAAGCCCATCGACACCAGCTTGACGCCGTGTCGCTCGACGGGGTGGATGCGTTTCTGGCTCGAGATGCGGGGACGTTCGCTGGTGCCGAAGGTGATCGGGACGCTCGGCCCGTAGACGTCGGCGTCGAGCAGCGCGACGCCCCGACCGATGCCGGCCAGCGCCACCGCGAGGTTGGCGGCGACGCTCGATTTGCCGACGCCGCCCTTGGTGCTCGACACCGCGATCACGTACTGCACGTCGGGCAACGGCGCGCGGCCTGCAAAGGGGTCGCGGCCGCGGCCGGCCGTGGCCCCGGCCACGTGGACGTGGACGGCCGTGACGCCGGGCACGCGCCCGACGGTTCGTTCGACGTCGGCGGTGAGCCGCTGGAGGACGTCCGCCTTGTCGGTGCCGGGCTTGAGGTCGACGTGGACGGTCGTGCCGTCGACGCGAACGTCGGTGACCATCCCGAGGGTGAGGATGTCGCGCTTGAAGTTCGGGAACAGCACCGCGCGGAGCGCTTCGCGGACCGCGTCGGGCGTCGGATCGGGCATCGGCGGGACAGTAGCGACGGCTCGTCGTGATTTCAATGCAGTACGGCCGCGGCTCCTTGACTTTGGGCCCACCATCCAATTGATTCCGATCCATCGTGCCCCAGAACCCGCTCGCACGGAGCACCACACCGACCGGTGCCGCCGTGCCGCAGCCGGTGCTCGAGGATCTGGCGCGGGTCGAGGAGCGGCTGGTTGCGGAGCTCGGGTCGCGCGAGCCGCGGCTCGAGACGATCGCGTCACACCTCGTGCGCGCCGGCGGCAAGCGCATCCGGCCCATGGTGATGTCGCTCATCTTCCACGCGACCGCGCGTCCGGGGCGCGGACGGCGGAACGACGCGATCGAAGCGGCCGTCGCCCTTGAGCTGATCCATTCCGCCACCCTCCTGCATGACGACATCATCGACGGCGGCGAGACCCGCCGCGGCCGCCCGTCGGCGCTGCGCGAGTTCGGTCTCGGCGATACGCTGGTCGCCGGCGACTTCCTGTTCTGTCGGGCGTTCGCGCTGTGCGCGCGATTTGAGGCGCAGATCGTGCGCTGGGCGGCGGAGGCCTGCATCAGCCTCACCGAGGGCGAGATCATGCAGGGACGCCTGCGCCACGATCCCGCCGTCACACAGGCCGACTATCTCGAGATCATCGAACGCAAGACCGCCTCCCTGTTCGTCACCGGCGCGCGCACCGCGGCGCACCTCGCCGACGCCGACCCCGCCGTCGTCGAGGCCATGGCCGCGTGCGGGCGGCACGTCGGGCTGGCGTTCCAGATGAGCGACGATCTGCTCGACGCCGACGGCCAGACCGCCGTCACGGGGAAGCCGCGTGGCATCGATCTCCGCGACGGCAATCCGTCGCTGCCGATCGTGCTGACGCTGGAGCGGGACGCGGAGTTCCGCCGGCTGTTCGCCGAGCCGGAGCTCGGCGCCGTGGACATCGAGGCCGGGCTGGCGCGCATCCGCCGTGCGGGCGCGCTCGACGTCGTCGCGGCGCGGGCGCGGGCCGAGCTCGACGCCGCCCTGGCCGCGATCGAGAACCTGCCCCCCTCCCCCTTCCGTGACGCCCTCGTCGGCGTCGCACAGGGCGTGAGCGAGCGGGCCGTCTGACGCGTCGGCTTCGTTGACTTCGCACGTGGGGCCACCGAAGATGCCCCGCATGCCGCGGGACGCATTCGGCCGCGAGATCGACTACCTGCGCATCTCGCTCACCGATCACTGCAATCTGCGGTGCGTCTACTGCATGCCGTTGAGCGGCCTCACCTTCCACCCGCGCGAGGCCCTGCTCACCGCGGCCGAGATCGAGACCGTGGTGCGGGCGGCGGTCGGCATCGGATTCCGCAAGTTCCGCCTGACGGGCGGTGAGCCCACGTTGCGGGCCGACCTGCTCGAAATCGTGGCGCGCATCACGTCGGTCCCGGGCGTCGGCGGCCTGGCGATGACCACGAATGCCATCCGCCTTCCCGAGCTGGCGCGCCCGCTGGTCGACGCCGGGCTGCGTCGCATCAACGTCCATCTCGACAGCCTCGACCCCACGCGGGTCGCACGCATCATGCGCTGGGGCTCGCTCGACGAGATCTGGGCAGGCATCGAAGCCGCCGAGGCCGCCGGGTTACGGCCCATCAAGCTCAACGTCGTCGTGGTGCGCGGCTTCAACGACAACGACGTGGTGGCGCTCGCCGCCCTCACCCGCACGCGCGACTGGCACGTGCGCTTCATCGAGACGATGCCGTTCGGCTCCGGCGAGACGAGCGTCGTCGCGCGCGACGGCCTGGTGCCGAGCGCCGAGAGCCGCGCACGCATCGCGGCGGCGCTCGGGCCGCTCACGCCGCTGCCGCCGTCCGACCCCTCGGACGAGGCGCGCAACCATCGCCTGGAGGAGGCGCGGGGCGTGGTCGGGTTCATCAGCCCGGTGACGGAGCCGTACTGTGGCACGTGCAACCGCATGCGCCTCACCGCCGACGGACGCTTCCACCTCTGCCTGCTCAACGACGACGAGCTCGACGTGCGTGCCGCACTGCGGGGTGGCGGTGGCATCGATGCCGTCGCCGCGATCCTGGCGCGCGCCGTCGCGCACAAGCCCACCGGGCACCAGCTCGCGCTCGGGCGCTCCACCGAGGAGCGCCAGATGTTCCAAATCGGGGGATGACTGCTGCATGACGATTGCCGGACTCGACGACGCCACCACCGCGCTCGGAGGCGCGGTCATCGGACCACGCGAGATCGAAAAGGCCCTGGGGATCGACCCGCTGGGCACGCTCTCGTCGGCCGAGCGCGCCAGGGTCGAGGCCCTGCCCTTCTCGCGTGACGACCTCGCGCGCGCACGAACCGACGGCGAGGTGCTGGTGCTGCGCATCGCGGCCACGCCCGACGGCCCCCTCACGATGCTGCGACTCGGCGAGCGCCTTGTCGGGGGGTTCGACGCGCGCGTGCATCGTGGCGTCGGCTACCAGCTGCGGGACGAATGGACGATCGACGCGCAGCCCTTCGCCGCGACGGACACCTGTGCCGTGGGATGGTTCCTCGTCCGTCGTGAGCCGCTGCCGGTCACGCTGAACCTCGGCTACCGGGCCCAGGACGACGCGCTGGCGGCGCTCGGGACCACGCGTCCCGACGTCCCCCGTCGGCGCAGCGCCGTGGAGATCGCCTACGACACCCTGCTGTGGCATCGCGCGCACGGCGAGCGACTGCTGGCGTCGGCGTGGGACTGGTCCCGCAGCGCCAGCACCGACCAGGGGTTCGCCGCGATCGGCGAGTTCGGCGATGCCGGCCTGGGCGTCATCGCCTATTCGCGAGCGGTGCGCTTCGGCACCCTGGGCGTCTGCGCGCAACGCTGATTGCGGCCCGTCGCACGGCTCTGGTAGGACCGCTGCGTGTACTTCGTCACCATCAAGCAGGCGGGCTACGCGCTCTTCAGCACGACGCCGAGTGAACGCGCGGCGATCGGCCTCACCGAGGACCAGCAGCGGGTCCGGCTCCTGGCGCAGGACGGACCGGGCTGGCGGGTCGTGCAGGAGTGGCCCGTCGCGGAGCGCTCGCACACGGATATCATGATCCGGCTCGGTGACGTCGCCGAGCCCGATTCCGTCGACGAGCTCCTCCGTCTGGCCACCGGGGCCTGACGGTGACGGGCGCACTGGACGGGCTGCGCGTCCTCGAGATCGGCGATCTGGTGGGCGCATCCTACGCCACCAAGATGCTCGCCGACCTCGGCGCCGACGTGGTGAAGATCGAGCGTCCCGGCAGCGGCGATCGATCGCGCCAGCGTGGCCCCTTCCCGGGCGGGACACCGCACCCCGAGAAGAGCGGACTGTTCCTCTACCTCAACACCAACAAGCGCGGCGTCACGCTGGATCTGACCGCGCCGCGCGGCCACGAGATCCTCGACCGCCTCGTGCGCGACGTCGACCTGCTCGTCCACGAGGTGCATCCCACCGAGATGGCGGCGCACGGGCTCGACTGGGACCGCCTCTCGGCGATCAATCCGCAGCTCGTGATGACGTCGATCGCCCCGTTCGGGCTGCGCGGACCGCACGCGGCATATCGCGGCTCCGACGTCGTCACGTGGAGCGCCGGTGGCATCGCACAGCTGAACGGCGATCCACAGCATCCCGAGCTGCCGCCGCTCAAGGCGTTCGGCGATCAGTCCGGGTTCCAGGCGGGCCTCAACGCGGCGATTCCCTCCCTGGCGGCGTTGTTCGCGCGCATCGGCAGCGGACACGGCGAGCACGTCGAGGTGTCGACGCAGGAGTCGGTGGCCGCCATCCTCGAGCTGACGTTCGAGTTCTGGCCCTACTGCGGACTCGTGGCATCGCGGCTCGGGGCGAAACCGATCCAGCCGCTCTGCTTCATGGAGTGCCGCGACGGCTGGATCTTCATCTGCTGCGTCGAGGAGCATCAGTGGCGCGCCTTCGTGGAGATCATGGGCACCCCGGAGTGGGCGGAGATGGAGCTGTTCGAGAATCGCATCGCGCGCGGGGCGAACTTCGACGCGCTCCAGGTGTTCCTGCAGGAGTGGTGCGCCACGCAGTCGGTGCAGGAGCTCTACGACGCCGCCCAGGCGCGGCGTGTGCCGTTCGCGCCGGTGTCGACGATGGGTGACCTGATCGCGTCGCCGCATCTGCAGGCACGCGGCTTCTTCGTCACCGTCGACCATCCCGTGGCCGGCGCGGTGACGATGCCCGGGGCGCCGTATCGCATGTCGGTCACGCCATGGACCCTGCGTCGACCGGCACCGTGTCTCGGCCAGCACAACGCCGAGGTCTTCGGTGCGCACGGGCTCGACGCCGCGGCGCTCGCGGCGGAGGGCGTGCTGTGACCCCGCGCCGTGCACCGCTCGAAGGCATCCGCGTCGCGGACTTCACGTGGGTGTGGGCGGGGCCGTTCTGCACGCTGCAGCTGGCGCACCTCGGCGCCGAGGTCATTCGCGTCGAGACCGCCACCCGGCTCTGCGTCACGCGGCTGCTGCCGCCGTTCGCCGAGTTCAAGCCCGGCAAGAATCGCAGCGGCTACTTCAACCAGTTCAACCAGGGCAAGAAGAGCGTCACGCTCGACATGAAGCAGCCCGATGCGCTCGCGGTGGCGAAGGCGATCTGCGCCAGCAGCGACGTCGTCGTCGAGAACTTCGCCGCCGGCGTGATGGACCGGATGGGTCTCGGCTACGAGGTGCTGCGGGGGCTGCGGCCCGACGTCATCATGATCGCGCTCTCCGGCTACGGCGCCACCGGCCCCGATCACGACAAGGTGTCGTACGGACCGGCGCAGGTGCCCCTCTCCGGCATGTCCTCACTGACGGGCTACAAGGGGTTTCCGCCGATGCACGTCGGCGTCTCGTACGGCGATCCCACCGGCGGTCTGCACGGGGCCGTCGCCGTGCTGGCGGCGCTGCTCCACCGCGCCAAGACGGGCAAGGGCCAGTACATCGATCTCTCCCAGTGGGAAACGTCGATGGCCGTGCTGCCCGAGGGTCTCCTGGCGCAGACGATGAACGGCGTCGCGCCGGAACGTGACGGCAACCGCGATCCGCACATGGCGCCCCACGGCGTCTTCCGCACCGGTGGCGGCGACGATCGCTGGGTCGCCATCGCCATCGAGGACGACGCGGCGTGGCGGCGCTGCACCGAGATCATGGGGCAGCCCGAGCTGGCCGCCGATGCGCGCTTCGTGACCGTGGTCGCGCGAAAGCGGCACGAGGACGCGCTCGAGGAGCTGGTGACGGCGTGGACGCTGACGCAGGAGCCGGGTGACGTCACGGCACGCCTGCAGGCCGCCGGCATCCCCGCGTTCACGGTGGCGACGAACCGCGACCTGGCGGACGACCCGCACCTCGCCGAGCGCGGCTACTTCGTCGAGCTCGAGCATCCCGAGGTGGGCGTGCGCAAGCACGCCGGCGTACCGTGGACGATGTCGGCGAGCGACTCGCGCGTGCGGCGTCCGGCGCCGTGTCTCGGCGCCGACACCGATCAAGTGCTGCGCGACGTCTGCGGCTACGACGACGCCACCATCACGCGGCTGCGCGACGCCAAGGTCCTGGCGTAGCTATTCCCGCAGCGCCTGGTGCGACGTGCGGAAGCCGTCGCGCAGGAGCGTCTTCACCGCCGCCATCTCGCGCACGACGATCCAGGCGGCGAGGAGCAGGTACACGATGGACACCCCGATGCGCTCCACGCCGTGCCAGGCCTCCGGCACCATGCCGCCCAGGATGAACTGCGCCCAGAACAGGCCGAAGAGCGTCAGGGCCTCCCACTTGGAGATCGACAGGGACACCAGGATGGCGACGGCGAACACCGACTGCGCCGCGGTGAGCAGCAGCTCCTCGCGCTGCCGCGGCTCGACCGGCAGTCCGCCGAGCGTCCCCGACGCGATGGCGAAGACGATGGGGAGCGTCCCCACCAGCAGCGTCCACTGGTTCACCTTCGACGACACCAGCGTGCCGAGGCCGGCGACCGTGTTGAGCCGCCACGCGTAGAGACCCGCCACCAGCAGCTCGGGCGCTTCCGACGCCAGCGGCGCGAGCCACTGCACGAGGAGGAATTCGCTGATGTTGTAGTCGCGTCCCGTCGCCACCAGCGCTTCGGCGAAATGCTCGGCGACCAGCAGGATGACGCCGGCGGCGAACACGAAGAGGATGCCCACCACGGTTCGCCGCGGGGCATCACCGAACGTGCCGAGGTAGCTCGCGGGGCCGACGAGGTGGGGCTCCTCCGCCGGTGCCGTCGAGATGCGGATGGTGTAGGCGATGAAGATGCCGACCAGCACCATCGCGTCGAGCAGCGTGATCGTGGTCTTGAGCGGCAGCGTCAGCGAGTAGGCCGTCGCGACGGCCAGGAACGCCAGCTCGATGGAGTTCGACCGCTCGAGCGCCACGCCGGTGAAGGTGTCGCCCTTCTTGCTGGTGCGGTACCAGGCGATGAACACGACCATGGACCACCCGATGCCGATGAGCAGCCGGTTGGCACCGGTCATGTTGGCGAGTGCCAGCGAACACGGCGATTCGAGCAGCTCGCCCGGTGGCCGGCACTCCGGGCCGAACGCCGCGACGGCGTGTCCGGCCTTCCAGGCGAACACCATGTCCACGGCGTACTCGGGGAGCACCGCGATGAAGGCGAGCAGCGCGATCGCGAGGCCGGCCGAGATGTCGATCTGGGCCACCTCGGCGGCCCACGACAGCATGAATGCGGCGCCGACGATGGCGAGGCCGAAGAGCAGTGCCTCGGCCGGGTGCGAGAGATGCGGCTCGGTGAGCCGGATCACGATGCCCGGTACCGTCGCGAGGACGGCGATGGCGAGCGAGATGCGATGTCGATTCGGGTGGAGGGCGGCGTCACCGTGTGCGGACGTCATGGGGTGCCGCCGGATAGCAGATCGACGCCGGGGGGGGAACTCGGACCAGTCGCTACGCCAGCTCCTGCGCCAGCTCCTGCAGGTCCATCGGGGGCACCCGTTCCTTGCCCCACGTGTCGTCCAGCGGCACCCGGACCAGCCGACCTCCCGCCTCACCGGCCATGAAGCCACCACCTTCGAGCAGGATGTCGATCGCTGCCGCACCGAGCCGGCTGCCGAGAATGCGGTCGCGGGCCGACGGCGTCCCCCCGCGCTGGATGTGCCCCAGGACGCAGACGCGCGGCTCCAGGCCCGTGATGTCCTGCAGGCCGCGGGCGACGCGGAATGCCCGTCCCTGCTCGCCGCCCTCGGCCACGACGATGATGCTGCTGCGCTTGCCGCGCTCCCAGCTCTTCCAGAGATCGGCGCCGAGCCGCACGAGATCGCTCGGCGCATGCGGGATGATCACGGCTTCGGCCCCGCCGGCGACGCCGACGGACAGGGCGATGTCCGCGCAGGCACGGCCCATCACCTCCACGATGAAGAGACGGTCGTGGGACGCGGCGCTGTCGCGGATGCGGTCGATGGCGTCGAGCGCGGTGTTCACGGCGGTGTCGAAGCCGATGGTGAAGTCGGTGCCGTAGACGTCGTTGTCGATCGTCCCAGGGACGCCGGCCACCGCCAGGCCGTGCTCCCGGGAGAGCAGCGAGGCGCCGCGGAGCGTGCCCTCCCCACCGATGACGACCAGGCCCTCGACTCGGGCTTCGCGTAGCAGAGCAGCCGCCCGCGTCCGTCCCTCGGGCTCGCGGAAGCGATCGCTCCGGGAGGTGCCGAGGATGGTACCGCCACGTTGGATGACGTTGGCCACGCCGGTGCGGGTGAGCGGTTCGATCTCGCCGCCGAGGAGCCCGGCGAATCCGCGCCGGATGCCGACGACCTCGAGGCCGATCGACAGCCCGTGGCGCACCGCGGCTCGGATCGCCGCGTTCATTCCGGGTGCGTCCCCGCCGCTGGTGAGGATGCCGATCCGTCGCATGCGGTGATCATAGCAGGGGCCCGACCACGCCACGATGCGTCGTTTTCGTTGTCATCCGCGTTCGAGGGCGGTACACCAGCGCCGCCATGAGTTTCGTCGCTCGTCTGCGTCCGGAGCTGATCGCGATCGCGCCCCCCTGGCGGACCTTCCGGGAGACGGTCGAGGGGCTCATCGGCCAGCTCGCGCGCGCGGGCGCCGTCGCCGACGACGGCGTCGCGTCGGCCGTGAAGGCCGTGGTCGCGCGCGAAGCCGAGGCCTCGACCGCAGTGCTCGAGATCGGCGTCGGCGTGCCGCACGCCCGCCTGAACGGCATGACGGAGCCGGCCGTCGCCCTCGCGGTGTCGGCACGCGGTCTGTACGAGCCGGTGCCGACGGTGTGGATCGACATCGTCGCGCTGGTCCTGTCGCCTCCCAATGCGGGCGACGCGCACCTGCGAATCCTGGCCGGCGTCGCTACCCTGCTGCGATCACCCGAGCTGCGGAGCACGATGCTCCGGGCCGCGGAGCCTGCCGCCGTCCTGGCGGCGCTGACGCAGCACGCCCGATCGGCCCCCTGAACGCGATTTCTCGCCGCAGTGCGTTGCCGCTCCCGCGTCGACCCGCTACGATGCTGTCGTGAGCTTGACGGACGTCGTGAGTGCTGGTCGGGGGGCTCTCGAGCTCATCGTCGCCTGTGCGCAGGAGGTCTTCCGGCGCGCGCAGGCCGGCCTCGAGCCCTTCCTCCATGGCGTCCCTCCCGAGGTCGCTCCGACCCGCCCGGAGAATCACCCGCCGTCGCAGGGCCCACACGAAGCCGTCGAGGCCACCAAGTTCTCCGCGGGCAACGGCCCGGCGCCGGCCGGACCGCAGACCGCCGACACCGGGACCCTGCCCCGCGCCTACGGAGTGAATCGGGCGGTCCTGACGGCACGCGATCCCTGCTGTCTCTTCGTCTGGTGGGAGATCATGCCGGTGACGCGGGTGGAGGCGCTCCGCTCGCTCGGGTCAGAGGCGGAACGCGTGACGGAGGTCCTCCGCCTCCATCGTGGCGAACAGCCGCACAGCCGCGTCGTCGCCGATCTGCCGCTCACGCCCGGGGCCGAACGCTGGTACGTCGAGGTCGAGCCCGACGACACCTGGTCCGTCGAGGTCGGCCTGCGTGCGCCGAGCGGCCGGTTCGTCTGCCTGGTCCGATCCAATTCGACGGTGTCGCCTCCGGCCCATCCGTCGTCCGACACCAGCGTGCGTTGGGTGACGATGAGCCGTCAGGGGACCGCGCCAGCGTCGGCCGAGTGGTCCGGCCAGTGGGTGGCGAGCGAGCCGGTGACCTTCTCCTCGCCCGCGCCGTCGGGATCGAGCGACGCCCTCCCGTTTCGCTGATCGTCCGGGGCCGCGAAGATGATCCAGGGTCGCATCGCCCTCCTGCTGCACGCCCACCTCCCGTTCGTCCGGCATCCGGAGCACGACGACTTCCTCGAGGAGCGGTGGCTGTTCGAGGCCATCACCGAGACGTACCTGCCGCTGCTCGAGGTGCTCGACGGCCTCGACCGCGATCGGGTGCCGGCACGCTTCACGCTGTCGCTGAGCCCCACCCTGCTGGGCATGCTCGCCGACCGGCTGCTGCGCGCGCGCTATCTCCGGCACCTCGATCGGCTCGTGGAGCTGGCGGAGAAGGAGGAGCGGCGGACGCGCCCCGAGCCGGCGTTCCATCGCTGCGCCGAGATGTACCTCCGGCGCTTCACGCGCGCGCGGACGCTGTTCCTCGACGAGTGGCAGCACGACCTGGCGGGCGCCTTCCGCACCTACCAGGAGCGCGGCCTCGTCGACATCATCACCACCGCGGCCACGCATGCCATCCTGCCGCTGCTGGGCACCTCGGGGCCGCTCGTACGGGCGCAGATCGAGGTCGCGGCGGCCGAATACCGTCGCTTCTTCGGGCGCTCGGCGGACGGCTTCTGGTTGCCCGAGTGCGCATACGTGCCGGGCCTGGAGCGCGAGCTCGCCCGTGCCGGATTCCGGTACTTCGTCGTCGACACGCACGGCCTGACGCATGCCACGCCGCGCCCGGTGTACGGCGCGTACGCACCCGTCGCCTGCGGGTCCGGCGTCGCGGCGTACGGCCGTGACCCCGACACCTCGAAGCAGGTGTGGAGCGCCGACGACGGGTATCCGGGCGACTTCTGGTACCGCGACTTCTATCGCGACATCGGGTTCGATCTGCCCGAGGAGCAGCTGCGACCCGTCCTGCCGCCGAGCGGCCGCATCCACACCGGCATGAAGTACCATCGCATCACGGGCAAGACCGACGCCAAGGAGCCGTACGATCCGGACCGTGCGCGCGAGCGCGTGGAGGTGCATGCGACGCACTTCGTCGCGTCGCGGCGCACGCAGGTGGAATGGCTGGCGCGGACGATGGACCGCCCGCCCGTGGTGGTGTGCCCGTACGACGCCGAGCTCTTCGGACACTGGTGGTTCGAGGGCCCGCAGTGGCTCGATCTGGTGCTGCGCCAGCTCGCCGCCACGCCGGAGCTGGAGGCGTGCACCCTCGGTGACGACCTCGAACGCCATCCGGTGCTGCAGGAGGCGACGCCGGCGGCGAGCACCTGGGGCTGGAAGGGCCACCAGGAGGTCTGGCTGGCGTCGCAGAACGACTGGATATACCCGCACCTGCATGCCACCGGCGAGCGCCTGCTGACGCTCTGCCGGCGCTATCCCGGCGCGAACGATCGCACCCGGCGTGCCCTGACGCAGGCGCTGCGCGAGCTGCTGCTGGCACAGGCGAGCGACTGGGCCTTCATGATGTCGCGCGAGACGACGGCGGAGTACGCGGTGCGGCGGACGACGGACAACCTGCTGCGATGCCAGCGCCTGTGCGACGAGGTCGAGCGCAACGCCGTCGACGATCGCGCGCTCGCCGTGCTCGAGGATCGCGACAACCCGTTCCCCGCCCTGGACTACCGCGTACTGCTCTGAAGCGACCGGACAGCACCGTGCCCCCTTGTCACCGCACGAGGCGTCCCCTACAGTTCCACGTACTCGCATGTCGACCGCGCTCGTCGCGCTCGTCCTCCTGCCGCTCGCTCTGGCATTGGTGGTCGGACTCGTGGTGCTGCTGGCGCAGCCGTTGCTCAGCCCTGTCCTGGCTGCCATCGAGCGCGCCCGCTTCGGGCGGTGCGTCGCCCGGGTCCAACGCGCCGACGCGCACCTGAAGAGCGGCCAGACCGAGGCGGCGCTGCGCGAGCTCGAGGTCGCGTTCTGCCTCATCATCGTGCGCGCCGATCCGCGGCTCGCCGAGGAGATCGGACGCCACCACGTCGGCCTGCTGTCGCGCCTCCTGTCGGTGGCCGACGGCTCGCCACAGCCCCGCGTACGACTGCTGGCGCTCGCCAAGGTCGATCGTCTCCTCGACCGGCGTGCCGAGATGCAGCGGGCCCATCTGCAGCTCCGCAACCGCTCCCTCCGGGACGGTCGTCGCATCCAGCTCGAGCGTGAGCTGCGCCGGAACGCGCGCGACACCCGCGCGGCCGTGCGTGAGCTCATCGCCGATCTCCAGGTGCTGACGACGCGTCACGTCGCCTATCAGTAACCCTATCTTCCCACCCACCTGCGCGCGTGCTAGACGCGCGATCCAGTATCCCGGACTGCAACCAGGAGGTGGGGCATGGGGCGGACGGTTGGCGTGATCGTGGTGGGGGCGGCTCCGGGTCACGGCCTCCCGCTGGCGTTCCTCGGGCTGCCCGACGACGTGGCCCTCGCCCCCTTCGCCGTCCGTCATCGAGTCATGGACTTCGCCCTGTCGGCGCTGCTGCACGCCTCGGTGCGCGACGTCGAAATCGCCGTCGCGGGCGTGGCGGAACCTCTGGCGACGTATCGTCCGGCCATGATCCCGTCCGAAGGACCGCAACGGCTGCCACGCGTGCGCGCCGCCGCCGGGTCCGAGGCCGGTCGACTGCGTCGCATGCTGGAGGCATGTGCCGCCACGGCCCCGACGGCGCGCGGCGCCACCATCGTCGGCCTCGCTGGCGACCACCTGCTCGCAGCCGATCTCCACCCGGTCCTGGCGGCCCACGAGGCACGGCGTGCGGACGTCACGCTGGCGTGCATGCCGGTCCTGTCCGTCGACGATGGGCACGGCCTGCTCCTCGACCTCGACGGCGACGGACACGTCGCGCGCGTCACCGTGGCCCACGCCACCGACGCGCCGCTCGCCATGCTGTGGACGGGCAACGTCGTCGTACGCGCCGGGGCCGTATCACCGCTGCTGGCGGACCTCGAGACGCTCGGGGCACGTGACGATGCCGCGGTGGCCGCGGTGCTCATGCGGACGGGACGGCTCGCGGCCGGCATCGTCGGCGGCACGCCCGCCACGGGTCGCGACGCCTACTGGCACGAGCCCCGTACCATCGAGGCGTACTACGACGCACAGATGCAGCTCTGCCTCCCCGATCCGCCGCTCGACCTGTGGTCGCGCGACTGGAGCCTGCGTGCGGGCAGCAGCGGGACGACGCCGGCCAAGGTGGTGAGCGACTCCAGCGGGCACCCGGGGCACGTCCTCAACACGCTGCTCGGCGACGGCACGTGCGTGCGTGGCGCCGAGATCGTGCGGTCGGTGCTCGGCGCGGGGGTGTACGTCGACGCCGGCGCCGAGATCGAGGACTGTCTGCTGCTCGACGGCTGTCGCATCGGCCGCGGGGCGCGTGTCCGTCGCGCCATCGTGGGTGTCGGCGCCGTCATCGGCGACGGGGAGAGCGTCGGCTACGAGCAGGTCGCCCCGGAGGCACGCGTGCTCGCGTCCGGCTTGACGCTCGTCCCACCGCCGGCGACGGCGATGCGCCCCGCCGCCGGCGCGCGCTGAGGCGCGGCCCTTTCCACGACCGACGTCGCGGCTATACTGCGACGCTTGGCCAGAGTGCGGAGCCCGTCCGGTACGTCGCCCGCGAGCATCCGCATCGTCGGTGCCCGCGAGCACAACCTGAAGAACGTCGACGTCGACATCCCGGTCGGGCGGCTCACGGTGGTCACCGGCGTCTCCGGGTCGGGCAAGTCGAGCCTCGCCTTCGACATCCTCTACGCCGAGGGCCAGCGCCGCTACGTCGAGAGCTTCTCGACCTACGCGCGGCAGTTCCTCGACCGCATGGAGCGACCGCAGGTCGAGCGCATCGACGGCATCCTGCCCGCCATCGCGATCGACCAGAGCCGCCCCGTCAAGACGTCGCGCTCCACGGTGGGCACGATGACCGAGGTCCACGACTACCTGAAGCTGCTGTTCGCCCGCGTCGGGGTGCCGCACTGTCGGCACTGTGGCACACCGGTCGTCCGGGACACGCCCGAGAGCGCCGCCACCGCGCTCCTGGCGGGGCATGCCGATGCGCGCGCGCTGGTGACGTTCGCCGTGCCGCTGCCGGCCGAGCTGCCCTGGGCCGACGCCCGGGAGGGGCTCCTGGGTGCCGGCTTCGTGCGGGTGCTCGGTCCGGACGGGACGATCGCCCTCGACGAGCTGGAGGCGCCACCCTCCGGCAGCGAGATCCGCGTCGTCCAGGACCGGCTGCAGCTCCGCCCTGCCGAGCGCGGTCGTCTCGTCGAGTCGCTCGAGCAGGCGTTCCGGCACGGACGGGGGCATGCCGCGGTCGTGTTGCCCGACGCCGGCGGCGCGACGGAGCGGTTCTCGACGGCGCCGACCTGCTCCGCCTGCGGCTTCGCCGTGCGTGAGCCGGTCCCGAACCTGTTCTCGTTCAACAGCCCGCTCGGCGCCTGCGAGACGTGCCGCGGCTTCGGACGGGTCATCGACCTCGACCTCGATCTGGTCGTGCCCGACCCGCAGCGTGCCATCGCCGACGACGCCATCAAGCCGTGGTCGACGAAGGCGACGAGCTGGGAGCGCGGCGAGCTGCTCAAGTTCTGCGCCAAGATGGGCATCGCCACCGACGTCGCCTGGGTCGATCTGCCGGCGGCCCACCGTGCCCTCGTGCTCGACGGCGGCGGCAAGGGCCACGGCCGCTACCCCGGCGTGCGACGATGGTTCAAGTGGCTCGAAGGCCGCACGTACCGCATGCACGTGCGGGTCTTCCTCGCCCGCTACCGGAGCTACACGCTGTGCCCGGCGTGCAACGGCGCGCGCGTGCGGCCCGAGGCGCTCGACTTCCGGGTCGGCGGCCTCACCATCGCCGACGTCAATCAGCTGCCGATCGGCGACGCCGAGCGCTTCCTCGCGGCGCTCGTCGTCGAGCAGAGCCAGGCGGGGACCGTCGCCGCGCTCGTGCTCGACGAGGTCCGCAGCCGCCTGCGCTATCTGGTCGAGGTGGGGCTCGAGTACCTGACGCTCGACCGCCAGTCGCGCACGCTGTCCGGCGGCGAGCTCGAGCGCGTCGATCTGACCACGGCGGTGGGCTCGTCGCTGGTGAACACGCTCTACGTGCTCGACGAGCCGTCGATCGGTCTCCACCCCCGCGACACCGAACGCCTGGTACGCCTCCTCCACCGCCTGCGCGATCAGGGCAACACGGTCGTGGTCGTCGAGCACGACCCCACCATCATCCGCGCCGCCGACCACGTCATCGACATCGGGCCGGGCGCGGGCGAGCGCGGCGGGCAGGTGCTGTTCGCGGGAGCCACGCGTGAACTCGCCCGCGCCCGCGGCTCGGTCACGGCCGAGTTCGTGTCGGGGCGTCGGCGGATCCCGATCCCGCGCAAGCGCAAGAAGCCGTTGCCGTCGCTGATGCTCGGCATCCGCGGTGCGAGCGCCCACAACCTGCAGGACGTCGACGTCGACGTGCCGCTCGCCTGCTTCGTCGCCGTCACCGGCGTGTCCGGCTCGGGCAAGTCGACGCTGATCGAGGACGTCCTCTATCGCGGGTTGCGGAAACGCCTCGGCCATCCCGACGGCGTGCCGGGCGCGTGTCGCACCATCGAGGGAGCGGAGCGCATCGCCGAAGCGATCATGGTCGACCAGTCGCCGATCGGCTCGACGCCGCGCGCGAACGCCGCCACCTACCTGCGTGCCTACGACGGCATCCGCGCCTGCTTCGCCAAGACCGACCTCGCCCGCCTGCGCGGCTACACCGCCGCCACGTTCTCGTTCAACGTCGCGGGCGGACGTTGCGAGACCTGCACGGGCGAGGGCTTCGAGCGCATCGAGATGCAGTTCCTGTCGGACGTCTACGTACCCTGCGCCGAGTGTCACGGCGCGCGCTTCCAGCCCGACGTCCTCGAGGTGCGCTGGCAGGGCCGTTCGATACGCGACGTGCTCGACCTGACGGTCGCCGAGGCCCTCGTCACCTTCGCCGACGTGCGCGAGGTGTGCACGCGGCTGCAGCCGCTCGCCGACGTCGGCCTCGACTACCTCCGGCTCGGACAGCCCCTGTCGACCCTCTCCGGCGGTGAGGCGCAGCGCCTGAAGCTCGCCGCCCATCTCGGACGCGAGGCGAAGGCGCACACGCTGTTCATATTCGACGAGCCCACCACGGGCCTCCACCTGGCGGACATCGAAACGCTCCTCGGCTGCCTGTCCCGTCTGGTGGAGCGCGGCCACTCGCTCCTCGTCATCGAGCACAATCTCGAGGTGGTGAAGTGCGCCGACTGGGTGATCGAGCTGGGCCCGGAGGGTGGCGCGGGTGGGGGGCGACTGGTGGTCGCCGGCACACCCGAACGGATCGCGGCCACCCCGGAGTCGCACACGGGACGGCACCTGCGCGAGGTCCTGGGCCACGCCACCGCGGTACGTGACGCGGAGGCGGTGTGGACCTCGACCGTGCCGCCGGCCGGCATCCGCATCGTCGGCGCACGCGAGCACAATCTGCGCGACGTCGGCCTCGAGCTGCCGCGCGACCAGATGATCGTCTTCACGGGGTTGTCCGGCTCCGGCAAGTCGTCGCTGGCGTTCGACGTGCTCTACGCCGAGGGGCAGCGGCGCTACATCGACAGCCTGTCGACCTACGCCCGGCAGTTCCTGCGCGTCATGGCGAAGCCGGACGTCGACCTCCTGGTCGGCCTTCCGCCGACGGTGGCCATCGAGCAGCGCCTGTCGCGCGGCGGTCGCACGTCGACGGTCGCCACCGTGACGGAGGTGGCGCACTATCTCCGACTGCTGTTCGCGAAGCTCGGCGTGCAGCACTGCCCCGACTGCGACGTGCCGATCCGCTCGCAGACGCGGGGCCAGATCGTGGCGCAGGTGCGCCGCGAGATGGGCGACGGCGGCGTCACGCTGCTCGCTCCGGTCATTCGCGGCCGCAAGGGCTACCACAAGGAGGTGCTCGCCGGCGCGCGCAAGCTCAAGCTCAAGGAGGCGCGGATCGACGGACGGCGCGTCAGCCTGGCCGAGGTGAAGCTGCTCGATCGCTACCGTGAGCACGACATCGAGCTGGTGGTGGCGAGCGACGTCGCGCCCACGTCCGCCGCCTTCGACGAGGCGCTGGCGCGGGCGCTGCGTCTCGGCAGCGGGGCGGTGGCCATCCTCGGCGCCACCGGCGAGCGGCTCTTCTCGGAGCGGCTCGTGTGCCCCGGCTGCGGCACCGGGTTTCCGCCGCTCGACCCGCGGCTGTTCTCGTTCAACAGCCGTCAGGGGGCCTGCGGCGAGTGCCGCGGGGCCGGGGTGCGAGGCGAGCTCGACGCGGAGAGCATTCTCGATCCGCAGCGCTCGCTCGAAGCCGGCGCGCTGCTGCCGTTCGAGGACGCGACGCAGGTGAAGGTGCGTCGCCGTCTGCTGAAGGCGCTGGCGACGGCGGGCGTGCCGCTCGACAAGCCGGTGTCGCGGCTCACCGCGCGGCAACGCACCCTCGTGCGCGAGCGGGCCACGGCGGCGCTCGAAGCGGCTTTGCTCGACGATCCGGCCGCGTTCGAGGCGTTCACCGTCGAGCGGTCGTGTCCCGCCTGCGGCGGACTGCGCCTCAACGCGCGGGCGCGCGCGGTGCGGGTGCATGGCCACGGCATCGCCGATCTCACCGCGCTGTCGGTGCGGGACGCAGCCGCCGCGGTCGCCGCGCTGCGCTTCGGAACGCGCGAGCGGACCATCGCCGAGGGACCCATGCGCGAGATCGGCCCGCGGTTGCGGTTCCTCGATCAGGTCGGGCTGGGCTACCTGGCGCTCGACCGTCGCGCCGACACGTTGTCGGGCGGCGAGGCGCAGCGCATCCGACTCGCAGCACAGCTGGGCTCGAACCTGCGCGGCGTCTGCTACGTGCTCGACGAGCCCACCATCGGGCTCCACCCGCGCGACAACGATCTCCTCCTGGACGCGCTCGACGAGCTCAAGGCGCGGGGCAACACGGTGCTGGTCGTCGAGCACGACGAGGCGACGATCCGTCGCGCGGATCTCGTCGTCGATCTCGGCCCCGGCGCGGGCGTGCACGGGGGTCGGGTCGTCGCGGTGGCGCCGCCGGCGCGCCTGGCGAGCATGCCGGGCAGCGTCACGGGTCGGTATCTCGTCGGCGGCCGCGGCCGGCGTACCCCGGAGCGGTCGCTCGACGGTTGTGCCTGGCTCGAGGTGCTCGGCGCCGCGGAGCACAACCTGGCGGACATCGACGTGCGCCTGCCGCTCGGCGCGTGGACCTGCGTCACGGGCGTGTCCGGATCGGGGAAGTCGACGCTCGTGCGCGACGTGCTCTTCCGTGCCGTGCGTCGCTCGCTCGGACTCCCGGTCGGACGCGTGGGGACGCATCGCGGGCTGCGGGGGGTCGAGGAGCTGATCCGCGCGGTGGAGGTCGACCAGACACCCATCGGACGCACCCCGCGCTCGACGCCGGCGTCGTACGTCGGGTTCTTCGACGACATCCGCCGCCTCTTCGCGATGGTGCCGGACGCCCGCCTGCGCGGCTGGAGCGCGGGGCGCTTCTCCTTCAACGTCGCCGGCGGGCGGTGCGAGGCGTGCGCCGGGCAGGGTCGCGTGCGCATGGAGATGAGCTTCCTCCCCGACGTGTGGGTGGATTGCGACGTCTGCCAGGGGCGTCGCTTCACCGACGAGACGCTCTCGGTGCGCTATGGCGGCCGGACCATCGCCGAGGTGCTCGCGATGACGGTGGAGGAAGCCGCCGAGTTCTTCGTGCCGCATCCACCGGTGGCGCGCGCGCTCCGCGTCCTCGCCGACATCGGGCTCGGCTACCTCACCGTCGGGCAGCCGAGCAACACGCTGTCCGGCGGCGAGGCCCAGCGCATCAAGCTGGCCTACGAGCTGGCGAAGGAGTCCCGCGGCCGGACGCTGTACATCCTGGACGAGCCCACGACCGGCCTGCACTTCGCCGACACCGAACGCCTCGTCGACGTCCTGCACCGGCTCGTCGAGCGCGGCAACACGGTGATCACGATCGAGCACAACCTCGACATCGTGAAGGAGGCCGACTGGCTGATCGACCTCGGCCCCGAGGGGGGCGCCGGTGGCGGCCGTGTCGTGGCGAGCGGGCCGCCGGCGGCGGTTGCCGGGGTGGCGGGATCGCACACCGGCCGCTTCCTGCGCGAGGTGCTCGATTCGTCGGCCGCGTGAGGCGGGTCAGCTGAGCGTGACGACCGCGCGGACGGCGTCCAGGACGGGCGGCCATGCCGCCGACGTCGGCTGGATCAGCTCCGCATGTCCGACGCCGGGCAGTGGGACGAGCTGCACGTCGTCGCCACGGGCCACGGCCTCGGCGCGGTAGTCGGCGCTCAGCGTCGCCGGCACGACCTGGTCGTCGCTCCCATGGAGCAGCACCTGTGGCACGCCGAGGGGCAGGAGGTCGGCGGGCGAGCCGGTGTCGTAGCGGGTGGGGTACTCCTCGGGGGTACCCCCCATGAGACGGCCGACCGCTTCGAAGCCGAGCGACCACGCTCGCCGCAGATCGACGACGCCGGCCAGCGACACGGCGCCCTGCACACGCAGCGGCGACGGCTGGAACAGCTCGCCGTCGCGGATCCAGCGACGCCCGGCCGCCCACAGGGCGAGCTGCCCACCGGCCGAATGCCCGAGCGTCGCGATGCGACGCGGATCGAGCGCATGGGCGCCCGTCAGCGTACGGAGGTGATCGGCGGCGGCGGCGACGTCGAGAAACGTCCCCGGCCATCCACCGCCGGGATCGCCGACGCGACGATACTCGACGTTCCACGTGGCGATGCCGTCGCGGGCGAGCGCTTCACACATCGGCGTCATGAGTTCGAGATCATAGCCGGTGGTCCAGAAGCCACCGTGGACGATCACCACGACGGGATGCGGCCCCGGCCCGCCCGGCACCCGCAGGTCGCCGAACTGGGACGGCGACTCGCCGTAGGCCAGGCGCTGGAAGGGCATCGTCGTCGCCACGTGAGCTGCCGGCAGCATGCTGGCGCCCGGCGATGTGGAGCGGCTCCGGGGCGGCGTGCACGCATCGAGGACTGCGGCGCCGGTCACCAACGTCCCGAGCCGCAACAGGCTGCGTCTGGTCAGGTCCACCGGGCCTCGTTGATAGACTCCACACGCCGTCCGCCGCAACCCCGGAGCAACGCGGCGCGCTGGAGGGAAGCGGCGGAGGCACAGGTCGCCGTGCACGGTCGCGCGATTCGATCCTCCCGCAAGGCAACCGTCGCGAGCGCAGGCCCGCGACGCGCGTCCGAGCACCCATGCCAGATACATGCATCATCCGCGCATGAACGCATCGCTCGATCATGCACGATCGGTCGCCGAACCCGGCGGTCGGGCGGCAGACCGCACGGCACGAGCTACCTTTCTGCGCGGACGCCATGGCATGCGATTTCGGGATAGGCATGGCACCACATCCGTGGTTCTACTTGCTCGACCGCTCGACCGTATCGGGCGCGACGGTCGCCTCATGGAAACACTCTCGCGCGAAGGTAGGCGGAACACTTGCGCCGCTGCATGAACCCGGCGTACATGCCCGGGGTCACCTTGAAAAAGTCGAGCAGACATAACGGTTTTTACGGGCATGCGACTTGCTCCGCAGCCCGTCGTGCAGACCGAAGTTCTCGGAAGGGGTCCATACATGCGTAAGTTCACGCTGCGAGCACTCGCTGGCCAGCTCGTCGTTCTCGCTCTCCTGACACCAGCGCTGGCGAATGCCCAAAGCACGAACATCACCGGGTACGTACTGCTGGCGCAGGATTCGATCCGCGCCAAGCGGCTCACGGTGATCGATGGCGACCTCGGCGTCACGACTGGGTTGTTCTCCTCTCGGACGTCGCTCGATGCGCCGGATTCAGACGTTGCGGCTCCAACCGCCAAGTTCGCCGGCAAGACGAGCTGCGACAGCCTGTTCGCCAACGCGAGCGCCGGCACCGGAGCCACCTGCGGCAACCCGGCGCCTTTCGTGAATCCCTTCGACGATCTGGCCGAGGCCTGCGGCTACCCCGAGTCGTTCCCCGCCTGTAACGCCGGCAGCCCGGTGCTCGTCGGCAAGGGACAGACCGTCACCCTGCCCCCCGGTGCGTACGGCGACGTGAAGGTCGAGGGCGGCGCGGGCGGCAAGGGCACCCTCATCCTCTCCGGCACCACCACCATCTGCAACCTGCAGGTTTCGCGTGACGGCAAGGTGCTGTTCGATGGACCGTCGACGCTCAACGTCACCGGGGTCGTCACCACCAGCAATGCCACCGAGATCGGTCCGCGCAACGGCAGCACCGGCGCCGACGACATCGAGATCTTCGTGCAGGGCACGCGCTTCAAGGCGTCCCGCAAGTCCAAGGTCAGTGCGCTGGTGTGTGCGCCCAACGGGCGCTTCTCGGCCGGTACCTCGGCCGAGCTCGAGGGCCGCTTCGTGGCCCAGAGCATCCGTCTCAAGCGCAATCGCATCGCCCTCGCCGGCATGATGCCGACCACGACGACGACCTCGTCGACGTCCACCACCGTGCCGCCGACCACCACGACCAGCACCACGATCCCGGCGTCGGTCTGTGGCAACGGCGTCCTCGAATCGGGCGAAGAGTGCGACACGAACCAGTTCGGCAACGCCACCTGCCCCGGCAGCTCGGTCGCCGGCGCGTTCCTCACCTGCACCGGGCAGTGCACGATCGACTTCAGCGGCTGCCCCAGCACCACGACCACGACCATCCCGTGCAGCACCACGACGACCACCATTCCCGAGTTGACGACCACCACCATCCCCGGGAGCACCACGACCACCACGCTGCCCGAGGTG